>JALHNT010000082.1 GCA_022843385.1 Anaerolineae bacterium | reverse complement strand
CCACATCAATCACCAGGCTGCTGCCCTGTACCAATCCCAACAGCACGATGATGCCAATCAGGAGCGTCGTCAGGGTATCGGTGGCTTGCAGACGGTCACTGGGCGTCGGGCCGATCACCAAACGGTAGACTGCCGGGAAGAGCAATACAATCATAAAGATGAGCGCCGCCTGAATGAGCAGCACAAAAGTTGGGTTCACAGGTCATCTCCTAACAGATCACGCAGGCGGGTCACACGACGTTTTTCAGCAGCTTCCGCCCCGACGGCGGATTGCTCCACATCCAGGCAGTGAACGTACATGACGCGGCTTTCAGTATCGAAATCGACCACCAGTTCCCCCGGTGTGATGGTGATATTGTGGGCGGCCAGGGCAGCTACCACCTCCCGCCCCTGCGGATCACCTACTGGAACAGCGATGATGCCCGGCTTCAGGCGCATGTCCGGGGCCAGCGCACGCCGGGCGACATCTATGCTGGACAGGACAATATCGCGGAACAACGTCAGCACATACAACACGGCAGCCATCATCTGCCGGGGGAGCCGAGCCAGTCGCAATGGCGGAATAGCGGGCCGTTGAATTAATACCAGTCCCAGCCCGATGATGCAGCCAATGAGGAAGCCGCCGGGATTAAACTGGGCGGTGACAATCATCCAGATGACAGCGAAGACCACCGTCAGCAGCAGATAGTAGAGCATGGCTTCAGCCTCCTAAAACCGCACGGATATAGATTTGCGGATCGCCAAGCTGGGCGACCACCTGGTTCGCCAGGTCAATCAGCGGGGTGGCGAATAATCCCAGGCCGATGCACAGGCCGATCAACAGGCTGGGTGCCAGTTGGCTATCCCCGGTCGGTTTGGTTTTGGTGTATTCGTCTGGCTCCTGCTGGAAAATGAGCTGCCAGGTTCGCATCATGTAGAGCAGGGTAATCATGCCTGCGCCGACTGCCAGACCGAGCACCAGCCAGCCTTCCGCGCCAATCCCGCCCTGGATGAGCGCCACCTTGCTGATGAAACCGTTCAAGGGTGGTACTCCCGCTAATGCCATCCCACCCAGGAAGTAGAGGCCACTGGTATAGACGAGCTTGTGACCTACCCCGCCGATCTCGGTCAGACGGGAGGTCTTGCCGATGGTGCGGCTGGAGATGGCCCCGGTAATCATCAGCAGCGCGGACTTGATGAAGCTGTGATTGACAGCGTAAACCAGCGCCCCCGCCAGCGCCAGCGGTGTCCCCCAGCCAATGCCGACCAGGATGAAGCCGATCTGCCCGAAGGTGGAGTATGCCAGCAGACGCTTGGCGTCATACGTCCGCAGTGCGCCCAGGCTGCCGAAGAAGATGCCGATCACACCCAGCACCAGCAGCAGCGTTTCCACCAGTTGGGCTTCCGCCGTGAACATGAGCGTAATCAGGCGGATCAAGCCGTAGATGCCCACCTTGACCACTACCGAGGACAGCACCGAATGCACCGGCGTGGGGGCAGTCGTGTGGAAATCCGGCTGCCAGAAGTGGAAGGGGAAGACAGCGCTCTTAAGCAGGAAAGCACACGTCAGCATGATGGCGGCGGCCTGTGCCAAAAGCGGACGTTCCCCGCTGGAGAGCAGCCGCCCGATGTCTGCCATCGTCAGCGTGCCGAAAGTGGCGTAGAGCGCACCGATGCCAATCAGCAAGAACAGTGTCCCCATGCTGCTGATGAGCAGATACTTGATGGCGGCTTCCAACCCCAGGCGGTTATCGCTGATGGCGACCAGGATGACCGAGGCGATTACCATCAGTTCGATAAAGACGAACATGGTGAAGATGTCCCCGGTATAGAGTGCGCCGTTCAGCCCCGCCCCCATGCACAGGAACAGCGGCATGAAGGTTGGCACACTTACAACTTTGTCCTTGCAGCCCAGGGCGTAGAGGATGCCCGCCGCCACCACTGTCGTGGACATGACCGCGAACAACGCCGATAGCAAATCCGCTACCAGTACAATGCCGAAGGGGGTAGGCCAGCCACCCAGTCGGTAGAGCTGTGGGCCGCTTTCCAGATTAGCCGCCAGCACGCCCAGGCTGCACAGCCAGGCACCTACCCCTGCTGCCAGACCCAGCCAGTGCTGCACCTTCAGGTTCCGGGCCACCAACAGCCCCAGCGCCGCCCCGGCCAACGGCAGAAACACCGTTCCCAGTACCAGGATATTCATAAGTACCTACTTCTGAAGACGGTCGATGCCGTCGGTATTGACCGTGCGGAAGCGGCGGGAGGCTACCGCAATCAGCGCGGTCAGCAGCGCATACGAACCAAAGCTGATGACGATAGCCGTCAGGATGAGCGCCTGCACTAGGGGGTCGCTCGGTTGACCGCCATCAACCACGTTAGCAGCATTGACATAGGGAGCGCGTTCGCCATCAAAGGCACCCACCGCCAGCAGCAGGAAGTTGATGGCGGTGAACAGGATGTAAAAGCCCATCGCCACCTTGATGAGGTCGCGCCGGAGCAACTGGAACACCCCCAGGGCAAACATCACCCCAGTAGCAACTGCGAAGATGACATTCATAGGGTTTCCACCTCTTTGGGATGTGTCAGCGCCTCCATAATGGCGCTGATGCCGCCGAAGACAGTCAGAAAGATGGCGACCTCGAAGATTGTGGTCGAAGCCAGTTTGATGCTGGCAGGCAGGTCAACCGGCAGCAGCGTGAAGGCAAAAAAGTCCCGCCCGAATAGCAGTGGAAGGGCGGCATTGACCAGCGCCATCGTGAGTCCGATGCCGATCATGGCCGCCGGATGGAGCCAGCGCAGTTGTTCGCGCACGCCTTCATAGCCAAAGACGATGTACCATAACGCTACCGCTAGCCCAGCAATCACCCCGGCAGTGAAACCATCACCCGGCGCGGCCCCGGCATACAGAATGTGGGCGAAGGCGATCAGCAGCGCCACCGGCAGCACGACCCGCGCTGCCGTCCGGTTGAGTGCATCGGAGAAAGCGAAGGTGTATTGCGGTTGTGGTGGGGTCGCCTCTGCCGGGGCGGCCTCTTTGCTCTCGGTGCTGCGCTTGCCCGCCAGCAAGGTCAACACACCCAACGCCGCCATCCCGAAGACGCTGATCTCGATGAGTGTATCCATGCCCCGGAAGTCCGTCACGATGCTGGCAACCACATCATTGACAGCGGTTTCCGGCAGGGCGTTTTCCAGATGCCAGGTGGCGACGGTTTGCGAATCCGGTCGGCTGGCGACCGCCGCCAGTGCGAACAGGGTCACGCCCACACCCACCGCCCCGGCGATGAGGATATCCCGCCACAGGCTGGCGCGGGATCCACTCCACAACTGCTGCATGGCTTCCGCCCGTTCCGTTTCGCTGGTGCGGACGAGGATCATGATGATGAGTACGGTGGCAATTGTCTCCACCAGGAATTGCACCAGCGCCACATCAGGCGCTGGCTCCAGCAGGAACAGCCCACCAATGCTGTAGCCCGCCACACCCAGCGCCAGCGCCGCCAACAGATGCTTCTTGAACAGGATACTGGTCAGGGTGGCCCCCAGCGCCAGCCCAATCAGGACAATCTTTAGAACATCCGCTGCCCCCCTGATTTCCAGGTTCAGTCGGGAGAAATCGACGGCGTTCTGCAATCCCGCCACTGACATGAGCGCGATCACCGCCAGCAAGATAACGATCAGGTAATGACGAATCCGTCCGTTCTGCGACTTGAGCAGTTGATCGGCGCACCACTCTACACCGCTGACCATGCTTTGATAGATAGCAGTACCAGTCGGCAAGGTCGGCAGAGTCCAGGCTCGCCAGAACGAGCGGGTAGCGAAGATGACCGCCCCGCCCACCAGCGCGATCATACTGAGGATGAACGCTTGATTGATGCCACCAGGTGGGAATAGATACAGGTTGATGGGTTTGCCCACTGCGGGCTGCACCAACGGCGTCACCAGTGGCGCGATGCCCACACCCAGCCCAATCGATAGTACCGCCATCGCCAGTGGCCCGGCAGCCATCCAGCGGCTAGGTGCATGGAAGTGATGGGTGTCGTGGTCATGGTGATGCGGTTGCAGCGCCCTGCCCATAAAGACATCCCAGAACAGGATGAAGGCCATCGCTACCGTCAGCGCGGCGCTGACGATCACCACGGCCAGTGTGACCAGCATGGGCAGAGTCTTCAATGAGGCTTCGATCAGCAGTTCTTTGCCCACAAAGCCAAACAAGGGCGGTACCCCCGCCATCGATAGGCCAGAGATGAGCGTGACCAGCGCGAAGACAGGCATCGTCAGGCGCAGCCCGCCTAGCTTGGTCAGGTCGCGGGTGCCAGTGGCATGATCCACAGCGCCGACGGTCAGGAACAGTGCGCCTTTATACAGCGCGTGTGCCAGGATACCGACCATTGCCGCCTTGATGCCTTCGCCTCCCGGCAGCCCGATCAGCGCGACCAGCGCACCCAGTTGGCTGACGGTTGAATAGGCCAGGCAGCCTTTTAGGTCAGTCTGCCGCAACGCCAGTGCCGCACCGATCAGCAGAGTGATGAGTCCGAAACCGACCAGTGCCACCTGCCAGAGCGCGGTTTCCCCCAGCGCCGGTTGCAGCCGTGCCAGCAGATAGATGCCCGCCTTGACCATCGTCGCTGAGTGCAAGAAGGCGCTGGCCGGGGTCGGCGCGGTCATGGCACCCGGTAGCCAGAAGTGCAGCGGCCATTGGGCGCTTTTGCTGAAGCAGCCGATGAAAATCAGCACGGCAATCGCCCCGTACCAAGGATGCTGGCGAAGGAGGTCACCGCTGGTCAGGATGGTCGAAAGCTCGGCGGAACCAGCAACCGCCGCCAGGAGCAGCAAGCCAGCCAGCAGCGCCAATCCACCGCCGCCTGTGACCAGCAATGCCTGGAGCGAACCTTTGCGGGCTTTCTCATCGCCGTAAAAGCCGATGAGCAGGAAGGAGATGATGCTGGTCAGTTCCCAGGCGATAAAGAGCGTCAGCACATTACCAGCCGTTACCAGGCCGAGCATGGCCCCGGTGAAAGCCATCAGCAACGCCAGGAAGCGCCCGGAGTCCCGTCCTTCCTCAAAATAGCTGCCGCTGTAGAACGTGATGACCGCACCAACTCCAGTGATGAGGATGACGAACAGCAATGCCAGTCCATCCAGATAGAAGGAGAGCGCCAGCCCGATCTGCGGCACCCAGTCTAGGCGGTAAAGTTGCGGTTGCTGGGTGACGGCAGGTAGCTGTGCCAGTCCGTAGATACACAGCCCACCCAGCGCAACCGTCAACAGACCGCCGTGCAGGGGCGGCCTGGCCCGGTCGCGCAGGCCGAGCATGACCAGCGCCAGCAGAAATGGAACAGCCGCAATGAGCGCAATGTCCATGCGTTGAACTCCAATGACTCGGTTAAAATGGCAATAGCATGAAGGTGAACTGATCTCATGGATCAGTTTGACAGAACATGGTTTCCTGAATAGGGACAATCAACCCTATTCAGAGAACCGGAATCGAAAAAGCGGGATTAGATCGACCTGGGGAGGCGGTTGTCATCCACAATTGCCCAGCCTGAATGGGCATCCAGCAGGCGCTCGTGGAAGGTGCGGTTGTTGACCGACGTAGGTACGATGAACATGATAAAAACAACCAATCGATCAGGCTTTCGAACCCGGTAACATCAGGCTTTACATGGACCTGATGAAATACAGTGTAACCATGCGGATTCGCAGAGGAGAGTATATCAAGTTTGCGTGGATATACCAAGTCTATTTCACTGTTTGAGGACGTGTTTTCATTATCTTTGACAGGACTTCTTTTTTCGATAGATGAATGTGACAAAGCTAGACCTCTATAGCCCCATCTGTGCTACTAAACGATCCACTTCCTGAAAAGACATTTCAGAAGACCTGGAAGATTCCTAACCCAAAACCGGAATCTTCCAGGGGTTTGCCTCACCGACTTTGCTACGCTGTGTACTCTCATGTGTACTGAGGAGTAGCCAGTGAATTCGCCCACACCCCATAAACCACAAATTCCGCCTGAAGCTGATGGGTGCGATACCCTCGTCCCAAAGGAACTGGAAGATCGCATCCATCCGAGTCTGCGCGAGAGCTTTACCCCACTGCCGCCAGCCGGAACGCCACTCACGGAAGAACAGCTCAAGGCTGTCTTCAGTGGCGACCCTAGAGTCTTGCGCGATCTATGGCGACTATCCCGCACCAATCAACCAAAGTGAGGTGTGCCTAATGCTTGACCACATCGAAAAGCGTGCGATATACTCACAGGTGTACCCGCAGGTATATCCCGGCAATAGCGATAGGCTCATGGTGGACAGCAACTCCCCTTCTCTGACTCCCCAGGCGCAGCATCTACTCGATGTATTGCGTGCTGCCGAAGGTTGGGTCAATCGCACCGAATTAGCGAAGCTGGCGCAGAAAACCGCCCTGAACAAATGGGATTTTGCGCTATTGGGGAAATTGACAGAAGCCGAGCTGATCGAGCAGCGACAGGTGGCGCGTCATGGCCCCATCGGATACGAGTGGCAGTATCGCGCAATTGATTCTGAATCTGGGAGCCGTGATTCATGAACCGTGCCTTGATATGGTGCGCGGTGTCCTCTCGCGCACAGAATGAACCAGATAAGATCAGCCTTCCCCAACAGGAGTCCGATGCGCGGGCGCTCTGCGCCCGGAACGAATGGCAGGTTATCGATATCCTGCGCGTGCCGGGTCACAGTCGCCGCTACATCGACTTTCATGACCTGGCAGCAGATGCAGGCAAGGAGGGCATTGATGCCTTCTATCGGTTGCTGGCGCATTGGGAAGCCCGCGATTTCGACATTCTGATTGTGCGAGATGGCGAACGCTTCGCACGGACACAGGCACTTCATGCTTATGTGGTCGAGCGCACCATCGACATTGACGCCCGCATCTACTCGTTGATCGACGGCTGGATTGACGAGCGCAACCATCGCATGTGGATTGCGATGGCAGGTTACAAGGCCGCCGGTGATATTGATCGACTGGTCAAAGCGCGGAATGACGCCATGAATGCCCGTGCTCAGCGTGGATTGCCGCTCTCCAGCCGCCTACCCATCTCGCATCGACTGGTGCGTGATCTCAAAACAGGACGTGCCTTACGGCTGGAAGTCAACGAAGACAAACGCCGCCTGTGGGATGACCTTGCCGGGCTGATTCTGGAGGGTGTCTCCTGGCAATTGATGGAGCAGAACCTGTATCAGCGGTTCGGGCATGTGAATGACGATGGCAAACCATACTATTGCCACTACATGTATCGCCTGTTGATGAAGCCGTTGTTCTGGGGACATATCGCCCGCTTTCACTGCAATACCAACAGCAAGAACGGCTACAAGAATGGCCCCTGGGTCTACGATGACAGCCTACCGGCACCAGAAGGCACGGTCATCTTCCGCAATACGCATCCACCTGTGTGGGAAGATGAACTGGCAGACCTGATACGTGCGGAGATCCGGCGGCGCTCGGAACATATCCAAGGCAAATCCGATCCGCAACGCACACATCGCTTTAGCGGCTTGGGGGTCTGCGCCGAGTGTGGCAGTTTCCTGGCAACGTTCGTCAATGGGAAGTATCGCGCTTTGATCTGCCCGGCAGCCCGCGCAAGATTCTCACCCAAGTTTCCGGATTGTGATAACCGGCGGGTCATCAACGAGCGCAAGATTATTGATCGAATGGATGGCTACTTGCGGCAGATGTTGGAGCAAAACACCACCGACATCTTCACGCTCGAGTCCGATCCGAGGAAAGATTCGCTCGCCAGGCTGAACGCCCTCTCGGATGAAATTGTGGCGTTGGAGGAGCAAGCCCGCAATCTCATCCGGCGGCAGATGAGCGCCGGGGAAGAATTACAATCGTTGTATGACGAAGAACTGACTCAGATCAACACCCGCCTGCGAAACATGCGCTCTACGCGCATCGGCTTGCAGTCACAAACGATTGAAGCACAGCAGGCCGTGACCATGCAGCAGACATCGCTGGAAGAACTGGCACAGCTTACGTTGCAAGTATTCTGGAACCAGGAGACCCGCGCTATCAATCAGATGTTGCATCGGCTCATGGGGAAGAAGCGTCTATTGGGTCTGGGAGGCGAGATTATCGGCGTGGCGGAGGTCAACCGCCGCCAGCGCCGACACGTTTAGCTTACCAGCCGCGTTTACCGAGAATTACATTGTCTGGCGTTACCGCGATCCCGACCATCGCCTCGCCCAGGTTGCGGCTGACGCGCACCAGGATGTCCGGGTCGTTGTAATGAGTCACGGCTTCGACAATCGCCTTGGCGCGTTTGGCCGGGTCGCCGCTCTTGAAGATGCCTGAACCGACAAACACGCCATCCACACCGAGCTGCATCATCAGCGCTGCGTCCGCCGGGGTTGCCACGCCGCCTGCCGCGAAATTGACCACCGGCATCCGCCCCAGCTCGGCCGTCTCTTTGACCAGCGCATACGGTGCCTGGATGTTCTTGGCAAAGGTATACAGCTCATCCTCGTCCATGCTCGTCAGGCGACGGATTTCGCTGTGAACCGTGCGGGCATGGCGCACCGCTTCCACCACATCCCCTGTCCCCGCTTCGCCTTTGGTGCGGATCATGGCCGCCCCTTCGGCAATGCGTCGCAGCGCTTCGCCCAGGTTACGGCAGCCGCAGACGAACGGCACGGTGAACTTGTGCTTGTTGATGTGATGCTCCTCGTCAGCCGGAGTCAGCACTTCGCTCTCATCAATATAATCGACGCCCAGCGCCTGCAAAATCTGCGCTTCGACAAAATGCCCGATGCGCGCCTTCGCCATGACCGGGATAGTGACGGCGTTGATGATGCCCTCAATCATATCCGGGTCGCTCATCCGCGCCACACCGCCCTGGGCGCGGATGTCGGCTGGCACCCGCTCCAGCGCCATTACCGCGCAAGCCCCGGCATCTTCCGCGATCTTGGCCTGATCCGGCGTGACCACATCCATAATGACGCCGCCCTTGAGCATCTGCGCCAGTCCGCGTTTGACCGTCTCGGTGCCAGTCTCTTTGTTGCCGTTGGCATGATAACCGTTGGTGTCCATACTGCCTGATTCCTTAAACTGCTGAATGCTGATGATTAAAGGTAGGGTAACGGCGGCAAGGCCGCTGATGTATGTCCACTTGAGTCCATTAGTGCCATTGACGATTGCAGCGCAGACCGACATCAGCCTCAATGCATCGCCGTAAGACTTTATGCTATAGTACAGGCAGGTACAGGGTTGACGCGAGATCGAGAACCTATGTCAGATGCCCATGAATTGGAATCCATCTGGAAAAGCATGGACTGGGACGACGAAAGCCGACGCCGTACGGCAGAGGTCGAACGGCTGCGCCAGCGCGCCCAGCAGTATGCCGCCCCGGTCAGCGACTCCGATATGCCCAGCGAGGACAGCCTCACACTGGTGACTTTCGATCTCGGTATGGAAACCTATGGACTGGACGTGATGGCCGTGCGCGGCGTGCGCGAATCGCCCCGCATCGTCCGTGTTCCCGGTGTGCCAGACTTCTACCCCGGCGTCATTAACGTGCGTGGGCAGATCGTGACGGTGCTGGATCTACGACGTTTCTTCAATATGGATAGCAGCGATGAGGTCATGACGCCAGAAGAAGTCATCATCATCCAGACGCGCAAGCTGCGCCTGGGTCTGCTGGCCCATCGCATCAACGGCGTCGAGACCGTCAACACCAACCAGATTGTCCCGTTGGAACACCTGCCCTATGCCCAGGGTGTGACACCCAACCGCCTGATCGTGCTGAATGTCAGCCAGATTTTGACCGATGAACGACTGATTGTGGGAGAAAGCGTATGACACCGCTTGAAGGGGTTTCGACCAAACGGGAACGCAACTGGGCCATGAACCGCCTGCTGCTCTCGGCTACCAGCCTGATGACGCTGGCCGTAGCATTGGCGGCTGTTGTGCCGCTGCTGCTCTTCGGTCTTACATTAGGGGGGATGCTGGATAGCGGACGCTTCCTTCTGTGGCTGGTCGCGGCGCTGGTCGGAGGCTGGATTTTCGGCACAGTCGTCCATTACCTAACACGCCCGCAGATTGACCAGATCCTCGATCATTATGTCGAAACGCTCGACCTGTTTGTGTTGGGCGATATGCGTCGCCGTCTCGATGTCAGCCGCCTCAGCGGGCGCAGCGATGAAGAACGGATGCTGCGGCAGTTAGGCGAGGCCATCAACCGCATGCTGGATCGGCTGCGCGGCATCGTCTCTGAAATCGGCGACGCCATCCGTCAGGTCGATACCGATACTCAGGAAATCCTCACGGCTGTCTCGCGCCAGATCAGCATGGCGAACGAACAGGATGCCGTCGTCACCGAGACCACCGCCACCGTCAACGAAGTCCGCGCCACCGTGACCGAGACGGCCGAGCGTGCCCAGAGCGTGGCCGAAACCGCCCAGGTCTCCGTCAACTTCTCCCGCGCTGGCACCGACGCGGTGCAGCAGACCGTCTCCGGCATGGGCGTCATCCGTCAGCGGGTGGAAGACATCGCTGACAACATCCTGGTGCTTTCCGAAAACACCCAGCAGATCGGCGAAATCATCGCCACTGTCAATAATCTGGCCGACCAGTCCCGTATGCTGGCGCTCAACGCCTCGGTGGAAGCCGCCCGCGCTGGCGAGGAAGGCAAGGGCTTCGCTGTTGTCGCCCTCGAAGTCCGCAATCTGGCCGACCAGAACCGCGAGGCCACTGTGCAGGTGCGCGAAATCCTCGGCGAAATTCAACGCGCCACCAACGCCGCTGTCATGGTGACGGAAGAAGGCAGCAAGGGCGTCGATCATGGGCAGAACCTGGTCAACCGCGCCGGCGAATCGATCCGTGAGTTGAGCAAGGCGATTGAAGAGGCCGCTATGGCCGCTATGCAGATCGCCGCCAGCACCCGGCAGCAGACCATCGGCATGGATCAGTTGACCCAGGCCATGCGCACCATCAAGAAAGCCACAACCGAAACGCTGAACACCACCGTCCAGGTCAAAGGCAATGTCCAGAACCTGCGCGATGCGGCCAGCCGAATCAATGCCGTCCTGAGCGGGATGAATCTGTAATCACCTGAGATAAGCGGTATGCCCCAACATGACACCGAACTGCTGAATATCTTCTGGGTGGAAGTCGGTGACTACCTCCAGAAGCTCAACGCCGCGTTGCTCCAGGCCGAGGTCACACCTAACCCGGAGACCGAATCGCTGCGCGAGATGAATCGGCTGGCGCACAGCATGAAGGGCGCGGCGCGCGCCGTCGGCATCGGCGTCATCGAGAAGCTGGCCTACTACCTGGAGGAAATCTTTTCTCAGGTCCTCAAAGGCAAACGCCAGCTCACACCGGAAATCTGTGACTTGCTCTACAGCGCGCTGGATATCATCCAGAACACGATGAACCGAATTGAAACCAGCACTGACATCCTGGCGACCACAGTCGCCCGTCTGGAACAGGCTGTTGCCCTCATCGATACCGCCGAGGTCAAGCAGGTACCGCCTGAAGTTCCGCTGCCCCCGCCCCTGCCACCTGCCGAACCGGAAGCTGAAGTAGACATCGAACCGTTTGAACCAGACGCTATCGCCGAGGTGACCGTCATGCCCGCCGTCGAAAAACGGCTGACGACCACCACCCGCCCGGCCGTTCGCAAAAAGCAGACCGGCGACCTGGGGACCGTACAGCTCCCGGCAGCCGAAGAGAGCATCCGCGTCCCAGTGTCGCGCATGGATCGGTTGATGGGTGAACTGAGTGAGCTGCTGGTCGCCCGGATGCACAGCGAAGAACGCCAGCGCGATTTCCAGCGTTTGCAGAAGCTCAATCAGCGTCATCAGCGCGAATGGCGCAGCGTCCGCACCGCCTACATCCGGCTGGCGCGCCGGTTGCAGAACACCCCGGAAGACATCCCAGACGAGATACTGACGCTCTTCCGTTTTCTCGAAGAAAATCAGCGCTACCTCCAGAACGAGAACCGCCAGCTTTCCGACCTGTCGCGCGAGATGGCGCAGTTCAACGCGCAATTGACCATGCTCACCGAGCAGTTGCAGGATGACATCAGCAGTATGCGGCTGGTGCCAATGGATTACCTGATTGGCAGCTTCCAACGGCTGGTGCGCGATCTGGCGCGCGATACCGGACGCGAAGTCCAGTTCGATATTGTCGGCGCGACGGTAGAGGTCGATAAGTCGGCGCTGGATGCCCTCAAAGAACCGATCATGCATCTGCTGCGCAATGCCATCGATCATGGCATCGAGCCGCCTTCCGAGCGCAAGCGGCTCGGCAAACCAACCACCGGTCGCGTGTCACTGACCGTTGAACAGCGCGGCAAAGAAATCCTCATCCGCGTCATCGACGATGGGCGTGGCCTGGATGCCCAACGTCTGAGCAGCGCCGCCTTGCAGCGTGGCGTCGTCAGCACCCAAGAAGTCGCCACCATGACGGTGGAGGACATTTACAATCTGGTGTTCCAGCCCGGCTTCAGCACCCGCAACGAAGTCACCCCCATCAGCGGGCGCGGCATGGGCATGGATATTGTGCGGACGCGCGTCGAAAGCCTGCGTGGACGTGTCAGCATCGAGAGCAAACTGGGCAAAGGCAGCACGTTCCTGATGCGCATTCCGGTATCGCTCACCCGCATCAGTTGCATTCTGCTGAAGGCCGGCGGTCAGGATTATGCCGTCCCATCAATGGGCGTCACCCGCATGTTGAAAGCAGGGCGCGATCAACTCTTCACCGCCGAAGGCCGCGAGATGATCATGATCGACCAGCAGCCGATCCCGGTCATCGCCCTTGCGCCAGTGCTGGGTGGGCCAGCGCCCACGCCGACCGACGAAATTACCCTGGTGGTCCTGACTGCCGCTGATCGGGCTGTGGCCTTCCTGGTGGATGAACTCTCCAGCGAAACTGAGCTGGTCTTGAAGCAGCTTGGCAAAGAGATCGAACACGCGCCGTATGTCTCTGGCGGGGCGTTGCTGGGGACCGGTGATGTCATCGTCGTACTGGATGTCAACGACCTGATTCGCGGGGCGCTCGGCTATCATCGCCCTGCTCTCTCCGTAACTGTCTCCGAAGACAGCGAACCCATCGCCTATCGTTTGCGCGTCCTGGTAGTCGATGACTCGATCACGACGCGCACCCTTGAAAAACACATCCTGGAAACCGCCGGCTTCGATGTTCACGTCGCGGTTGATGGACAGGAAGGCTGGGAGAAGATCAACGAGATCAGCCCGGATGTCGTCATCAGCGATGTCGAGATGCCGCGCTTGAACGGACTGGAACTGTGCCAGCGCATCAAATCCACACCCCATACCAGCCGCATCCCGGTGGTGCTGCTGACCTCGCTCGGCAAGCCAGAACAGCGCGAAGCCGGTCTGAAGGCCGGTGCTGATGCCTATCTGGTCAAGTCCCGCTTCGAGCAAAGCGAACTCCTCCGCGTCATCCAGATGGTGGTGTAAGATCGTCTGATTGACGCTTCATCCATTCTGCTATACACTGTCAGCAACATATGTCTCATCGCGCATGGATTGAGACGGCGTATCGCCAGATGGGAATGCCTACATGTCCAGCAAAACCTATCGCGTCCAGGGGATGGATTGCGCCAACTGTGCCCGTGAAGTCGAAAATGGCGTCGCCCGGCTGGAGGGCGTCGATTTCGTCACGGTGGATTTCGCCAGCACCCTGATGCGGCTGGAAGGCGATGTGCCGTTTGACGTGCTTCAGGCGCGGGTGCGGGCCCTGGGCAAATCGCTGGTCGCTCCTGATGCCGTGCCAGCCGATACCACCAGGCGCGGCGGCCTGGCGGGCTTCATCGAATATCTGCTGCTGCGCCAGGAAACCCGTCTGGCGCTGGTCGGCGGTGCGCTGGTGATCATCTCGCTGCTGCTTGGCCTGCTCGGTCTGCCCGAGGCGCTGGTCAATGGCGTGACGATAGCTGGCATGGGCGTCACACTCCTGCCCATCCTCAAGAGCGGCGTCAATGGCCTGCGCATCAACCGCGAATTCAACATCAACCTGCTGATGAGCATCGCCGCTTTCGGCGCAGTCTTCATCGGTGAATATCTGGAAGCGGCTACCGTCATCTTCCTGTTCGCCATCGGCGAAGCGCTGGAAGGCTACACCGCTGACCGCGCCCGCGCCAGCATCCGCAGCCTGATGAGCATCGCTCCGCCGGTTGCTATTCGCCTGCGCCGCGCTGCCATCTCCGCCCCAGGCGATAACTTCATCCCCCTGCTCATCAACGCGCCCGAAACCGTCAACGTCGCTGATCTGCTTGTGGATGATGTGCTGCTGGTCAAGCCCGGCGAACGCATCCCGATGGATGGCGTGGTGCTGGCAGGCATGAGTGCCGTCGATCAGGCACCGATCACCGGCGAGAGCCTTCCGGTCGCCAAAGCGCCAGGGGCGGAAGTCTTCGCCGGGACGATCAACGGCGACGGGGCGCTCGAAATCCGCGTCACCCGGCTGGCCGCCGATAACACCCTCAGCCGCATCATCCAACTGGTCGAGCAGGCTCAGAGCGTCCGCGCCCCCAGCCAGCGGGTGATCGACCGCTTCGCCCATTATTACACCCCTGGTGTGGTCATCGCTGCTCTGCTCACAGCGACGGTGCCACCGCTGTTGTTCAACGCCCCCTTCCATAACCTGGCCGATGGCACCCAGGGCTGGCTCTACCGGGCGTTGGAACTGCTGGTGATCGCCTGCCCCTGCTCGCTGGTCATCAGCACCCCCGTCACCATCATCAGCGCTATCACGGCCGCGGCGCGGCGGGGAATCCTGGTCAAAGGCGGCGCTTATCTGGAAGCGCTGGCCGGCATCCGCGCCGTCGCCTTCGACAAGACCGGCACCCTGACCGAAGGCAAGCCCGTCGTCCTGCAAACCCGTTCGGTGGAGTGTTTCAGCGCCGATGGCTGTGACCGCTGCGATGAGGTGCTGGCGCTGGCCGCGGCCGTCGAACAGGGCAGCGCCCATCCGCTGGCAAAGGCAGTGCAGCAGGCAGCCGAACAGCGCGGCCTGATGCAACGTTATGCCCCTGCTCAGGGTGTCGTCGCGCTGGCGGGACAGGGGGTGCGCGGCCAGGTCAATGGACAGGCGGTGAGCGTCGGCAGCCATCAGTGGTTCGATGCCGAACTGCCCCACTCCGCCGAAGTATGCGGCTGGGTGGCACAAGCCGAAGCCCAGGGACAGACGACCATGCTGCTGGCGCAGGGCGAAGCGGTGCGCGGTTTCATCGCCCTGGCCGATAAACCTCGCTCACAGAGCGCGGCGGTCATTCGTGCCTTGCGCGACGAGGGCATCCACACCATCATGCTCACCGGCGATAATCCCGCAGCGGCGCAGGCCGTCGCAGCCAGCATCGGCCTCGACACCGTGCGGGCGGGTCTGCTCCCCGCCGACAAAGTGACGGCTGTCAACCACCTGCGCGATGAACACGGCTCGGTGGCGATGGTGGGCGATGGCATCAACGATACCCCGGCGCTGGCGGCTGCCACTGTCGGCATCGCCATGGGCGGGGCGGGCAGCGCCCAGGCATTGGAAACGGCCGATGTCGTCCTGATGAGCGATGACCTGAGCCAGCTCCCCTTCGCCATCCGGCTGGCGCGTTTCGCCCGCCACCTCATCAGACAGAATATCGTCGTCAGCATCACCCTCAAGCTGGCGGTCATCCTGTTGGCGCTGGCTGGCGGAGCGACACTGTGGCTGGCGGTGCTGGCGGATGTTGGTATGTCGCTGCTGGTGACGCTCAACGGGATGCGCCCGCTGCGCTGGAGCCAGAGCAAACCGCGTCAATGACTCTCGCTTGACATCAGGGTGGGTCAGGCCATATCAATCATCATGGTTGGTTGCCGCCACGCTTTCCACAAACTGCCCCCTTACGAAAGGTAGCCCGCCATGTCGCTCACATCGCGCCTGTATGCCAGCGCCGACGATCTGGAATTGATGAAAGACCTACTGCGCGCGGGCAAGCAGCAGTATCCCTGCTCCGGCCTTCATATTGGCGATCTGGACTGGTGGGTATTCTACGACACTTCCGGCGTGCCACTGCACGACAAGGTTCGCCTGTGGTTCGATGGCGAGCAGCTTGCCGCCTGGACGTGGAGCAGACTGCATCGCAGCGAGTACGATCTGTTCGTGCATCCGGCGTATCGCGGTACGCCGCAGCAGGATGCGGTGCTGACCCAGACGATTGACGAGTTCAGCGCTCGCCTCCGCCAGCAGCCACGCACTGACGACAGCCCGCCGCACATCACCGGTTACGCCGACGAAGACGAAACGGCTCACATTGCCCTGCTGGAGCGCCTGGGCTTCAGCCGCAGCGAGTTCATGATCCACTTCGCCCAGGACATTCGCGCTGCGCTCCCCAGTCCCGTTCTGCCAGACGGTTTCACTTTTCTGGAGCGTGTGCGCCCGGAAGACGCCGAGCGGCGAGCAGAAGCCCATAAGGACGCCTTCCAGCCGCAGTCGAAAATGACGCCAGATCACTATCGCGCCTTCATGAGCGCACCCGGTTATGACCCGGAACTGGACATCGCCATTGCCGCGCCGGATGGCACCATTGTGTCATTTGCGATGGGCTGGATTGACGCGGACAACCAACTGAGCGAGTTCGAGCCAGTGGGTACCCGTTACGCCTTTCATCGGCGGGGGCTGGGCAAAGCCGCACTGCTGGAAGGGCTGCGCCGCCTGCAAGCGCGCGGCGTCGAAACGGCGCTGGTGAGCTGCCACGCCGACGAACCGGGCAATGTGCTGTTCTACCAGTCGGCGGGCTTCCGCATCTGCGGTCGTGTGCTGGCTTTCAAGAAGCTATTGGAATGAGATCCACCGGCAGGTCAGTTGCCTACTCATCAACCACAGCGTAAGCCCCGGAGCGCTTGAGCATACGCTCCGGGTACGCAGGCTTTACAGCGCCAGCACCCGCTCGGCCTGCGGCGGCGTCACCGCTTCACGTGCTTCCAACCGCATGTGCAGTCCACCCAGCGGACGCAGCGTAATCAGCGGCAGCATCCCCACCTGCTGACCGGGAGCAAGCCGCAGTTGAAAGCGCTGCGCCATCGTCGCCAGCATCAACTGCGCTTCCATCAGCGCGAACTGATTGCCGATGCAGACGCGCGGCCCGCCGCCGAAGGGGATATAGGCGAACTTGCGGATACTGCCCTCGTTCTCCGGCGCGAACCGTTCCGGGCGGAAAGCCAGCGGCTCTTCCCAGAAGCGCGGGTCGCGGTGGACGCGGAAGGCGTTGATGTGGACGTTCGCGCCTTTTGGTACATCGTAGCCGCCGATCTGGACATCGTTGATCGCCAGTCGGCTGAAGCCATGCGCCGGCGGATACAACCGCAGCGACTCCTTGATGACCTGTTCGGTGTACGGCAGTTGCCGCAGATCAGCCAGCGTCGGCACCCGCCCGGCCAGCACCCGATCCAGCTCGGCGTGCAGCTTGCGCTCGACATCCGGGTTTTGCGCCAGCAGCACCCACGTCCAGTTGAGCGCGTTGGCCGTCGTCTCATGCCCGGCCAGGAAGATCGTCACTGCTTCGTCACGCGCTTGTTTGTCATTCATGCCCTTGCCATCATCGTCCTGCGCCAGCAGCAGCATCGACAGCAGGTCGCCATGATCCTCGCCTGATTGGCGACGCTGGGCGATCAGCTTATAGACAATCCCATCCAGTTCACGCACGGCGCGATCCTCGCGGTTGCGCTGCGGCGTCGGCACCCAGTCCGGCAGCAGCGCTTCGGCACTGTTGCTGGTGCCAGACATCTCGTTCAGCACTGTCATGGCGTCGCCAATCTGCCGCGAGTTGGCCGAAACATCGACGTTGAACAGCGTCTTGGCGACGATTTGCAGCGTCGTCTCCATCATGTCCTGATCGACATCGATCTCCTGCCCATCGCGCCAGCCATCCACCAGGCGCACGGTGCAGTCCACCATCGTCTCGGCGTAGGCTTCGATGCGTTTGGTGTGCAGCGCCGGAGCCACCAGTTTGCGCTGCTTGCGCCAGAATTCGCCATCGCTGGTCAGCAAACCCGTCCCCAGAAAACGCGCCAGCCCTTTCTTGGGGTGGGTGTAATCAGAATTCTTGTGGAACTGGTCGGCCTGCTTCACCAGCACTTCATAGATGAAGTCCGGTTCCGCCACTACATAATGCCGTTCACCACCGGTCACCATCATCCAGACCGGGCCGTGCTGGTCGAAGCCGTTCATCAGCACCCCCATCATGTCGCGTTCAAAGCTCCGCATCACCTTGAGCATGGCGATCAGGTTGTTGGCGGGCGGTGGGCCGGGCGGGAAAGTCAGGTTGGTCATGGTTCTCGCTTACCTTTTTAACACGATTACACTTTATTGACGCGGTGTAGTATAATTTCCATCATATGGGGTTTATGCTCCCTGTCAATCATGAACTTTTTCTATCTGTAATTTTATAGTCAGGTGTCTATCAATGACTGACATGATCCGCAAAGAAGATCGCCGTAAGGAGCGCACCCGTCAACTGCTGCGCGATGCCCTGATGGAGCTGATCGTCGAAAAAGGCTACGAGGCCATCAACGTGAATGACATCACCGAACGTGCCAACGTTGCCCGCCCGACCTTCTATCTGCACTACAAAGACAAGCAGGAGCTGCTCTTCAACAGCCTGCGCGAGATCTACGACGATCTGGCTGCCCGCGAGATGGATACCATTGTGGCCGGGTTGAACCAGCGCAACTTGGATGACATGAGCGATGCCGACTTTCAGCATGTGGCACAACACGCCGCCTTCTACCGCACCATGCTCAGTGATCGCGGTTCGGTCGCCTTCATCATCCAGATGTTCCGTTACCTGCGTGGACTGATGCAAACCCATGCTCTGCCGCCCTTCCAGCCTGACCTTCCCGCTGGCGTCCCATCAGCCGCATTAGCCGCCTGTATGGCTGGGGCGCAGATCGGCCTGGTTGAATGGTGGCTGAACGAGAACAACATGCAGGCCACACCGCAGGAGATGGCGCGCATCATGCACATGTTCTGTCTGATGGGGTTGAACTGGGATGACCCTTCACAGAAGGTATCATCATAGCGGTTGGTTACCGCGAACCTGGCAACATAGTCAGTCCTTCGGTCTCATCTGTCTCAAGGTCATTCAGAGGGCTTCAGTCCCAGTGCCCAACGACCACCCTGCAATTCCAGTTGATGACAGAAATGCGCCATTTGCTCAGGGGAATACGGCATACCCCGCAACAACCACCAGCGCATCAATCCTACAAAAGCTCCCGCATAAAAATGCTCCACCATGTCCAAAGGCAGCGGCGGCTCGGCATCAGCAGGCAATCGTTTCTGGTCCTCGCGTAAAGTAGTCTCAGCGAAATAGTCGATCAACTTGCCCATGAATGAAATCAGACCCTTTTCACTTAACAATACCCGGTAGAAATCAGCATAGGTCTGGGCATGATTGAATGCGCTCAGGGCATCCCGAAATGCCCATTCGATCACGCTAAGAGCCAGGGTATTGTTCTCCGATTCGAGTTCTTCATACAACGACTGAACCGTTGCGAAGAGCAATTCTTCCTTGTCACGAAAGTGAAAATAGAAGGTGACACGGTTGATATTCGCCCGATCGGCAATCTCCTGAACGGTCAACGTATTGAAGCCACGTTCTTCAATTAAGGCAATCAAAGCAGTCCGTAGCGCCTGCCGTGTGCGCTGTACCCGGCGGTCAATTTGGTGATCTGTAGGCATATAGACACCTGTCTGATATTCAACAACAAAGAAGGTTTCATGATTGACCGAGAAACATTATCACGCCACAATGCTGAAGACAACCGGTTGATCAACAGTGCTGAATCAAACAACAGGATCACATCAACCATGACACAACAACCCATCCTCATCATTGGAGCAGGCATGGCCGGTCTGAAGGCGGCTCATGATTTGCAGCAGGCCGGCGTGCCGGTCATCATCCTGGAAGCCAGTGGACGGATTGGTGGGCGCATCCACACCGACCGGCAATTTGCGCCCATCCCTATCGAACGGGGTGCAGAACTGGTGCATACCAATCAGGCTGATACCTGGCCGCTTATTCGCGCCACGCATCTTTCAATCCACCTGCTCAAAACGACGTGGCTGAAACAGCCCAATGGCAGTTGGGCAGACGTCAAAGACCTGGCTACGGATGTCATGCCGTCTTTCGATAAAGCGCCTGACCCCCTGGAAAATCTGGCCGATTATCTGTACCGGATGGGCATGGAGCGCCATAGATGGCCTTATGCTCTTCGTCTCCTGGAGATTGACAGCGAGCCAGCAGACCGTTGGAGCGCACTTGAAATCTTCGACATTGCCGGCAAAACGAGAGAAGATAACGAGGAGTATGGCGACTATGATTACCGGGTGATCGGCGGCTATGATCGGCTGTGTCAAGCATTAGCGGAATCGCTGGATATTCGCCTGAACAGTGTGGTCGAAGCCATCGATTGGCAACCAGGAGCTGTCGAGGTTCGTTGTTCCAATGGCCTCACATACTCCGGTAACCGCGTTATTGTTACAGTACCGCTGGGCGTTTTGCAGCGCCGAAGCATCCACTTTGTACCCGAATTATCTCCTGTGCGCTGGGCAGCCATCGATGCGCTGGGGATATGCGACATTGTGAAACTCTTCTTCTATTTCGATGAGCCAGTACTCCCCGCCGGTGTAGACAGCCTCATCGATGAAGCGGGTTTGCCCCTCTTCTGGTGGAATGGCTCGGCCAGCAATGAAGGCTTTAACGGCGAAGTTGTGGTTGGCTGGGCCGCCGGTGCCCCGGCCCGCGAGTTGCTGAAGATGGGTGAAAACGCCGCACTGGAACGAGGATTGTCATCCTTGAAAAAAGCACTTCTGCGAAATGATCTCAGTCCACTGGCAGCTTGCTGGTCAGAATGGAATAGCGATCCCTTCACCAGGGGTGCTTACACCTTCACACCACCTGGTGCCATCGGAGCACGTGAACAATTGGCCCAGCCACAGGATAACACGCTTTTCTTTGCGGGAGAGGCGACCGATGATGGTTACGGTTTTGTGCATGGCGCATACCATAGTGGCGAACGTGTCGCAGCAGAGGTCATCCATTCAGTGAACATCGTGCCTGCTTGAGAAATCGCTGTACTCCATGAAACCCTGCCTGCATGACAAAGTCATGTGGGCAAGGCTACACCATCACCTTCAGCGGCAGGCGAAGGAAGAAATGTGTACCAGCCTCGCGGGTAGAGGTAAATGACACGCTGCCCTGAAGGTAGCACTCGGTCAGCAGTCGCATGCTATAGGTGCCCAAGCCGCGTCCGCTGCCTTTGGTCGAAAACGAACGCTGGAAAACCTGTAATTGCACTGAGCGTGGCATATAGGCCGGGTTGTGCACTGTAAACTCCACCACGCCCTCGTCTATATGCCAGCTCATCGTGACGGTATCGCTCGCTTCACTGGCCTCAAGTGCATTCTTGAGCATATTGCTGATGACTCGCTGCAACAGAACCGGGTCAGTCACCATCTCAATGTCAGCCTCGGTAGTATGGACCACCAGTTGTTTGCCCTCAGCCACTGGATGTGCTCGGTAAGCTGATGCCAATTCCAACATGAAGTGATTGGCGCTGATGGGTAACAGATTGGGCTGAAGTTCGCCGTTTTCCGCATAGCTCAGGTCGCGCTGTGTTCGTATTTCTTCCAGCAGTCGCTCTGAAAGACGTTGCAAATAACCCATCATTTCTGTTTGTTCTGTCGCCGGCTCGCTGATTATGAGGTTGATGAAGCCCTGCAACGTGCCGGCGGTGTTCAGAATGTCATGGAAAAAGATGCGTTCCAGCGCCTGGCGGCGATTCTCGTGGCTGATGTCCTTGATGCTAAGGATGGTGTAGCGCTGTCCATCGTTCATAAAGGGAGTCGTCCACACCTGTAAGTCGAGTGAATGTCCATCAACACGGCTGATGCGGCAGACTTCAACCGCTTCCACTCCCCGCAAACTGGAGCGAATCGCTTTGGCTGCGCCGCAGGCGGTACAGAACTCTGCAGTGCCGCACCCCTCGCCCTCATTGGCATAGGCACAACGGAAGGCTTGCCCCGGACGCAGACGTTGCTTCAGGTCGGAAGGCTTCAACCCTGTATCACGGTAAAAAATCTCGTTGGCAAAGATGATTTCGCGCTGGTCGTTCAGGATCAGCATGATATCTGGAATAGCATTGACCAGTAGACTAGCCAACGGATTCTGTGAGAGGTAATTCAGGATGTTCCCATCGGGCGTGTCAGGTGCAATGATGAGTGAGTGACCGGTTGGTCTGCGCTCAATGGTCTGCAACATGTGGCCCCCTGGCCGTGTGATCCGGGAAATACGCTGTGCCTGAGCTGTCAGTCATACTAACTATAGGCGCGATAACATTGCAGTGAACCTTAAGGATTTTTCGTTAGGCAGGTTTAATGTCCCCTCATGCTATACTGGCGAAGGATAACCTCAGCAGCGGAGGACGACGCTGTTGTATACACCTGTAAGGAATGATTATGCTCAAAATCATGAATGTCGTCGGGGCCAGACCCGAATTCATCCAGACCGCGCCGGTCAGCCGCGCCATCCGCCAGCGTCACACCGAAATCCTGGTGCATACCGGGCAGCACTATGATGACAACATGTCCGCCATCTTCTTCAGCGATCTCGGCATCGCGCCCCCTGAAGTCAACCTGGAAGTGGGCAGCGGTAGCCACGCCGAGATGACCGGGCAGATGCTCATCCGCATGGAGCGCGTCATTCAGGAACAGGAGCCGGACTGGGTGGTGGTCTTCGGTGATACCAACTCCACCATCGCCGCCGCGCTGGCCGCCGCCAAGATCCATGTGCCGGTCGCTCACATCGAATCCGGGCTGCGCAGTTATGATCGCCGGATGCCGGAAGAAATCAACCGCGTCATGACCGACCACCTCAGCGCCATCCTCTTTCCGCCGACACAGGTGGCTGTCGACAATCTGAAAAAAGAAGGACTCACCAACGGCGTTCATCTGGTCGGTGATGTCCGTGTCGATGTGGTGCACGAGACCGTGCCGCGCGCCCGCCCTCGTCAGGCCACCCTGTTCCAGCAGGCACAGCTCGCTGCTGGCGAACCCTTTGCTCTGGCAACCATCCACCGTGCCTCCAACACTGATGACCCGCAACGACTGCGCGATATTGTCGAAGCGTTCAATACGCTCGAACTGCCGGTGGTGCTGCCGGTTCACCCACGTCTGCGCAAGATGATGGGCGAATTCGGTTATCAGTTCAGCGGCAACGTCCGCCCCACCGACCCGCTCGGCTTCCTCGATATGATCGCCCTGCTCGATGCGTGCAGCATCGTCGTTACCGATAGCGGCGGGCTGCAAAAAGAAGCCTACATGCTGCGCCGCCCTTGCGTCACTGTCCGCGATACGACCGAATGGATTGAAACCGTACATTCCGGCTGGAACCGCCTGACCGAGCCGGTCGATTTCAAAGCGGCAGTCAGCGAGGCGCTGTGTCCGCCCCCCGCCGACCATCCCGATTTCTACGGCGCACCCGGCGTGTGTGACCGGATTGTGGATGTACTTGAGGAACAGGCATAGGCTGTTCGTGAGATTTAACGGTCCAATTGCCCCTTTCCGAATCGCTTGGAGAGGGGACTGCCCTTTCTCCTCATGCAGGCTGAGAACACCTCAAGCCAGTATGGCGGCGCTGGGGGATTGGGGTTGTGTTTGCAAAATCATCTCTCTGGAATAATCAGCCTGACGGGTGGCATGACAGATCGGTTCGATCTGCCGTGCAAGTTGGGCTTTTTCCGAATGATCCCCCTACGGTCGATCCACGTTCTCATCCTCTGATGTTGACAGTAGGGGGTGCGCTGAGCAAAATGGGACAATCCTTACTCGGTCACCCAGTCTGGGTAATCGATGTCGGCCACACAGTCGGTATCCAGCGGCGCCAGCGGGTCGTCGAAGAAATCAGTGAGGATGCCCAAAGTGCAGTAGGTGCTTTCCAGAACGCCATGCCCACCGCTTGCCACCACGATCAGGGTGCTGTTGGAGAGGTGCCGAGCGGCGCTTCTGGCCCAGACGACAGGCGTGATCGGGTCATATTTGCCAGCGGCCACGAGCGTCGGAATATCGCTCGCGACCGGTTGGGATTCGATGTCATCGGCTGGCGGAACATCCCAGACATCACATCGGGAAAAAAAGACCCGAATCGTCAGGCGGCTGTTCTCGTAAAGGGGTCGCGGTTCTCGCGGTACATTCGCCAGCGCCTGATCGAAATCAAGGAAAGGGATTTCTTCGCGGCATTCCACCGAGTTATACATGCCCTCGCTGTTTCTGATGTCTTCGTGATCCTTCTGCTGAGGAAAACTCCAGCCGAACAGTTCGCGATTTTCGAGTTCGTCGAGCGTGGCATAGTTTCCCTCGGTCACCTGATGGATGACATAGGGCAGATAAGGAATGCTCTCGCTGTCGTAGAGCAGGACGAAGATACGGTTGATCAGATCGTTGCCGGTCAGTTCGGCGTCCCTCTCCCTGCCGGTTGCTGGGTCAGTTCGGCGGTAGTCTGCCGGTTCGTCGTTCAACCGGGCTGTGGTTTCCCAGAAAAGGGTTTCCAGGTTGGGATATGCCTTGTTACAGACCCTGTCTGCTGCACAGCCGGCAAATAGGGTCTTGAAGACAGCCGCGATATTCTTGCCATATTCTTCCCAGGAACGCGCTTCCGGCGGGTAGACCGAGTCGATGACCGCGCTGCGGATGTTGGCCGGATGATCGCGCATGACCGTCAGCGCCAGCCGGGTGCCATAGGAAATACCATACAGGTTGTAATCGTCATAATCCAGCGCCGCCGCCAGATCAGCGATGTCCGCGGCGCTCTCGGCGCTGTTATAAGAACTCAGGTTCACGCCATCGTCCGTCAGGCGATTGCGACAGGCGATGATGCCGTTCCAATCCCCATTTTCAATTTCCGGGCAGTTCAGGCTCGGCTCGGAATATCCGGTGCCGCGCTGGTCAATCAGGATCAGGTCGCGGTCTTCCAAAAAAGGGAGATCGAGCCAGACTTCGACATCGGCCACGGCATTGCCACCCGGACCGCCAGCCAGATAGATGATCGGGTCTGGCGCGGGGTCATCCCCAGCCGCATACAGGACAACATAAGCCAGTTTGATCAGCGGGCTGTCGGGGTCGCCGCGAGTCTCCGGCACGATCAGGTAGCCGCATTCGACTTCCTCGCCGTCTTCAATGGTATACAGCGTCATCCAGCAGTCGCTTGCTTCAACAGAGGGTGTTTCGTCCTGTGCTGCCGTCCCCATCATAGGCAGCAGCAGCGCCAGCAGCAGGGCGAGATACTTCATGAAGGTTCTCCTCAATCGATTTCACTGCCTATCCAGTGTAGCCGAAAAATGCATGAGCAGGCGAATATGAGGCGAAACACAATGAGAACAAGGGGAACCCGCCAAGCGGTGATGGGTTGAAGAAACTGCGAAATCCAGGATGACATGCCGACCTGCCCCCAGTTCGCCGGGACGCTGGTCGGCCGCGGGTGGCACGTACAGTATGAGAAGAGTTTGCGGAGATGGAATCGTTTTTCACACCCCTCTCCTGGCTTGACTTCCCGCCAGTGTGACCGGCTATTGTCGCTGGGAGCTGTGAGAAGGGATAGCGATAGCAGTGTACAGTTCATTTCCCAAATTCGCGGTATGATGGGCGGTAAACGCATTGATGACAAAGGAGTCAGTGCATGTTCCAACGCTTCACCGATAGCTCGCCGCAGAAGAAGTCACAGCCAACTCTATACATAACTTTCTTTGCGCTCATCCTGCTGTTCACATGCGCAGTCATGTTGACTTCTACCCCTGCGTCTGCTCAGAATCCGACACCTACCAGCAGCCCGGCAGCAACCACCGAGACGCACTCGCCCGCACTGCAATCACCGGTCAACGCTCAAGTGGCGACCTTACAGGCACAGGTTGATTTTCAATCGACTCAGTTGGCAGCCGTCCAACCCACCCTGACCGCTGCTGCCGAGCAGATCGCCGCTGGCGAGGAACAACTGCGCATCCTTGAGTCGCAGCGTTTAGCCGCCTTCAGCAGCGGCCTGTTTGAACGACCTGATGGCAATGACGAAACCGCTGCCTTGCTGGCGATCCGCGCTTTCCGCACCGCCCATACCCAGCAAGCTCGCAACACCCTACAAACGATTTTGGATCGCCCTAATCACAGCTTGAGAGTCATTCAAGGTCATACGAACAATGTTTGGGGTGCACTGGAGCTGTCTGATGGCCGGATTCTCTCGCGTTCATGGGATGGCACGCTGCGCCTGTGGAGCAGCGCAGGGGAGCAGCTGACCGTGCTTCAAGGGCATATTGACGGGGTGGATGGCGCGCTGGCATTATCAGATGGCCGCATCCTCTCTTGGTCATGGGATGCCACGCTAAGACTGTGGAACAGCGATGGAGCTTTGTTAGTTGTGCTGGAGCATCCAGGTTGGGTGTACGGCGCACTGGAGCTGTCGGATGGTCGCATCCTCTCCTGGTCCGCCGGTGACAGCACACTGCGCTTGTGGAGCAGCGATGGGCAACCACTGACCGTCCTGCAAGGGCATACAGACGGGGTGTTGGGTGCGCTGGAGTTGTCGGATGGTCGTATCCTCTCCTGGTCAGACGACGGCACATTGCGCTTGTGGAGCAGTGTTGGTCAATCCCTGGCGGTGATGGAAGGACACACGAACAGCGTAAATGGTGCGCTGGAGTTATCCGATAGTCGCCTGCTCTCCTGGTCATATGACGGTACATTGCGGCTGTGGAGCCGTGATGGGCAGCCCCAGGCGGTACTCGATGGACACACGAGCTATGTAACAGGTGCGCTGGAGTTGTCCGATGATCGCATCCTCTCCTGGTCTTGGGATGGCACGCTGCGGCTATGGAGCCGTGAGGCGCATCCGCTGAATATCCTGAAAGGACATACCGGCGATATCTACGGTGCCTCGGTGCTGTCGAACGGTCACATCGTTTCCTGGTCATGGGACAATACACTGGGCTTATGGACCAGCGACGGGCAAGCCCTGGCAATGCTGGTCGGCCATACTGACAGTGTGAATGGTGCGCTCAAGTTGTCTGATGGCCGCATCGTGTCCTGGTCGCGGGATGGTACGCTGCGGTTGTGGGGTGGCGACGGCGGTGTGTTGGCTGTGCTGGAGGGGCATACGAGCTATGTAACGGGTGCGCTGGAGTTGTCCGATGATCGCATCCTCTCCTGGTCATGGGACAACACGCTGCGGTTGTGGAGCAGCGATGGGGGTGCGGTGATCGTACTAGAGGGACATACCGGCGCGGTGTCGGGTGCGCGGGAGTTATCGGACGGTCGCATCCTCTCCTGGTCATGGGACAATACACTGCGCTTGTGGAGCCGCAATGGACAACCGCTGGCTGTGATACCAGGGCATACCGGTGGTGTGACGGGCGTGCGGGAACTGTCTGATGGACGTTTTCTTTCTTTGTCAGCCGATGAGACGCTGCGCCTGTGGAGTAGTGATTGGGAACCGCTGGCCGTCATGCCGGGGCACCTGGGTGTCATACAGGGGGCGTTGGAGTTACCGGATGGTCGTTTTGTTTCCTGGGCAGCCGATGGTCCGTTGCGCCTGTGGAGCAGTGCCGGGGAATTGGTAGCTGTGTTGGAAGGGCATAGCGACATTGTGTATGGCGCGGAACGGCTATCGAATGGTCGCCTGCTCTCCTGGTCTAGAGATGGAACGCTGCGGTTGTGGGGCAGCGATCTGCAAGCGCTGGCGGTGCTGGAAGGGCATACCAGCGAGGTGAATGGCGCACTGGAGCTATCCGATGGCGGACTTCTCTCGTGGTCAGCGGATAATACACTACGGCTGTGGAGCCGTGATGGGCAACCACTTGCTGTGCTGCAAGGACATACAAGCTGGGTGAATGGCGCGCTGGAACTCTCGGATGGTCGTGTACTCTCCTGGTCATATGATCGTACACTGCGCTTGTGGTATGTGAATGAGGATGAGTTTCTCGCAGCGGCCTGCGCCCGCGTCTTCCGTGATTTCACGCCGGCGGAACGGCAGCAGTTCAACATCCCGGATGATGAGCCGACTTGCCCCCAGTTCGCCGGGACGTAGGGTCTGTCGGGTGGCGCGGGGTGTGTTCCGTCGCTCGCGCCATCCTGCCCCAACTCTGCTCCCTCAACCCCGATTTTCTCCAACCCTTCTCTAACCCTGCGCCGACACCCTTAACCATCCCGCTCCCGCCAAACGGTTAGCGCCGACTCGGCTTAAGTCGTACCAAAAGGTTTACCAAAAGTTCACCCATAACAGCGGTATTTCGGGTAGTCTGGGTGTAGGGGCGATTCGCGAATCGCCCCTACAGCTCACTGGCAGCGCTGCCACAACCAGGACTGCCACTGCCGCCGCCACAGACCAGTCGGTGGTCAATAGACCGAAAGCCAGACGTCACAAAATGCACTTTTGACTTTGACGACTTTTGTGAACTCTGTTTTTCAGGACTATCGACTGACGACTAACTCACAATCTGCAAAAAAGGAGCTTTTGCAGTTGCAGCATTTGCAGAATCTTGTGCAGTCTTGCTCCGTTTGCACTCTGTGTTCTCTGTGTCCTCTGTGTTCGTATTTCTGTCTTTGTCTTTGTCGGTGTCTGTCCGACGACGACGACACAAAACCGGAGTTGCACCAAGAGTCTATAGTCAATAGTTGATAGCGGAAGGCCAATGTCTCCAATCAGCAGTACAAAAGCTTGAGCCCTTTCACTGACAACTATCGAATGATGACTGTTTCGCGAATTGAAAAAAAGGACTGATGCGAATCTGACGAATCTGACGAATCGTGTGAATCATCACCGGAGCATGCGAAGTGCCAGGTAAAGACCTCTGTTTCCTCTCTGTGTTCTCTCTGCTCTGTGGTGAATCTGCCCTTCTTGACAGTAAAATCTTCATCTTGGGGGGATGTCCGCCAGTCACTGGCAGCGTTCACACAGGCCGTAGAATTCCAGCAGATGGCCGGTCAGCTTGACACCAAAACGTGTCTCCAGTTCGGCGGTCATGCGCTCCAGCCCACATTCATCGAACTCGATCACCTGGTTGCATTGGGTACAGATGATGTGATGATGGTGTCCGTTCGGCATCAGCACGTAAGTCGGCGTGATACTGCTGTTGAGGTAAGTCGGGCGGATGATCGCCAGATGGGTGAACAGGTCGAGGGTACGAAAGACACTGGCGCGCCCAATCGACGCATCCACCTGGTTG
Organism: Anaerolineae bacterium; assembly: GCA_022843385.1. Lineage (GTDB taxonomy): Bacteria > Chloroflexota > Anaerolineae > Aggregatilineales > Phototrophicaceae > CFX2. The sequence goes on along the minus strand of JALHNT010000082.1, from coordinate 305 downwards.
ACACGCTCCAGCACTTCGGACGAGGTGATATGCCCGCCGCTGTCTTCCAGCACACGCAGCACGGTCAGCCGCGCATGAGTCAGCTTGTGTCCGCCATCGCGCAGCCGCTGCGTTCGCGGGGAAAAATCATCGATCATCGCTTCACCTCGCTTCAATCTTGACAGCCATCCTCAACTACGGTAAGGTATCGTTCATCAGTAATGAGACTTTGTATCAAAACGAGGATGTATGAAACGGTTTCTATGCCTTATTGTACTGCTCATCGCGCTGCTCTCGATAGGGCAGGTTGCCGCCCAGGATCGGCT
>JALHNT010000081.1:3526-29826 GCA_022843385.1 Anaerolineae bacterium | reverse complement strand
AAGAGCGCCAAGAATCGGAGTCTTCTACTTTGAACTTAGCACTCAGCACTTTCAACTTTCAGAGCAGGCACAGAGAACACAGAGAGAAAACAGAGCGATGATTCACACGATTCGTCAGATTCGTCAGATTCGCATCAGTCCTTTTTTCAATTCGTGAATCATGAACACTGGTTTTCCCTCAAAGGTTGCAACTGGTCAATAGTCATCAGTCGATAGTCGTCAGAAAAAACACCTGGATTCCTGTGTTGATGAGTTTGCTGATTAAAGCCATTGGACTCTCGCTATCAGCTATTGAATATTGACTACAGACTGTTGGTGCAACTCCGGTTTTGTGTCGTCGTCGTCGTCGTCGGACAGACACAACGACACAGACATAAAGACCAACACAGAGGACACAGAGAACACAGAGCGAAAACGGAGCAAATCTGCACAAAATTCGTCAAATTCTGCAAATGCAAAAGCTCCATTTTTGCAGTTTGTGAATCATGGCCGCCGGACAGTTCAATTCGGCGGCGGCCAACTCATGGGAGCAGTTGACCGGCACGGGTCTGTGGCAGAGCGTGAACCTCTGGTCATGAGTCACAAAATTCGTCAAAGTCGTCAAAGTCGTCAAAGTCAAACGTGCATTTTGTGAACATTTCGGTCAGTAACGAGTAACGAGCGACGAGCAATGAGTTTTTCCTCTGATGACTGACGACTGACAACTGATGACTACCCTGTGGCGGCGGCGGCGGCAGTGATGGCAGGCCATTTGTGGCAGTGCTGCCAGTCGGTTGTAGGGGCGATTCGCAAACTGCCCCTACGAGAAGACTACACCCGATTGCCCGCTTATGGGTGAACTTTTGGTAAACTTTTTGGTACGACTTAGCGCGAGTCGACGCTAACCATTCTGCGGGAGCGCGGCGGTTAAGGCTGTCGGTGCGGGGTTAGAGGATGGTTGGGAAAAGTCGAGGTTGAGGGAGCGGGATTCGGGCTGGTTGGGTGATGGTAGCGCCGAGGGTCTGCTGCACCCGGTGGCCTGCGCCGTCGTAGGTGTAGCTCGCACTACCCATCGAGCGCATCCGGTTGGCGTGATCCCAGTTGTAACGTGTATCGTTAAGATACTCTCTTGACGATTGCATGTGCCATTGGTTCACTTCAAGCAAAAACCGCCTATACTGAATTCAGTGGACACTATAGAGTATTTGCCTGAGTGCAACATGCGCCGAATCAAAATTTACCTATCTAGCCCCGCAATGATTGTTAGTTTTATCCTACTACCTGTATGCATATTGCTAGCCTCTAGAGGATGCAGTGAAGCTCCAACGTGGTTTAGGGTGCTTTCACCCACTGGACTGAAGGAAGCTCAAGCCAAAACCATAAACATACAACAAAATGCCAATGTTACATCCATTACTTATGCTTATGACGCTGAAACTACATCTGGTGCAATTATCACTTATACGAATACCTTGAACATTTCTGATGTTAGTCTCAACATAGACAACATGGCACAAGAATTTCAGTCAACTATTCCGATTGAGTATTTGCCGGATGCGCCTGCTTATTCCATCATATCGAAAAAAAGGTGGCCTGGAATATATCGCGAACAATTAGCATATAGTGTTGCTTTTAAATTTATTGAGTCATTGTTTTTACCAACTATATTCACCCTCATCAGTTTGTTTTGTTTGATATTTTTGTTATGGAAGGGGAAGAAACTATATTCGATCAAGTACAAAACGAGTGAAAACGAACCATGATTGATCACATGGACTTCCCAATCACCATCTGTCCATTGCACCAACAGCACAAACTCCTTTTATGACAGCAACGGCAGCAGCATAGCCAGATTGTTCATCGGAATATCGAAAAGCAGCCATACACCGGCAAGTCCGGGTAAGGCTGGCGATTGCCCCGTCACATTGTCATCACTCTCCGCTATAATGTACCTTTCATCGCTGGTGTTCAAAGGAAGACAAGGCATGGCGCAGTCGGCGCTCACTCCGCAATCGGAAGATTTTTCAGCCTGGTACAACGAGATTGTTTACAAAGCCGATCTGTGCGACCAGTCGCCGGTACGCGGCTGTTTGATCATCAAGCCGTATGGCTACGAATTATGGGAAGGCATCCGCAACGGGCTGGATCGGCGCTTCAAGGCCACCGGTCATCAGAATGCCTATTTCCCCCTGTTCATCCCGGAGAGCTTCCTCAAGCGCGAGGCCGAGCATGTCGAAGGCTTCAGCCCGGAACTGGCGGTGGTGACGATTGCCGGCGGCAAGGAACTGGAAGAGCCGCTGGTGGTGCGCCCGACTTCCGAAACCATCATCATGGAGTCGTTCAAGAACTGGATTCAGTCGTACCGCGATCTGCCGCTGCTGATTAACCAGTGGGCGAATGTCGTGCGTTGGGAGATGCGAACCCGCCCCTTCCTGCGTACCACCGAGTTTTTGTGGCAGGAGGGTCATACCGCCCATGCCACCGCCGAAGAAGCCGAAGCCGAGACGATGCAGATGCTCGACGTGTATGCCGACTTCGCCATCAAGGAAGCGGCGATCCCGGTCATCCGGGGGAAGAAGACGGATCGGGAGAAGTTCGCCGGTGCGGTGCATACCTACACCATCGAAGCCATGATGGGCGACAAGCGGGCGCTGCAATCCGGCACCAGCCATAACCTGGGGCAGAACTTCGCCAAAGCCTTCGACATCAAGTTCCTCGATCCGAACAACGAGTTACAGCACCCCTGGACAACGTCGTGGGGTCTCAGCACGCGCATGATCGGGGCAATTGTCATGGCGCATGGCGATGACAAGGGGCTGCGGCTGCCGCCCAGGTTGGCACCATACCAGGTAGTGCTGGTGCCGATCTTCAAGAATGATGATGAGCGCGGCGCGGTGATGGCCGCGACTGAACGACTGGCGGCGCAACTGATCGAGGCAGGCGTTCGTATATTCGTGGACAAGCGCGAAAACCTGTCGCCGGGCTTCAAGTTCAACGACTGGGAGATGCGCGGTGTGCCGGTGCGGATGGAGATCGGGCCGAAGGATGTGCAGAACAACAGCGTGGCGCTGGCGCGGCGCGATATTCCGGGCAAGGAAGGCAAGCAGTTCGTGCCACAGGATGGCATCGCCCAGCGGGTGCAGGAGTTGTTGAGCGCGATCCAGGCCAATATGCTGCAACAGGCTACCACCTTTCGCGAGGCCAATATTCATGCGGCAGCATCGTATGATGAGATGAAGAGCATCATCGAGCAAGGCGGCTGGGCGCGGGTATGGTGGGCTGGCAGTGCGGAAGATGAAGGGCGCATCAAGGATGATCTGGGAGCGACGGTGCGTTGTATCCCGTTCGAGCAGCCGGGTGGCAGCGGCACCTGCTTCCTGACGGGCAAGGCCTCCAACACGAGTGTCCTGTTCGCCAAAGCCTATTGAGCAGCGACCACCGAATGACAAGAGGGGGCGCAAGCCCCTTTTTATATTTAACGTTTAAGTAGCCTATCATCATGCAACGTTAACAATTTTATCGGTACAATAGTGACGATTCAGGCTCATTGTTAGAAAGATGATTAGATGATGATGCCAATAGCGAACAGCAAAGTATCCTGTTGTATAATGATGACGCATCATCATTTGGTGATTTTTGCTAATGCTGATCTGATGAAGGTTTGCTACACTTAGAAAAATAGTTCTGTTGAGCGTTGTGACTTTTGTCTGGAGAATATCCAAAAGGCTCCTGAACGACCACCGGGTTCACTGTGAATCGGGTGGCAATCGTTTTTAGGGTAAAAAAGATATGGCCGCCTATTTAATTGTTGATGTGGATGATTTGCTCCAGCGGTTTGTGAACCAGGGCATCTCGGTGGATTTGCAAGAACTGGCAGTGGGACTACGCGGCGCGGCTGCGCTGGCGGCGGGTCTCTTCAGCCCAGAGAGTTTGAAAGCCGTCGCCGTCGCCAACTGGGAAGCCAAGGGCGCGGCTGGCGCGAACAACCAGCGCATCTTTCGTTCGGCGGGGTACGATGTCTTCGACATGCCCCGGCGCGATACACTGGCCGATGCCCTCATCGTCCATTACTTCTCGTTCGACCCGGACCCGGTTGATGAATTGATCCTGGCGACCACCAGTTCGGATCTGGTGGGGCTGGTGCGGCGGGTGAAGACCACGCGCAACGCCCGCATTCGTCTGTGGGGAGCCGATAACATCCTGGCTGGCACCGAGCTGGCGGATACCGTCATCTTCCAGCCGTTGAATTCGCTGCCGGGCATCCAGACCAAGAATGTCGCGGTGTATGTCGATTTCGAGAACATCGCCATCAGCCTGAATGAACAGGGATTCGTCGTCAACCTCGATCATCTGATTGAGCGCTTCGTGGCTCAGGCCAAAGCGCATGGTCAGGTGGTCAAGATGGCGGCCTATGCCCCCTGGGGTCAGCGCGGCAGCCTGCCCCCACTGGTGGATTTCAATGGGCGCGAGATCGCGGATGATGCCCCCAGCCGCCTGATGGTGGCGAACATCGACCCGGTGTTCAACCTGCCGGGCAAGAACAGCGCTGACATGCGTATCGCCCGCGATGTCATCACCGATGGCAGCATATCGGGCGGGGCGGATGTGTTCATCCTGGCAAGCGGTGACCGTGACTTCAACCAGGTGTTGAACTCGCTGCGCGGACGCAACAAGACGGTGATCGTCTGGGGTGTGCGCGGCAGCACCAGCCGGATGCTGGAGAACAACCCCGGCATCAGCGTGGAGTACATCGAAGACTTCACCAACCTGCAAACCCATCAATCGTTGAGCGCGGCCATCTACAGCGAAGGCGCGGATATTCAACCGTTCACGCCGTCGCAGTGGTCGAGCGTCATCTATCAGTTCGACCGGCTGGCGCATGTCACGCAGTCGGATGTGATGACAGTGCATCAACTGGTCGATCAGTTGCAGGATGTGGGGGCGGTCATTTCACGGCCACGCGGCGAAGACCTGGTGTCGCAGGCCATGTCGCTGGGCATCCTCAAGGTGGTCTCGTCCAACGGCCTGATTAAGCTGAACGACGGTCATCCAATTGTCGAGAAAACGCGCTTGATCCGCGACCGGGTGGTGGTGCGCGTCAGCAACACCCTCAGCGTCCGCGAGTGGGAGTATGTCAATTACGGCTTCCTGCTCAAGGGGCTGGCGATGGATCGGGATATGGATCGCCCCGGCTTCAACGCCACCGACCAGTGGCGCTCGGAATGGATCGATTGCCTGGTGCGCGAACACATCCTGGCGCGCGAACTGCTGCCGCATCGCCACAACCCGGACGATCTGGTGCCAGTCATCAAGCTGGCCCCGGATACCGAATTGATTCCGGCCTCCAGCCCTTCCAGCTTCACCGCCGAGGAAGAGGACTCGCTGCAATGGGCGGGCATTCCCTTGTCGCAATTGGAACAGGACAATCCAGAAACAGCCGATATGGTGCGGCGGGTGATTGTGAGTGTGGAGCAGTTCACCAGCTTCCGCAACTTCACCTGGTGTCCGCTGGGCAGCCTGCATAAGCGCCTGCGCCTGTATGATACCGGGATGTCGTTCCAGCGGGCGGTAGAGTATCTCAAGGAAAACAATGCGGCCGTCATCGGCGAGTACTCGAACCCACAGAGCGAGTTCCTGACCAAAGGGATTTCGCTCGACCTTTCGGCGGAGATCTGCCGCAACATTCTGACAGAGCGCGACTCGTTCATCCGGCTGCTGCTGATGTTATATGAGCGCAATTCGCCGATCTCGGAGCAGACGGTGCATACCATCGATCCTCATGCCAATTACGATCTGGATTTCTGGTTTTCGCTGATGGAGACCGAGAATGTCCTGAATGCGGTGCCGGGGCGAGTGGGACAGTACAGCCTGTTCCGCACCCATCACACCGTCAATCTGGTGGCCGATGCGACCCGCGCCAAGTGATGAGGCGGGTTATCTCCCCTATTCTTGAGGATAGCATGGGGCAATCCCCTCTGCTATAATGCCGCTATTATCCATGTTTGACCGATAGATTTGATGTCCAGTCTATCTGGTGACATTACGGGGGACACCATGCCATTAGCCAAAGAAACCAAAAGCCTAGTGATGCAGGATTACGGGCGCCACGACAAAGATACCGGGTCGCCTGAAGTCCAGGTCGCCATTCTGACCACCCGCATCGTCCAACTGACCGACCACCTGCGTACACACAGTCATGATGAGCATTCACGGCGCGGTCTGCTCAAGCTGGTCGGGCAACGTCGCCGCCATCTGAAATACCTGAGCCAGACCAAACCCGATGTGTATCGCGAAATCATCAGCAAGTTGGGGCTGCGGCGGTAACATTCACGGAGATGACCGGATGTCTCACAAGGGACATCCATTTTGCTATGCGCCTGACTGTGCAGGAATTGGAACGTGGCGCGAAACAAACGGGTTTCGCGGTGCATTCCAGTCCCTGACTGTCAGGCTTTCTTTTTAGGAGAGCCAATTGATGGAAACGACAACGAGTCCAATGGGGACAACCCATCGCTTCAGCGCCAAAGTGGGCGAGAGCGAAATCATCATCGAAACCGGCAAGCTGGCGGAACAGGCGGGCGGCGCTGTGCTGGTACGCGCTGGCGACACAGTGGTGTTCGCTACGGCCACCATGAGCAAATCAGCCCGCGCCGGCATCGACTTCTTCCCGTTGAGCGTGGAATACGAAGAGAAGATGTACGCCGCCGGACGCATCCCCGGCAGCTTCTTCCGCCGCGAGGGACGCCCCTCGGAACAGGCGATTCTGGTGGCACGGGTGATTGATCGCCCGCTGCGCCCGCTGTTCCCGGAAGACCTGCGTAACGAAGTTCAGATCATCGTCAACCCCTTCAGCCACGACGCCAAAAACTACATCGACATGCTGGGCATCATCGCCGCCAGCGCCGCGCTGACGATTTCCGATGTGCCCTGGAACGGCCCGATTGCCGGCGTCCGCATCGGCCTGATTAACGGTGAGCTGGTGGTCAACCCGACGATTCAGCAAATGGCGCAGAGCGATCTCGACCTGCGCGTGGCGGGTACGGCCCAGGCGATTGACATGGTAGAAGCCGGGGCGCGCGAAGTCTCGGAAGAAATCATGTTGAAGGCGCTGAAGCTGGCACACGAATCGCTTCAGCCGATCATCGCCATCCAGAATGAGATGCGCGAAAAGCTGGGCAAGACCAAGCGCGGTTATACGCCGGCGGTCACCAATACCGTCGTCTCTGCCGCCGTACAGCAACGCGCCGCCGAAAAGGTGCGCCAGATCATCGCCACCACCACCGATCGCACCGGGCGCAATGAAGCGCTAGATGCGTTGAAGGAAGAAGTGATGAGCGGCTTCGCCGAAACCGGCGAGCTGATTATCGACGACAATGACTTCTCCGGGACAGCCAAAGAAGCCTTCGGCGAAGTGGTTGCCAAAGAAGTGCGCCGCCGCATCGTCGAAGAGGGTCTGCGCCCGGATGGCCGCGGCCTGACCGATATTCGCCCGCTGGCGGCGGAAGTCGGCGTCATCCCGCGCGTACATGGTTCGGGATTGTTCAAGCGTGGACAGACCCAGGTATTGACCATCGCCACGCTGGGTACGCCCGGCGATGCCCAGGAATTGGATGGGCTGGGCGCGGAGTCGAGCAAGCGCTACATGCATCACTACAACATGCCGCCCTTCAGCACTGGCGAAGCCACCCCGCTGCGCGGACCAAAACGCCGCGAGATCGGTCATGGTGCGCTGGCGGAAACCGCGCTGCGCTATGTCATCCCGCCGGAGAACATCTTCCCCTATACCATTCGTCTGGTTAGCGAAGTGCTGAGTTCGAACGGCAGCACCTCGATGGCGAGCGTATGCGGCAGCACCCTGGCGTTGATGGATGCCGGTGTGCCGATCATCCGTCCGGTGGCCGGCATTGCGATGGGTCTGATCGAAGAAAATGGCAAAGTCGCCGTCCTGACCGATATTCAAGGTCTGGAAGATCATATCGGTGATATGGACTTCAAGGTGGCCGGCACTGATAAGGGCATCACCGCCCTGCAAATGGACATCAAGATCACTGGCGTGTCGGATGCGGTGATGGCGCAGGCGCTCCAGCAAGCCCACGACGCCCGGATGAAAATCCTGGATGTGATTAAGGGCGCGATCCCGACGGCCCGCGAAGGCCTGAACGAGAATGCCCCGCGCATCCTGACCATCAAGGTGAACGTCGCCAAGATCGGCGCGATCATCGGCCCCGGCGGCAAGAATGTCCGCTCGTTGCAGGAACGCACCGGCGCGAAGATCGACATTCAGGAAGATGGCACGGTCTATATCTCCAGCATCGATGCCGGTGCCGAAGCGGCACTGGAAGAAATTCGTGGCATGACCGAAGACGCCGAGATCGGCAAGATTTATACCGGGCGCGTCACCCGCATCGAATCGTTCGGCGCGTTTGTCGAGTTCCTGCCCGGCAAAGAAGGCATGGTGCATATCTCGCAGTTGGCCGATTACCGGGTCGAGTCGGTGGAAGATGAAGTCAAACTCGGTGACGAGATCATGATTATGGTGACCGATATTGATGACGGCGGCAAGGTGCGCCTGAGCCGTCAGGCCGTGCTGGAAGGCTGGACGGCGGAAGAAGCCCGTTCACGCGACCGGCGCGGTGGCAGTCGTCCGGGTGGCGGCGGCGGGGATCGCGGTGGCAATCGGGGCGGTGGTCGTCCCGGCGGCGGCGGTGGGGATCGCGGCGGTTATCGCGGCGGCGGAGACCGGGGCGGCGATCGTCGTTCGTAAAGCAGCTTTCAGTCTGAAATGCAATCAGCCTCTCGTTAACACGGGAGGCTTTTTTGTTCGACCGGGCGTGAGTTCAGTAACGAAAGGCGGTGATGGGTGTATATATAAGTGTCAGGCAAATCCCTGTCTGGCATCGCGTTCAGGTTGAGGATAACCCGTGTACCCACCGACTATAACATCGTCCCCCTGGACATCGCGCACCAAGCGGCTGATCTTCATGGTGGTCGTCGGGGTGATGGCGCTGGCGGTGCTGCGCCTGAGTGACATCCTGCCCATCATCGGCGTGGCCGTCATCCTGTCGTATCTGCTGACCCCGATGGTCAACTTCTTTGAGAAACGCTTGCAGGCGATCCCGATGTTGGGGAGCAAGCCGCATCGTAACATCGCCGTCATGCTGACCTATGTCGTGATCCTGACCGCTTTCGTCGTCATCATTCTGGTGGTTGTGCCAGCCCTGGCGCGACAGATCGAGGAATTTGGCCGGCGACTACCGACTCTCATTCTGGATTTAGAGCGGAGCATCGAACAATCGCTGAACGAGCCGCTGATGTTCAACGGCGAACCGGTGCTGATCGATGGCGAACCGCTGATCCCGCTGCAACGACTGCGCGAAGTGACCGGTGTGCAGCACCTGACGCAGATGCTCAACATCGGCGATGTCAACCTGGTTGGCACGACCCAATCGTTCATCGGCTCGTTGAGCGGCCCGGCCTTCGACTTCGTGGGCGGGGCGCTGACCGCCCTCATCAACGTCATCTTCCTGATGACCATGATGTTTTTCCTGATGCGGGATGGGCATGTCTTCGTCGAAAAAGGCGTGAGGATGATCCCGGCTTCGTATCAGGGCGACAGCCGCCGCCTGCTCTATGAATTGGGCATGGTGTGGAATGCCTACCTGCGCGGTCAGCTGTCGCTGGCCTTGTTCATGGGCGTGGTTGTCTTTTCGGTGGCGTCGGTGCTGGGGCTGCCCAACCCGATCATCCTGGGATTGATCTCCGGCCTGTTGGAATTCATCCCCAGCGTCGGCTCCGGCCTGGCGATCTTCCCGGCGGCGCTGCTGGCGCTGACCTCGCAATCCAGCACCATCCCCAGCCTGGAGGGCGCATCCTTCGCACTGGTGACGGTGATCGTGTGGGCCGTGCTGCAAAACATCGAGGTCTACTTCCTGGTGCCGCGCGTGATGGGCGGCAGCCTGAACCTGCATCCCTTCGTCATCCTGATCGCCATCATTGCTGGTGCCACCCTAGCCGGCGTATTGGGCATCATTCTGGCGGCACCGACCGTTGCAAGCCTGCGGGTTTTCGGGCAATATATCTACGGTAAGCTGATGGATCAAGACCCCTTCCCCGCGCCTTCCCCGCGCCCCATCGCCCCGTCTGATACCCGATTGCGGCGCGCCTGGCAGCAGGCACAGCAGGGTTTGGACAACAGCGTTGGGGCACAGGTGCGACAATGGCTGGATGCCAGGAGAAAACCCGATGTCGGATGATGTACAGACCGAGAGTTTAGCTGTCACCGAGAATTACGCCGCCTGGATTTCGACTGAACCGGATGGCGAAGTTGTTTATCACCTCGAACTGGGGTCGGTCACGGTTCATTACTTCCAGGAAGAATGGGCCGATATGGTCAAGGTAATTCACGCGGCCAAGATACCCAGGCGCGAACCGAGCGTGATTGAACAGTTCACCGTCTGGGTGGATGAGTCGGAGGGCGAGGCGGTCTATCACCTCGAACTGGGCGATGCCACCGTGTATCTGGCAGCGGAAGACTGGGACGAAGTGGTGGAACTGGTGCACGCCGCCGAGCAACAGGCGGCCAAGCGTCGGTCTTCATGAGCACGCCGCGCGTCGAACGGTTGCTGATCGAGGCGATGGCGAAACACCTGCCGCCCAGCGGCTCCACGCTGCACCTGGTGGATGTCGGGGGCAAGGCCGCCAATGTGCTGCAAGAAAGTCGCCCGGATATTGTGGTCATCGCTGCGCCTGACGGCTCAACCGGCTGGTCGGTGAGTTCAGACAGTGCCGATGCAGTGGTGGCCTATGACCGGCCGCTGACGCCGGAACTGCTGGCATCGGCATTGACGACGCTGCGACCCGGCGGGCGTTTGATCGTGATGGACTCACAAGCGAATCCCCAGGCGGAACAGGTCAAGACGCTGGAAGATGCCGGCTATGACCGCATCCTGGTCGAGGTGGGCGCGGAGTGTCCGCTGCCGGTGGGGGCCTTGATGCGGGGCGAGAAGCCGCACACCGAAGCCCACACCGTAAACCGGGTGCAACAGGTGGCGCAGCGCGATGCCGCCCCGCGCCCCGGACGTTATGTGCATCTGCTGATCCGGCAGACGCCCAACAAGCCGGTGTGGAAGCTGAAGAAGCAGGAGAAGATCGAATGGCAGGCGGTGGGTGTCGAGGGTTACGACGAGCAGATCATCCTGGGATTCAGCAGCCTGCCCAAAGCGGTCGCCTTCATGCAGTCCACCGTGATGGCCGGGACGTTGAGCGGCATCAGCAAGATCGCCAAGTTCCGCTGGGATGTGGCGCATAGCTGGCCGTTCTCGGTGCTGTTGAATCCGACCGATGACATTGTGACGACCAACACCGTCATCCTGCTGACGGTTGACCCGGACAGCGCCGAAAAGCCCGACGAATAATCACACGCCAGCCGTCGGCAGGGTCCGCAGCGGCGCACCCCGGATGGCGGCTCGCAGCGCTTCACGATCATCCCACAGATATTCGGTCGTGCCGAAACACATGCTCTGCTCGTGACCTTTGCCGCAGGCGATCACGATGTCGCCGGGCTGCGCCATCTGGCAGGCGCGGTAAAGCGCTTCGCCTCGATCCGGTAGGCGGATGAACGTCTGGCCTTCGACTCCACCCTGACTGATCGCCCCCTGTGCCATCGCTTCCAGAATATCCTCCAGCGACTCGGTGCGCGGGTCTTCCGCTGTCAACACGGTGAAATCGGCCAACCGCGCCGAGGCCTCCGCCATCAAGCGCCGCTTTTCCCGGTCACGCAAGCCGGCGCTGCCAAACACCGCGATCAGGCGGTTGCCGGGTGGCATCATGGCGCGGGCGGCACTGAGCGCGTTTTCGAGGGCGTTCGGCGTATGGGCGAAATCGACAATCGCGGTGAAGCCCTGCCCCTCGGTGATCCGTTCCATGCGTCCAGGGATGGCTTTCACGGCCCCAATCCCAGCCGCAAGATGTACCGGTGGAATGCCGAGCGACTGCCCCGCCGCAATCGCTGCCAGCGCGTTCAGCACATTGAACTGGCCGACCAGATGCGTGTGAAATGATGTGTGCGCCGGATCGTTGAGGGTGAAGTGAATCCCATCCGGTTGATAAACAATCGACTGGGCGTGAACCCCGGCCGAGTCGCCCAGCCCATAGCCGATATGCTGATCGGCGGGGAAAGCGGCGAAGTAGGGCGCGTTGGGATCGTCGCTGTTGACGATGCTGATTTTAGCCTGACTGCCCTTGCGATAGGATTGACCGAGCATGGCGAACATCCGGCCTTTGGCGGCGCGGTAATTCTCGAAGCTGCCGTGATAATCGAGATGCTCATGGGTGAGGTTGGTCAGCACGGCGACATCGACATCGATGCCGTTGAGCCGCCCCTGCGCCAGCCCGTGACTGGTCATCTCGATGACACAATGGGTTAACCCCTGCCCCACCATCTGCGCCAGAAAAGCCTGCACTTCGGGTGCGCCAGGTGTGGTGACATGGAAGCCAGTATCAACCACCTGATCGCCGATGTAGGCCGCCACCGTGCTGATGAGACCGGCCTTGCCAGCGGTTGCTGCCTGCAAGATGCTGTGAATGAGGGTGCTGGTGGTGGTCTTGCCATCGGTGCCGGTGACGCCGACGATGGTCAGGTGACGTGAAGGATAATCGTGATAGGCGGCTGCCAGCAGGCCGGTGGCTTCCTGTGCATTCCTGACCTGCACATAGGGGACAGCACCATTGATCAGCGGTTGCTCGCCGACGATGGCCGCCGCGCCGCGTTGGATGGCATCGGGGATGAAGCGGTGTCCATCCAGGCTCAATCCCTGGCGCGCCACAAAGATGCCGCCCGGCTGCACCGCGCGATTGTCTTCGACGATGGGGGCGGTGATGGGCGCATCGCCGCTGACGGCTACAATATCGGACAGTGTGGCAATCAGTTGCGATAGGCGCTTCATGGTAACCACCCAAAACAAAACCACAGAGATACAGAGCGCCAAGAAGAAGATTTAACCACAGAGACACAGAGGACACAGAGAGCAATCAGAGGTCTTTTGCTTTCAACTTAGCACTCAGGGCTTTGAACTTTCACAGCATCTGTCCATAACCCAAGCAATAACAATGGGCTGTGAACAAATCCGCTGAGGGTTATAACCGCCCAGCTAACGGGAAATACGGAAAGCGCTTCATGGCAACCACCCAAAACAAAACCACAGAGACACAGAGCGCACAGCGCATTTCAGGCTGTGTACCCCGCATCTCTGCGGTTCAGGTGCAGCAATCCGATCGATTAGTTCAGACGGCTGGACAGTTCGTTCAAACCACTGCGAACGCTGCCATCGACCACACGATCACCGGAGCGGACGATCAGGCCACCCAGGATCGACGGATCAACGATGAAGTTGACGCTATCGGCGCCGACTTCCTTCTGAACTTTGGACTTCTCGGCATCGCTCAACGGCATAGCGCTGACGACTTCGACGCTGCCGCCCAGCTTGGCCGCGCCAGACGGAACGGTGGCGAAGAAGTTGTCGATGAGCGCCTGCGACTTCTTGGCGTCCAGCGTCTCGCCGATGAGCTTGTTGGTGGCCGCCATCGAGATCGCGGCGATCTGACCGCGCAGGCCAGCCAGTTGGGCATCGCGCTCGGCAGCAGCCGCGACGCGGGCTTCGGTACGCATCTTCTCGACCTCAGCATTGCCCTCGGCGATGATCTGCTTGCGGACTTCTTCACCGCGCACACGGCCTTCTTCAATCGCCTTGGCGATCTCAGCACGGGCGTCAGCGCGGATCTTCTCGGCCTCGGTCTCGGCATTGCGGCGGGCATTGGCAGCCACAGACGCATCTTCCAGACCCTTCTGGATCTTGGCTGTGCGCGCGTCGAGCATGTTCACCAGCGGACGCCAGAGCGCAAAGGTCAGCAAGCCGAAGATGATGAGGAAGTTCACGATCTGGGCGATCAGGAAACCCGCATTGATACCAAGCGGGGTCAGCGGGCTGGTGGCCGGAGCCGCCTCTTCGCCCTCTGCCGCCGCAGCGGCTTCACCTTCAGCCGCCGGAGCGCTTTCGCTGTGGGTTTCGCCTTCAGCCGCCGGGGTCGCTTCCTGGGCAAATGCCACTGTCAGCGACAGCAGCAGCGCGAGCAGCAGGCAGGTCGCCAGCAGCACACGTTTGAATGTCATGTTTTTCTGCATATCACCTCTCCTTAGTCGTGCAGACAGGATTAAAGCACGAACAGGATGATGAGCGCGACCACCAGAGCATAAATGGCGATAGCTTCCGTGAACACGATACCGAGAATCATGTTCGTCTGGATAGTACCGGCGGCATCTGGATTACGCCCGATACCGTTCATCGCACCATTCACCAGCAGACCGATGCCGATGCCGGGGCCGAAGGCACCCACCATCGCCAGACCTGCACCAATTGCCTTCAAACCCGCTTCAAGTTCACCAGGACCCATTGTTGTCTTCCCTTTCTGAGAGATGAATATCGATTATCAGTGTGCATCGTCGTGATGTTCGTCGTCGCCGTGATGGCCTTCCATCGCCTGCGCCGAGAACACAATCGTCAGAACCGCAAACACATAGGCCTGGATGGAACCGACGATGATTTCCAGACCAAAGAAAATCACTGGCAGGATCAAACCAACCAGGAATGACATGACCGCCAGGAGAATACCACCGGCGAAAATGTTACCAAAAAGACGGAAGGTCAAGCTGATGATCTTACCGAGTTCGGAGATGATTTCCAGCAGACCGACGATGAAGTCAATCGCGCCCAGCGGCTTCTTGCCGAGATTGCCCAGCGCCGACAGGTTGACGAACTTCAGGAAATAGCCTGGCCCTTGCGCGGCCACACCGAAGACCTGAATGGCGATGAAGGAGATCAGCGCCAGACCCAGCGGCAGGTTCAGATCGGTGGTCGCACCGCGGAACAGCGGCGTCACCACCTGGAGATAGGGGATCACACCCTGCTCCAGCGCGTTAGCCGTCAAGCCAATAGCGGCATGAGGCCAGACACTCTCGGTGCGTTCGAGGCGGACAACTTCGAGTTCGGCATCACGCTCGGCGGCAGTGATCTCACCGGCCTCAAAGCGATTCTGAATGGCGACTTCATCCGCACGAAGTTCAGCCGCCGCCGAGCGCTTGGCAGCGGTGTCAGGCTTGGCAATCTTGCCTGCCTTGTAATCCTTGCAGTGGTGGTAGTCTTCTTCATCCGCCGGATATGCCGACTTCAATGGCGCATCGACATACAGTTGATAGCCGAAGATGCTGCCCGTCACCGGATGACCGGACGTGAGGTTGATGCCGATTTCCGGTTCGTTGTGACCGGCGCAGTGCATCACACCAATGGTTTCAAAACCAGGGATCAGTTTGGACAGGTTCGCTACGATCAAGAAGATGAAAATACTGGCTGCCAGAGGATACAACCAGTTGCGAGCCAGCGGCTTGTTGCCAGCGAAGTTCTTCGTCTGGTTGTAGATGAATTCACCAAGCAGCTCGATCACGCCCTGGAAGCGCCCCGGAATTTCCTGCGTCCAGTTTTTGGAGAACCGCATTGCCAGACCGCCGATGATGCCGACAATGGCCGATACCAGCAGCGTCGCCGACCAGGTATTGGTCCAGGGGCCGACCAGCGGGAAGTGCCATTCGACTTCATACGGTTCGCCGGGAACCACGATGACGGGCAGCGTTGGCGCGGAATTCAAGCCGGGCAGCACGCCAAACGTCAGCACCGAACAGGCCACAAGGAAAGCGACCAGGCCGAGGAATACGAGACAACCACGTTGGATGGTCGGACTCATGTAGGGCCTCCTTTCCGCTTAAACACAGTTAATTTCATGAACGACTCAACCTCCTCTGGTAGATGTGTCCGGGTTATCGGCGTCCCTGGGCGGGGGCTGTATCGAAGCGAGCAGCCGCAGGACAATCCGAAAAGCCACAGTCAACGTAACCGGAATACTCAAGACGACCAGCCCGATGGTGAACGGGCCGCGCATCCCAAGCTGGGCATCAAGCCACAGTCCCAGGAACATCGCGCCGAACACCAGCACCACAATCCAACAACCCGCTAACCCGGCGATACCCGCCAGCGTCAGGTTTTTTAGGCGTGGACTTCGTTTCGGTTGTTGGTCAAACCCCATAAAAGTTCGCGAAGTTTATCACAAATGAATGTCATTTGCCAACGACAATTCACACCGGATTCATAAGTGTCTGATGTGTAATTGTCGCCAGACTGCTGCATGGTCACGGCAGAAATACACCCTGCCCTCACAAAAAAATCCCCTCGCCACATGGGAGAGGGGTTAAGAACCGTCTTACCGCGTCAGGCTGGGAAAAGGCCGCGCGCACTCTGGAGCGCCCAGGTGAATACCGGTTGCGCCAGCACCGTCCCCAGCAGGATGACCATGATGGCGGTGATACCCAGCACCCAGGCATAGGTCGGCGAGAATGGGATCGGCTTGTCCTCGTCCTCGCTGTGATCGACATACATGACCTTGATGACCACCAGATAGTAGTAGAGGCCGATGATGGCATTCAACACACCGACTATCGCCAGCCAGGTCAGGTTGGCTTCGACGGCGGCCTGGAACAGGAAGAACTTGCCCATAAATCCGGCAGCCGGCGGCACGCCCGCCAGCGAGAGCAGCCCAACCGTCATCAGCAGCGCCAGCATCGGGCTGCGGCGGCTGAGGCCAGCCAGATCGGCGATGGTTTCGCTGCCGGTGGCTTCGCTGAACAGGATCACCACCGCGAAACTGAGCAGGTTGGTGAAGACATACATGAACATATAGAAGCTGACCGAGGCCACCGCGGTCGCCTGCCCTTCCGGGGTCAGCGCCTGGATGGCGGCCACGCCGATCAGGGTATAGCCGGCCTGAGCGATTGACGAATAGGCCAGCAGACGTTTGATATTCTTCTGCGCCAGCGCCACCAGATTGCCCAGCGTCATCGATATGACGGCTGAAGCCACGACCAACTGCACCCAGAAGCTCTGCATATCGGCCGAGCCGATGACCGCACCAGCCGGGAAGACCGCGATCAGGAAGCGCAGCAGCAGGGCGAAGCTGGCGGCCTTGCTGGCGACGCTCAGGAAAGCCGTCACTGGCGTGGGCGCACCTTCATACACATCGGGCGTCCAGAAGTGGAAGGGTACAGCGCTGATCTTGAAGCCGAAGCCGACGATGACCAGCACCATCGCACCCAGCACCGGCAGCGGGTTGCTGGCGAAGGTTTCGCTGTTGAACACCTGGGCGATGCTGTAGATGTTGGTGGTGCCGCTGAAGCCATAGAGCAGGCTGAAACCATAGAGCATGATGGCCGAGGCGAACGAGCCGAACAGGAAGTACTTCATGCCGCTTTCCATCGAGCGCTGATCGCCACGACGGAAACCGGCCAGGATGTACAGTGGGATCGAGGTCGTTTCCAGTGCCAGGAACGCCATAATCAGGTCAGACGAGCCAGCCATGAGCGTCATGCCTAGCGCCGAGACGATCAGGATCAGGTAGAACTCGCCCTTCTTGCCGATGCCATGCACATCAATCGACATCAGACAGGTGAGCGAGGCGGCCGCCAGCACCATGACCTTGAAGATCTGGGTGAGCGTATCGTAGCGGATCATGCCGCCCCAGAAGGACATTGCGGCCTGGGCCCCGGCTGAGAGGTTCGGGTTGACCGTGAGGGCGGTCTGGCGCACCAGCTCCGGCGTAACCAGCAGCGGGATCAGAGCCAGGATGCCCAGCCCAATGCCGGAGACGATGGCGATATAGCGACGGCGATTTTCCGACCAGCGCAGATCCAGCACCAGCACAATGAAGGCCAGCGCGGCCAGCCCGAACTCCGGGATGACCGTCATCAAATTGGGGCCGAGACCGAAATCATTCACATTCATGCGTAACTATCCCCCTCCGAGAAGGTGCAGCACCGGACGCAGCCCCACCTGGATCATCTGCTCCATGATCGGCGGATAGATGCCGATGATGATGAGCGGCGCACCCAGCAGCAGCAGGATCACGCGGTCGGTGATGGCGATATTGCCAACATCAGCGTATTTCTTCTCGTCGAACTCGCCAAAGAACACCGTGCCGGTGACGCGCAGCACATAGGCCGCGGTGATGACAATCGCCAGCGCCGACAGGATGGCGATGAAGCCGTAGTAGTGCTGCAAGTTGAAGCTACCGATTTGCAGCGCAATCGGTGCCTGGGTGGCTGTCCCGGCCCCGGCCTGCCATAAGCCGACGAAGATCGGGAACTCGGCGATGAAGCCGCTGAAGCCAGGCATACCCATACTGGTCAGACCGCCGATGACGAAAGCTACCGCCACCCAGGGCATGCGTTTGGCAAAGCCGCCGAGGCTGGGAATATCGCGGGTGTGGGCGCGGTCATAGACCATGCCGACGCAACCGAAGAACAGCGCCGTCATCGCGCCGTGACTGAACATCTGCAAGCCGGCACCGGTCATGCCAGTCAGGTTCATCGTCGCCCAACCCATGCTCACCAGCCCCATATGGCTGACGGATGAGAAGCCGATGACGTACTTGAAGTCACGCTGTCGGAAGGCGATGAACGCGCCGTAGACGACATTGATGAGGGTGAGGAAGACCATCCACGGCAGATGCACCTGCGCCCCTTCCGGCATCAGTTGGACGCCGCAGCGCAGCGCCGCATACGCCCCCAGCTTCATCAGCACACCGGCATGGATCATCGAGACGGCGGTCGGCGCGGCGACGTGTCCATCCGGCGACCAGTTGTGGAAGGGGAACACGCCCGCCAGCACAGCAAAGCCGGTGAAGATGAAGGGGAACCACAGCTTGGCGAAGGTCAGCGTTTCGACCCCGGCGTAACCGAGGACATCATAAGCGCCGCGCTCCGCCGCCAGGGTGAGCTGGGTCATGTTGAAGCTGAAGGCCGTCGAGTCGGCGGGCAGCACCCCGGCTTCGATGGCCGCTTGCAGGATGCGCGCCCCTTCCGGCGTGAGGAAGTAGTCGCGGGCGACCAGCACCATAGCGATGATGCCGACCAACGAGATAACTGAGCCGATCAGGATATACAGCGTCAGCTTCATCGCCGCGTATTCGCGTAGCTTCACCCATCCCCAGGTGGCGATGAGCAGATACATGGGAAAGATGGCTAACTCGTAGAAGAAGAAGAGCACGAACAGATCGACGGCGACAAAAACGCCGTAGACGCCGGCCACCAGCAGCATGAAGAAGGCCATGAACTCGCGGGTGCGGTCTTCGATGCGCCAGGAGATCAGCACACCGGCGACCGCGACCATGCCGGTCAGCAGCACCATCGGCGCGTTCAGGCCATCGACTGCCAGATGGTAGTTGATGCCCAGTTCGCTGATCCAGGGGATACGCTCTTCGTAACGCAGGCTCAATTGAAACAGCGCCGTCCCGGCGAATTCGGGATTTTCGGCCACGATCTGATCCTGCTGCGCCCGCATCGGGTTATCCGGGTTGGTGACCAGGTTGTTATAGCCAAAGTACACCATGGCCGAGAGCGCCAGCATGATGCCTGCCGCCGTGATGGAAATGCCACGAATCAGATCGCGCTTTTGTCCATCAATGAACAGCATCACCACCGCCGCCACAATCGGGACGAAGATGATGGCGCTTAAAACCGGGAACTGAAATCCTTCCATAATGTCGTCCTTTTAACCGCCCAAAATGCGGGTGACGGAACTGTTGATGACCGTCAAAATCCAGTTCGGTAGAATGCCGGTGAGCAGCATCAGCACCAGCAGGGGCGCGATCGCAATCGCCTCGCGCAGTTCGATCTCGAGATTGTAATCCTTCCAGTGCATATTGAACGGGCCGTGCAGCACCGAGCGGATGCCCTTCAGGATGTAGGCACCGGTGAAGAGCAGACCGATCATCGAGAAGATGGTCATCCAGGTGAAGACCGACCACGAGCCGCGCACCACCAGGAACTCACCGATGAAGCCGTTCAGACCGGGCAGCCCCAGGCTGGACATGCTGGTGAAGATGAAGATCGCGCCGTAGATGGGCGCTTTCACCCAGAAGCCGCCATACTGCGTCATGTCGCGGGTGTGGGTCTTGTGATAAATCGCTCCGGCCAGCAAGAACATGCCCGCCGAGCTGAGGCCGTGATTGAACATCTGCATGACCGCGCCGTTGGTGGCGATGATGGCGCTCTGCATGTGTTCCACACTGCCATTGGCCCAGTTCTGGGCGTATGCCAGGGCGGCCACCGCCAGTCCCAGGGCGACGAAACCCATGTGGTTGACCGAGCTGTAGGCTACCAGTCGCTTGATGTCGGTCTGACCGAAGGCGGCGAATGCTCCCAGCACGATGCTCAACATGGCGAGGAAGGCGAAGATGCCGGCCCAGTTGGTCTGGATTGCGCCCAGAATATCGATCGGGGCGATCCACACATCCGGGAAGAAGGGGATGACCAGACGCAGGAAGCCGTATGCCCCCAGCTTGAGCATGACGCCAGCCAGCAGCATCGAACCGGCGGTCGGCGCTTCGCTGTGGGCGTCGGGCAGCCAGGTGTGGAACGGCCAGACGGGAACCTTGATGCAGAAGGCGACGAAGAAACCGAAGAAGGCCAGCGCCTTGACCGTCTCTATCGGCAGGCCGAGGAAGGCACCGTTCTGACCGGTGTAGTTCGGCCATTCGGCAGTGATAACGGTGATGTCGAAAGTTGGCGCACCGACGACTGCGCCCATCGACCAGCCGATCAACTGGATTGCCAGGAGCATCCCCAGCGAACCACCCATCGAGTAGATGAAGAACTTGGTCGAGGCGTACTTGCGATTGGGGCCGCCCCACTGATTGATGAGGAAGTAGATCGGGACGATGCTTAGTTCGTAGAAGAGGAAGAAGATCATCAGGTCGAGGGTGATGAACACGCCGATCAGCGCCATCATGAAGAACATAATCAGCGCCATGTGGACGTTGACGCGGTCTTCGACTTCCCAGCTAATCAGCACCGACAGCGGCACCAGGATGCCGGTCAGCAGCACCATAGCCGCGCTCACACCGTCGATGCCCATATGCCAGGACGAGCCGAGCAGCGTGAACCAGGGGAAGTTGACCACCATCTGATAGCCGGACTGGGTGTGGTCATAATTGGCGAAGACCGAGATGCACAGCGCACCACAGATGATGGAGAACGCCAGCGCCACCCAGCGGGTGATGACCTTCTGGTTCGCGGGCATCAACATCAGGATGACACCACTGACCGTCGGGGCGATCAACAAAAACGTCAGAATATCGATGCCAAAGATTTGCATAATTCAACCTCGTTGAGCAGAGACCGGGAGCAGTCCCGATCTCCACGACGATACCAGGACTTAGCCGCCAGCCGCCTGCACCAGAATGCCGGACGACACCGCAAACACAACCGCGATCAGGATGAGGGCGATGGCAACCAGCAGCATGTATTGCTGGATGCGCCCGGTCTGAATGCGGCGGAACCATACGCCGAAGGCTGCCATCGCTTCGGGAATACCATCGCCGACGCCGTCGATGAGCCACATATTGAGCAACTTGAAGAAATCACCGATCCAGGTGAAGACACGGGCGATGCCATGCAGGATGCCATCGATGATGCCCTTGTCCAGGAATTGACTGACGACTCGCGCCGAGAACACCTGCGACGGCGTGATGAAGATGCGCGTGTAGAGTTCGTCCAGATAATACTTGTTCTTCAGCATCGGGTAGAGCGAACCGAGACGCGCCACCAGGGGGTCTTCCTCGCCGGCAGCCAGCGGTTTGACGCCGTACATGAGATAACCGACGTAGATGCCACCGAGCGCCACCGCAAACGACACCAGCACCGGGATGATACTGAAGGGGATCAGTTCCGGCTTTTCCAGCAGCGTCGGCCCCAGGAATTCCTTGAAGGGGATGCCGTTGGGTGAAAGGATGCCGCCCAGGATGGGGAAGCCGGGATGCACGCCGACATAACCGGCGAAGATGGCGAAGAAGGCCAGGATAATCAACGGCAGCGTCATGGTCACGCTGACGATTCCCTGCCCCAGGTTGGCATGTTTGGCCTGTTCGGTGCGCGGCTCGCCGAGGAAGGTCAGGCAGATCTGGCGCGTGGTGTAGAAGGCAGTGAGGAAGGCGGCCAGACCGAGCATGACGAACACCAGGGCGCTGGCACCGAAGCCTTCGGTCAAGCCCAGCCAGGCATCGGCCAGGATTTCATCCTTCGACCAGAAGCCAGCGGTAATCAACGGGAAACCGGCCAGCGACAGACCGCCGATGAGGAAGGTGATGAAGGTGACGGGCATGGTCTTACGCAGACCACCCATGTTCATCATGTCCTGCGGATCGAAGTGCGAGCCGTGTGCGTCATGGGCAGTGTGTCCATGATCGTCGTGACCAGGTTCATCCTGATGGGCGTGGTCGTCATGAGCGCCAGCCGTCGCCGCCAGAGCCGGGGCATGAGCATGGTCATCGTCATCATGCCCGTGACCATGCGCGTGCTGGACATGATGATCGCCGTGTTCCATGCCGTGAATGACGGAACCGGAGGCCATGAACAGGAGCGCCTTGAAGAAGGCGTGGGTAATCAGGTGAAAAGTCGCGGCGACATAGGCACCAATGCCGAGGGCTGCCATCATGAAACCGAGCTGCGAGATGGTGGAGTACGCCAGCACCTTCTTGACATCGTTCTGTGCCACCGCAATCGTGGCGGCGAACAAGGCAGTGAACGCGCCAACGACCGCCATGAGGGTCAGCGGCGGGGTGAGGATGCCGTGATGCGGATCAGCCCCAGCGGCGAACACCGGATACATACGGATGATGGCGTAGACACCGGCGGAGACCATCGCGGCGGCATGGATCATGGCGCTAACGGGGGTCGGGCCTTCCATCGCGTCCGGCAGCCAGACATGCAGCGGGAACTGCGCCGATTTACCGACGGTGCCGATAATCAGGAAGACGCCGATCAGGCTGGCCGCGCTGATGCCCGGAATGACGAGCGCCGGGGTCGAGGCCAGCAGGTTCAGCACTTCTTCGTTATACATGATCTCACGGAAGCTGAGGGTGCCAGTGATGGCGTAGAGGTAGACAATGCCCAGCAGCATGATGACATCAGCGATACGGGTGGTGGTGAAGGCTTTGATGGCGGCTTTGTAGGCGCTGGGCTTCTCGAACCAGAATCCGATCAGCATATATGAACACAGACCCATCACTTCCCAACCGACGAACAGCAGCAGCAGGTTATCAGCTACGACTAACGTCAGCATCGCGCCAGCGAAGAGCGAGATGAAGGCGAAGAAACGTGCCTGGCGGGCATCATTCGCCATGTAACCGATGGCATAGATGAAGATGCAGACGCAGGCCAACGGCACCATGATGAGCATGATGGTCGTCAGGGGATCCACCAGGACACCCATGCGGAAGCTGGTCTCCAGCGATGATCCCAGCGCCATCCAGTCGAGGCTGCTGCCCATGACCTTCTTGCCGAAGTCCACCGTGCCGAAGGCATTCCCAACCACGGCCAGACTGATGAGCCAGGCGGCGATGATGCCACTCATGCCAACGACGATGCTGGCGACGCGCCCGAAGTTGCTGACAACGGGTACGGTCAACCCTGGATAGGCCGGATGGTTATGGTCGGTATAGTCCGAACTCGCCGCCAGCACCAGCTTCTCACGGTTGGTAATCAACACAATGACGAAGAAGGCGAGCAGCGGGCCAACCGGGACGAGCCAGGGAAGCACGTCTTTGAAGGCAGTCGAAGAAAGATTAATCAATTCCATACACAAGCAACCTTCGTTCGCTATCCGAACATGAGCGGAACGGATGGTGTCATCCGCCCTGTGCTTTGCCGATAGGCTACCACTTCAACAGGTCAATTTCTTCAACGATGACCGACCGGCGCTGGCGATAGACCGAAATGATAATCGCCAGACCGACAGCCGCTTCAGCCGCCGCGATCACAAAGACGAAGGCGGCAAAGGCCTGCCCGGCCATATTCAGCGGTTCGACATAGCGCCAGAAGGCGATCAGATTGATGTTGACCGCGTTCAGCATCAGCTCGACGCTCATCAGAACCGCTACCGCGTTGCGCCGCGAAAGCACACCATACATGCCAATGCAGAACAGCGCTGCTGCGACAGCCAGATACATCCATAATGGGATCATGGTTCGTTATTCCTCGACATCATCGCGGGCGATCACAATCGCGCCGATCATCGCTGCGGTCAGCAGCAGCGAAGCCACTTCAAACGGCAGCACATACTGATTGCGATCCACCAGCGCAATACCCAGATCAACCGTCCCCAGCACAACCTCCGAAATCGGACGGTTCGCCAGCGAGCCGTTGTTGCCAAACACCGGCAGAATGATGGCGGCCATCAGCAGGGCGAACAGCGCCCCGGCCACCACCGCGCTCACGAGCCACTGGCGGTTGACCAGATCGCGCATCCGCGTCATGCTGCGGGTGAGCATGACGGCGAAGACGATGAGGATGGCAATCGCGCCGATGTAGACCAGCACCTGTACCGCCGCCATGAACGGAGCCGACAGCAGGATGAAGAACCCCGCTGCACCGAACAGGCTCAGGATCAGGTAGAGGGTGGCATGGATCAGGTTGCGGGTGGTGACCACACCCAGCGCCCCGCCCAGGCTGAACAACGAAAACACGATGAACGCAACGACAGACGCAATCGACTCTTGCATAACTTCTGACCTTTCACCAGCAAGGACGGGTGTTCCGCCGTCCTTGCTGTGGCTGCCTGATGCAGTACCCTGGGGGTCATCCGCCCCACTATTGAAAAGAATACCCTGCCCGAAACAACTGTTAGCTAGCCAGGGCGTCACACGATATGCCCCGGCTCACTCGCACGATCAGTCACCCACTGCCACTGGAGCCGTTTCCTGCTCCTGACGCAGCACAATCGCCCGCGACCCGCTGGTGGCGGCCATGCGTTCGGCGCGCCCCCGATTACGCAGGGCGTTGACCACGAACAGCACCAGCACCAGATTGCCCGCCAGCAGGATGAGCGTCTGCGGCAGCGACGAAATCAGATCGCCCTGTGGCTGCCAGCCCAGCGCCTTAATCACCTGAAGCAGGAAAGCGGTTATCAGCACATTCGCCACCGAGATCGGCACCAGCCACTTCCAGTTGAGCATCATCAACTGGTCAATGCGGACGCGCGGCACGGTGCTGCGGAGAACCAGCGAGAAGAGATAGACCACAGCCGTTTTCGCCAGCAGGTAGAAGGCACCCAAAATCGGCACCTGCTCCACACCCGGCCCCCACCATCCGCCGAGGAAGATGATGGCTGCCAGCAGCGAGGCAGTGAAGGCGTGCATGAATTCGCCCGCCATGAACATACCCCACTTGAAGCCGGAATACTCGATGTTGTAACCAGCGATGATTTCCGATTCGGCTTCGAGCAGGTCGAAGGGGGCGCGTCCGGTTTCAGCCAGATTGGCAATGTAGAACATGATGAAGGCGACGGGAGCCATGAAGACGAACCACATGCCGCCCTGCGCCAGCGTGAGTTCCTGCATACTCATCGTGCCAGCGATCATGACGGGGATGAGCAGCGCCAGAACCAGCGGCACCTCATAGCTGAGGAGCTGGGCGATGGTACGGAAGGCACCCAGCAAAGCATACTTGTTGTTGCTCGACCAGCCGGCGATCATGATCTTGACCGTGCCAATCGAGGCCACCGCCACAAAGTACAGCACGCCGATGCCCAGGTCGGCACCAATGTGCAGCGGGGTGAAGGGAACGACAGCCCAAATCAGGATCACCGAGGCAAACGAGATGATCGGAGCCAGGTTATAGATGAACTTGTCGGCACCGAAGGGGGTGATGTCCTCTTTGGTGAGCATCTTGACGGCATCAGCGACAGTTTGC
Source organism: Anaerolineae bacterium (assembly GCA_022843385.1). GTDB lineage: Bacteria > Chloroflexota > Anaerolineae > Aggregatilineales > Phototrophicaceae > CFX2. Next base: position 4,004 of record JALHNT010000081.1, on the reverse strand, counting down.
AGCAGCCCAAATGGGCCGACGCGGTTGGGGCCGATGCGATCCTGAACACGGGCAGCGACTTTGCGTTCGATCAGGATGAGGAAGATGACCGTCACCAGCGGCACCGTTGCGATCAACACCGCGCCACCCAGCATGGTGACCAGATTCGCCAGATCGGGATGCCAGCCGCCCTGGATGAGGCAGTTGCTCAGATGGTTGATGTCACAGATGGTGTTGGGGTTCATATCACCTAGACCCATTCCAGCGCGTCTTTGCGCCAGGCATACACGAGAGCGTCGAACAGGAAAAAGATGAAGAGCAAACCGGCAAAGAAGCCGAAGAAGTCCAACTGATTATAGGCCAGCGCCCAGGGGAAGAGCAGCACGATTTCCACGTCGAAGACCAGGAAGATCAGGCCGTAGACATAATACTGAACCTTGAACTGCACCCAGGCATCACCGACCGTTTCCACGCCGCACTCGTAGGTTGACTGCTTGAT
>JALHNT010000081.1:0-3516 GCA_022843385.1 Anaerolineae bacterium | reverse complement strand
ATGGCGTTCGGTTTATGGGGAGCTAAAAACCGCGCCCCAATGATCGGAAGAAAGGGGAATACCCAGGCAATCGAAAAAAAGATACCAATGAAAGCCCATTCGTTGACGACGGCCATCGGAGTGCGCTCCTCAGCTTTTGGGTTGACTCTCTATTTGGGGCGAACGAGCCGCCCACAGGGTATTTCAGGGTACTTGTGACAGATTGCACGAGTATAGCATAAGCCTACCCCGACTTGCAAAGGGCGCACGACAATTGACGCGGCGACACCCAGCAAGTTCATCCCCGGAAAACGGCGCACATTCTAACACGCCCACCGCAATCCACAAAACCTGAATCCAACAAAATCTGACCGACCTTGTAATTCCACTCACCATCCTCTAAAACTGCGGAGTCTGTTATGCGCTTTATGGGCCTCATCCCCCCGCCCCTTCTCTCACTAGGAGAAGAGGCGATGTTGTGAGCGATGCGCTTTTGAGCCGGTCGCCACATGGACGACGGGGCGTCGATGTGGGTAAGGTTTACAGATCGATCGTAACTCGTTCAGGCTGGTCATCTTATGGAAAGCCAGGTGCTTCATGCCGCACATCATCACCCCTGCCCCGCCGGACTGGGATCGCTTCGTCGGTCAACAGCGGCGCGCCCATGTGTTGCAACAGTCGGCCTGGGGCACGTTGAAGCAGGCTTATGGCTGGGATGTCGAACGGGTGGCGCTGAGCGATCAGGGGCAGATCATCGCCGGGGCGCAAATCCTCTACCGGCGCCTGCCCTTTGGCCTGGGATGGATGGCCTACCTGGCGATGGGGCCGCTGGCGCAGCGGGCTGACCCGGAAATCGAACGAGCGTTATGGCAGGCGGTGCATCAAACGGCGCGGCGCAAAGGCGCGGCCTTCCTGAAATGGGAGCCGGGTATCTATGGCGCTGACGAAGCCCACCCTGATCCGGTGGCGCTGGGTTTCCACATCAGCCAGCAGACGGTGCAGCCGCCGCGAACGGTGATGATTGACCTTGCGGGCGATGAAGAGGCGATGATGGCGCGGATGAATCAGGGGACGCGGCGCAAGATCCGCCAAAGCCAGAAGAACGGTATTCGCTATTTCGAAGCACAGCCGGCTGATGTCGCCCGCTTCACCCGGATGATGGAGACGACAGGGACGCGCAACGAGTTCGGCGTCCACGAGGCCGGTTATTATGAACGGGCGTATGAGCTGTTCGTGCCAGCCGGTGACGCGGCGCTGATCCTGGCGGAACACGAGGGCGATGACCTGGCGGGGATCATGGTCTTCGCCAAAGGCACGACCGCCTGGTATCTCTATGGGGCATCGGCCAATGTCAAGCGCAACCTGATGGCGGCTTACGGGGTTCAGTGGGCAGCGATCCAGTGGGCGAAGCAGCGCGGCTGCCAGCAGTATGATATGTGGGGCATTCCGGATGAGGATGAGGCGACGCTGGAGGCACAGTTCGAGCAGCGCTCGGATGGGCTGTGGGGAGTGTATGGCTTCAAGCGCGGCTGGGGCGGGCAGGTCGTCCGTTCGCTGGGCGCGTGGGACACGGTGTACAATCCGGTCATTTATGGGGCGTACCGGCTGGCGCTGAGATGGCGCGAGCGCCGGGGAACGGAGTAACACGCATGAGATTGATACTGGTGGACATCAACCCCTCGCTGTGTATGGCCTGGGAGCGGTATTTTGATACCCTGCCGAATATCACGATTGTGCGCGGCTACTTCGAGGCGCTGCAAGAATTTGACTGCATGGTCAGCCCAGCCAATTCGTTTGGTCTGATGGATGGCGGAATCGATGCAGCCATCACCGACTATTTCGGCTATGGCCTCATGGCTGCGGTGCAGCGCCGCATCATTGATGAGTATCATGGTGAGCAACCGGTTGGAACATCGATGATCGTCGAGACCGGTCACCTGGAGCATCCCTATCTGGCGCATACGCCAACTATGCGAGTGCCGATGACGATTGCCCATACTGATTACGTTTATCTGGCGATGTGGGCGCTGTTACGTGCCGTTCACGCACATAATCAGACCAATAAGCCACCCATCAACACCATTGCCTGCCCCGGTTTAGGCACAGGTGTTGGTCAGATGCCACCCGGCGAAGCGGCGCGGCAGATGTCGCTGGCTTATCGCAATTATCTGAATCGACCGGCTTACATCGACTGGACATTTGCCTCACGCCGACAACTTGAGGTGCGATTCGGTGGGGATGATGGTTTTAACTTCCCACCCGAAGCATAAGGGGCGAGCGTTGATCGCCTGCCCCGGCTTACAAATAAGATGGCGACAATTACAGGGTGAGTTGATGGCAATGACACACTCTGGAACAGGCTAATCCATGCTCACTCAACGGATCATCACCGAGCGCGACACCTGGAACGAGGCGCTGCGTCCGCTGCCGACCGCTCATATCCTGCAAAGCTGGGAATGGGGCGAGTTCAAGCAGCAGACGACGGGCTGGCAACCGCTGCGCCTGATGTTCAGCCACGACCAAACGCTGGTGGCGCTGGCCTCGGTCGGGCTGCGGCGGATTGGCCCGCTGACGGTGATGTACTGCTCCAAAGGCCCGTGTTTCGCTCAGACGGCGCTCGACCAGCCAGCGCTTCAGGCAGAAGTGCTGCGGGGACTTGTGCAGCTCGCCCGCCAGCATCACGCCATCTGGCTGAAGATTGACCCGGATATTCCGGCTGCCGCTGGCGTCCCCGGCGAGGCCGATGACCAGCCGAACCCCACCGGACAGGGGTTGATGAGCGAACTGAAGCGCGGCGGCTGGCGCTTCTCCGACGATCAGGTGCAGTTCCGCAACACGGTCATCATCGACCTGAGACCAAGCGAGGATGAGCTGCTGGCGGCGATGAGCCAGAATACGCGGCGCAAGGTACGAACGGCGGAGAAAAAAGAAGTGACGGTGCGCGACGCCACGTTGGATGACCTAGCGACGCTGTATCGGCTGTATCAGATCACCGGCAGCCGCGACGGCTTCCTCATCCGTCCGCCGGAATACTACCAATCGGAATGGAAGCTGCTGATGCAGGCCGGGCTGGCGCACGCCCTGATCGCCGAGTACGCCGGTCAGCCGATTGCCCATGTGATCCTGTTCCACTTCGGGCACACGTGCTGGTACTTCTACGGCGCGTCATCCAACGACGAACGGGAGCGGATGCCCAACTACCTGCTGCAATGGGCGGCGATGCGCTGGGCGAAAGCACACGGTTATGCCCGGTACGATCTGTGGGGTGCGCCGGATGTGTTCGACGAGAGCGACCGGATGTGGGGCGTGTATGAGTTCAAACGGGGCTTTCGCGGGCAGGTGACGCGCTATCTCGGTGCCTGGGATTATGCCCCCTACCCACCGTTGTATGCCGCCTACACCCGGTTGTGGCCGCGCCTGCTGGCCTGGCTGCGCCGCCGCGCCAAGAAATAGAAGAACCGACCACAGAGACGCAGAGAACACAGAGAGAAATCAGAGGTCTTTTCCTTTGAACTTAGTACTCAAGATCGGAAGAGC
>JALHNT010000080.1 GCA_022843385.1 Anaerolineae bacterium | reverse complement strand
CCTTTCGGATGAAAATGCTTGCTCAGCCAGACCACGCTTATCTCTTCGTCCAGTAGATCAATGATTGGAAAGTCCATGCCCTCAGTTTACTGCATTCCACTACTTTTACCCATGAGCCTTAATGTATTTTACACAGTTCGAAACAGGCCAGCTTAGTGCCGCCCGTCATTTTGACCAGTTGACTTTGGTGTTTGCCTGGCAATTGATCCCTATCGCGGTAGACCTGGGGCGTAGTTTCGCCTACCGAAATCAGGCTCATGATATCATGCTGAACATTCGCGATAGTGCAATAGGAGTCATCGCCAATCTGCCGGCGCTCAAGCATGCTCTGGCTGAACTGATTGCGACGGCTTTGAACTATGCCGTCAGATCCAGACCGATACAGGTTTCACAGTGGCAGGCGGATAATGCGCTTTGGGTAAGCATTCTGAATTTTGGCGGTGCCGATCAAGACGAACAACAGCGCGCTTTTGAAGCATTCGACCCGAACAATCGCGATCAGGGTATTGGTACTTACATTGCTCATCGAATTATCACTGTACATGGGGGGACATTGGAGACGATCAGTATTCCAAATGGTGGTATTGATGTGACTTTGCGGTTTCCCTTACTTAGCCCGGCCAGCGGCGAACCGATTCAAGCATAGAGGATTTGACCAAAATGTTCACCGTATTAGTCATTGAAGATGAATCGCTGCTCCTGGAAGAAGTTCTGGAGTGGCTGCAATACGAGGGATATAACGCTATTGGTGCTCCAAATGGCATTATCGGCACGGAGATGGCGCTCAAGCAACATCCAGATGTGATTTTGTCTGATATCATGATGCCACACAAAGATGGATATCGTGTACTGTTGGACATACGAACGAATCCTGACACAGCCTTAACACCCTTCATTTTCATGAGCGCAAAGGCTGATCGTTTTGACATCCGATCAGGCATGGAGTTAGGGGCAGATGACTATATCACCAAGCCGTTCAGTCGTGAGGAGTTGTTGGGAACCATCCGTACTCGCCTGAACAAACAAACCCTCATTGAAGACAAAACCGAGAAAGCACTCGAAGAACTGCGCCGGTCAATTGCCTACCTGCTGCCACATGAATTACGAACACCGTTGGTGAGCATCATCGGTTACGGTGAGTTGCTGTCGCTGGATGCTAGTATTCTAAGCGCCAGCAAAATTCAGGAAATGGGGTTGAGCATCGTAGAGAGTGGCAACCGTTTGCATCATCTGATTGAGAATTATCTGTTGTACGCCCAGATTGAACTTCTTCGTAGTGACCGCCGCCAACTGGAGCATCTGCGCGAGGAACGATTGGATAATCCACAGCAAGTCATCAAATATGTCACACTTTACATGGCGGAGCGTGCCAAGCGGGTAAGTGACATTCGTTTTGATCTCGCGCCAGATACACGAATTCATGTCTCACATGACAGTTTGAAGAAGATTCTGGAAGAAGTGTTGGGCAACGCTTTCAAATTTTCCAAGCCCGGTTCACCGGTTGAATTGATTAGTGTAGCAACCGGTGATGTTTTCACGCTTCAGATTACTGATCATGGCCGTGGCATGACTACAGATCAGGTACGCAAGCTGGGTGCCTACCTTCAGTTTGATCGTCGCTTTCATGAACAGCAGGGATCGGGTTTGGGGCTCACAATCGCCAACAGCCTGATTGATTTGCATGGCGGACGGATGGAAATTATGAGCGAACACAAAGTGGGCACTCAGATCACCATCGCCTTTCAGCAAGACCTTTCTGTTGATTAGCCAAGCCATATTTTCCTGACCGGTTAGCAAAATCCGCAAACTGACCGGTCAGTTCTTGCTTCGGTAAATCCTCATCCAGCATGATCCTTGATCTGTTGCTCCTATCACTATGCCTTGATCTCTACTCTACTCAATCAGGGTTGGACGTATACCATGTGCTACGAGGAAGAGGCATTAGTGTCTGGTGTCTTGGGTGCGTGTTATTGCTGATTATCCGGACGATGTGCCATTTGATGCGCCAGTATGCTTCGAGGGTAATTGGGTAGTTGTATTCTGCAAGTGCAGGCGGTAAATCAGTGACGGGCTATGCTTGGCGGTGCCCGTAGAGGCATTGCAACAATTGAATAGTTGGAGGAAATTTGAGAGTACGTGTCCCCCGTTGCCGACAATTCTGACAGAATATGCCTCAAAAAGTATATTTTCCTATCTGATACACCTGCAAAAGTGTTATCATAGTGGCGCTGAGTGTTTGCCTGTGAAATGGTAAGGGTGTTTGTTTTGAGAATTTTGGTCGCAGACGACAACCCAAGTGGTCGCCAACTCGTCAAGGATATACTGGAGAGCATTGGGTATGATGCCATTACTGCCATTGATGGACTGAATGCATTGACGCTCATCCAGACTCAGGTACCTGATCTCATAATACTGGATGTGAATATGCCGGGCATGAGTGGCTTCGAAGTATGCGAAGTCGTCAAGAATGATCCAGCGCTCAGTCACATCCCCGTTCTGATGCTCACTGCACAGACCGATATTGACAGCCGTATCACGGGCCTAGGCCTTGGTGCCGACGATTATCTGGGCAAACCTTTCAATCCGCGTGAGTTGGCTGCACGGGTAGAAGCTCGCTTGCGGAATAAATCCGAAACCGATACGCTGCGAAAAATGCAGGAGTTGGTACGCCAGACATTTGAGCGTTTTGTCGCTCCAAGTGTGGTTGAACGCCTGCTAGAAAACCCAGAGCGAATCAAGTTAGGAGGACAGCTTCAGGAAGTCACCGTCATGTTCAGCGATTTAGAAGGATTCACCAGTGTTTCTGAATACACCGAGCCTGAAAATCTTCTTGCCATTCTGAACAGTTACCACGAACTTGTCGTTTCTATCGTTCAAGAACATGATGGAACAATTGACAAGTTCATCGGTGACGCCGTGATGGCGCTCTACAATACACCACTGACTCAGCCCGATCATGCTTTGCGCGCTGTGAGAACTGCGCTGGCGATTCGCTACCATCTGCCTGCATTCTGGGAACAGTTTGATCCCCATTACCGCATGAAGATCAACTTTGGCATTCACAGCGGTTTAGCAGTCGTCGGAAACGTGGGAACACCTCAAATTATGAACTTCTCTGCCGTAGGCGATACTATTAACCTTGCGTCGCGTTTACAGGGGATGGGGGAAGACGGACAGATCCTGCTCAGTCAGGCGACCTATGAACTGCTTGCGGATGAGGTTCAGGTGCGTCCAATTGGACTGCAAAATGTCAAAGGACGCAGCGAACCGGTCATGATTTACGAAGCCTTGCAGATGGCTTTTGAGTGATCTATGAGTGAACTTCCGCCAATCACAGGGACTCTATTGGGGCAATCTATCGACGATATTGAAGGCACGGTATGGCTGTTGGGGCATGATTTGCGTAGCCCTAATGCTACCGTCATCAGTACTTTGGAAATGTTGCTGGCCTTGCATCAGGATGACCCTGACCTGAAAGATAGTGTCCGCCTGATGCGTGGTGCATTAGTAGCCGCTCGACGTGAATACAACATGGTTTGTGATCTGCTCGACCTGGCACGTTTTGAGCTTAATGACTATCAGGTGAAACGCATTCCCACGGATCTGTCAGCTTTGCTGAAGCGTTGTCTTGACGAAGAAGAATATGCCCTTTCTATCAAACAACTGAACATCAGCCTGAAGCTGACCGATAAGCTGATGGTCGACATCGAGCCAGAGCTATTTGAGCGAGTCTTCAGTGCCATGATAGACAATGTCATTAAATTTACAGTGAAGGCCGATCAACTGAAGATTGAGTCGAAACGGACTCGATCCGACGTTGTGATGACGTTTAGCGATAATGGCAGGAAAATCTTCCCCGATTTTGAAGAAGCCATAATGCGCCGCGCACCGCAGTGGGATAAGCGACAGGCGGGTAGCCGGTCGAGTGTTGGCGTAGGCATTCCATTTGTCTATCATGTTCTGAAGGCACATGACGGAACCTTTACCGCTAAGAGCGATCCGCAGAGTGGATGGACGACCTTCACACTGCGCCTGCCAGCGCACAAACCGACACGAGGAGTAGAAATCTCTGATGGATGAAGTACAGATCAGCCGTATCATTCAGACGGTTATGCAGGAGCTCGGCGATCCAGGCTATTCGGTGTCTTCAAGTCACGTGCCCCCCGTTAAATCCATTCCCGTACAGGCCGGAAACGGATTGTTTCATGATGCAGACTCTGCCGTAACGGCAGCTCGCACGGCATTTGATGAGCTGGCCGATATGCCACTCGATTTGCGCAAAAAGATGATCGCGGCAATGCGGGCGACGGCGCAGGAACATGCACTTGTCCTGGCACAATTCGCCCGTGATGAAACGGATATGGGACGTGTAGAGGATAAGGTTCAGAAAAACCTGCTGACTGCTCTGAAGACACCTGGGCCAGAATGGCTGGAACCGCATGTCTGGACCGGAGATGATGGGTTGACACTCACCGAGTATGCGCCCTATGGGGTGATTGCTGCTATCACCCCGACAACTAACCCAACCAGCACCATCATCAATAACAGCATTAGCATGGTCAGTGCTGGAAACGCGGTGGTATTCAACGCTCATCCGAATGCCAAACGATGCAGCGCCTACACTATACAACTGCTTAATCAGGCCATTCAAAGTGTAGGGGGTCCCGCCAATCTCCTCACGGGTGTGATGGACCCTACGATCGAGTCGGCACAAGCCTTAATGGGGCATAGACAGATTAATCTATTGGCCGTTACAGGTGGAATCGGCGTAGTACGGCAAGCGATGAAAAGTGGCAAACGAGCTGTCTGCGCTGGGCCTGGTAATCCTCCCGTTGTGGTTGATGAGACTGCAAATATTGAACAGGCAGGCCGTGACGTCGTTCGCGGTGGGAGTTTTGATAACAATCTGGTTTGCACCACCGAAAAAACATGCATTGTGGTTGAAAGTATAGCGAATGACTTGGTTGAGTCGATGGCGCGGCAGGGTGGTTATGTAATCAGCTCGTGGCAGCTTCGTCGTTTGATGAAGTCGATCTTTGAAGAAGATCGTGGGCCCGGCAAAGCTGCAATCATGAACAAAGCTTTTATTGGCCAAAATGCCAGTGTTCTTCTCAAAGAGATCGGTGTCAATGTCGGTAGTGAAGTGCGACAGGTGGTTGCTGTCGTTGAACCCGATCATCAACTGGTTTGGTCAGAGCAGATGATGCCAATCATGCCAGTTGTTCCTGTGCCAAATGTTGATGTCGCCATTCAGTTGGCTGTCGACTCAGAATATGGCTTTCGCCACACCGCGGTAATGCATAGCAAGAATATCGACAATCTCAGCCGTATGGCACGGGCGATGGATTGTTCGATTTTTGTCAAGAATGCGCCTTGTCTGGCGGGGTTGGGATGGGGAGGGGAAGGCTATACTTCGTTTACCATTGCCAGCCCAACTGGCGAAGGGATGACCACCTGCCGCAGCTTCAGTCGCCTGCGTCGCTGCACTTTGAAGGACAGCTTTCGCATTGTGTAATTGTGGATTATGTTATGCCGATTAAGAACAAGCCTCTCATTATTGAGCCGGCTTTAGCCCTCCTCGAATACAATAGCATCGCTGCGGGTATCCAGTGCGGCGACGCGATGGTCAAACGCTCCGTACTGTCGATTATTCATGCTGGCACTGTACAGCCAGGGCGGTTTTTGATTCTGATAGGCGGTGAAGTAGCGGAGGTCGAAGAGGCGCTTAAGGCGGGGCTAGAGGTCGCACCTGACACCGTGCGTGATCATGTGTTTTTGCCCGGTGTTCACCAGGACGTTGTGCGGGCATTGAGTGGCGGACGTAAACCGGTGATACAGGAATCGCTGGGAATCTTGGAGACCAGCAGCGTTCCATCTGCCATTCTGGTTGCAGATGCAGGAATCAAAGGTGCTGAAGTCGATCTGATTGAGGTGCGGCTGGCAGATGGATTGGATGGCAAAGGTATTGTTTTGTTTTCGGGTAAAGTCTCGAATATTGAAGCGGCGCTTGAACTGGCCGGGGCAAAACTGAAACCTGGACAGTTGATCCGCAGTGTCGTGATCCCACAAATCCATGAAGATATGACTGATCTGCTTCAAATGAACATTCGCTTTGCCTCCCACATGGGATGGGATCACGCATGACTGACCAGGAACTACGTGAACAAATCTGCCTGATCGGACAACTCCTCCATCGCAATCGGTGGATAGATGGGGCAGGGGGCAATATCAGTGCTCGGTTGGACGATAATCGCTTTTTAGCGACACCGAGTGGTCTGGCGAAGGGCTTCATGCAACCAGATCACTTGATTGTAGTTGATCCTGCGGGTAAGCGGGTGGATGTCCCAACTTCAGCCAACCGGTACCTTCGTCCGACGTCTGAGATCGCAATGCATCTCGCCTGTTATGACAAGAGACCCGATGTGGGTGGGGTAGTCCATGCTCACCCACCCGCTGTTGTTGCTTTGACAGCTGCCGGAATTGACTTAAGCCGCTATCTGATACCAGAAGTAGTCATTACATTGGGTGTTGTTAGTTCTCTACCTTACTCGGCACCTGGGAGCCCTGATTTGCGTCATGCTATTGAAGGAGCTGCTTTTCAGTCAGATGCACTCATACTGGCACTGCATGGCTCGCTGACCCTGGGCACAACGGTATGGGATGCCTATTTGCGTCTGGAAAACCTGGACTTTGCAGCTCAAGTTGCCTTTATGACCCACCAGCTCGGGGGACTTCGGGAGCCGCTATCGAGTCAGCAGATCCAGCAATTGATGGCAATCAGAGAACGGATTGGCTTGCTTCGTCCAGGTGATTCTGAGATTCTGCGGCGCCATGCTGATAACAACGATGTGTGAACTACATTTCATGACTTGGCCTATGCCAATTCTGTCTTGACGTTGCAGAACTGCGCTGCTATAGTCTTCTCTGTTGCACGGCCCCATCGTCTAGCGGCCTAGGATGTCACCCTTTCAAGGTGAAGACACGGGTTCGAACCCCGTTGGGGCTACTGAATGTATCCTAGATAAATGTGAAAGGGGGAATGTGTAGTAGATCACTCCTTCTTTCCCATTTACGACAATTTTTGAGACAAATTGTCCTATTGCTTGCTGGGACAAGGATATGTCCTCTCCATGCAATTCTGTACGGATGCTCTCAATCCACTCCCTGATGTGTTGGTCACTAATGAGCGTTAAATCTTTTGGCCTAACCAACAAATCCTCCAGATTGACCAAATCAGCGATAAGTTGACGCTCTTCCTGCTCGCGTTCTTGCAATCGTGTTTGTAAGCTACTTGAGAAGCCTATTTTCTCCACGCCATCGACCAACTGCCGAATAGCTTTTTGCACCTCGTCTAAACGCCCCTGGAGGGCAACAATTCGTTCAGAAACTTCTTCGTTCCGTTCGGCTAATGAAGTTGCGATTGCATCAGCTAACGGGCGTAGATTTTCCAAGGTCAATACATCGGTCATCAGGCTCTCAATCACAGCCTGATCGAGCGCAGAAGCTCCCACCCGCCTTGCATCACAGCTTGTGCCGCGCTTGTTCTTCTTGTGCGAACAGATGTAAAAGTCCCATCGGCTGCGCTTCCCCTGGCGTTCTGGTACTGTATCTGCCTGCATGGGATGCTCTTCGTTCTCGACAGCCCCACAATACACCAATCCTGTCAAAAGATGGCGGCTATTCACCCGGCGTGGTTCGAGCATCGGATCACTCTTGCGTTGCTGAAGCTTGGCGGCTCGGGCGGCGCGGCGTTTCTGTTCGTCTTCAAAGCACTCACGGGAGATCATTGGCTCAACGAAGTTTTCGTATATCTTCCCACCGTACTCCAGATCACCGGTGTATATTCGGTTGCCAAAGAAGTGATCGAAACCGCTGACACTTTTGAACAATCGCGTTGCATGTAATATCTTCTTTATGCCAGCCCCTTCCGATCGCATTTTCCATGCCAACTGGCAACGTTCCCACAAACTTTGATCACGATTGGGTACCATGCGCTGCACGTAGTGTTTCTCGCCACCCTGTTTGCGCCCTTTCCGCTCACGCAGCCCAACCAGAACTTGCTCGGCTCTAAATCCAATCGGCAGTGTTCCTGGTAGAATACTCAAATAACGACCGTCATTAGTCGGCCAATCTGGATTATGTAGACGAAATAATGGATCGTTGTCGCGTAAGCCCACTAAATCAGCGAGCCCTCGCCTCGCGCCATCCGAAATCTCCTCAAGCAGTTTTTCATCTTGATATTGCTGTACGACTTCAAACAAAGCATCAATCTTTGCATCGCCTGTCTCCAGACTCGGCACCAAATTGACAATAGTTATTCCACGAATCCGTAGATCAGCCTTGATAAATGTCGTCTCAATACTGTCTCGTCCAAGACGATTAGATTTCCAGACCACAACGCCAAAAGGATGTCTGTCCATCTGCTCTTGGCGTTTGTTCAAATTACGTATCTGGCGAAACCGCAGATTGAGATTCGTCAACATTTCCTGAAGTTGATTGCGCTTTTCAACAGTTGCGCCAGAACGAGACTCATCCGCGTAGACACGCTCCAGAATCAGCGCATGGTGCTGGCAGTATTCGCGGGCGGTCTCGATCTGCTGCGCGACGCTGCGATCCTGCTCCTCACCACCGGAGTCGCGGCAGTAGACAACAACATGCGTGCCAGGTCGCAGCGGGCAGTCCTGTCGGACGAGGTGGAGATAGCGGTTGTCTGTGGTCATGAGCATCTCTCAGTATGGTTTTGTCATTCAGTCAGGTGGGTGTTCGCCAGCTCGCACCCAGACTTTACGCGCATTCACTATTCGGGCAATATTCATTTGCAGGCGAATGATGGTTGCACGTCCAACCGGTGTCAGGCCGCCAAGCAGGGTCCCATTCTCTATCCATTCGAAATGCTCAGCCCATATCTGGATACGTGGGTTGAATAGTGGAACAAGATCACCCGTATCCGGATCAGGTGCAGAAGTTGCACGCGCTTTGCTCAGGTTACAGGTTGCACACGACAGAGCGAGGTTCTCCAGATCATCCCCACTCCCGGGATTGATGTGTTCCACGTGCATTGCCTGCCCGATAACGCGCTGTCCTGTCTGGCAGTATTCACACTGGAAAGCAGCTCGCTCATGAACACGCCTTACCGTTTCTGCCCAGGATAGATTACGCATCTACAGGTTTCATGTCATCGAGTGTCAGCTTATACCCGCGATCCATCAGAATATTCATCGCAGTGGCTTTACGCAAAGTAAGGCGCTGCCCATCCTCTACCAGTGTGACTAACTCAGCGTGTTCCTCAGCATGGATGGTTCCCTGGTTGTTCTTCTCCATCAAAACAGACGTCCGAGCCTGTTTTGTCTGCTGCATCTGTTCGCGCATCATGCTGAATAACGCGTCGTCGGAAAGATACGTCATCGCCTTCAGTTCAGCCTGTTCATCGAGCGGTATGTCAAGCATCGACTCGACAAACGCCCCTTCCAAGCGTGTACGGATGACCTCATCGACAGACAGGGATTTCTGGTGTGCAATCTGCTGCGCCTTTTGGTACAAACTGTCCGGAATTGAAATAGTGTAATCACTCATGCACTTCTCCGATCAGAACACCTAATCTATTCTACACTAATCAACGCCACTCCGGGTCAACCATCGTTGGGTCATAATCCAAGGATAGCTTGTGCTCAATGAGGGCCTTAACGCGCTGCTGCATTGTAAGAGGCATATCCTTCCACTTGTAACCGAAAGCTACAGCTTCTGGTTCAATACGGTCTGACTCATGCGGGGCCTCCATCTGATATTGGATAATGAGTCTGTTTGCGATCAGTCGTGCCAGCTTGGGATAGTTCAGGTCAAAGCCGGCTAAGGGATTTGAGGGCGTTTCACGCATCGCATGGATCACCTCTTTGCGAGTGTATTTGTCGGTCATGGCTTCGAGCACGCCCAACACAGCATCCTGTTTTTCAGGTGACAGCTCGTCAAAGACGTCGGCGAGGTATTCCGCTCGCACCGAGTTTGCCTTGGCCTGGGGGGGAACATAACCAGCTAAACGGAACAGCATGATGGCATCCACATCCAACGCATCAGCAACCCGCCGCAGCGTGCGTGGATCAGGATCTTTCGCGCGCAAATCAATTCCATGTTTGAGGAGATTACGAATGACACCCTCTGAAACACCCGCGGCGGCGGCCAGTGACACATTGTTGTGCTGCTGCTTCCTCATGAGGTCAGCAACAAATAAGCCGAGGGTGGATGGGGTATCTGCCATGTCCGTGTATCCTTACGACGATCTCAAGTATTTGTCTCTTCATTATACCCGAAGACCATCTGACCGGTTTTTGCGTACTTGACAAAACAACACAATTCCACATATCATCCATTATGGTACGAACATCGTATTTAGTTACGATTAGGTGTTAAAGCACCTTTTCTTTTCGTTAAGAATCGTACCGAAATACGAACATCGTTCTATTGTGAAGGATGATCTGGTGGCAAAACGTCGCGGGCGGAAGACCCAATCCATTCCGATGAAGATCGGCAACGAGCCGGCTTTGTGGCGTTACGCCAGCCTGGCGGAAGCACTGGCAGCCAACACGCATCTGCTTGCCCGGCTGATTCAGGCGGGCACAGAACAGGCGCAGGCCGCCCGGCACACGACTGAGCCAGCGGAAGCCCTTCCGGTACCCGAGCGTGTGAGATGAACACATCTCTTTTTTTCGTCACCTTGTCCGTAGTGAGACCGTACACTCGGAGGTCGCATGATTAAACGCATCGAGTTTTCGCTCAACCTGGATGATCCGCGTGAAGCAGCGATTTATCGCGCCCTCAAGCCTGCGTTGCGCTACCGCCGCGCTGGAGCCGTCATCCGTCAGGCGCTGGACAGCCTGCTCATCGGCGAGGATACCCACGAGTCCCATCTTTCACCTTCCGTTCATCAGGAGAAACACCATGAGCAAGCGTCACTCCAGTAACACGGCTCTTCCCGGCAGCACGCTGACGATGGGTCTGGACATCGGCTACGGCGTGGTCAAAGCCGTGACCGCCGATCAGGTGGTGCTGTTTCCCTCGGTGATGGGTCATGCCCGCGAGATCAAATTCCAGCAGGAGGACATGGCCAGACGACATCCCGGCGATCAGGTCAGCGATGACAGCGGGGATTGGTTTGTCGGCGACCTGGCACTGGCACAGCTTCCACCGGGTGAGCTGCTGCGCTTGCGCGGGCGAACCGCCAACGAGGCCACGATGGGCAATGCCTTCCGGCTCCGGCTGGCAAAGGCGGCCATCGGCAAGCTGATGCAGGGGATGTGGAACCGCGACATCATGCATATCCGCATTGCAACCGGTTTGCCAACCGATCACATGCGCGACGCTGCCGAACTCAAAAGCTCCTTGCTCGGTCAACACATCATCAGAACTGACACGGCTGACCTCATTGCAAACATCACCGAAGTGATGGTGATGCCGCAGCCCTACGGCACAATCTACGCCGCCACTTTGACCGAGACCGGCGAGATCAACCGTCAGCATAGCTATCGCCGAACAGGGGTGTGTGATGTCGGCACCTACACGGTCGATCTGGCGCTGGACGATGAGGGTGAGTTTGTGGATGCGGAGAGCGGCAGCGTCGAGAGCGGGGTTTACACCGCCCAGGAGCGCATCGCCGCCGCACTGGAACGGGATTACCGCGAGAAGATGCCCTTCAGGATTGTTGAGGAAGTGCTGCGAACCGGGGTGTTTCACGCCAACGGTCAGCCAGTCGATTACCGCGAAATGGTTGAGGAAGCGCTGACGCCGCTGCGGAGTGCGACACTCAATCTGCTGTCGGAGAAATGGCAGCGTGGCACGATTGTCGATGTGATCTATCTGTCGGGTGGTGGCGCAGAACTGGTCTATGCCGACATCGCTGAAGCCTATCCACAGACGCAGTTGGTGATGAATGCCCAACTTGCCAATGCGCGGGGTTATCTCAACTACGCCCGCTTTGTTGCTCGTCAGCAGACGGGCTGATGGGCAAAGGCGTGTCGGTCTGGTTCGGACGCGATTCGGACTGATTCGGACACCTTCGGAAAGGTGAAAGGCGCATGGCAAAACAGAAACGCGCAACCGCAACCGTGAAAATGACCTACAGCGAGGATGCCGACCTGATCGGTTGGTGGAACAGCATCCCGCGCGGCAGCCGCAATGCGGTGATGAAGGACATGATGCGCGATTACATCGAGCGGCAGCGAGGCGGTTTTCGCCCGATCCTGCCGCGCAATGTGCCGCAGCCCTTCGATCCAGCGCGTTTCACTCAGGTGTGTGATGATACTGCCTGGATACGAGCCGCACTGCTGGATTTGCCGGGCTATGTTGAGCGAGTCATTCAGCATGTGGCCGCTGTCGCACCAGGAAATGGAGCACCTGCCGGTAACGGTATGGCCCGTCGCAATGACGTATCTGATGCTGCCGCTGAGCGGCGAGAACAGCGCACAAAAAAAGCGCGATGGTGAGAATGTCACAGGGTCTTGCAGGCAGTGAACGGACAAGCGAAAGGCTACAGCACCGCCGACTTGTCAGGGGCTATGTCGAGGCACAGCACCGCTCTCAGACCCCGCATGGGAGTTGTCCGATGACCGGATGGTGTGTGCGGGGTCTGAAGCGAGCTAAATCCAGCTCGCCCCTCATGCGCCGGGGAGGCTTGGTGCAGCCCGCGCCGCCCGTCGCACCGGTGCGACGGTGCAGGTCACCCGCCGCACCGGTCAGCGTGGCTCTCCACGCTGACACAGCGCACCTCGTCCCGATCGGCGCTGAAAACTGCACCACACTCGCACCATGTCAGACACACGTCTGTACAGGGTGAAATGTTCGGCCGTACATACTCTGGAGAGCCTGCTTTACAGGTGGATTCGAGGAGAACAAACGTGAATCATCGTCAAACGGTGCAGGCGGTTGCCCGACGACTGCCTCACTTGCAGCGCCATCAGGTGGCTGAAGTGCTGGAAGTCGCTGCCGAAGTCTGGGCGACCGAACTGGCAAAGCCTGGCAGTGCCATCTCACTCATCAATCTAGGCAGGCTTCAGGTTGAAGCACAGGAGTTGCGGGTCGGCGGCGCAGTCCGCGACCGATTGGCCGCGCAGCATGGCACAGCACCGGAGAAGATCCGGCGGTTGTACTACCGTTTCCATCCGTTCGGTTGGCTGCGTGATCTCGTGAAGGAGGGGTATGAAACGACGGACGAAAGCTGATCTCTATACCGAACGCCAGACGGTCAGCCTGACGCCGGAGCAGATGCGGCGGCTGAAGGAGCTGCGCTCGGTGCGGGCGCGGAAGGATGGGCGGCTGATTCACCTCACCGACCTCATCCGCGATGCGGTGAACTACTACCTGGCTGCACAAGAGGATTTACCCGGCTCGCGGCGAGCGATTGCGAAGGGTGTCGAGGCGAAGGTGGAGGCGCTGGACAAAAAGATCGAGACGCTGTCAGCGACGCTCAACGGCTTCATTGATCTGGTTACCCGACGGCGAGGGCAGTAGCCCATGGATCGCCGGCAGATGTGTGTTTCCAACGTGCGCTACAAACGTCCGACTGCCGACGAGCGTAAGCGCATGAAGCAGCTTCTCGGCTATCTGACCTACCGCGACAGCCGCGACCAGGGCATGAAGCGGGTCGCCGGACAGGAGCGCTGGGTCGATCATGGGATGGGTGGTTCAGTCGGTGAGATCGCCCGGCGCTGTGATGACCTTCGCAGCCAGCACGTGCTGACGTTCTCGCTGGTGGTCAATCCTAATCCGCAGCTTGTAGCGATGATCCCACATGACCAGCGTGAGCCGTTCGTGCGGGAACTGACCGAGCGGACTATTGATGGCTTCTTCGAAGCATGTGGATGGGATGCGGGTTGTGAGTACAGCTATGTTTGCCACCACCGCGAGAGCGACGACCCACAGACACCGGGGATGCACAATCCGCATACTCATGTGGTGCTGCCGGGCACGGTCTGGAGCGAGGAAGCCGGTGAGCGGATTGCCCTGTATTTCTCGCAGAACCGGAAGGTGGATCACATCGAGATGCTGCACGATGCGACTGAGCAGACTATGGCTGACATGCTGGATCGTTATGTCGGGCTGGACTGGGAACAGCGGTTCGACGCGCTTGAAATGCTACGCGAGGAGCAGAAGTCAATCATTGAATCCGAGCCTCACGGTTTCCACAACCGTGAGGATGGGCTTCAGATCCCGTTCTGGGGCGGTGTGCGCCAGATGGATGAGGAAAGCTGTGCCGTCGGTTATTACCTGCCGTTTGAGGGTGAGGATGGTGAGATCGGCATCCAGTTCCGTCCACTGGCGACAGGGCTGGACAGGCAGTATGCCGAGCGTCTGAGCGCCGCTGTGGTACAGGAAATGAGCCGCTATCCCGACCACCGCCTCGAACGCTATCAGGCGACGATCCGAGCCCTATTGGAAGCAGAACAAGAGGGTATCGAGCCACCTCAGCCAACAGTAGGACAGTCATTCGATATTGACCTGTAAATGGAGACGAGGTGTGCCTGTCGCCAAATGCTGGCACACCGCAAATTAACAGCCGAAAGTGACAGCAACATGGTACAGCACACACCCAGCATCAGGATGGCTGAAAACACCCATCCCAATCGGCGCGCTTTCCTGCGAGCGCTCTACGGGTTCGCGCCGGATCATCTTTATCTGGAACTGCGCTGCATTCATCCGACGACGGGTGAAGTGCGGAGGCTGTGGGGGCGCATGGGCGATAAGCGTGGACTGGGCGCTGCCCTGAAACAAGCTGATAAACTCAACGGCGAAGGCTTCGGTCTGTACTTCGCGCCCTGCCTGCGTAAAGACAAGAAGGGTAATTCCGACTCGGCTGCCTGGGTCCCAGCACTGTGGATCGATATCGACAGCACCGACGCCTGTGATCTAGAGAAGCTGAAAGCCTTCGACGCTGCGCCGAGCTTCATCATTTCCAGCGGGGGCGGATGGCACGCTTACTGGCTGTTGGATCAGCCCTTCGTGCTGGAAACGGATGCCGATAAGCAAAAGGTCGCTGCCATTCTGCGAGGTCTGTTCTCAACGCTGGGAGGTGATCCGGGGTATGTAAAATCGGTTGCATCCGTGATGCGCCTGCCGGACTCAGTCAACACCAAACCGGAGCGAGGGGGTGTAGTGGAGGTCATCGAGAGCCAGCCAGATAGAAGTTATTCGTTAAGCGTGTTCGCCTGGCTGGAAAGCGATATCCGTGAGGAACGTATTGGGGAGATGTGTGTGGTCACACTGAACGGCGACGGACAGCATCCATTACCGCTGAGAACGGAGCAGTATCTCGCGTCTGGCGCGGTCAACGGCAGTCGCAACGCCGAACTCTTCGCCGCCGCCTGCCAGATGCGCGATGCCGGTTACAGCCAGTCCGATGCCGAACGAGAGTTGATCGCCCGGCATGTCGCCGATGGTGATGACAGCGAGAATCTCGCCTCGCGCGAGAAGGAAGCCCGTGCCACCATCGGCAGTGCCTATCGTCGATTACCCAGAGAACCGATTGCTGCTCCACACCAGCAGGCACGGGAGAAAGTCACACAGCTTGTGGGCAGTTATGCGCCGGATCAGCGCCAGGCGCGCCCAAGCAGTGAGCAGATCGCGGAGGCGGTGCAGGCGTGCGCTCACCTGAATTCGGTGGAATGGGCGGAGGAACGACAGCACCTCAAATCGATCTGCGGGGATGGTCTGCGATTGGTTGACCTTGACCGGCTGTACCGTGAGGCGCGGCGCAGTCTGGACAGGCAGAGCCTGCCGAGTGAAGATCGTTATCTGATGGTCGATGGCTGTATCGTCTACGAGAAAGTCACCGAACGGGGAGTAAGTCGTCAACGGGTTGCAGATTGGACAGCACAGGTCGTCGAGCGCCGTTCACGCATTGACGATGATGGGCAGGTGGAGCATCTGGTCAGGCTGGAGTTGAGCCGGGACGGGAAAACACAGCCATTGGTTGTGCCAAGCGAGTTGTTCGGGGATGCCAACGCGCTTCAGCGCCACATCGCCCGACAGGCAGGGGAACGCTTCACCGCCCGCACCGGGATGAACAAACACCTGCCCACCGCGCTGTTGAGCCTCTCGGGGGATTACCCGACGCGGACCACCTACCGCTTCATGGGTTGGACGCAGATCGACGAACGCTGGGCGTATGTGACACCCAGCCTCACGGTTGGCGCAGATGGCGTTCACGAACATGCGCCGGAAGTCGAATTGGAGACCCGTTTGCGCGATTACGGTTTGTCTCAAGCCGATTGGTCGCAGAGTCTGGCGGCGTTTGCCGCACTCGGAGAGGCGCTACCTGCCGATATTGCTCCGGCACTGATCGCTTATGCGGTGCTGCCGCTGGTACAACGCTTCTTTCCCGCCGCCGCGCCTAAACCCGCGCTGCATCTGCAAGGCACAACCGGCACGGGGAAATCTGAGATCGCCTCGCTGTTGTGCAGCTTCTACGGGCAGTTCAGCCGCGACATGCCGCCAGGGCAGTGGGGCGATACTGTCAACACCGTTGAGGCGCTGGGCTACTCGCTGACGGATGCCCTGTACTGGGTCGATGACTACAAGACGATCTACGCTGATGAGCGCACCTTCACCCGCTTTCTGCAAAGCTATTCGCGCGGCATGGGGCGTGGGCGGTTAACCCGTGAAGCGAAGCTGAGGCAGGAGCGACCCTGCCGAGGTCATATTCTCAGCACGGGTGAGACGACACTCGATGGTGAAGCCTCGATCCTGGCGCGCATGATCGTGCTGAAGGTCCCGCCCTGGGGCGAACGCGATCCCAATGGACAAAAGCTGCTCAAGGCGAATCAACTGCGCGAGCATCTCTCCGGGTTCACGGTGCAGTTCGCGCAGTGGATCGCCGGGCAGGCGGAGAGTAATAACCTGACGGCAAGACTATCTCAGGGTTTCGCCAGCAGCACGCAGGGCTACCAGGACAAGCTGGCGAGCAAAGGTGTGCAGCCGACGACGGTTGGGCGACTGGTGCAGAACTGGGCGGTACTCGTCACGACCTATCGCCTGCTGTGTGCTTTTCTGACCGAACGGGATGCCGATGAGTCGCTGCCCGCCTGGTGCGATACCCTTCTGGATGGCGCACAGGCAATGCGTGAGGAACGCGCCGGGCTGTTGTTCCTCGATGCACTTCAGCAGCTCCTTGCCAGCGGCGAACTGATGCTGGCAGCCGACTTACGCCAGCCGGAAGAAGCACGACCCGGAACCACCATTGTTGGCTACAGGGATGGGCAGCACACCCTGATCCTGCCCGACGTAGCCTATCGTGCCGTCGCCCGAATTCATCCACTGAAATTCAACACTGCTGCGATTGGCGCACAGCTTCAGGAAGATGGCCGGCTGATCCCTGGCGCGAACAGCCTGACAGTGCAGAGGCGGGTAAGAGGCATCCCGACACGCTTCTGGCAGCTCAAACCGGACTTTGTGTAGACGTGACGGCTGTGACGCTGTTTCAGCGACGCGATTTCATCCAACGTACAGAGTACGAAAAGCACTTGTTTCACTTGTGACGTTGTTTCAGAAACAGGTGCTTTTTGATTGCCCGTGTCACAGATGAAACAGCCGTACCTGTCACAGTAGCGATTTTGCGCCTGTAGAAGTTGAAAAACGCGCACGTTTCTGTGTGACCACGAATAGCAGATTGCAGCCTGTTTCAGTTGTGACAGATGCTGTTGGCGAATCAAATTAAGCAGCCGCGAGCCGAAAAAATGACGATGTACGAGCACGTAGTTGATGGCTTGGTGCCAGCGAGCCAATCAATTGCCCACGGTAGGCTCATGACTGCTGCGGTTAGCGAATGCTGGTGATGTCTACTCACCGAAAGTCCTGGGGGAGATTGCTGGATTGGAGGTCATCCTCCCCAGTCGCCGCAGTGCCATCCAAATGCGTCGCACAGATCGCAAGATGCGGGCATTCCCGACGGACTGCGCAGGTTCACCACATCTATAGGAAAGAGCCTGAAAGGTATGTAGGGTCAGGTTGGTCATGTATTGTTGTGTCTTTTATCGGGGCGGAACAAGGTCTACGAATATGCTAATCGGGGTATGCTTATCAGCCAGATTTAGGGAATCAGATCAAAGTTAATCGTTGCCGGATGCACGCAGGATGTAATCCGTTAAGTTCCCAATATGCAATCCTACGTATTATGAAACTGAGATGCTTTCACCAAGTAAGCCGTTCACCATGTCCTTGAGTTCTTGCCGTTTAAAAGGCTTGAGTAAGCGGCCCATCACCATACTCTCTAACGCTTGCGGAATCCTATCCAAGTGGGCACTGAGAATAATTACAGGGAGCCGAAACGATTGATTTTGCAATTTTGAGAGAAACTCAAAGCCATTCGTCTTGGGCATCAGGAGATCCAGGATAATCATATCGATTGACCTGGGGAATGTTTCGAGAATATCGAGAGCAGCCCCGCCATCGCAGGCTTCACAAACGCTGTGGCCGGCTGATTCGAGCATCATACGAACCAGAAGTCGTATAGGGGCTTCATCTTCAACAATCAAAATCTGAGCCATCGTTTTAACCCCACTCCAATAACGATTAATCGGAACCTGGTGAATGTTAAATCTACTCTGAGTTCCGAAGCCGGAAGCACAAACTGGAAATTATCAATGATTGGAGTGGTTGCTGGCAATCGTGCAGCAACCACTCACCCTTGAAAATGCTTACAGATCTCTGCTCGACCTCGATTTCCGCCTTTATCGCGTGTGATTAATGAGCTGTCACAACTTCTCGTCGAGAAATCTGCCCAATCATTCGCTCCAACTTATCAGGATTGTCCAGATGGATTGCCATATCTGCTTGAGCGACAATACCCATCACCTGACCATGTTCCTCATCAATAATTGGAATACGTCGGATCTGATGACTGGACATGACCTCCAAGGCAGTATCAAGGCTGTCGGCAGGATAACAGGCGACGGGATTCGGCGTCATAACATCGCCGACCTGGGTATTGGTAGCATCGCGACTTGCACCAACCACTCGAACGGCCAAATCACGATCTGTAATGATACCAATCAATTTGCGGGTCTCATGGTTCTCCACCACGGGTAGCGATCCGATATTCTCACTTTGCATCCGTTGTGCGATGACATAGACTTTGTCACTTGGAATGCAACACTGTGGGTCCTTTGTCATCATGTCCTGGCAATTCTTCATGATTCTCTCCTCCAATCAATTAGGAAAACTGAGACGATAGTTTCAAGAATGGGTGATCCTATTCTTGAATTCTGGATGTATGTCTGCACAAATGCCCCGGTCGACAAATGCCATAGTGAAGGTGCGTGGACAGTCGGCAGTAAGACGCTCAGGCGCTTTGTCGTCCTTCTCTGAACCACCTTTGCCAGGGCGTTCCGAGGAGTGGCAAGAGGAAGCGGTCTGCTCCACAGTATCCTGCGACTTTCCATGCCAGAACGAGGACAATAGCCGCAATACCGAGCAAGCCATTGGTACTGGCGGAACCTGCCATGATGAAGTTCCAGTTCATGAATACACCCAAGAAAGCCGCAATGCCGACGAATGCCCAAACAATAAGGCAAATTCCAACTGCCAGCTCACCGACGGCGATTAGCTTTGCAAACCAGATATGCGAACCGGAATCCAGCATTCCTTGAAGGAAACTGCGATACCAATCGTAAGTAATGAATGGACGCCCCTGTGTTGGAATAGCAACCGCGTTTGTCCAAAAACTCTGAAGCGCCGCGCCTCTTTCCATCGAGTCAGGGCTGTTCAACTTATGCGAAGCGGCATCCAACCAGGATAAACCCAACACGACACGGATGGGCAACTAAATCCAGGCGAACCATCTATCAGAAAACAACAATCGGGCAATCAGTGGATCTTCAATCAGCATCCCACTCCCTGCCATATCAGATTTCTCGCTCAAAGTAGCCTGCCTTGCTGTTTACCAACTTCATTGTGTAGGCCACTGGTTTTGCTGGCGACTTGCATTTGGACTTGATACGACCTGGTGGGTGCGCTTTGAGCATTCCACCAGGTCATGATGTCTGGACAGCTAGAATTTCAGCTTCGCAGCCCATTCATCTATCTGTTTGTTGGCATCTTCTTTGGCAATGCCATACCTCTCCTGGACTTTGCCGGCCAAAATCTCGCGATTGCCATTAACCTCCAAGAGTTCATCATCGGTCAGCTTGCCCCATTGCTTCTTTACCGATCCGCTGAGCTGCTTCCACTGTCCGCTAATCTTGTCCCAATTGTTTCCGTTTTCCATCATCCTTTTCCTTTCATACCAACCACTAAACGTGAAGTGCGCAGATTATCACCAGGCAACCTGAAGACGGTTGTCTGATAACAATCTGCCTTTGTATTAAGATTTTTATTCCTTATCGGCAGTCGGATGAACTTTCAGAAACATCCGAAGCATCCAGGCCATTTTCTCGTGTTGCTGCAATAGTCTGACCAGTAAATCAGCCACTCCAACATCTTTAGACTTGTGATCAATGGTCTCAATATCTCCATGCAGGAAGTGAATGATTAATTCGTGGTCAGTCACGAGGTTTGCCACCATTGTCTCCGCATCGGGATACACGCCCGGCACTTCACTCAGGTGCGCCTTTTGTATGAATTCATTCATGGTTCCAGGAACATAGGCTCCGTACTGGCGAATACACTCGGCAACCTCATCAGTCATATCGGCGATCTTGTTGAATTGATCCTCAAAGGCAGTGTGAAGGGTGTAGAAGTTTATACCCCTCACGTTCCAATGATAATTCCGCAATCGGTTATACAATACTGTTTCGTCTGCTAGCAGAATATTGAGAATCTTGAGCATCCCCCGCTGCCGCTTGTCGGTCAACTCTTGATTGATTTGAATGCCTTGTGTTTTCTCACCGTTTGACTTTGACATTTAGTCTCCTTGCTTGTCTCAGCACACTTCACTTCGTTGATGTCGCATCTGATTCCAAGCAGCTTGCTACTGGACTGTGCAGCAAGCTGCGGAGTGGTTCATCGCGGACGGCTCAACACCAACCAGATGAATTGACTGAGTAGCCAACCAACAATAGCCCATATCACCATGGCAAAAATCGTGGTGATTTCCAACACTGATGTTCCACTCAATACCGGGTTTTGCACAAGGCTCGCGAAGAGTGCAACAAAGGGTGCTGTCAGCACATTTATGAAGTTGGCAAAACCATTGTCCGTATTCGCCCCAACCAGACGCAGGATCACTCGTACTGCAAGTAGCAGTTCTAAGGCACCAAAGAGGAAATAGACGATGTTGACCACGCGCGCCACAGCAGAATTCTGATTGGCGGTTGTGATACTCCGTTCCTTTTCGTTCAGATTTACGGCCTGATGGTGTTCAATGTTCCGATCGACTTTTTCCTCATGCCGATTCAATTCCTGATTACGCAGCTCATTCTCGGTCATTTGTTTATGCTCCTGCTGATATAGATGGACTGTCTGGTCACCTCATCGGTGAATTGTTTCCAGGTGATAGAGAGTTCAATCCATTCTGATGGGCAATGGTTCTCCTGGTCGTATCGACTATCTGTCAACTGCCTGAATACAAGGTCACCTGGATGCATTCGGCTCTTGGTTCATCATGTTGTCTACATCGAATTGTGTTTCACGAAAGTGTTGTTGAACTGCTGCAACAATCTGATCGTCAGTCAGCTTATCCGCGGGTTTGATAACAATGCCGTAGTCATTGTCGCCGTGACTTTCCAGGCGCTTCTGAAGCTCGACTTTCGCTTCGCCGGGGCCAATTATCAAAATCGAGTCAGCATCGCGAAGATACGAAGTGACTTCTTCATAGTACTGGTTCAACTGGTTATCAATACGTCGGTCACGTCCATCCTCTGTGGTGTCCTGATGTAATTCGCTTGCATCCTTGGACTGCGAAGCACCGGAGTAGCGAATACGCTTTGCTATATTCGATGTGACTCGCTTTATTTCTTCCTCTTGATCGAGGTTGATCACAATAACAGCCTGTCTATGGTCAATCCACAAACCCACTGATTTTTTCATATACGACTCCCTTGTTTTTCTCTTTCGTCCGTCACATGTGGACTGGAGATCTTAATTGCGGTTCGGGTCTTCATCCCCTGGCAGCAAGTAGTGCGCCTGAAACCAGGCCGGTGTTATGCTCCATGGCTCGCCTTCCATACCGACACAAAGCCAATCGCCCTTCGGAGACAGCGTGGGTTCCGCACTTTCTATGCCTTGTACCCAGGTGTCATCGACAAGCTGCTTTGCCCAGACGCCAGCCGTTTTGTAATAGGGTTGGCAGCCCAGTCGGTGCAAATGAGCTTCAGTCGGTGTGGGTTGCCAGAATGGCTCATTCCAGGGACGATACGTCTCAGCAAAAATGTGTGGCTCGAGAGGTCGCGCCTTATAGTCATCCAGCGTCTCTTTTAAGGCGTCACCCGCAGTGTATGCAATCCAGTAACCAACTTGGGCGGTGATCGTGTTTCCCGATGTCTTCATGGTCTTCGGCACTTCTGAACGCTGAAGCTTACGCGCCATCGTAATCTGTTTCACTGGCCGGTAAAACAGGAAGCCATTTGATGTCAATTCATGCCGGGTCCAATGTCGCTGGACAAGTACCTTTTGTTCAACCAAAACAGACATTTCGTAATCTCCGATTCCCTGATTAAGAGGGCGTATTGACATGGGTGTTTATCCTTCTCAAAAATCTCCACCTCCAGTAGGCGAAGATAGGATAGGCGCTAAGAGCCAGTTTTGACCCTAAATCCAACCACGTCGTCTGAAAACCATACCCATCATCAAAATAGACAGGAGCATCAAAAGTATTATTGCAATAGAAATACTCCAGCCATTGATCGGCAATATGACGGATTCGCGAACAGTGAAAAAACTGGAGTCAAACAAGCCGATGAAAAAGGTGAAAGGCAGAAACACCATCGAGATGATTGTCAGCCGATTAACAGCCTCACCCATTTTGATGGACTGCTGATTGGCGATAATGTCCAATACGTTGTTGGTGAGATCACGCTGCGAATCGATCACATCATAAATGCCCAGTAACCGCTCATAGAGATGACGAAACAAATCTCGAATATCGCTATTGCTGGAGACACGCTGCTCGCCAATGAGATTTGAGAGCACTTCTCGCTGGGGGGCGATCATCTGACGCAGGCCAATGAGATGTTGTTTAATGCGATAAACAGACTTCTGCGCCTGTTTGTCGTTACTGTCGCTCAGAAGTTTCTTTTCCAGATCGTTTAATTGATTGCTGATTTGATCCAGCAAGGGATAATAGGTATCAATGATGTGCTGGGCAGTCAGGTAGAGAAAGTAAGCCACACCACGTTGCCACGAATCCGGATTTTGAATGACCCGATCATAGGCTTCTTCGAGAGCGCTAGCATCTGCTTTTCGCACAGTGATAAAGTAGTGTTCACCGATGATGCAGTGAATTTCTTTACCCACCAACATATTGCTCTGTGCATGAGGCTGGAACAGGGAAAGAAAAAGATAGCGTGGATACACGAGCAGAGTTGGCCGACGATCTTCCCGCAACAGGTCTGCGACAACTGTTGGCGAGAGTTGCAACCAGGTTTCCAGCCAGCGGATTTCTTCGTCTTCCGGTGTAGTGATGTCAATCCATAAAGTAGACCCTTCTGCCAGGTATGCTTCAAGGCTAGTCTGAGTAAGGTTACGCCGCAAGATACGCCCATTGCCGGAGCTATTGGCAACTTCCCCAGCGGCTGAGGATTCAGGGTTCGGTGTAATGACCAATGAGCGTATCATAGCGGTTTGGCAATCCTTATTGGGTATCAGAGACCTGATACAACATCAATATGTTGATGCTGCGATCAGAACTACTTCAACCGGTCTTCGATACTTTTGCGCAGGTCAGCGAATTCTTCTTCGAGTCGCTTTACGACTGGTTCCAGAGCATCGCGTCCATTGCTCAGGCCTTCTTCGACGGTCTTGGTTAGATCATCACGGGTTTTTTTGCCCGACATAGGGGCAAACAGTAGCGCCAAGGTCGCCCCAATTCCCAAGCCGAAGGTCAGGAATACCAGGGTCAACACACTTCGATTGCGCATGGCGTGCATTTCAGCATCGCGACTGTAGTAGATACGGTCATTATTCATGGTAGATACCTCATTTCTTCATCAATTCGAGTAGCATTTACGGAAGCTGGGAACTTCGCTTAAACGACCGGCCTGCGCCGGTAAAACCCGCCGAAGAGCAGCAGGATAATCGCTGCGCCGACAAAGGCTGCGAACATATCTGCCCAGGCCAGTGTAATCCCGCCATTAAAGACGGATGGCATCTGAATACCCAGCACCGTAAACAAGAAACCTCCCAGAAGCGCGCCCAACAGACCGACACCAATGCTAGAAATGAACCCAAAACCTCGCCCACGAATGAGCAGGCCAGCTAACAAGCCGGCGATCAAGCCGATTAGCATCCAAGTGATCACCTGTCCAGGTACAAAACTAAGCGTTACTGACTCGTTCATCTGAGCGCCTTTCAACCGATTAATCATGTTGGACTCCGGAGAGTATCCCCACGGAAGTCTCCAGGTATGTCATTGCTCAATCAGCCAGCGAAGCCAAATCCAACAGAAGCCCAACACTTGCTAGTTACGTGAGATTCGAGTTCCAGTCAACAGACGGATTGCAACCAGCAATACGACCGCTCCAGTGAAAGCGACGAAGAGGCTCCAGATATTGAAGCCAGTCACACCGCTTGCTCCGAATTGATTAAACAGAAAACCACCGATAAAGGCACCGACGATGCCCACGACGATATCCATGAGTAACCCTTGTTGACGATCCGTCTTCATCACCATGCTTGCCAGCCATCCGGCAACTGCTCCAACGATAAGCCAAGCCAGCCAACCCATTTGTCCCATATCCATGTAGTTATCTCCTTTGTGTTCGTCTATCGGTACCGAATTGATACCGTAGCAACAATGTCGCTATTGAGAATGAATTCAATCTATTTGAAATATTCACTTTCTTTTTTCGCCGATGGCGATGTTGGTCTGACTGTCGTCCTTTTTCGCACAGGGATAGCGGAGGTTTTTCGATTGATAGCTGATTCCGATATGGAAGTGTCCGCGCTTTCAGATGGCTGCGCATCAAACCCGGTCCAGCCAGTCTGTCGCCATAAATTGACACGCTCATGAATGTTGATCGCGCCATATCGGTTCATGATATCTTCAGCCTGTGGAACATTTGAAGACTGGATGCTGATGAGCGTCCCACCGCGGCGGATACCTTCGGCATAATACGAAGCCTCAGTTTCCGTTACCCCAGAACCCACTAATGTGCCGATGATGCCAGTGTTACCCTCGATCAGGCTCGGCGTCATTGGCCCGGCTGCAAGCGACAATCCGATGCCAGAGATCGTCAGCGCAGTAAGTTCAGCCAGTGTGCCAGTTAATCCGCCAACGACTGCTGCACCCACGCCATCGCCCGCTCTAATTGCCTCATTCCTACTGGTATAGCCCTTATCCAGATAACGACTATACTGGTTATGGGAATCGTTTGTAATCAGATTGATCGTGATACCGGGAACACCGGATTTGACCAGGTCTTCAATGACCTGTTGCGCAACAACAATATCATCGTAGATTGCGACGATGGCTTTAGTCATAGTCGAAACACTTTCTGCTATATCGGCAGGGATTTACAGCCAGGCTACGCCTAAACTGTTATAGGGTTGATCCGGGTTGGCCCATATCAATCACTGTGATTGTTACAGCAAATGCACAGAGCCTTATGTATTGGGTGAGGTGATCTACAGGTCTCCGAGCATTGACCGATAGTGGTGCATCGCTTTTAATGGAGCTTACAATCAGTATAAGCCGTAATGGTCTTCGCAACATCACCCGGCAGTGGGGTTATTCTCTCGTTCTTTAGGATGATTAATCAGCAGCGGATGCCGATCGTCAGCATAGAAGTAAGGATTACAGACTTTTCACGGGATATAAAAAGCGCCAAGGTTGAGGTTGTGTTCCAGCACCTTCACAATCGCCTCGCTGCGGGTTGTAACACCCAGTTTGGCAAGGATACTGCTCACGTGTGTTTTGGTTGTAGAAAGACTGACTGTTAGCGTATTCGCGATTTCAATGTTCCCCTGACCCTTGACCATCAGGCTTAGCACTTCCCGTTCGCGTGGTGTTAAGTTCTCAAATGTTGTCCCTGGCTGGCGAACAGATTGAACAAGGATTTCGGTAACTTCGGGCGCGTAGGTCGAAATACCATTGTAGGCGGCACGAATCGCCTTAGCCAGATCATCGGCTGCAATCTTCTTAAACAAGTAGCTGATTGCACCTGCCTCCAGAACGTCCTTAATCAGCCGCTCTTCGCCAAAGCTCGTGAGTGCTATCACCTGTATGTCGGGATAATCCTGGCGGATGCGACGGGTTGCAGCGATCCCATCCATGATCGGCATCATGATGTCCATTAGCACCACGTCCGGATGCTGATCAGCGCACAACGCCAATCCTTCTGTCCCGTTTGCGGCTTCCCCAACAAGTTTGAGATCGGGATAACTCATCAGAAAGACGGCTAGCCCCTTGCGCAGCATAGCATGGTCATCAACAATCAGGATCTGAATCGGTTTTTGAGAGTCCATGATTTGCGTTCTGACTCATTGTTGCCACAATTTTCACAGGTTAATTGTACCTATTCTTGGCCTGTTGGCGCTACCCAGATGATCTTGAGGAGGGCTCCACCCGCTTTCCGGCTGATGATTTCCAGCGTTGCGCCAATACTTCGAATACGATCTTTCATAATGCTGAGTCCCAGATGCGTCGGGCCGATATCGGTCGGGTTAAAGCCAACCCCATTATCCTGAATACTAAGATCAATTCGTTTGGAATCGCTGTTAAAGAAGACTTCGACCTGACTGGCAGAGGCATGCAACACAATGTTATTGAGCGCCTCCTGAACTATCCGGTATAAGGCAAAATGAACATCTGGCGGAGCTGGCTCTTGTGCTTCGACCTGGACTGAAATAGGCAACCCCGTGCGATTGGTGATGATGGCAGCAGCCTGCCGGATCAGATCGCCTAGCTTTTCATCAGCAAGGGATGAAGGACGCAGTTCAAGCAACAGGGCACGCATCTCTTCCAGTGCGCTTTGAGCTAACTGGTGCAAAGTAGCCAGCGTGCGTCGCCCTTCTTCCTGATCGATTTCCCACATCGCGGGTAGCCGCTCACTTATGAGGCTAACTGACCATAGTGTTTGAGAAATCGTATCATGTAATTCATTTGCCAGACGATTCCGCTCCGCTACAACAGCCGCCCGTTTAGCACGGTCGAGCAACCGTGCATTTTGAATGGCTATTGCCGCTTGATCAGCAAAGGTTTGCAACCGTTCAGCATGTGCTTGCGTGAAAAAGCCAGGAACAGCACTGTCCAGCGATAGAAAACCCAGTATCTTGCTGTTGGATCGTATGGGAGCGATGACATTTGAATTTACCCAGTCCAGACCGGGGAAGCCAATCCACATGGGCGAAGTAGTCGTATCCGCAATCGCCAGCGGTTTTCCAATATCGATTAATTGTTGCAACGCTGCCAGCCTGGCGATCGGAATTCGTTGATTCAACCAATCTTTGTCCAGTCCTTTTTCGACATAACCTCTTTGTCGTACAACACGCACGAGGTCGGACTCGACAAACAGGACATGCGCTCCGTCATAGGGTGTGACCCGTTGGACAGTATCCAGAATATGATCCAGAATTTTATCCAGATCAAGAGTGCTGCTCATGGTAGCCAGCGTATCACGCAAGGCTTCGGTTAAGACACGCTCTTCTTGCTCAAGCGTCTGGGTTCGTCTTTGCTCATCGATTTGTTCTTGCAAACGCTGGTTGAGCCGGGATTGATTGGCAATGTGTTCTTGAAGATGGGCTTCCAGATCGTCATAGGCTTTTCGCAGTTTCTGGGCTGCCTCTTCCCGTTCGGTAATCTGGCTTTTTAAGGCATTTGTCGCCCGTGTCAAGGCGGCTGTTTGCTCCTGAATTTCACTTTCCAGATCAGAGTAAGTCCTGGAATCGTTCATCGTACTGACCTCCGCCCATGCAGACTTTATCCTTTTTTGCAGGCAAAAAGCGAATGTTCTTCCCTCAAATCCATGGAATGTCTCAAACCTCTAAGCAATCACTGACTTGAAGGATTCTCTGGTGATGTTGGTGCCGAGAAGCGGAACTAAGCAGCATTTCATCCTTACGAGACATGTATCTGTCGATAGTCCCACTGTACCCTAACGCACCTAAGAATGAGTAACCACCAAATGGATAACGTCTAGCTCATGACCTGCTCAAATCTTTTACACAGACTATCACATCATGATGGGTGTGTCTGCAAAAAGTAAAAAGATCGTTCTATAGGATGACGAATAAATCCTTCCCGAGGAGGGGTTTGGGGTTCTGGATAAAGACGTATAGTGAGGATAGTTATCGTAAGGAAGGGAAGCCATGTCCATATCTGCCACCTCCATGCAACCCGCCCGTATCTACATCAATTTACGGCGTTTCAACCTTGTAATGGGGGTCTTTCACCTCATCCAGGGGATCGCCATGATTGTGCTGAGTTCAAGCTTCAGCATTACCCTTAGTACCCTGTACCTGCGCGCGGTTGTTGGTAACGGCAGCTTCAGCCTGGAACAAAACCTGCAGGAAGCTGGAAGTATCCCCTTTGGCCCAGCGGTTGCCCTCTTTCTGCTGATGTCGGCGGCAGCTCATTTCCTGCTGGGTACAGTCCTTTATGACTGGTATGTGAAGAACCTCAAGCTAAACGTAAACCAGGCGCGTTGGTATGAGTATGCCTTTAGTTCATCCCTGATGATTGTGCTGATCGGTATGCTCGTTGGCATTTATGATGTTTCTACGCTCATTCTGATCTTTGGATTGAACGCCATGATGAACCTGTTCGGTCTCATGATGGAACTACACAATCAAACCACCCCTAAAACGGACTGGACGGCTTTCATCTTTGGATGTATCGCTGGCATCATCCCCTGGATTGTGATCGTGCTTTACATCGGTGGTGCGGCGCAATCGGTCAATACTGAAATCCCCGGCTTTGTGTATGCCATCCTGATATCTATCTTCGTGTTCTTCAATATTTTTGCACTGAACATGTGGTTGCAATATAAGGGCATTGGGCCCTGGAAGCATTATCTGTTCGGCGAATATACCTACATTGTATTGAGCCTGGTTGCAAAATCGGTGCTGGCCTGGCAGATATGGGCAGGGCAACTTCAGCCGACTTAGTCTGGCTCAATCAAACAGGGTTTGGTTGCTTTCAGGCTCTTCCTCCCCCTATTCGTCAATAGTCCAATTGGACAGGCATGAAGGAATAAGTTCATGAAGCTCAATTGGACAATGATCAAAGTCGGGTTGGCATTTGTCGTCATCGTTAGGGTAGCTTTCTGGGCACCAGATTCGGTGTGATCCCGTTCCTATCTGGCAGTCGATCTGAATATTCGCAGTGGGGCAGGGCGTAGTGATGGTGACCATTGCAACTCCTCACAACAGATTAGGCGCGAATCACCAACGTGGCAGCAGCAGTCTTGATCATGGTCGCTTTGTGGTATTAGCCTTCCCATTCCCATAACCACCGTCTGATGTCGATGGACACGACCGCACCAGGCAAGTTAAGCATGGTAGGACTCTCTCACCAACTCCGCTGCCACGATCTCTCCCAAACGGGCTCTAGCCAGACATGATCAGATAGTCGGGGTAGCCGTTTGCCAGTAAACCTGTTTCTCCTGGTTGATTGTGCTGAAGCTCGTTAATCCAGGTTTGAATTACCCTATCTTTTTGGCTCATGGGTAAAAGTAGTGGAATGCAGTAAACTGAGGGCATGGACTTTCCAATCATTGATCTACTGGACGAAGAGATAAGCGTGGTCTGGCTGAGCAAGCATTTTCATCCGA
>JALHNT010000079.1 GCA_022843385.1 Anaerolineae bacterium | reverse complement strand
AGGATTTCGATCCACTCCACCGCGCTTCCTGTCCACTTGCTACTTGACATTTAACACCGTATCTTGGCGGTGAGACTTTCATCCTTCGGTGTGTCCGCAGGTCATAGTCACTCTGTGGTCGAATCTTCTCTGGCTTGGCGGTGAGACTTTCATCCTTCGGTGTGTCCGCAGGTTATGGTCACTCTCTGAGCGATGCCCACCAGTATACTGCAATTGGCTGCCGCGATCATGTTGCCTGCCCATCACGTTCGCGCTTCAATCCAGCAGGCTGTCCAGTTCCTTCAGCAGCGCGTCCGGTTTTCGCAGGCGGTGGATGAGCGCCCGCGCCGGTTCGATCTGCGAGTCGTAGGGCTGCCGCGTCTGTTTGAGCAGGCGGATCAGCGCCAGACGCGCCAGCACTTCCCAGTAGTGCTGCCCACGCCCGGCCATGACCTGCAACTGGCGCTGGCGCAGGGCGATGGCGGCCTCCAGTTCGCCGTTCATCTGATGGAAGGCGCAGAGAAAGTCGGTGTAATCGCTATCGGGGATGCGGCGGCTGGCAGCGGCTCTGGCGGTGGCGCGGCGATAAGCGGTCTGGGCAGCGGCTTCCTCGCCCAGCTTGCGGCAGGCCAGCGCCTCGGCTGCGATCATCTCGACCTTCCACACATCATACCGATCCCCGACGAGCGCTTCCTGACCGCGCCGGGCGCAGTCCAGCAAATCGCTCCAGCGCTGTTGGGCGAAGAGATAATGCGCTCGCAGTACACCGGCCAACCGGACATGATGCAGATCACCTTCGGACTCCGCCAGATAGACCTGGGTGGCGCTGTCAGCCTGCTCCCACTGCCCCCGCGCCAGGGCGAACTGGGTTTCAACCCACAGCATTGACAGGCGATACCGCTTGCCGGGTGGTATCTCAGCCATCATCAGCGTCAGCGCCGCTTCGATCAGCTCGGCATACCCCTCCGGGTCAACCGCCATGTAGGCGCAGATCAGAATAACCTGAATATCAAAATGCAAATGGACATCGCTGTACATCGACTTGCGCGACTCCAGCGCCGCCGCGACCGCCAGCTCCAGGGCGAAGGCATAATTCCGCAGGTCGTACAGGTGAATCTGGGTCGTCCAGTAATCGCACTTGAGGGCAGCCGGGTAGTCGCCGGTCTGGCGGGCGAGCTGGCTGGCCTGCTGGAACAGGGGCAAGGCACGTTCGGGGTCGGACTTAAAGGTTTGCACCGCCTGGTCATAAATCGGCTTCCACTTAAGCCTGGTCATCGCCGATTATCTCATCAAGCTGCCGCAGCAGCGCGTCCGGTTTACGGAGTTTATGGATGAGCGCCCGCGCCGGTTCAAGCTGCGAGTCGTAAGGCTGCCGCGTCTGTTTGAGCAGGCGGATCAGCGCCAGACGCGCCAGCACTTCCCAGTAGTGCTGCCCACGCCCGGCTATGACCTGCAACTGACGCTGGCGCAGGGCGATGGCGGCCTCCAGTTCGCCGTTCATCTGATGGAAAGCGCAGAGGAAATCGGTGTAATCGCTATCGGGGACGCGGCGGCTGGCAGCGGCTCTGGCAGTGGCACGGCGATAAGCGGTCTGGGCGGCGGCTTCCTCGCCCAGCTTGCGGCAGGCCAGCGCCTCGGCTGCGATCATCTCGACCTTCCACACATCATACCGATCCCCGACGAGCGCTTCCTGACCGTGTCGGGCGCAATCCAGCAGATCGTCCCAGCGTTGTTGGGAGAAGAGATAATGCGCCCGCAGGACATAGGCCAGCCCTTCGTTATGCGGGTCATCCTCCGACTCCGCCAGGTAGAGCTGGGTGGCACGGTCGGCTTCCGCCCACTTCTGCCGCACCAGCCGGAACTGGGTACGGTTCCAGAGCGCTGCCATGCGACACTCATACAGGGCCGGCATCTCATCATCCATCAACATCAGCGCCGCTTCGATCAACTCGGCGTAGCCCTCCGGGTCAACCGCCATGTAGGCGCACACCAGATTGTCCTGAATCTTGAAACGCAGGTAGACATCGCTGTAGACCGGCTTGCGTGACTCCAACGCCGCCGCGACCGCCAGTTCCAGTGCGGTCTGGTAATTCCGTAGGTCGTACAGGTGAATCTGGGTCGTCCAGTAATCGGATTCGAGGGCGGCGGGGTAGTCACCGGCCTGGCGGGCTAATTGACTGGCCTGCTGGAACAGGGGCAGGGCGCGTTCCGGGTCGGACTGAAACGCCTGCACCGCCTGACCATGAACCTGATACCACTTATGCTCGGTCATCGCGGGTGATCTCATCAAGCTGCCGCAGCAGCGCGTCGGGTTTGCGCAGTTTATGGATGAGCGTCCGGGCTGGCGCGATCGCGCTGGCGTAGGGCTGCCCGGTCTGTTTGAGGCGGCGGATGAAATCAACCTGCGCCCGCGCTTCCCAGTAGAGCTGACCTTTGCCGGCGATGTCGTTGAGTTGCCCCTGGCGCACCCGCAGCCCGGCGTCGGCGTCGCCTACGGCTTCATGGAAGGCACACAGCAGATCATAATACGGAGCATCCAGCCCACGCCGCGTCGTCCCGGCACGCATGGTCGCCAGCCGGTACGCCGTCAGCGCCTCGGCCTCGCGTCCCAGTTGGCGTTGTGCCAACGCCTGCCCGGCCAGCAGTTCCGCCAGCAGCGGGGCGTAATGAGCGCCGAGGAGGAACATCTGCCCCATCAGTGTCGCGTTCAACAGGTTGTGCCACTCCTGGCGGATGAAGCAGTAGTGCGCCCGCAGCACCAGCGCATTGCCGAAGTGATGCGGTTGATTCTCGGCCAGTGCCAGTGCCAGCCGGGTTTCTTTACCGGCCTGATCCCAGCGTTCGCAGGCCAGGGCGAACTTGGCTTTGTCCCACTGCACCCCGGCCACGCAGTCGGGCAGGGGCGGCATCTCCTCATCCATGATGACGAAGGCTTGCTCGATCATCTCGCTGTAGCCGATGGGGTCGATGTAGAGGTAGGAGCAGACCAGATTGTCGTGGGTAAAGAAGCGAATCTGCTGCCCATCGTAGAGCGACTTGCGCGACTCCAGCGCCGCCTTAACCGCCAACTCCACTGCCGCGCCATAATCGCGCAGATCATAGAGGTGCGTCTGGACGATGTAATAATCGACCTGCAACACCATGACGTGATCGCCAGCCTTGCGCGCCACTTCGCGCGCCTGTTGATAGACTGGCAGCGCCGCCTGGGGATCGCCATCGCGCAGGCGGGCGGCTTCTTCGAGCAGGTGGTGGAAATCGTTGCCGAGCGACATGGGGGTAAACATTACTCCGTCACAGACGGACATGGTCCGCCGTATCCGTGAGGATATCCAATTCGTAGTGAAATCAAGCTCCTGCTACTGCCGCTTAGTCAGCCGATACGGTGCAAAGGCCGGTCTGCAAATTCCTGTTCATGGCACCTGACTGTATTGTATTATGACTCATTCTATCACGATCACCGTCACTCGTGGCGAATGTTTTGGCTGAGGCAGAATTACTGGAATCGAGCTGTATCAGTCTGTTGACAGAACTAATATTCTATTCTATTCTGGACATATGGCCTTCATGCAGCAGCTCGTCACTTCATCACCTGTTTTGCCGACACCACGCTGCTCGTCATGCTCTCCGGCGAAAGCCTCCTGTGTTTCTGCCAAATAGTCTGCAAATAGCACGCAGCGGCGGATTGCTCCTCTATAGATGCTGCATAGGGCGACAACAGCCGAGCCTGAGCGTTAGCCTATTCTGTAATTTTGCGCCAGTCTCCCGTCTGGTCGCCCGAATGTTCGGCGGAAAAATCGCAAAACGAGAATCGTGCAATCTAACCGATCATGAGTCACCCTGGAGATGATCGGCCAGAAACACCAATATCTGTGTCCAGGCATCCT
This sequence comes from Anaerolineae bacterium, assembly GCA_022843385.1. Lineage (GTDB taxonomy): Bacteria > Chloroflexota > Anaerolineae > Aggregatilineales > Phototrophicaceae > CFX2. The sequence goes on along the minus strand of JALHNT010000079.1, from coordinate 26,238 downwards.
GAGGTGCTCCCGGTTCACGGATTCCGGTTGGCGTGACGAATGCATGACCCACGCCTGGATAAATCGTTACGGTGTGGGGGATCGTAGTCTGAGCCAGAGCATCCTCAAAAGCGCGCACGTCGCTCACTGGAATCTGGGCGTCGAGTTCCCCGAAGATGCCCAGCAGCGGTCGACCACTTGTGAGGAGAGCGCCAAAGCCAGCCGGGTCCTCAATCGTATCGCCATACAGATTAATGGTCGCGGCCACTGAAGGGTTTAGCGTTGCCAGTCGCAGCGCCACGCCACCACCATAACAGAAGCCCATCACACCGATGCGCGCCGGGTCGATGCGTGGGTCAGCCGCCAGCCAGTCGAAGGCGGTCTGCATATCCTGATCAACTCGATCCTTCGGGACTGTGATGCGCAGCAGCAGCGCCCCCGGCACAGTGGTCGCTAGTCGTCCACGATAGGTATCAACGGCCAGCACAACATAACCCTGTTCTGCCAGGGCGTCGGCCAGATCGGCTATCTCTCCATTCAGTCCCCACCATTCATGGACCATAAGCATCGCCGGGTATGGATCGCCGCTGGTTTCGAAATCGGGCGGATTGGCGCGATAAGCACGTGTCAGAGTACCGTCAGCTAACGGGAATTCGACCACTAGTCCTGTGCCCTGATGATTATTGATCGAGTCGATGGATTGGTCGAGGAAATAGGCATCAGTCACCATGACGCCGGCGAAGAGGCCGACCAGGACTACCAGACCCGAAACGATAATGAGGATGAGTCGCTTAACCATCGATTGCCGCTTTCACTTTGCTGACCGATCCGAAATCGACAGTGAGTGTAGCCGGAGATGTTAAGCGCCGGATGAGCCATGAATCGGAATCGAGATGATGAAAGTGGTGCCCACATTGACCTCACTCCTGAAGGATATGGACATCCCTAGTAGCTCGGCACAGCGCCGGGCTATCGGCAGCCCCAGCCCTGTCCCACGAATCGTACCGACGTTACTGGCGCGATAGAACAGATCGAAAAGTCGGCTTTGGTCATCGGGCGGGATGCCGATGCCGGTGTCACAGATAAGAATCTCTACTCGGTCTGGCCAACAATTCTGCTCGATTGTCACCGTGCCGCCCGGACGGGAATACTTCAGGGCATTGCCAAGCAGGTTGGCGATGATGTGGTGAAAGTACTTTTCGTCAGTGAAGATGGTATGGCAGCGCAGATCAAGCTTTTGCCGGATATGGAATGATTGGTGCTGGCTGGTCTGTAATTCATCAATCACCTGCTCCAGGAAATCCGCCATGTAGACTGGTTCACGTTTGACCGTCTGCTGCACCGTCTGGAAACGATACAGCGTCGACACATCCTCAATCATCTGGTTGAGGCGCTTGACCTGTCCATCAATACGATCCAGACGGTCGGCTTCGAACTCGGCACGCATCCGCATGATGCTGGTGTTGCTGAGGATCACCGTCAGTGGTGTTCGGAATTCATGGGAAATGAGCGAGAGAAAATGATTCTTCATCTCGTTCAGTTCCTGTTGTTCGCTAAGTGCTTTCTCCATCACCTGGCGAGCTTCTTTTTCCGCGGCGATATCTTCCATCGAAACGATGATGGCTTCGAGATCGCCAGTGTCGTGCAGAAGGGGTGCTGCGTTTACGCGCAGATCGAGGTGTTTCTCCCGTGGAGACAGACTGTGCATTTCGATTCCGTATACGGGCTGACGTGTCGCAATGACACGACTGACGGGAAACTCCTCAACCGACATGGTTTCGCCAGCGGCGCTCGTCATGTGCCAATCTGGGTCATAGAAAGAACTTCCCATGATTTCATCGCGCGCATATCCCAACAGGTCTGCCCCGCGCCGGTTGACATAAATGACCTCGGCCTGCGGATTGTAGACTATGATGGCAGCCGGGCTGGTCTCCAACAGCATCCAATATCGATGCTCACTGCGTTCAAGCTGCGCGTTCAGTTCGGTCAGTTCGACGGTTCGTTCTGCGACCCGATTCTCAAGCTCGACGTTGACCAGTTGGAGTCTCTGTTCCGCCAGTTTCAGATCTGTAATCTCAAGCAGGATGCCAACAAAACCGGCAAACTCCCCGTTAGAATGGAATCGAGGCACGGCGGTGCTGGTCAGCCAGCGGTACTGCCCATCTGTCCGTTGCAAGCGGTACTCAAATGAAACCACTTTGCGTTTAAGCGCACGTTCACTGGTTTTCTCATGGAACAAGGCCTGATCATCGGGGTGGATGAGCTCAAGCCAAGAGCCATCATTCACATGAACGGCGGTCATGCCGGTGAAATCCTGCCAGCGCTGATTGATATATGTGCAGATGCCCTCACTGTTTGATGTCCAGATCATGACTGGAGCGGTATCGGCCATGAGGCGGAAACGTGACTCGCTTTCGCGCAGCGCCTCTTCGATCTGTTTTCGCTCCGTGATATCAGTATTGGTACCAACAAAGCCGGCGAATTCGCCCTGTGCGTGAAAGCGCGGAACCGATGTGCTGGTGAGCCAGCGATACTCACCATCTGCCCGGCGCAGACGATACTCGAAACTGACGGGTTGGCGCTCTTTCACACTGCGCTCGGTATACACTATGAATTGCTCATGGTCCTCAGGGTGGATTCGATCCATCCAGGCACCACTATCAGCCTCTTGCAGGGTCAGCCCCGTGAACTCCTGCCAGCGCTGGTTCACGTACGTGCAATGTCCAGCAGCGTCGTAGGTCCAGATCAGCACTGGCGCGGTATCTGCCAGACGACGGAAACGCTCCTCGCTTTCGCGCAGTGCCTGTTCCATCTGCTTTCGTTCAGTGATGTCAATCTTGACGCTGATGTAACCGACGATTGAGCCATCGGGCAGAAACTGCGGCGCGCGTGAGGCGCTCATCCAGGCGTACTGCCCGTCACGACGGCGCATGCGGAATTCGATTTGATCTGGAGCATGGTGGTTGAGCACGCGCTGTGTGTGTTCGATAAATGCGGCGCAATCATCCGGATGGATAGCCTGGAACCAGCGATCATCGTTCACTTCGGCCAGCGTCAGCCCCGTGAATTCCTGCCAGCGCTGGTTGACATATTCGCAGTGACCCGATACATCAAAAGTTCTTACCAGTGCGGGCAGTGTATCGGCCAGAAGCCGAAAACGTGCTTCGCTTTGGCGCAACGCTTCCTGAACTGTACGTTGTTCTGTGATGTCGCTAAACGAAGTCACTACACCGACAGGTTGGTTGTGACCAGGGATCATGAGTGGGTAGGCATTGACGGACAGCCATACCTCACGCTCGTCGAGGCGGCGGATGCCCATCACCACCTGCTGCATCGGTTGCCCACTCGCCAATGTCATCTGAACTGGTCGCACTTCGCTTGGGAACTCGGTGCGATCAGGACGGAATACCTCAATGCTAGAGCTGACCGATGCTTTGCCAATTAACTCCGCCGCACGAAGACCCAGTATACGTTCGGCACTGCTGTTGCAGGCAATGATCTGTCCTGCCGCGTCGTGGACGATAACCCCTTCTGCCAGCGCCTCTACCACCGACTGATAGCGCAGGGTGCTTTGCTGTAACAGAGTCTGGGTATCGCGTGCCTCCGTTACATCGAGCAGGTAGCCGCGCGACATCTCCGCCGGATCATCATAAACCAACAGGCGGCGGTCATAGATCCAGCGGATTTCGCCACTTGTGGTCACGATACGATAGCTCGACTCCCAATGTGCGGCCTGGTTCTGGCGCGCCTGGTCAATACTCGTGAGAACACGATCTCGGTCTTCGGAGTGGAGCAGGTCAAACCAGCAGCGCTGATCCGGGAATGATGACGCCGGGTAGCCATACTGCTCAACGTTGGGCGAGAGGAATATGTCACGGGGAGAGCCTGACGGATGCATGGCACACTTAATCATGAGGGCTGGCCCGGAGTTAAACATCTGCTGCCAGCGCCGGTATTCCTGCTCGATCTGTTTGTGCCCGCCGATTTCGCGCAGGAACGAGGCATGTTTGCCTGGAACGAAGTTGGCAGTGGCGCGATATTCGATCCATTTGCGTTTGCCGTTGGGCAAAAGCAGCTCGAATTCGCCGCTGACCATTTTTCCCTCCATAAAGGCAGACCATGTGGCTGCGCCCTGGTCCAGCCTGTCCAGAGGTGTGAAATCCGAGACCAGCTTGCCGACAATCTGATCCGCTGTGGTTTCCAGCAAATCGCAGGCCGCAGTGTTGACCTGCACATAGCGTCCATCATTGCCAACAATCATGATCGGTTCAAAGGCATTATCAAAGAGCGCCTGGGCTTCCGCCGCAGCCTGCTCAATCAGATGTTCATGAGTTACCTGGCTGGTTACATCTTCCATCGTACACAGGACGTGCGTCACCAGACCCTTATCATCATGATGGGGTTTGAAGCAGATGTTGTTCCAGAATGGTGTGCCATCTTGTCGTCGATGGCGAAGCCGAAGATTGAATTCGCGTCCTTCACGAATCACAGCCCAGATTGGCTCAAGATCGCGCTGATCTTCGGTCGGCTGATCGTAGAACAACAGCCTTTGCCCGATGGATTCGTCAGCCGAATAGCCAGTTAGTTTTTCGTGCGATGGGTTGACAGCTATAATCGGAAAGTTGGGTTGTGTGGCATCCGCAACCACAACGGCTTCTGAGGCATTCAGCACAATCTGCTGATACAGGTGAAGGTGGGAGATGGGGATAACAGCGTCCAGCGTTAACCAGCGTTCCAGCAGATCGTCGAGGCTGATACGTTCTCGTGCTGCGCTGGCTTGCAGACGTTTTATGATTGAACTGCTAATATTATTTTTAGTCACCCGAATTCTCCGCGCCTATTCCTCCGGCCCCCTCCCATTAATTGTAAACCCATTCAAAGATATGCTGCAATTAAGATTGTTATATTGCTATGCTTTACTAAACTGGAGTACTTGATGAAACGCTCGCGTTCTGCCTTGATTGAAGCGGCTGAACTCCATCCTCTGTCGTTCTGGCAGCGCTTGGCGCGGCTGCAATTCCGAACTCATCGACCAATTGCCGAGTCACCAGTGGCGCAAACGGCGGGGGAGGGGGGAGATCCGGCGCGGCGCTTCAGGCCCACCGAAGAGGGGAGTGGCATCTTTGGCCGCTGGACGGTCGATGAGGCTGGATTGCCCGCCTACGAATACACCTTCGATCAGTATCAGGATGCGCGCGCCAGTTACCCCAACAGCGAGGGACGCGACCGGCGCGATCACTGGCACCAGGTGGGCAACCAGCGGGTGACGGCGCTGGCTTCCAATGACGGGGTGGTGCAAGTCTATCTGGCAGATCGCGGCGGGGTCATCCTCAACAAGTTCGAAGCGCACGATTCGACCAACACCAGTGGCAGCCTGCTGGCGCTCCTGAGCCGCTTGGCGCTTGCGATCATCCGCTTCGTCGCCGGTTTATGGACGCGGCGCGACCAGACGGTAAAGCCGTTTGCAGCCGAAGACGCTATCGGCCTGAGGGCTGCTGACCAGCCGCGCGGCTCGCTCTCGGCGGATGACATGGCGAAACGCCGCGAAGAACTCTCCGACAGCCTGCTCGAATCCTACGATCTGCTCTCGGAGCAGGACGAGCCGCTGGCGTCCAGCGCTCCGCCGCCTCGTCCCTTGCTGCCGCGCGATCAGGTTGCGACTCAGTACGCCTTCGCCGGCGGCTATGGTTATCTGGATGACGGGGCGCAGGTCTGGTCCACCGCCTATCGCTACCGTCCCCAGGGAGCCAAGACGCGCCGCATTTTTGGCATGGGGTACTTTGAGACCGAAACGACGCATCGCTACGTGCGGGTGCAGCGACAGGTCTATGCCCCGGATGGCGATGTGCCGTTTGTGATGGCCGACGTGTGGATCCAGAATTTCAGCGATGCGCCGGTGACGCTGCGTTATTACGAATACTGGGATGTCAATGTGCAGCAGCTTCGTATCGAGTGGCTGCGAAGTGCGGCTTTCGGCAGCGCCAGCGATGAGGAACGACGGGCGCTCAACCGCCAGTTCACCCAATCCATCGCCTATCTGAATGAAGAACATACCCTGGAATTTCGTCAGGAGCCGCCCCCGGATGCCCCGCCGCCCGATGAACCCTCGGCGGTCAACTGGTATCCCGCGCCGGTCTTCCTGGCCGATCTGACGGGCGATGCGCCGGATGCCCACTACTTCAACAAAGCGTCGTTCTTTGGCATGGGCGGTGCCCGTGAACCGGATCTCATCAAGCTGCGCGGCGAGGATGCGCCCTTCAATCCCCGCTCGCCGCTGGAGCCGATGCCGTACTGTATGGTACTGCGTAAGGATTTCACCCTTAAGCCAGGCGAGGGCAAGACACTGCGCTTCGCCTATGGCGCGGCGCTGCCAGAGGAACGGCGCAAAGCCATCAGCCAGTTGATTGATGAGCCGGCGTTGGCGCTGACCCAGAGCGCCTGGCAGGAACGGCTGGTCTATGCCGATACCGGCGAAGACCCGGTGGTGCAGCGCGAGATGGCCTGGCACAGCTATAACCTGCAATCCGCCGTGACGCGCAATCAGTATCACGGCGTGCACCTGGTGCCGCAGGGTTCGGCTTATCTGTACCTGCACGGGGCGGATGGTGCGCCACGCGATCAGGCCTTGTTTGCCCTGCCCATGACTTACCTCAACCCGGAGCTGGCGAAGGACTTGCTGCGGCTGGTGATGCGCCTGACCGACGGCCAGACGGGACAGATTCCGTATTCGTTCACCGGACACGGCTATCTCTCCAATGGGCTGAACATCCACACCACCCCGTCGGATCTCGACCTGTTCTTCCTGCTGGCGCTGACCGAGTATCTGGCCGCAACCAATGACCTGAATTTCCTCAAGGAAGCGGTGCCGTTCTATCCGCCGGATCGCGCACCGAGCGCGCCAGGGATCACCGTGTTGGATCATGTGCGGGTGGCGCTGACGCATCTGTTTGAGAAGATCGGGCTGGGTGAGAACGGTCTGCTGCGGGTGCGCAGCGGTGACTGGTCCGACTCGATTGTGCTGGAGACGGCCATTCGTGATGGGCTGCTGGGGACATCGTATCAGAATTCGAAGGCGCACGGCGAGTCGATCCCCAATTCGCAGATGGCCTTGTATGTGCTGCCGCTGTTGGCGACTCAGCTCCAGCAGGTTGCCCCGGATGTGACGCGGCTGCTGCGCGACGGGCGGGTCGAACGGCTGCGGATCGCGGTTAACGCTCAGTGGACGGAGCAGGGCTGGTACCGCCGGGCGGTGCTGCGCGGGAGCAACAACGAGCCGATGCCGGTCGAGCATCTCTCGCTGGAAGCCCAGGTCTGGGGACTTATCAGTGGGGCGGCCAAGCTGGCTGGGCGGGAGGCCGCGCTGATCGAACGGGTGGAGGCCAGCCTGGATCGTCCCTCGCCGATTGGGGCGGGTCTGACGCCGGGTGGGGCGGTCTGGCCGGCGGTATCGCAGTTGCTCACCTGGGCTTATGCCCGCGCCGGACGCGAAGAACTGGCCTGGCGTTCGCTGAACCGCCATCTGTTCGCCATCCATGCTCAACAGTATCCGGCCATCTGGTTCGGCATCTGGTCGGGGCCGGATGGATTGAACGGGGTCGGCGATGGGAATCCCGGCGGAACCTGGCAGAGTCCGCTGACGCCGATGACCGATTTCCCGGTGATGAACGCCAATCCGGACGCGATGGCGCTGCTCGGCTGGCTGCGGGTCTGCGGCGTCGAGCCGGCTCCCGAAGGCGATGGGCTGGTGATTCGTCCGCGCCTGCCGCGCCGCCAATTCGTGGTGGATACCCCGCTGCTGCGGGTCGAGCTGCGCGATGGTAAGATCAGCGGCGAGTATCGCGCCTGGAATGCCGGGTTCATGAACCTGTATCTGTACCCGCCCGGCAGCGAACTGCCCATCGTCAAGCCGCTGTCGTTTTATGCCGGTCAGCGTGTGCCATTTTCGATGTGATAGGGGGATGATCTTTCTATTCCGACTACCGTTTATTACAATTGCGGCGGAGGAAGGAGCCTTGTCTTGAACCATTTCACCCATCACATTTCGCAGCAGCCCGCCGTTCGGGATCATCGTTTCGCTGGTCATCACATCCTGTCAGTGTCGCAGTTTGACCGCGACGCGCTGGCTTATGTCTTCACGGTGGCCGAAGAGTACCGACAGGCCGGGCGGGAGATCTCGGTACAGCGCCCGCTGCTGGGCTATATCCTGGCGAACCTGTTTTATGAGCCGTCAACCCGTACCTCGTCATCGTTCCTGGCGGCGATGGAACGACTGGGCGGGAGCGTCATCCCGATCAACGAGGTGCGCTATTCCAGCGTCTCCAAGGGCGAGTCGCTGCCGGATACCATCCGCACGCTGGAAGCCTATGCCGATGTGATTGTGCTGCGCCACTACGAGAAAGGCTCGGCGGCACTGGCGGCTCAGTATGCCCGCAAGCCGGTCATCAACGCTGGCGACGGGGCAGGGGAACATCCAACCCAGGCGCTGCTCGATCTGTTCACCATCCTGCAGGAGCGCGGCCAGATCGACGGCCTGACGATCACCATGCTCGGCGATCTGAAGTACGGGCGCACGGTGCATTCGCTGGCGCAGTTGGCAGCGCTGTTCGATGTGAAGATCAACTATGTTGCGCCGGAGACGCTGCGGATGCCGGGTGAGCTGATCCCGCAGATTCGCGTCCCACAATCGGAACACACCGATCTGGAAGCAGTCCTGGCTGAGACCGATGTGCTGTACGTCACCCGCATCCAGAAAGAGCGCTTCACCGACGAAGCGGCGTATGCCAGCGTCAAGGATAGCTACGTCATCACGCCGGAGACGTTGAGCCGGGCGAAAGCCGATATGGTGCTGATGCACCCGTTCCCGCGCGTCGGTGAGATCAGCATCGAGGTGGACACCGATCCGCGCGCGGCTTACTTCCGCCAGATCGAATACGGCATGTACGTCCGTATGGCGCTGCTGGCGATGGTGCTGGGTCAGGCGTAAGCCCACTTACTCGCTACACAACAAAGGATCGGCTGATGGATTATGTTCTGATCAATGGTGTGTACCAGGCGGTGGGGCATTCGCCGGATGGCGACTCGATCAAGTTCCAGGCGGCCAACCCGCTGCTGTGGAAACGGATCAACACCGAGAACCGCGAAGTCTTCGAGCAGGCCTTGACGCTCAACGCCGGGGTGGTGACGCTACGGCTGCAAGGGGTTGATGCCCTGGAGACCCATTACGCGCCGCCCAAACCGCCGACTCCCGATGATGTCAAAGGGAGAGTCAGCGCCGTGCTGACCGAACCGAAAGCCATCAGCTACAAGCAGCCCACCGAGATTGGTCGGCTGGCGGCCAATCAATTCCTGGGAATGCTGGGTTTCACCAGCGTCCGTTGGCGTAATTCGCCGCGCGGGACGTATATCACTGAAGCCATTGTTTCGACCACGAAAGCGCTGGTCAAGGTTCAGGGACAGGACAACATCCCCGGCTTCATTGTCACCGGCGATGTCGAGCGCAACGGTCGCCCGATTAGCTGGGTTTTCCCCGGCACCACCGCGCTGGCGGACGGGGCCATCATCTCGACGCCGCAACTGGCTGAGATGGCCGAGCAGAGCGCGAATTACCAACTGCTGCGGCAGGGGTTGATCTACCCGCTCTACTACATGACGCTGGGTGGCAAGCTGCGACAGAAGCTGGACAAAGCGGTTCAAGAAGCCCAGGCGGCCGCCCGCGCCACGCCGACGGCCACCACCAATCTCTGGGCGATAGACCGTTCGCTGAATGGGTTGACGCTGCCGAGCGTGAGCGCCATCGCCACCGAGGTGCTGGTCTACCCGGAGCTGTTCCGGCGACTGCTGCGCCATGCCTACCGGCTGGACATGCTGGCCTACTGGGACGCGCTGCGGACGAACGCGCCAGCCCTGCCTCCGAGCGCGGGGTTGGCGCTGCATCGGCTGTTTGAAGGGGCGAACCCGTATGTGTTCGTCATCAGCGATCAGGATTTCCTGCGCCTGAGCGACATTATCGAGATTAGCGGGAACAGCCTGCGGATGAAGAAGTCGCCGCACGATCTGGTCTTCCTGTCGTAAATGTATCCTTTCCTCTACCGCCATCTCCTCTCGCGTATCGAGGCCGAAGCGGCGCATCATCGCGGGCTGGGTCTGCTGGCTGCGCTGGGGAGCAGCCGGATCGGGCGGGAGATGCTGCGGGCGCTGGCGGGCGGACATCCAACGCAGCCGGTGCAGGCATTCGGGCTGCGCTTCGCCCATCCGTTGGGCTTGGCCGCCGGCTTCGATAAAGATGCCCGCTGTCTGCCAGCGCTCCAGTCGCTCGGCTTCAGCTTCGTCGAAGTCGGTACGGTAACACCCCAACCGCAGCCGGGCAATCCCGCGCCGCGTTTGTTCCGGCTGCCGCAGGATAAGGCGCTCATCAACCGGCTGGGTTTTCCCAGCGCCGGGGCTGAGGCGGTGAGTGCGGCGCTGCGCCGCTGGCAGGCTGTCTCTGATAGGCAGATGCCGGTGTTCATCAGCCTCGGCAAGAACAAGACTACCCCGCTGACTCACGCCCTGGACGATTACCGCGCCGGGCTAGAGACGCTGTACGGGCTGGGGGATGCCTTCGTCATCAACATCAGTTCACCCAACACGCCGGAGCTGCGCCAGCTCCAGACCCGCGCTTACCTGACCGATCTGCTGCGTGGGATGAGCGAGCAGATGAAGCGGTCGGCGGCTTCCCTCACCCCCGCCCCCTCTCCCACAGGGCGAGGGGAGAGCATGGCCGCAGATGTGTTGCCGATCCCCAAACCGCTGCTGCTCAAGATCGCGCCGGATCTGGAGTGGGCGGATGTGGATGACATTGCCCAGACGGCGCTGGAGCAGGGCATCGCCGGGATCATCGCCACCAACACCACCCTGGATCGCGCCAGGTTACGCAGTCCGCAGCAGCGCGAGGCCGGCGGACTGAGCGGCGCACCGCTGCGCCAGCGCTCGACGGCTATCATCCGTCACCTGCATCAGCACACCGAAGGCCATCTGCCTATCATCGGGGTGGGGGGCATCTTCAGCCACGCCGACCTGATGGACAAGTTGGAGGCCGGGGCAGTGCTGGCACAGGCCTACACTGGTTTCATCTATCGCGGGCCGCGCTTCGTCCATGAGGTGCTGACTGAAAACAAATTCACCTCTCGACTTTGCACATGACAAGGGTACGCTTATTCCGCTGGTGTAGCAGTGGCTATCGGAGTTTTCGAACATCGAACTATCGCAATGATATTCAATAAATCACTTTGATGGCTTCCCCTTGGCGGAAAACTCTAAATTAAGATATGCACTGTCGAGTTTAGAGCCCGATTGCCCTGAGATTGTGCAGCCGAATGACTGTTTGAGCGTAAGTCATGTTAGAATCGTTAAAACTGATAGGGACAGTCTGAGGGTAAGAATCAATGTTGAGACAAGTGGAGGCAGGGGTACTTAAAGTAGCCTACGAGGAAAACGGAACGATTGATGGTACAGTAGCCATCCTCCTGCACGGCTTTCCGTATGACATCCATGCCTATACCGAGGTGAGCCAGCTTTTGGTGGCTGCTAACTGCCGGGTTTTCACGCCCTATTTGCGCGGCTATGGACCAAGCCACTTTCTGTCGGCGGATACCATGCGCTCTGGTCAGCAAGCTGCTTTGGCGCATGATCTCCTTGCTTTTATGGATGCACTTGAGATAAAGAATGCTGTTCTAGCTGGCTACGATTGGGGCGGGCGTGCTGCATGTATTGTGGCGGCCTTATGGCCTGAGCGAGTACGGGGCTTGGTGACTGGCGGGGGCTACCTTATCCAGAATATTGCCGCATCTATGAACCCCCACTCGCCCGAAGATGAGATGCGCTACTGGTATCAGTATTATTTTCATAGTGAACGTGGTCGAGCTGGGCTGAGTCAGAATCGCTATGAACTCTGCCGCTTATTGTGGAAGCTCTGGTCTCCCAACTGGGACTTTGATGCTGCGATTTATGAGCAAACCGCTGCTTCTTTCAAGAATCCCGATTTTGTTGAAGTGGTCATTCATTCCTACCGCCATCGTTTTGGATTGGTAGCAGGTGATCCTGTATTCGAGGATACCGAACGGCAATTGGCACTTCAGCCCAAAATATCTGTCCCTGCAATTGTCGTGGATGCTGGGGCGGATGGTGTTGTGCCTTTAGATTTGAATGCAGACGACAGCGCGTTCTTTACAGGGGGATATGAACGCCGCATTTTTCCCACAACAGGGCATAACCTCCCGCAGGAAGCAGCTCAAGACTTCGCCTCTGCCGTGCTGTCTCTTGTGTAATGATAAGAAACTCGTTCATTACAACTGATACTCCATGTACAGTCAGCTACAATGAACAGTACCAATGTTGTTGGCTGATTAAGTATAGTCTTGTGAAAAGTCGAGCTACTGAGCCAGTCAAAAACAGATTGCCTGTCTGCTCTATCGTGTCTACAGCCTGGGACTCGCCCTCAACTACTCAAGCCCTGTAACCTTAAGGTTCATTACAGAAGGGTGGTCTTACACTCAAGGGGTGACTTGAGTTGATGAGGTAACCCAGATGCTGCGTGTTCGCTGGATAACTTTGTTCATTGTCGTGATACTATCCGTCGGTACCCTGAGCCGCGCCGCAGCTCAGGAGCCGCCGTGTGAAGAAATGCTGACCTGTACTCCGACCCCCGCTCCACCGCCAGATGTTCCGGTTGGCCCGCCCTGGTCGGGATACACCGATGGTCGTCTGAATCCTGACCCGGCCGAGTATTATTCAGTGTGGTGTCAGGATGGGGTGGTGCGGGTGCTGCGGGCTGTTCCCAATACGGCGCTGGTACGCGATATTCCGATTAGCGATCTGCAAGCGCTGCGCGATGGCTTTACCCGTGAATATCGGGATGCAGGCGATCTGAAAGTTACCAAACAGGGTGACATCATCACGATCTCCGGCAGCAATGGTAATCTGTCTCCGGCATCCGGAAGTAAAGCCTTCAGCCTATCGGTGTGCATCGCCCTGAATGGCGGACTGCCCACGCCGATGCCAACCAATACCCCCGCGCCGACGGCAGTGCCAGAAGTCATCAATTGCGGCGTCGGTCTGTTCTATGATCTCACCAGCCAATCATGCCGACGCATTACTTTCGACGTCATGACGAGCATCTGCCAGCCCTTGTTCGGCATCGTCCTGGCTCCGGGGCTGCTGGTCGCTCTGCGGCGGCGTCTGCGCGGCAAACGCGGCTCCACCCGGTTGTGATCGATTGACTCCTATCCCAGCCGGGGTAGGAGTCTGTCACCAGTACCTATTTTGCTGCACTCCGGCATCCCCCGGTTTGCTGCCGATTTTGCTGATTGGACAAGAACCGACCACAGAGAGAAGGCAGAGCGAAAATTCGTCAAATTTGGTAACTACTCAGGGGGTAGGCAGGAGAATAGGGCGATTGGCGAAAGCCGAGGAAAGCGCATCGAAGATACGAATACCTTGCTTGTGAAGGGTGGACAAGCAGGAACGGAGGTTGCAGAAGAGATGTGCACCATGAAGGGAACGGAAAGTGCCGGAAATCTTCTGCCGAACCTTGATCATCCGCAGATCGCGTTCGGCCTGGTTGTTGTCGAAAGGGACACGGGGATGCTGCCAGAAGGCCAGCACCTGGTCGCGGTAGTCGGATAATCGGCGGAGCACGTTTTGGGGCGGGGAGCGCCGTTTTCGACCGCGCTGGCCGCTGGACAAGACTTGCGGGTTACTATCCCAACCGAGTTGGAGCAGGCGGGTGTATTCGGCCTCGGCCTGTTGTCGAGCGGCCAGGGAAACCGCTCCCTGTTCGACTTGCAGCTTCATGTCCAACAGCAACTGGAACATCGCCTCAGCCCAGGCTTGCTGATATTCCTCGACAATAAAGCGCAGTTCCGGTAAGTGGTGAGCATTGCACTAGGCGTGCTGACAATCGGTGAATTGCTGATACCACTCCAGGCCATCATGCACCACCCAACCCTCAAAATCGGGCAGTATTCCGGAGGCGGACATTCCCGCAAAGCCGTGCTTTTCATGCAGGGTATAGAGCGTCCACTTGTCCGTGCTGATCACATGCACCAGCGCAAGCTGCCTTCTGCCCGTACCCACTCTCATCGCTGTGCAGGCACTCCGCTTGGCTCAATGCCCGTCGAATAGGCGCTATTTCTCCCTCAATCTGCCCTGCCAGTCGTTCACTGGCGGTCAGAATGGCGGCCTCGCTCGGACAATGCCCATAGACTGCCTCCAGCACTTCACCCGTACGTGCCAGCGGCAATAATTGGTACTGATAGAGGTACACCATGTGCGCCTGCAGGTTCGGCCCATACTGCACCGAGACTTTCACTCCGGCTGGAAAGCGGCTTTCACCGCTTGCCCACACCCCAGACACTGCTTGATCTGCGCCTGATGTTCCACCACTTCCACTCGCGGCACCGGCACATCCACCACCTGCCGCTTCTCGATCGCGCTAACGGCTACCCCTTCCAATCGGGTCGCACACTGCGGGCAACACGCCACTGCATGGGTGATGATGGCATCGGGCGTCGCGGTCGTCTCCAGCTGATGTCCCTTGTGTCCAGTTTGTCCCCCACTGGCCCGTTTCCCTTTTTCACGCAAGCTCTTTGTCCGCTGCTTCTTCAAGCCATCACTACTCGGCGGCTTTCCACTGTTCTCGCTGTTTTTCGCCAGTTGGTCTTTCAACTGCACGACTAGCTCGCGCAACTCTATGATGATCCCAATGAGTTGCTCTATATTCAGTTGCTCCAGTTGGTCGGGTTTCAGTTCCATTCCCGCATTCTACCCACTCTTTTCATTTCTTGCTCCCCACCCCCTGAGCAGTTACCTATTCCCACTCTTTTTCGCCAACTGGTCTTCCAATGTCTGAATACGCACCCTTGCAACTCGATTATCACTTGCACGAGTTGCTCTTTATTCAGTTGCTCCAGTTGTTCGCGTTTCACTTCCATTCCAACATTCTACCCATCCTTGCTCATTTCCGCTTCCCACCCCCTTAGTGGGGTGCATTCGGGATTGGGGGCAGGGTTTTAGGCAGCGGCCCAGCGTTGATCGAAACAGCCAGCCATGGCCGCTGAACGCAAGACGATCATGCGATCCACGCCCGCGCGTGCCCAGCGCATCCCTGAGCCACACAAGCGTTGTTTGTATTGCTTGACGCCACTTTCAGTAGTGCCGGAACCCACCGGATAACCCTGAGCCCGATAGCCGGGATAATCCATTCGGTGCTGGTGTTCTTCAAAATAGGGGGCAGCCAGGTCGGCGGCCTGGGCTTCCTGCCGCACTTTCCAGCTTTCTCCTTGCCATAGATAACGCTTCAACTGCTGATACCAGCCTTGAGCGGCGGCTGCGTCGTGCGGAAAACGGGTCTGAGCCAGTGTAGCAGCCTGCTGTGAAGCATGATACCAATCGACGATTTGAGTGCTACAAGGGAACAAGTCGCTGCACAAGCGCCAAATCCAGGCGGCTCCATCGGCCGTGACCGCCACCTGTCCGGCATAGGGGACGTCTTGTTGCACCGCCAGTTGCCATAAGCGGGGGGAGAAATTGTCCACACTGCCCAGACAGGCGGTGTAGTGCAGGTTCTCACTGCGGCTAGCTTGCTCCTGGCGCAGTTGCCCTGGAGCTGTCAGGCTGCCAATCACCCCGACTTTGAGTTCTTTCCAGCCTTCTGCCCGCACATTAACCATGCCCCCATCCATACCAACACTCTTTCGTAAGCGCGGTTGATACGTCGCTGGCTGCCAACGGGTGCGTTCCACGCCGACATACACGGCTTGAACGTGTTCCAGCCACGCCGCGCCCACCCGCTGGGTCTGTTCCCATAGGGTCGTGATGGGGATGTCCGGATAGCCAAAGCGTTGCAGAACCGCGTTGCCCTGGGCATAGGGCAGTAGCGCACTGAGCCACACCACATCGCGCTGCAAACAGGGACTCAGACTGCCGCCTTGGAGACCCAAATCCTCATCCAGGGGGAAAAGACCCGCGTCGGCAGGCTGCACAATGGTAATAAGCGCGTTCCATCTGGGTCTCGCCGCTGCGCGTTCGCACATAGCGTCTTTTCTTCCCTTTGTGACGCATCGCTTGCCCACAGTCGGGACACCGCGGCGCTTGCACCCCTGACCGGTCTGCCTGTTGTTCGACCAACTGACCGGTCAACACCTGTGCCACTTGATTGCGTGTTGTCAACGCAATCTCTTCGATCTCGGTTATGGTCAGGCGCTGCTCGCCCCGTTCCAGTGCGTCCTCCACCAGCTTTTCCACTTGTGCCATGATTTCGGCTTTTCTCTCTCTCTGTCTGGTGGACATCTGGCTTCAACCTCCCAATGACTTCATCCCCTCCAATTTAACTCACTTTGCCCCACATCCGAATGCACCCCCCTTAGTGCATTGGTCACAAGCTAAGGATTGGAAACAGAAGTCAAGGCCAAAAGAGCAGTTAATTTATCGGGTGGCGGTTTTCGCTTCACGAGACCCAGCAAGCGAGTATTGGAGACAAGATAGGCAATCAGGTTGTCGGTGTCACCTCGCGCATAGGCTTGGGTGAAATAGTATAGGCTGCGATAGACCATTTCGAGGGAAAGAGTAGCAAAGGGGCGATGAAGGGCTTGAGCGACTTCATCAGTGAGATCAACCAACACGCTATAGAGCAACCAGGTAGCCCACAACTGGAGTTCGACTGCGTTCTGGGAACCACTCCAGAAGAAAGCCAGGCCGAGCAAGCGTTTCACCACAAGATAGGCATCCCTCAATACGCCAGCGCTGCCAGTAGAGCACCACCGCATAGGCGATGGGTAGCTTGAGAGGGTCGAATTCATTGGTGAGATAGCGATACCAGGGTCCCGGGTAAAGCACTTCAATCAGGCGTATCTGCTGACGCGTCTCCCCTTTTCCAATCCAAACCAAACGATCATGAATGGCTGCGCTGCAGTGTAAATCCTGCACCACTTCATAGCTGAGGTTGGTTTTGGCACGGGTCACAAAGGTGACACCCTGCTCGGTCAGATGACGAAATACGCCGAAATTGGTGTAACGGAGGTCGAAAATGAGTAACATGCCCGTTCCAGAACGGTCAGGAGGGATGACCAGTAGCTTTGGTCATGGGCGCTGGGATTCGCCTCATGCTAGAGATGAATGGGCAAGCGCGTACCGATATCCAGCAAAGCCGTCATCTTGCCCGCCAGCGGATGGGTCTCCCGGTCTTTGAGCGATCCAATTTTGCATACCAGTGCGTCCAAAGTTGAGCCGTCCACGCAGGCCACCCGGCTATAGTGTGCTTGTGCCCATTCCATTTCAGGCGCCATCGCGCGATTACGCTCGTGCCAACAACTGTTCAAGATGGGTAGCACTGCCTGCAGAACCCGCTGAAACAAGACCGCTGGCAGGCTGCTCAACCGCTGTGATAATGCCTGCTGACTGACCTTGATAGGTTCAGCCCACAACAGGGCTTCGGTGTGAGCCAACCGCACCAGTTCGCTCACCCCGCCAATCTGTCGCCAGATCAAGCTCAGAACAAAGGCCACCATAATGGGTAGGGTTAACGTGCGTTCCCGTAACCCTTGTTGGTGAAAATGCGCCACTTGAGCCAACGTCTCTGGCTTGATGATCGCTTCCAGATGGGCTGCCACTTCTTCGGCTGGCGGCGCGTTGATGGGACGCTTGCTACGATCAGGCTGGACCGCGCGTGTATGCCGGACTGAACTGGCTTTTTCGGTTTCTTGGTCTTCTTTTCTGTACTCATCCCCCGATTTTATCGGTAAAATCGACCTACAATCACCCTTGATTCGGTTGCCAATTGCTTAACTTGTGACCAATGCACTGAGTAGTTACCGAATTTGGCGAATTTTGTGGGTCGGGTTATGGCTGAAAAGCAGGCGGCTGAACGCAACAGGCCGCTCGCCCCAATCAGCAAAAACAGCAGCAATAGAGGGTACGATCAATCAGCAGCAACAGGGCGGCTCCAGAAGTTCAAAGTGCCAAGTGCTAAGTTCAAAGGAAAAGACCTCTGCTTGCTCTCTCTGTGAACTCTGTGTCTCTGTGGTTAGTTATTATTTTTTCTTTCTAGCGATAATAGCTTCTCGCTCACCGAATTGGCGTCACATGCACCTTATCGATCTCGCGCGCCTTGTGTTCCGGCAGGACGACTAAAGCCGCCTCTTCGCGGTAATCCAGCGCCAGCGTAGTGAAGGGGATCACCTTGCCACCCAGCCAGCCGCGCTCCAGCGACTCGATGGCCGAGTGGATGACCAGCACCTCGACCAGTTGCCAGGCATCCGGGGTGAGGAAGGGATGGGAACACACCACCTGCCGTTCACCGTTGGGGCGGGGGACGCGCCGCCCGAACCAGGTCTTGCGGTGGACTTCGGCTTGCAGCGCTGAACTGTACTGCCGCAGCCGTCCCCGCAGCGCCTCGTGATACTCACCCGGTTGCAGGATGTCGATCACCGCCCGCCGGATGCCCGCCCGTCCGCTCTCGTCGGTCTGACCGGTGACCACCACATCCGACAGGCCGACGCGCCCATCCAACAGCAGGAACACCTTGAGCGACCGCGCCCCAACGAACTGCGGCGCACCCCAGCCCTGACCGCGCGGCATGGCTGTCCGCCAGACGTGCTTGAGCGTGTCGTCGTTGAAGCCCTGCGTCGGCGAGGTGAAGGTGTAGCCGCGCTGTCGGCCTTCCAGCACGTATTCCAGAATCAGTTGGCGCATGGCCTCATGTAGTTTCTAGTTGTTAGTTGTTAGTTGTTAGTTCAATGCAGGTTCGTTCGCAGCGTTTAGCATCTCGTGAGACCGGCAAAGAACGCTTCTTCTCGGACGCGAATTTAAGCCGTTAGGCTGCTTGTGCCTCAGGACTGCGGCTTGGGACGGATGGTGTTGATGAACTTCTTCATGAATTCGATCACACCCCGGTTGGTGATGAGGCTGCCCTCGGCGATCTCGTAGCGGTAGCCCAGCCGGTCGGACTGGCTCTTCAGCCGCTTCTGCTCGTTCTTATAGTACCCCAGGATGTCGTCCAGCGTCATCTCGTCGCCCCAGGCATCCGACTTGTTGACCAGGATGTAGAAGGCTTTCAGCTCCTTGCGCGCCGCCGGCTCATCCTCGATCATCTGCATGACGAAGTTGAGCGCGTCCTTATGGGCATAAGCATCGGTGTGGTCGATCAGGAACAGGATGCCGCGTGGCTGTGCCGCCCGGAACAAGTCCACCCAGTCGGTCTCCCACATGGCATACTCGCCGCCCACATCGCGGCTGGGCTTAAGCTTGACATAGGCATCGCCGACGCGGGCGTTAAAATCCGCCACCACATCGCCACCGGCTGCTGTCGGGTCGGGGTTGAATTCGCCCAGTTCGCCCATGTTGTGCTTCAGCCATTCGATCAGCGTGGTCTTGCCCGTCTGGCGCGACCCCAGCACGATGAACGACACCCCGGCCACCTTGACGTAGAAGAAATCCTGCAAGGCGCTGACGGTGGTGGTGACGGCGTTGCCCACCGTTGTGATCGTCCCGATGACTATGGTGATGAGCGTATCGAGTATGTTCGCCACGATCTGTCTCCTCAAGCGATGTTCAGCCGACTGCCGAACCCGCGCTCTGTTTATCCGCTATTATGCTGCATTACGCAATTGCCGGATAGCTGGTTGCACCTCACGGCAGCCAGAAGAGGGGAACTTCTATTGCATCGGGGGTGTCAGTTAGGCGGAGTACCCTGTTCCTTCGAATGTCCACTACATATAGATCGTCGGTAGACTCGTATGCCATGTAATGCTTATCCAGGAACTTTATAGTATAGATATCAGTGATGGGCGCACCGTCTACAATCAGGTTAAGGGAGTAATCGGCCAAACTTACCTGAACTGCATCAGGCGAATTGGTACTTAACAACAGGACACTGGCCTGATCGAAAGTCCAGAAAACCTGATAAGCCCTTATGCCGAGTGGATCAATCGAGATGGTCTCGCCGCTGACAACATGGATCAGCACCAATGTCCCGGCGTCGTTTCCTGGGGCTGCAATCCACTGGCTGTCAGGCGACCAGGGTTGCGTGAAAAGACTGTAGAGGCCAGAGACCTGTCGGTTTGTGCCGGTCACAGTGTCATACCAGATATAGTCTGCGGTAGTTGGATCAAGGTTGGGCTTTACGACCAGCAGAAAACGGCTATCAGGAGACCACAGGAGATATGAAAAGCCTTGCTGTGGCGTGACCTGAACCGTTTGACGAGTTGTTGTATCGTAGTAGCCATATGTACCAGCCTCATCATCATCCCATCGCAAACTGATGAACCGCCCATCTGGTGATGAGCCATAAAATGTTGTTTCGGGCATATTCTCTACCGATACTTCTCCCTCGGTGGTCGGCATGCTAATCGGCGGTACTAGCACCATAAGCTGCTGGCTTTGGTGCGCCGCATGACGACGTGAATACAAGAAGATGTCGCGTTCAGTCAACCAGCCTCCTCGATAGGATTCGTAGTTTGCAGTTTCTTCGTCAAAGGTCACAGACGTTTGGGTTACTGAGTCGAAGAGGATCTTGTAGGTAGGCATGCTGTCTTGACGGCGCATATAAACAAACCACTGTCCACTGGCTGACCAACCATAGGTCTGGATGCCGCCGGAATAATCCCCAGGCACACGGGATAATGTTACAGTCTGGTTGGCGAAATCCGCGAACCATATTTGGTAGCCTGAGGATATAGCTGCCAGATGATTCTGGGAAGATGGCTCAATTCTGTTTACCGACATATCTTCAGGGGTAACCATTTCCACAATTTCAAGCGTATCGGCCTTCCCAGACGCGAGATGAACATGCCTGATTTTCAAAATGCTTTGCTCAGGGTATAGGAAGAATGCATATTCCGAATCGGCTGAGAATTCGGTCTCACATTCGATGATTTCGTTCTCCACCTGATACACCAGCTTCATTGCATCACGCAGGTCAATGATCCGGCAGGTGTCTTTCGCGCCATTCAGCGATCCGGATACTGCTATGTAGCGCTGATTTGCGGACACTCGAAATTGCGTGATTGAATTAATCACAATCCCGCCATGAAGATTGCGGTTGATATCGACTAAATTGACCACTATCTGAGTATCGTCGCGATAACTGGACAAGACGACCAATTCATCCGACTTAATATACGTCCCAATAGCGGAGGCCGCGATGATGGTGGTGAGGAAGATCATCGCCAACCCCAGCACCCAACGCAGGACGAACCAGGGCAGCAGAGCAGGGGAGCGCATGGCAGCTCCAGAATTCATCGACGATACACCGGATTGTAACACCCGCCGCGTATGCGTCAGCCGACGATTATCCTACGCTGGCCGTGATGAATGACAGCCTCGCCTGGGACAGGCTGTTGCAGAGACCCTCTCAACGTAAAGTTCACTCCAAGGCACCACTGCTGGCTTCACAGCCTGAATAGCGGACTCAGTGACATTAGGCTCCCCTTCGCCCGGTGGGAGAAGGGGACGGGGGATGAGGGCTGCTACACCCCTTGACAGAACAGATATTCTGTACTATCCTGATGATATGGTTTGCATCATCACGCCTCTCACATCCTCCATCTATTTCCCGCCGCTATCCCGCATAACAACCCCTCCGGCGGCAGCCTCACCGCTTCCCGCCCTTTGCACTTTTATGTCACAGCGGCGGCTCGCTCCCGTCAGGATGCTGCACCTGGCGACAACAGTCGAGCCTGAGCGCTGGCCGATACTGCAATTTTGCGCCAACCTCGCCTATCGTCGCCTGCACTTTCGGCGGGAATTGTGCAAAAACTGCAAAAGTGTGAATCAAGCCGCCGTTCCGCCGATTAATGGTGAAAGCGGGTTCTTACTTTCTACTCAGCACTTTTTACTTTTCACTACGCCCCTGGCGGTCAATCGCTCCCGTGAATCGACCGCCGCCCTTGTCAATCCGCCTGCGGCAGATGGCTCTCGTCCACGCGCCGGTCGGTGCGCCAGCCTCGCATATGGTCGCTGCCGTCAGACCGCGATCAACCGCCATTTTCCCGTGTCGTCGCCGCACTGTTTGGCACTGGCTCAGGCTTTGCCCAGCGCCAGCCGCGTCCGCAGGTGACGGTAGAAGAAGAAGATCTGAAGGGGCGGGCCGTCGAACATCAGGCGGCTGAATAACCCGGCCAACCCCGGCTTATGCTCCAGCGTGATGTGGTCAGTTAACTGCACCCCACCCGGCACGGTGGTCATGATGTGTTGATGCTCCCAGTAGGCCATCGGCCCGGAAATCTGGCGATCCACAAACGAGGTCGGGGTGGGGCCGGGTTCGTGGCGCGCCCGCCAGCGGATCGGGATCGGGCCGAGCCACATGGTGAAATCGACTGTCCCTTCGGTCAGCGACTGGAGCTTGTTCTCATGCATCTGGATGATGATCGGCGGGGGAGTGAGCTTGTTGAAAGCTTTGGGGTGAGCATGAAACGCCCAGAGCTGCTCCAGCGTGCCAGGCATGACCGATGTTTTCTCGAAGACTTTACGCGCCATCGTGAGTGACCTTTGTTTATGATGTAACGACTGTGCATTTCATGATGCCACAGGCGCGTGAGTCCGCGATGAATAGGAGTGACGACCTTGATGCATATGCTGAGTCACATCCCCTTGCCATGACATCTGTCACGCTTCACAAATGTGCAAGATGAGAAATTTGGTGATTGCTTGACAGCCCATTTAGATTAAGGTATTCTGAAAAATGTAAGTCTGGGAGCGCTCCCAGTTTTAAGCGCAAACTAATCTTGTTGCACGAAAAGACCTGATGAATCTGGAAGATATTGCCAAAAAAGCCGGGGTTTCCCGCTCCACCGTTTCACGGGTGGTCAACAACGACCGTTATGTCAGCCCGCGCACCCGCGAGCATGTCATGACGATCATTGAACAGGAAAACTACCAGCCGCACCCGGCAGCACGCGCTCTGGTGACGCAGCGGCATCAGATCATCGGCGTCGCAATCCCCCAGACCACCAACGTCTTCTTCGGCGACAACTCATATTATCCCATGTTGTTGCAGGGGATCGCCCAGACCACTATCGAGCGTGATTATGCCATGCTGCTGTGGCTGGCTCAATCGCATGAAGAACGTGACGATTTCTCGCAGCGCGTCATCCGCAACCGCCAGACGGATGGGCTCATCATTACCTCGGTGACAGAAGAAGACCCACTGTTCGCTTTTCTGATCGAGGAGAAGCGCCTGTTTGTCATGGTTGAGACGCCGCCGCGCCTGGCCGATGAGGTCAATTATGTCACGGTGGATAATGTGGGGGCTACTGCTTTCGCGGTGTCGCATCTGGTCGAGATGGGACGGCGACGCATTGCCACTGTCACCGGTCAGCTCAACATTCGCGACGGCGCGGATCGGCTGGAAGGTTACCGGCTCGGGCTGGAACGCGCGGGTTTGCCCATCGACCCCCAATTGATTATTCCTGGATTGTTCAACTGGCAATCCGGTTACGACGGGCTGAAGCGGCTGCTGCCCTGCCAGCCCGATGCTATCTTCGCCGGTGGCGACACGATTGCCGCCGGAGTCATCGCCGCCATCCATGAAGCCGGTCTGCGCGTACCAGATGATATCGCCGTTGTCGGTTTCGATGATCTCGATGTCGCGGTGCGGACTCAGCCCGCCCTCACGACGGTGCGCCATTCGGTGCAAAAGGTGGGGGAGGTGGCTGCCCAGGTCCTGATAGACCTGATTGAAGGAAGGGTGCAATCGCCGCACCATGTTCTGATGCCAACCGAACTGGTGGTGCGGCGTTCGACGAATGCACTGGTCGAAACCGAGGAGGTGTATCCGATACTCACCTGAGCCGTTTTCGATCACACTCGCATCTTTATTATAGTGAGGAGTTCGCAATGTCCAAAAAATGGTTTTACGTGTTTGTCGTTGTAGGGCTGCTGGCGCTCATAGTTGCCCCGGTGGCAGCGCAGAGCAAAGTGCAGATCACCTGGTTCGTTGGTCTGGGAACCGGTAGCAATGCCGAACAGATCGAAGTCCAGAACCGTGTCGTTGAGGAATTCAACGCCAGCCAAGACGAGATCGAACTGCTCATCAACATCGCTTCGGCCAACGAAGCTGCCGATGATCTGTTCACCACGCTGATCGCCGGTGGCACGCCCCCGGACATCGTTGGCCCAGTAGGTGTTGGTGGTTCGAACCGCTATTCTGATCTGTGGGCTGATGTGCAGCCGCTGGTCGATAGCACCGGCTATGATCTGAGCGTCTTTGATCCGTCACTGGTCGATCTGTACCGCACGGATGATGGTCAACTGCTCGGTATTCCCTTTGCTGTCTTCCCCAGCATCACCTACTTCAACCCGGCACTGTTCGACGAAGCCGGCCTGAATTACCCGCCACAGGAATTCGATGCCCCCTACATCATGCCGGATGGCACCGAAGTCCCCTGGAACTATGAGACCGTCGCCGAAATCGCCAAGATTCTGACGGTGGATGCCAATGGCAACGACGCTACGATGGAAGGCTTCGACCCGGCCAATATCGTCCAGTTCGGCATGAACTTCCAGTGGGCCCGTATGCGCCTGATGTGGACTGACATCCAGCCAGAAGACTGGTACGATGAAGCGGCCAATACCATCACCATCCCCGATAGCTGGCGCACGGCGACAAGCTGGATTCAGGATGCGGTCTGGACGAGCTATTTCATCCCCAACAATACCTACGATGCCAGCGAAGCCTTCGGCAGTGGCAACGCCTTCTCGTCGGGCAAACTGGCGATGGCTGTTACTCCGCTGTGGTACACCTGCTGCCTGGGCAACTCGGTTGGTAACTTCGAATGGGACTTCGGCGTAGTGCCGCGCAGCCTCGATGGTGAATACCATGTCGCCACCGATGCCGACACCTTCCGTATGCTTAAGGACGGGGCGAACCCCGAAGCCGCCTTCACCGTCCTCTCCTACCTGCTGAACGAAGCGGTTCCGTCGTTGGCTCCGGTCTACGGCGCGTTCCCGGCTCGCCCGGAATATCAGCAGGATTGGATTGACACCAAAGATGCCCAGTTCAACTGGGGCATCAACTGGCAGGTCGCGGTGGATAGCCTGGCTTACAACAACCCCGGCAACATGCACCACGAGTCGAACACGCTCAACTACGGTCGCACCACCGACGCGGTCTTCGCCTTCCAGACCAAGCTGTTCAGCGATGGCGGCGCTGATCTGGATGTGAACGCCGAACTCGATGCGCTGCAAGCCGAATTGCAGGCCATCGTCGAAGAAGCCGGCAGCTAATCGCTTCTGCTTCAACCGGGGGGATCACGATCCCCCCGGCCTTTATCCCGAAATAATACTTTGTTGCTGCCAACACAAAACAATTCTCTCATCCGTTACTACAGCTCAGGCTAGGTTGGTCGGCGATGCTTTAAGGAGTTGATCAGATGACAAGTGTCGATGCCTCGCGCGTGCTGTCGCCGCAGACGGCGGCACCTAAACGGCGCACTCTGCAACAGCAGCAGCGCTTCTGGGGCTGGGTCTTTCTCTCGCCCTGGATCATTGGTTTTGTCGTATTCACCGCAGCGCCGATCCTCGCTTCCCTGGCGTTCACCTTCACCGAATTCAATCTGGGAACCAATGAGGGCATCCAGTTCGTCGGGCTGAAGAACTGGCAAACGCTTCTCAATGATCCGCTGACCATGACCTCGTTGGGCGTGACTATCCGATTTGCCCTGATCGCGGTGCCAATCGGCATCATCATTCCGCTGCTGCTGGCGACGCTGCTTAACTCTAAGGCCTTGAAGGGGAAACCGATCTGGCGCACCCTGTTTTATATGCCCTACATGGTGCCGGCGGTTTCGGCCATTTTCGTCTGGCAGAGCTTCCTTAACGGGCAGACCGGCTGGCTTAACCGCATCCTCCGTTCGATTGGCATCGCCGACCCGCCTAACTGGTTTCAGGACGAGACCTGGATTTTGGGTGCCTTCATCATGATCGGCATCTGGGGCATCGGCAACGCCATGCTCACCATGCTGGCGACGATTCAAGGGGTGCCGACGGAACTGTATGAAGCTGCGGATGTCGATGGCGCGAATGCTTTCACCAAGTGGCTGCGTATCACGCTGCCGATGATCTCACCGGTGATCTTCTACAACCTGGTGTTGAGCGTCATCGGTCTGATGCAGTACTTCGAAATTCCCTACATCGCCACACGCGGCACCGGTCATCCTGGCACTTCGGCCTATTTTTTCAACATGCATCTCTACAAGACCTCTTTCACTTTCTTAGATCGGAAGAGCA
>JALHNT010000078.1 GCA_022843385.1 Anaerolineae bacterium | reverse complement strand
AAGCCGTTTCGAGGTGTTCGCGGGTATGGGTTGCGGTATAGCTGGTACGCAAGAGGCCACCATTAGGGGGCGTGGCCGGAGGCACGACCGGATTAGTATAGACCCCTTCTTCAATGAGGGAATTCCAAGCCAACGCCGTCTGAAAATCCGTACCCGTGATGACCGGGATAATAGGTGTGCAGCTTCCGCCTGTATTGTAACCCAAGTCCTTAAGGCCATTACGCATGAAATCAGCATTATCCCAAAGCCGCTGGACGTGCTGCGGCTCGGTTTCGATGATTTCCAGTGCCGCCAAAACAGCCGCCGCGCTTGGGGCCGGAAGCGCCGCAGAGAAAATCAATGACCGAGCCTTATGCTTGATATAGTAGATTACATCAGCATCACCTGCAATGAATCCGCCGATCGAAGCAAAGCTCTTGCTGAAGGTACCCATCATGAGATCGACTTTATCTGAAACACCAAAGTGCCAGGATGTGCCATGACCCTGACCCGTAACTCCAAATCCGTGAGCGTCATCGACCATCAGTCGGGCGTTGTATTTTCGGCAGACTTCGACGATTTCGGGTACAGGGGCAATATCACCGCCCATGCTATACACACCATCAACAACGACCAGCTTACCCGCTTCCCGGGGCAGTTTGCTCAACACATGATCGAGATTATCGAGGCTATTGTGGCGGAAGCGTTTCATTTCCGCACCAGACATCACGCAACCATCCACGATACTGGCGTGATCGTCTTTATCCAAGATGATAAAATCATCTTTGCCGCAAACTGCCGAAATCGCGCCAAGGTTACTTTGGTATCCGGTTGAAAACACTACCGCAGCTTCCTTCCCTGCGAACTTCGCCAGTCGGCGCTCAAGTTCATGGTGGAGTTCAAGCGTGCCATTCAAGAAACGAGAGCCGGTCACACTTGTCCCGTAACGCTGTACTGCTTCCACCGCAGCCTGCCGTACTCGGGGGTCCGTTGTCAAACCAAGATAATTGTTGGACCCCAGCATGATGACTTTTTTGCCTTCAAAGGTTGCGGTTGTACCTTCCGAGTCGCTAAGGGCGCGAAAATAAGGGTACATTCCAAATTCAGTCGCCTCTTTGGCACGGCGGATCACTTCATCGTTCTGAATTTTGTCAAATAGATCAGCCATGAGCCTCGGCCCCCTGAGCGGTTATTGCCTAATAAAGCGATATGGATCTCAACTACCGTTAAGAACACGATTTCAGGCCATTGGATGTGCCGTTCGTGATATTTAGAACTTTAACAACGTTTTGAACGAAAGACAACCGTAAACCAATCCACCGGTACAGCCTGCGAAGCTGAAGCATACTACGAATATTTTGCAAGCACAGTTTTAATGCTATTGAGCAAATCAGCAGGGCCAAAGGGCTTCGTGATGTAATCGTCTACACGCGCAATGTGTAAACCGAGGACTTTATCAATACTTTGGGCGCGGGCTGTCACCACAATAACTGGAATATCTTTTGTGCCGGGGTTGGACTTAATACGCTGATAGACTTCCCACCCATCCAGGTCGGGCATCATCAGGTCGAGTAGCACCAGATCAGGGTGAACATCTTCGATGACTTGAAGGGCTTGCAATCCGCCCTTCGCCACAATAACTTCATAGCCTTCACGGGTCAAGATCAGGCGAATGAGGTCGATCATCTCCACTTCGTCTTCAACACAAACAACACGAGTGGGGGGCATGTGCGTACTCTCCCGGGAGTTCAATAGCTGAACATTTCCTAATGGCACTTCCATGATACCACCAACTTAACCGGACGTCCGCACCAACCGAATATCCTGAGCAGCTAACCACCCCAGTCTACCCTCGCCCAGTTCAACCAAGACCCAGCCATCTTTCTCCTCATGCACCAGTAGTTCGGCAGCTTCATAAACATCAATGAAGTCCATATACGTTGATGCTGGGCCACTGCGAAGGGTTGATTGTTCGACGATGACAACCGCATTCGGCAATGCCGAATCCACATAAACGCGTACACCAAATAGCAGCAACAGCAGAACAACCACCGCACCTAGCGGCAACACAGCTAACCGCAGCGATGACTTCAGATGGTCATCGGGCCATGTTGATTGTGCGCCGGCTACAACCAGAAACAACAGATTCCAAATCAACAGAGTCGTCGTACCGAGTTCATTAGTCGTCACTAAATCAGCCGTTAAACGGTAAAGCTGCTTGAGCCACGAGTCGACTGGTGCCGATTGGTCACGACGAGCCGCAATAATGGAAGCGATATACCCTAACACCTCTGGATCACGGGGGATCATTTGCTCCGCACGGCGGTAATTGAGCAGCGCAGAACCCAACCTGCCCTGCTGGGCATAGGCGTGGCCGAGATTCAGATAAACGGTAGGTTCGGTTACACCACGTTCAACTAACGCTTCAAACGCTGTCGCAGCAGCCAACCAATCCCCTGACAAGTAATCTGATGTAGCACTTTGCAAGATACGGGCATTCTCATCCTGTGCATACGCAATTGAACCAACCCCTGTGACCACAACGATCAGCACGACCAAAACATACTTTTTCATTTGAGAGCAGCGTCCAAATCAACCAATAGAGTGTCCAGGCGCTGAGCCAATTGACGAAGTTCAGTTTGGCACGCGAACTCAAGGGGAGCATATTGAACAGCATGTATGGACTCAATAATCGACCGCAAGCGACCAGTCATCGAATTGTCCAACCTCGTTTGACTCAAATAGTCGGCTATGTCCATGAGCGAAGCTGATTTCTCATGTGGACAATAGCGGGCGAGATACGTGTGGAGCGCCGACTGCAAACTGGATGCGGGATGCGGTGAACGAAATGCCGCCCGGATTGCCTGACGTGATTGGCTCAAAGAAGTCCTAGAACCAGCCTTATGCTGAAACCAGCGTTCAACCAGAACTCTCCGCTGCCGCCATAGCCATGACAACAGCAGGGTCACAGGGCCAATCAACCACAACGCCCACTGCCAGGACCATGTACTGGGAATGCCCTCCATATTGAGATTAATTTCACGCAGTGGTGGTGCCACCGACACTTGTGGAGCAAGTTCACTAATCGCATCCTCTGATGGCAGCACTTCTAGAGGAATCTGCCCAGTGCCAAGCTGGCGATAAATGGCAGCAGCGGGATCAAAGTAGGAAAAGGAAAGCGCAGGCAAAACAAAGTTGCCGACCTGAGAGGGGAAAAGCACGATTGAGATTTCCTGCTGCCCGATTAAGCCAGGCGCGCTGGTTTCAAAGGTGGCAGAACGGGACTGCACATAGGCCCGCCAGCCCTGCAATGCGGCAATATCCGGCGGTGGCAGCACCAAGACATTCGCAGTTCCCGACAATAACAGGCGTAGTGTTATGGGTTCCCCTACCCTCACTTGTTGACGATCGAGACCCGCCTGGAGTGTGACCTCACCCACAGCGCCAGAAAAACCAGATGGTGCACCCTCAGGCAAAGCACGCGCACGTACCACTAATGATACCGTTTCAAAAAGCTGTTCAGGTGCAAACACAGTTTCCGGCACAATCACACGGGCGGGTTCGATAACTATATCGGCAGGCACATTGGGATAAAGCGTGGTACGGATGTCAGTCACGTTGTACTGTCGACTGCCGCGAACTTCAACGGTTCTCGATATTCGATCTGGTTCTACCCGCCAAAACCCTTCAAAAGATGGTGCTTCATACGTTGGGTTAGCCACCCCTATCGAGTCAAAAAAACGCACCTGAAACTCAATCTGCTGGCCTGCATACGGTTCGGCAAGGGAAACATAGGCCTCAACAAATAGTTCAGGTGGCTCTGCTGGTTGGCTTAGAACGTAGGATTTCGTTACCAGCAGGACGAGTGCAAACAGCCATCTCATGGACTACCAATCCTGCTCGACTGACTCATCGTTGCTGGGTGTCATGGTCAGACTCAGCGGCTGGAAACTTGAACCCAAAGAATTCAGCAACGTTTGAGCTTCTGCCTCAGTCATGGCTTGAGCATCCTGCAATTCAGCACCGCCATTAGACTCTGGCATTGGAGTTGCCGTTGCGATTGCCGCCTGATCGCCCGACGGTTGCTGCGGCGTCGGTGTTCCACTGGCAGCGGGCGGTGGTGTTAGGGTCATGCGTTGAAGCGCCAGCTCCAGGTTGTAACGAGCATCCGCGTCACTCGGTATTCTCAATAAAGCTTCCTGATAGGCGGCTACAGCCAGATCATATCGTTCGCCCATGAAATATACATTGCCCAGGTTATAGTAGGCGTGAGCAATTGTGCGGGGGTCAACTGCCGCTGACACCTGATCCATTGCCTGCTGCGCCCTGGGTATATCGTCCAATGCAGCGTAGACGCTGGCGGCATTCAGATAGGGTTCTGGTTGATTGGGCGAAGATGCTTGGGCTGATTGATATGCACGCAAAGCAGCTTCAGGATTCCCCGCAGTGAGTTCAACATTCCCCGCGTTATTCCATTCTGCCGCTGATCGTGTACAACTCACGAGGGCCAGCATCAAGACCAGGTAAGCCCGTGACCATTTCATATCTTGATTGCCTGTTTGTAGACAGTGGGTCGAAAACGAAGTCCGGCTTCCAGCACAAGCGAAACCACTGCAAGCAACACAAAAATGCCAAACCGTTCAACCTCGATGACGTTAGAAGTCGTCCTGCTCTCGGTCAATGTCCCGGATCGGAATATACCGGCAAAGGACTCCACATCGGCTTCGGCATCTGTCAGCGACCAATAGGCTCCACCAGTTCGTTCCGCTATAACACGCAACGATTCTACGTTCAGGCGCGAAGTCACTTCAACACCATCCTGGTCACGCAGTAGCGAGCCACCTTCTAAGGGTACGGATGCACCAGACTCTGTGCCAATACCGACCACAATCACCTTAATTTGCTGATCACTCAAATCTTGCAGGATTGGGTTCAGGCTACCCTCATGATCCTCGCCGTCGGTTAGCAGCAGCACAAAACGAGTCGTCGCGTAGGGAGAATTCAAATTCTGGCGGGCGAGTTGGAAAGCAGCCTGAAGATTGGTTCCCTGACGCTGGATGGCAGTCGATGAGGCGTTTCGAATAAACAACTCAATTGTGTTGAGATCTGTAGTTAGGGGTGCCTGCATAATAGCCCGCCCCGCAAAAAGCATGAAGCTGACTTCGGTTCCAGTCAATCGGCGCATCACATCGGCTGCAAACAAACGAGCACGTTCCAAACGTGATGGGGCAATGTCCTGGGCATTCATACTACGGCTCACATCGAGCGCGAGCATTACTGCCACATCTCCTCTTGGTATCGGTTCAATCTCTTGTCCCCAGACGGGACGGGCCAAGGCCAAAACCAGTGCGACAGCAGTCATCAACCAAAGAACATGGCATACGAACATACGGCGTGAGCTTCCAGCCTTTGACACCAAAACAGCTATGAGTGGCTCGTCCCCTAGTTTGTTCAGTTGGCGCTGGCGAATACGAGACATCTGTATCGCTATCCCCGCAACAAGCAGGCATAGAATAATCAGCACCAACAGTTGAGGGATCAAGAAACGCACTGCTCAGAGCCTCAGGGTATCACATTAAAGACGAGATACCGCAATACATATTCGCTCAACAAGAGCACAAATGCCGGCCACAGCAACCACCCCGTCAAATCACGCCATTCCGTCCGGCTTGTGCGTTCAACCAATGATCGTTCCAATCGATCAATTTGTTCATATGCACGCTCAAGATTGACTGAATCAGTTGAACGAAAATACTGACCGCCCGTGAGCGTAGCAATTACCCGCAGCGTTTCTTCATCAAGATCGCTTTCGATCAGGCGAGTATTGCCAAGTTGATCAACTGGAATGGGTACCAGTCCAATCTCCCCCATACCAATCGTATAGACACGCACCCCTAGCGCACGGGCAGCAGTCGCTGCCGTTTCCGGGCCAATCACCCCTGCATTATTTGCACCATCAGTCAACAGGACGATTACCCGGCTGACTGCGCTACTCTGTGACAACATTGCGGCTGAAGCAGCCAGGCCCATACCGACGGCCGTACCATCATCCAACCCCATCTGAGGAGCCAGTTGAACCGTCTGCAAAGCTCGAAACAAAACCTCATAATCTGCTGTCGGTGGAATGACATGATAGGCATCTCGCGCAAAAACCACCAAACCAAGACGATCAAATTCCCGCCGCCTAATGAAATCTGTGATGACTACCCGCGCTGTTTCGAGTCGATTTTGAGGGGCAAAATCCAGCGCCGCCATACTGCCCGAAACATCGAGAGCTAACACAATATCGATGCCTTGCCCTTGAATAACCTCCTGAGTACGCCCTTGTTGAGGACGTGCTAACGCCACCACCAGCAATAGCCAACAAATGAGACGAAGGGTACCCGGCAAGAATGCCCAGCGGACACGCCAGGTTTGTGGAGCCGCTTCGGCCAAACGCAGGTCGGCATAGGAAAATGAGCTAACGGCGAAGCACCATTTCCGCCGTTGATACAACCAGTAACCTACTGCAGGTAGCACGAGTAAGACCAGAGCCAAAGGTTGAGCAAAACGAAACAAAGTCAGCTCAAGCATCGTCGCCACCTGCGAACTCGCTCAACCAACGGCGAGCTGCGCTTATGATGCGCTGGTTGGCGGATGGCTTAAGCTGTGCAAATTTGACCAAATCAGCATATTCAAGCAACTGCTGTAGCTCAATTCGGCGCGCCTCAGGCATGGATGTTGAAGGTAAACTTCGCAAAAGCTCGTCGGTGGTCAGGTCACTGGTCGGCATTCCCAGATGTACGCCAATGAACTTCCGTAATACCTCTGCAACGCGGACATGGACTCGGATGGGATCGTCCAAGTGGGCTGCTCGATTGAGTTCGTCGAGGGCATGGCGGGCGGGCGATATTTTGACTTGCATTGAGCGATGCTGGCGAGACCAATTAAGGACATACCATAAGCCATAGCCAAGACCTGCCACTATTACCAAAACACCGACAATCATTAACGGAGACACAAAGACCATTTCTAAAGGTGGACGCATAGGACGCAGGTCTAAATCATCCGGGTCAAGCACCGAATTCACTTGAATCACAACCGGAGGCAGTTGAAACGTCTGCACAGTCGTTTGCCCTACTGACCGATACATCACCGGAAGTGGTAGCGTCGAAATCGGGCCGATAGTCCAAAGCGTGACCGAGAACTGCTGACGATAAATTCGTAGACCATCGGGTTGGCTAGTGGTCTCGATTGACGGTAAGGGTGTCAACCAGTACTCCCCCCAAATGGCAGGAAGGCCGGGATCAATGAGTTCTGAACTTTGAGGCAATACAATCTCTAGTAACATAGAAAACGGCTCGCCAATTAGAACGGATTCTCCTGGTCCAATCCATTGTCCGTAGGGAACAACGTCAGACTGAGCCGTTACCGGCACAATCGATAGAAAACACATGAAGAACAAATAGCAGCCTAGGCGAGTCATCTTACACGGGAAAGGCGAGAACGGAACATCCGAGTCAATTCCACTACCGCATCGCTTTGAGTCGTCAGGAATAGGCTATCAATTTGTAGGCGGCTAAACAGATTAGTCAATCGGAAATCAAATTGGCGCGACTCTTGTTCAACCTGATCACGCCAGCGCGTTGATGTGGTGTCGACCAAACAGGTTGCTCCGGTCTCACTATCCTTCAAACGGATTAACCCGACATCTGGCCATGTTTGCTCAAGGGGATCACGCAAGACAATCGCAATCACATCATGCCGGCGGATCAAACGGGCCAAGTCTTGCTCAATCGACTCAAGAGGTACCCAGAAATCGGAGAGCAGAACTACAATGGATCGACGCTTCAAGAGCCGACCAACACGTTGTAAGGCACCAGTGAGGTCTGTAAATCCGGCAGCGGCGGGCACCTCCAGATAGAGCAACTCGCGTAGCAGGCGCAACCCATGATTGCGTCCGCGCATTGGCGGAATCAACAAATCCACCTGATGGCTAAAGACCAGTAAACCAACCCGATCCTGGTTGCGGATGGCACTATAAGCCAGTACAGAACCCACATCAACAGCTAGATCGCGTTTATGGCGCTCGCGTGTGCCAAACGCGGTCGAAGGGCTTGCATCCATGACCAACAGTAAATTAAGCTCACGTTCTTCGGTAAATTGCTTTACGAAAGCTTCATCCGCTCGTGCCGTCACATTCCAGTCAATAGACCGTATATCATCACCGGGACAATAGGGACGAACGCTCTCAAACTCGATGCCTTTACCCTTAAAGATGGCGTGGTAAGCCCCGCCAAAGTAGCTATCCACCAAACGGCGTGTCTGGATTTCAAGGTGGCGAATACGCTGCAAACGGTCGGAATCGAGCTTCATGGCACTTCCACGCTCGATAAAATACGGTTTATCACCTGTAGGGTTGAGACATTCTCCGCTTCAGCCTCAAAGCTCAACAACAAGCGGTGGCGCATCACATCTGGAGCGATCTGTTTCACGTCATCGGGCGTGACATACCCCCGACCACGTAGAAAAGCATGTGCACGGGAAGCTTTGAGCAAGAAAATGGTTGCGCGAGGAGAGCATCCGTACGCAATCAAAGGTCTTAAGTCTCTTAATCCACTGGCACCCGGATCGCGGGTTGCCATCACGATGTTCAACACATAATCTTTGATTTTCTCATCCACATAAATGCTGCCCACTACCTCTCGCGCCCGGATAATCACTTCAGTACTGAGGATCGCAGCTACAGGTGGTGCGCTTGGCGCGGTCATACGTTCAAGGATCAGACGTTCTTCAGCACGATTGGGATAGTCCACCACGACTTTCAGCATGAAGCGATCCAACTGGGCCTCTGGCAGCGGGTATGTACCGTCTTGCTCAATAGGATTTTGGGTCGCCAGGACAAGAAAAGGGTCTTCCAACGGAAAGGTTCGGTCACCCAGCGTAACCTGTCGCTCTTCCATCGCTTCCAGCAACGCTGACTGAACCTTGGCAGGCGCACGGTTGATTTCATCCGCCAGAATGATGTGATTGAAGATTGGGCCGGGCCGAGAGGTAAACTCCCCAGTGCGCGGATTGTAGATTTGGGTGCCGATCAAGTCTGCCGGAAGCAAGTCCGGGGTGAATTGGATGCGTTGAAAGCGGGCATTAAGGCAGGCGGCCAGAGTCTTTACACTCAGGGTTTTGGCAAGGCCTGGCAAGCCTTCGATCAGGATATGCCCGTTCGCCAACAGAGCGACCAACAGCCGATTGATGAGCCGATCTTGCCCAACGATTACCTGTGACAAAGACGACAGGATATGCGGGACAAATTCAGCCTCACGCCGAATACGGTCATTCAGTTGTTGTACACTGGACATCAACAATCACATCCAATCAGCGGGGAAAGAGCATACAAAAGTTCATCGCCGCTGGATTAGCCTGGCACGCTGTATAGGCCCAAACTCCGCCTACACAAGCTATACAAGCAAAAATCACAACCAAACAACCGCACCAGGCGACAGGCCCTCCTGTAATGACCCCTTCCAAAAGCTGGAACAGGCCCACAATCGAGCCAAGCACACTACCAATGATCTGAAAGCCAAAGAACAGTACTACACCCACTAAACAGAGAGCACCCAGCCCCAGAACTATAAGGACGATGCTACCGAGATCAAGACCTGCGATCTGCATAACCCTATCCCTCAATATCAGTTCAAAACTATAGGCGCATACAAGGACTGTCCGCTATTCACACCCTGCCTGAGCAGTCGATACCAGTGACCATGCCTCGGCATCAGATGATCGCTCATAACACTCACAATAAACAGCCGGTTCGCCAGAACCCATCCATGACAGAAAACGCACATCCGTTTGTAGACACATCTGACCCGAATTTCCTGCATGAGTCGATGGTACTGCAATTCCGAATCCGCGTTGACGGGCTTCATTCACTAACCATACACGAATCGCTTGGTCGGGCAAATCCCCCGTCGTTACAGAAATCTGCCCCTGAGTCAACATGACCAAGAAGAAACATGGCAACATCAGAAAGGCGAACCATAAGGCGACACCACATCCAAGCAACCAGCGCCGGGAACGGCGCATTTTCTTAACTGGAGCAGCAACATAAATGGGGACTGGTTCAGACATTCAAACTCCAGTTGTACGGCATGAACCGGACTTTCAGCTTCTCCAGGTTGCATTCAAGCCACACCTGGTCATCAGGCGATTGCACGTAAGGCAACACATAACGGATTAGCCGCTCAGAATAGCGAAAACCAAACCACCGACCACCAAAGTCGGAAGCATACCATGAAAAGATACGAGAGAGCGACACCTGGCAATGCAACCGATCAATTTCTATTCCACCGCCGTTGATAAAGTTTCGCATTGCGATCTCAAGCTGGCGCGTTAGGCGATCTGACTCATAGAACTTGATCGGTGGGCAAGAACGTGCCGCACAATTGAGGGCTGCATGCAACCGAGGATCAAGCTGTTCCAAAACAAATTCCTGACGAGGGTCATCTGAGGCAAACACCGGGCCGGGAACCAGCGGGTGACCACGATTACATCGCAAGATACCATGCTCAATATCGTTTGCGCTAAAGCGGTAGCCGTTTATCGAGTAGGCAGCCCAGTCAAAAATGCCACGTTCATTGTTTACTGATCGCGGTTGGTGACGAGCAATGACGGCATGAATAATGAGTGCATTATAAAGATTCAACCAGAACGCCATGCGATCCGCATAATGAGAGAGCATATGCAAATCAAAAGTGCGAAGGCCTGCAATGAGTGAACGGTACGTTGCAAACGCGGCACTCGATTCCATCTTTACATAGTCTATATGTAGGCCTGAATGATCTATCGATTCGGCTTGTAAGGTGTTGATACAGCGCCGTAAAGCACGATCCAAAGGCTCTGAAATGTCGCCAGCTTCTCCCTCACCATTGAGAATCTCCACGTCACGAATCCCATTCAGACGATAGTAGATTCGCCAGGCAAAAGGACGGCTGCATGAGTACAACATCAATTCTATTCCCCGGCAAAACGCAACCGAATTCGATCTGCAGAATCATAGCTGAGGTGCACGAACAAAGGGATTTCCGGCGTCTTCATCGCCAAAATGCGCGGCAAGATTAACGGTATATCTTCGACAAGATCATAATTCAATATCTCGTCGCGGGGAATCCAGTGGAGGGTTCCTTCGTCACTCGCAATCGTCGTACGCTGATTACTGATGGCTGTGAATACGAACACTCCGATGCCGGTGTCTTCCCCAGCATCGACATTGTAGATGGCGCGCAGGCAAAGGTCGTGTACGTCCAGCCCTGTCTCTTCAAGGATTTCGCGTCGGGCGCTACTGAGCGGGTCTTCATCCCGTTCGATATGGCCTCCGACACCGTTGTATCGGTTAGGAAACACTCGTTTATGTGGCGCACGCTTCATAAGCAACACATCGTCACCATTCAACACAAAACAGAGGGTTCTTGGAATCACTAACCATCGACCCTTTACCTGATTGGCTCCCTGTTCACTTGCACCCATGACCGATCCTCGTCCTCTTCAATCATTGCCGTGCTTATATCTCCATGATACTCTACCCCGGTCGACATCAGGAGCGGATTTCATGATTGCAAATGCCCAGCATTTACTTGCTCAATGCAAACTCTACAGCGATCCACACGATTATGCTGTGATTTCCCTTCCGGCACGGGCCATCATGGCGGCTGCCGGGGTGATAGCAGAGTTTGGGGATGCCTTCTCGGCAGTAATTGTCGACAAAGACGAAGTTACGGTTATCCTGTTAGCGGACGCGTGGTCAGGTTTTGCGGCCCGGCTGCCCGATCATCGTGTCGCGCAAGATACATACCGGCTCATCACCTTCGATATCGAACTGGACATGAGTGTGGTCGGTTTTATGGCACTCGTCAGCAGTGCTTTAGCTGATGCTGGAATTTCGATTCTGCCCCTGGCCTCATTCACTCGAGATCATCTCTTGGTCAATGCCGATCAGGTCGAATCCGCACTGAGCATTCTCCGCCGTATGCAAACATCCCTGCAACAGCATAGTTGAGGTCGTCTTATGGAAATCCCGCTTTTCCCCTCTGACCGTATTCCCCAACCACGCGAAAACGTCCGTATTGAGAGATTACAAATACAGCCCTATCCAGATCGTTTTCGTGTCCGTGTTCATATTCAGGTTACGCCATTTCTTGATCGTCCCAATCTCCTACTAGTTGCCCATAATCACGAAGATGTCATCGTGAGCGAGTTGAACATCATCGAAACCATGCACCATGACATGGAATTCACTATGCACATCCGCAATGTGAGCAACCCGGCAGGACTCTATACGCTAACCGCAGATTTATTCTTCGAGACGCGTAACCCGCCCCATGCACAACTCATCGAAACATTTGAAATTCCTGAAGCAGTTTGAAATGATGCGCCGTTTGTGGTTAACCCCTGAACTTGCCAAACGCATTGCCGAACACGGCCTTGAGGATTATCCACACGAAGCTTGTGGTTTAATTGGAGGGGTAGGCGAACAGGCGCGGTCGATTGCGCGAGTGAAAAACATTAGTGAGAAACCGGAACATACCTTTGTGATGGACGGTGCCGAATTCATCAATGCCATGTTCGACTTCAGCAAACGGGATGAAGCATTGATTGGCATCTACCACACTCACCCCTACGGAGACCATCTTCCGTCACAAGTAGATATGCGGGAAGCGCAGTATCCTGATGTAGCTTATGTGGTCGTAGGGCTAAAGAACCGCCAGCCCAGGGTAAGCGCGTGGGAAATCCGTAACGGACTCGCTGAACCTATCGACATCATCATCAGTGAAACAGAGCCTGCACCAGCACCGCCAGTGATGAGCCGTGCCCAGGTTCGGGCAACCGTCATTGCGCTAGTTTTTAGCTTTATCTTCGTGATTGTGTTGGCGCTTTCTTTATTGCCGCCCGCGCCGCCAATCCCTACGCGATAGGTCGTTCTGATGGTCTTGATTTACGTTCTCACCGGACTAGCAGGCTTGATTGCCGGTGGGGTTATCAACGTACTGGCAGATGATCTGCCTCATTACCGCCGTCCTCATGCGCCGCGCTACCCCGATGGTACGGTGCGTCCCATCACCGCTTGGCTTGGAGTGAGCGCATTCCTACTTGGTCAACGAGTATCACCGAGCGGTGACAAGTTAAGCTGGCGCTACCCTTTTACCGAGCTGAGCACAATCCTGTTCATGTGGATCGGTCTGGCAGCCAAAGGTGACTTGACTGCTATTGAGCCTTTGCAAGTATTCTTCTGGATGTTTTATGTGGTGATATTGATTCTCATTACCGTGATTGATATTGAGCACCGCCTAATCCTATTCGCGGTCATCATTCCCTCAACCCTGATCGCGGTTGCGGACAGCATCATGACTGTGCCTAGCCCTGGGTC
The DNA here is from genome assembly GCA_022843385.1 of Anaerolineae bacterium. Taxonomy (GTDB): domain Bacteria; phylum Chloroflexota; class Anaerolineae; order Aggregatilineales; family Phototrophicaceae; genus CFX2. The sequence goes on along the minus strand of JALHNT010000078.1, from coordinate 16,753 downwards.
AAACCCGAATCTGGAAAGTGCGCTCTATGGAGGGGCGCTGGGATTCGGTATCTTCTTCATGTTGTATCTAGGTGGAATCCTCTACTTGTATGTGGTCAATACACTACAGGGACGCAACATTCAGGAAGTAGCCTTTGGATACGGGGATGTCATGCTAGCCGCGCTCAGCGGATTGATCCTCGGTTGGCAGTCACTGGTCGTCGCGATGTTTATAACCGTTTTTCTGGGGGCATTGGGAGCCGTCATCTGGCTCGGTTCCAGACGGATCATGGGGCACAGTGCCAGTAAATTCGCGGCATTACCCTACGGGCCCTATATCGTGGCAGGCACCTACCTATTGCTGTTTTTCAGCGAGCAGGTGCGAATGACGCTTTATGGATGGTGATATATCATTCGCGTTCGATAATGCCGCCGCCTAACACCCTATCGCCGTCATAGATAACGGCACCTTGACCGGGCGTAATATCCCGCAAAGGGGCATCAAAATCGATCCGCATACACGAGTCCGGCAAGACTTCAACCCAAGCGCCCACGGGTGCTGCCTTATAGCGAATTTTGACCTCAGCGCGGAAGTGACCTTTGGGCGGCGCACCAGCAATCCAGTTCACGCGCTTGGCCGTCAAGGACGACCGCCCAAGTTCTTCCGCCGTTCCAACAACCACTGCATTTTGTTCGGCATTGATGCCGATCACGTACAACGGTTCCAGACTGTGAATACCCAATCCCTTGCGCTGACCAATAGTGAAATTGACCAGCCCATTGTGCTGACCAACTTCCGTACCGTCTGCACGTATCATGGGGCCGGGCCGCATCACATCAGGTGCATAGTCCGTCAAGAACCGACGGTAGTTGTTGTCCCCAATGAAGCACAAATCCTGACTATCTTTCTTACTAGCCGTTGGTAATCCAAATCGCTCCGCGATCTTCCGCACGTCAGTCTTGGCATATTCACCAACCGGGAACAAGGCATGAGCAAGTTGTTCCTGACCCAGCACACTCAGCACATAGCTCTGATCCTTGTGATCATCCAGGCCTTTTCGCAGCAGGTAACGACCATCTTCATCACGGGACACACGAGCATAGTGTCCAGTTGCCAGATACTCCGCGTCCAGTGCCAACGCATTTTGCTGAAGAAAGCTAAAGCGAATCTGGCGGTTGCATTCGATACAGGGGTTAGGAGTAACACCCTGCCGATGCTGATCGATAAAGAACTGGACAATAGTTGACCGGAACACTTCTTTGGTATCCAGAACATAAAATGGAATACCCAGTTTATCCGCGATACGCCGCGCATCATTCATCTGGTCAGGCGTACAACAGCGGTTGTGGGTGTTACCGATCGCTGTTTCCTCTGACCACAGCCGCATCATCATGCCAACAACTTCATAACCCTGCTCCACCAGCAAAGCCGCTGCTACCGAACTATCAACGCCGCCACTCATGGCAACGACAACTCGCGGTCTTAAATGACTCATATGGTCATCACACCTTGTCGAACTTTGCGAACCTTCTCTACGGCGTGAGCCAAAACATCGACCGCATAATCAATATCATCTTGTGTGGTCGACAATCCTACCGTCAGCCGTAGGCCAGTCAGTGCCTCAGCAGCTGTATAACCCATTGCTAACAGCACGTCAGATGGCTCTGGGTTACCTGTCTTGCAGGCCGAACCGCTGCTGGCGGCAACACCCTGCATATCAAGATGCATCAACAGGGTATTGCTCTCCGCCCCATCAATCACAAAACTGGCATGAGAAGGAAGACGCTCAATCGGATGACCAGTAAGACGAACATCAGGAATACGACTCAAAACACCAGAAATCAACTCATCGCGGCGAGCAGTGAGATGTGCAATTCGCGACTCAGATTCGGTAGTCGCCAACTCCAGCGCCAGTGCCATTCCTACGATCAGTGGTGTATTATGTGTACCAGCCCGCAGACCGCGTTCATGACTGCCCCCCGTTTGGACAGCGTGAAGTTCAACCCCTTCACGAACATAAAGGAGACCAACACCCTTTGGCCCATAGAATTTATGAGCTGACAGGCTCAACATATCTACACCGAGTGCCTGTACGTCCAGCGACAATTGTCCACCAGCCTGTACGGCGTCGGAATGAAGATAAGCGCCAATCTCATGAGCAGCTTCTGAAAAGCCAGCCAAATCGTGGATTGAACCCACTTCGTTGTTGGCATACATCAAGCTGACCAGGCGGGCCGCTGTCCTGACCCGAATGTCCACTAAAGAAGCCCTGCCCCATTCATTCACGAGCAACCAACCCACATCACCAAGTTCCGCTGCTGTCCGCGAAACTGCGGGATGCTCTACATGGGTGGTGAGGACAGGCCGGTGATCTCCGGGACGTAATGTACCCCGCAGCGCCAGATTGTTGCTCTCAGATGCGCCGCTGGTAAAGATGATCTCGGATGGCAGACAGTTGAGGACATGCGCTATCCGCTCGCGAGCGGACTCGATAGCCGACTCGGCCTTTTGACCGAAATGATGCACAGATACTGGGTTCCCAAAGTGTTGCGTGAAGTAGGGCAGCATGACTTCAACCACGCGCGGATCAGTTGGCGTCGTCGCTGAGTGATCGAGATAGATATTCCGTACCGGCGACATAGACAATTCATTCCATTACAACTTGTACCGATTGAGATTTTAGCAGGAAGCGCCGTCAGAAGTCAGGCTCGGAGATGGCGAGAAGCGCATTTCAGGATATTATAGGGGCGGCGAGGCTCCAACCAGCCCGCAAATCGAACTTCCCGACAACAACCACGCAGGAGATGACCTGAGATGTCATTCATTGAAAACATTCACGCTCGTGAAATTCTGGACTCGCGCGGCAACCCAACTATTGAGGTTGAAGTTTCCCTGACCGATGGCGCATTTGGTCGGGCAATGGTCCCCAGTGGGGCCTCTACAGGCGACCATGAGGCCCTCGAACTACGCGATGGGGACAAAAAGCGCTACGGCGGCAAGGGTGTACTCAAAGCAGTCGAGTCAGTTCTAGGACCGCTTTCGGATGCACTGGTCGGGCAATACGCGCTTAACCAGAAAGCCATCGATGACATCATGCTGGAAGTGGACGGTACGCCTACCAAGAAGAAACTGGGTGCTAACGCGATACTCGGTGTCTCCCTGGCAACAGCGCGCGCCGCTGCCGACAGCGTAGATTTACCGTTGTACGCTTACCTGGGTGGTGTGCATGCCCATGTCCTACCCGTCCCCATGATGAACATCATGAATGGTGGAAAACACGCGGCAGGCAGCACGGACTTCCAGGAGTTTATGGTCATGCCCGTCGGCGCGGAGTCGTTTCGCGAAGCCTTGCGCTGGTGTGCCGAGATTTATCACACACTGAAGAAGATCCTGCACGATAAGGACTACAGCACTACTGTCGGTGATGAAGGCGGGTACGCCCCCAGCCTCGGTTCTAATCAGGCCGCGCTGGATGTCATCATGCAGGCGATTGAGAAAGCCGGTTACAAACCAGGCGATCAAATTCGTATTGCCCTCGATCCAGCCACTTCCGAACTCTATAAGGAAGATGGTAATTATCACCTCGACATTGAAGGAAAAGTCCTCAGTGGCGAGGAAATGGTTGAGTTCTGGGTCAATTGGTCGAAGAAATATCCGATCATCTCGCTTGAAGATGGTCTTGCACAAGACGACTGGGCCAACTGGTCCAAGCTTGTCGCCAAACTCGGGGATAAGGTCCAGGTAGTCGGCGATGACCTACTGGTCACGAATGTTGAACGCGTACAACGGGCGATCCGGGAAAAAGCGGCTAACTCGCTGCTTTGTAAAGTGAACCAGATTGGCACCTTGACCGAGGCAATTGCCGCCAGTCAGATGAGCCAACGCGCCGGATGGACCGTTGTCGCCAGCCACCGAAGTGGCGAAACCGAAGATACGACCATTGCGGATCTCGCGGTCGCCTTGAACGCCGGTCAGATCAAGACAGGAGCACCTTCCCGTTCCGACCGTGTTGCCAAGTTTAACCAATTGCTCCGTATCGAAGAAGAACTGGGCAGCGCAGCCGTCTACCCTGGCCTGAGTGCCTTTAGTAATCTGAGCCTGTAACGCATTTACCACCGGGGCGGGTTGTGGCCCGCCCCGTTTGCTGGAAAGGAACAACGACTTGGCAACCAGTCCAATTCAGGGCAAACGCACCAAAATCGTGGCGACGATTGGCCCAGCTTCACGTGATGAAAACATGCTGCGACAACTCATCCGCAGTGGTGTAAACGTTGCTCGCATTAACTTCTCGCATGGGGATCACGCCACGCACGGCGAAACCATTGACCGGGTACGAAAAGTGGCTGCCGAGGAAGGTGCTGTCATCGCCATTTTGTGCGATATGCAAGGCCCCAAAATCCGTATCGGCAAAGTAGCCAACGAGCCGCTGGAGCTGGTTGCCGGGCAACAAATTACCTTTACGCTCGATTCTGTACCTGGTGAAAACGGTGTTATTTCGCTTCCGCATCCTGAATTTGTGCGGGACATTAAGCCCGATATGCCACTATTGCTGGACGATGGCAATATTGAAATGGTGGTACGGCAGACCATCCCAAATGGCTTAATCGCGGAAGTTGTTGCACCAGGACCATTGAGTTCCCGCAAGGGCATTAGTGCGCCATCCGCAGAACTGACCCTATCTGCCATTACAGACAAAGATCGGGAAGATATTGAGTTCGCGCTGAACAAGAAGACCGATTATCTGGCGATGTCTTTTGTTCGCTCACAGGAGGACATCCGCGAATTGCGCTGGCTAATCCGACACTTGGGCGGTGAAGTCGCAATTATTGCCAAGATCGAAAAGCAACAGGCACTGGAAAACATTGAAGAGATTCTGGCGGCATCCGACGGCATCATGGTCGCACGTGGCGACCTGGGCGTGGAAACACCCGCCGAAGAAGTCCCATTCCATCAAAAACGCATTATCAAACTATGTAACCAGGCGGCCAAACCAGTCATCACAGCAACTCAGATGCTGAATTCGATGGTCGACAATCCTCGTCCTACCCGTGCGGAAGCGAGCGATGTCTACAATGCGATTATTGACGGTACAGATGCCGTCATGCTCAGCAATGAAACAGCAGCCGGCAAATATCCCATCCATGCAGTGCGGACGATGGCCCGGATCGCGGTGATTGCAGAGCAAACACTGGCGACTACTGGCACCGAAGACGTACGGCAGGTTTACAAGCCCGATGCGGAGGGGCGTGAAGCCGTCTCCGATGCGATCAGTCAAGCGACCTGCCAGATCGCAGAAGTGTTGAATTGCAAGGCGATTGTGACTTCAACCCTGACCGGCTATACGGCTCGTCGAGTTGCGAAAGAACGTCCTTCTACACCGATTCTGTGTGTTACGCCAAGCGAAACCACCTATCAAAGAATGGCGCTTGTCTGGGGCGTCTATCCTATGCTGATCCCGATGTTCAATACCATCGACGAAATGATTGGCACGGTCGTCAAGAGTGCACAGGAATCCAGACTAGTACAGTATGGCGATCAATTAGCCATTTTGGCTGGGGTCCCATTTGGAGTTGGTGGTCAAACCAATTTCCTGAAAGTACATACAGTCGGGGAAGTCGCAGAATTCTAGTAAAAGAAGGCAGCATTCATATGAGTACTGCCTTTTTTCATCAACATTACCGTCGGTATTCATCGCCGTCAACGAATTCCAGAGAACTGGCAGCAGTCATTGCCTGCCTGGGCGAAGCCATACTTGCTTCCGATGCAGCACTTGATCGGGATTGACCGCGAGTCACAACAGCTACCTGTTCAGGGCTATACCCAGGTTGTGGAGAAGTGCAATAAGGACAGACCTGCCAGGAGAGTTCGAGCAAATTCCTACAATGAACGCAGGGTTTCTTTAGGCGAGTATGGCAATGCGGGCAAGCCTGCCAGGCTTCCCTTACGTGCTGACCACAACCGGGGCAAGTTGCCTTTTCTTCAATTTCCTGGAGGAGCGCTTCTTCCTCGAGGGAACGTTCATAAGCATCACTCAAGGTTTCACGCGGACGGATCAACAAGTAAATGATGAGGCCCGGAATAGTCAACAGCGCGACCATCACCACTGCACCTAATTGACCAAAGGTATCCCGCGACCGTGACCGCATATCCCGGTAGACCCAGATGAGCATAGCTAACCACAGAGCAGCGATAATGACTACTGCGTAGATCGTCAGGCCTACAGCCAAATCGTTGGATAAACCGAGTCCTGTGAGCAGTTCGCCCATAATATGCTCCACAATACACCGCGAGTAAGGTCTGTTTTCAGTATAGCAGCGGCCCTCAAGACTGCCTACCGAAACAAAACTTCAATCGACTGACCAGCTGGATTTCCCGCTGGGTCCAACACATCCACATTTCCAAAGTTGATACCGTCATAGGTGTACATCCCAATTTGTGCACCGACAATTGTAGTTGTACCAGTACCATCTGGCGCACAATATCGGCTCTGCACAGTATCACCTGGCAACCAGAATCGTCCTGGCCACGCAGGGCCATCAGCAATGGCCGCTCGATTACCGTTGTTATCGATCAAATGCACTTTGAAGAAATAATCCGTTGAAGTTCTTTGGGAAATAGCCCAGTCCAACACAATACAACCATCCGCAGAATCCCAACTTGTATTCAGGATTTGTATACCGTTACTCAAGCGAGGCGCATCAGGTGATACCGCCAAAGTGCGCCACTCATAGTGAGTGAGCCGATAACATCCTTCAGCGGGTTCCCGTAATGGAAAGTCTGATCCTTCCGAACCTACAGGGCAGGCATCAGTCAGCATCAGAGCTGCTCCATTTGAAGCAAGTACATTTGTTCTTTCATCAACAAATCGAACTCGATCAATATCTGCCAAAAGGAAGTTCCAAATGCTCGGGCCATCATCAACTCCAATCGTCATTCCACCAACTCGTGCGATGACTTGTTCGGGAGCTTGATCGAGAACGGACTGTCGAATCTCCATTAATCGACCCAACGGAACCCCAAAACCATCAGGTGTGTAACGTGAATTGAGAGTTTCGACCAATCGTCCCCAATAGAGCAACTGTCCGATCACAATGAGTCCCAATAACAAGGTTGCAATAACCACATAAACTCTTTGTAGATGCTTCCGCCGGTTAATCCAATGAAAGCAATCCATCAGCGTTAGCGCAATAATGATGAATGCGGCGGGCATAGTCAGGATGAAGTAATGGGGATAGGGAGTCGTCCAATTGAAAGAGAACACAGCAACCGGAATAAGCACAAGGGTAGGCAAAACGATATCCACAACTCGACGTGGATCGGTATACCGACCGGAACGTATCAAGAGCCATCCTACGCCAGTGACCAAAACAATACTCAACAGATTGAATAGCGGATAGAGATCAGGCAGTCCGGCAAGGTAATCTCTGAATACCGTCGGCCCTGTTAGAGAATGAATATCCGTTCCAGAAACTGTCAACGCGGCATACTGAATAGCCGTCACATTAAGGATTGCTCCGGAGGTTGCAATCGTGGATGCCGGGCGATTGGCAAGCAGATCGTTAATCCGCGCCGGGTCTAGCAGATTAGCCTGCATTAACCCGATGGTAAAAGGCAGAAACAATACGCTTGCCGGGATCACGCCCAACCAGAATGAGTGAGGGATGGTACGCCAGTACATAACCATCAAATACATGATCGGCACGACGACCAATAAAGCACTGTAATGGATTTGAACCGTCAATGCCAGTAGTGGCAGGCAAAGAAATCCAGCCCAACGCTTTTGTTCAACGAAGGTCAGCACCGCCAGCCACACCGTTGCAATGACAAACGGCGGCAGCATATCTTGCGCCCAAATCTTGCGGGAATAGATCACTGCCCAGGGACTAACCGCATAGAGCAACGTCGCAACCAACGAGACCGTCATGCCATAGTACCGCTGGGCCAACAAGGCCAGGAGTAACAGTGCCGTGAGATTCAACAAACCGATAAAGGCGGTAGCCATGACCGGGCTGGAACCAAAGAGGTATGGTATTGCCAGTAAATAAGCAGACACCGGTGAGTTTGGTATACCGACCGAAGACACAATCCCCAGCAGCGGAATCTCCTTACCTCGCGCCAGATTAAGGGCTAACTGCGAGAGGTTAGCTTCATCCCGCTTGAACTCAACTACATCGAGATGACCCAGACGTAGCCAGGCTCCCAGCAACAGGATAGCGATCAAAGCAAACCAGTAGGAGCGGGAACGCAACATCAAGATGCCAGTAAGGAGACTTCGCCCACATAAACATCATACTGATGACCGGAGGCATAGAACGTCACTGACTGAATAGCAACAGGTCGCTGTGGGAGTCCTTCAGGGAATAAGGCCAGCCAATTACCACTATCATAGGTATACCAGGTTTTTTCATTAACACGTATATGTTCCAGAGGGCAACCGAGGCAACGTAATGGATCATTCCGATCCGGTTCCAGGCGAAAATAGAAACCCAAATACCATTGCTGCATTTCGTCAGCCGCATCTAAATAGTCCACACGTAACATCAGGGGGCATTCACTGCCCTCGGTGCCGCATGCGCTCAAGGACTGAAATTGGAGATTAAACGCCACGCGGAAGTTCAGTGTTGTAAATGCGGAAATATCGATACCGTCTCCAAAAAATTGTGAACAAGCGGTCTGCCCATTTGTCGTCGCATCTTCAGCACGAGCCAAATGCATGACCGACCGGCCATCCTGAACCTCCGCCGCATAACTACCACGCGGTAAATTTTCAGTACTATTGGTACAAGCCCAATCCGTCGCAAGACCCTGAAAAACGCCTTCAAAGGTACTGTTACGAAGCATATTGATTGATGCCGATTCCAATGCCACGTGATCGGGTCGAGAGCTATCAATCACTGCACGATCATCAATCGGTATACTGCGACCTTCAACGGCATCAACTGGAGTCAAGGTCACTTGGTTGCCACCGCGATTGACGACTTCAATGCGCGACTCCTTCAATCGGAGCGCATACAGGCCAGAGGAACTAATCTCTACCAGATCACCCTGCCGCGAAGTTACAACAAGGCGAATACTACGCGGCAATGTCTGGGGCACAAATATATCGGCATCCCCCCGCAGCCCACGCAAATCAATATAGTAACCGCCGGTAGACCAACTAAAGCGTGGAACAGTAGCTGTCCAGAATTGGACACTCGCATCCCCATTAAGCGTCACTGAAGCAATCAAGCGGTTTTCATCTTGAGCATCTCGAAAGAAAAGACTTGCCTGGGAACCGGAAACCATCTCAACCTGATCGCCACTGGTCATCTCTTTACCTGTGGACACAGCCCCTGCTGCTACACTGATGGCACCCCGGGCAACAATGACACGCGAAAGAAGCGGAACAGTCGATTCAAAAAAGAAGAACTGTGCTCCAACCCATAGCCCTATACACAAGGCGCAGAAGATCAGAAAAGCCGTCATAAGTACTACCCAGGCAATACGCTGGGCATGGGTTGCTGAACGTGGAATGGCGATAACCGATTCAGACATGGTAAGGCATTAAGCGATTAAAGTGTACCTGCCGAAGAGACAAAGAGTATAACACAGGCGGCGAGCATCTCGACGGGGCCACTAGCCTTCAGTATAATGTGTGGACTATCAACAAGAACTTTTGTAATGAGTGAGTAGTGCTATGTCTGGTCACAGTAAATGGGCAACGATCAAACGAAAAAAAGCCGGTGCAGATGCCCAGCGCGGCAAGATTTTTACCCGTCTGGCACGAGACATCATGGTGGCGGCCCGCGAAGGTGGTGGCGATCCGGTAGGTAATGCTCGGCTAAAGATTGCTATCGACAAAGCCAAAGCCGGGAATATGCCCAAAGAGAATATCGAACGGGCAATCCAACGCGGTTCCGGTGGCGGTGATGGAGTGGATATGGAGGAAATTACCTACGAAGGCTACGGCCTTGAGGGGATTGCCTTCATGGTGGATGTCCTGACGGATAACAAGAACCGGGCACTGGCTGAGGTCAAGCGCGTTTTTAATAAAGCCGGTGGGAGCCTTGCGTCGGCGGGGTCTGTGGGGTGGCAATTTGAGAAAAAAGGCTACATCACGGTCGAAGGCCCGAGTGTTGATTTTGATACCCTCTTCATGACAGCCGCCGAAGCTGGGGCAGATGATATTGTCGAAGAAGATGGTACCTTCGTCGTATATACACCTCGAGAAATGTTCAGCGCAGTCGAGCAAGCGCTGATCGCTGCTGGTTATCAAGTAGGTGATGCTGAACTCCGCTGGGTACCGAAGAACGAGAGTGAAGTCTCCACAGAAAGAGCTGTCCAGAATCTGAAGCTTCAGGAAAACCTGGAAGAACTGGATGATGTTCAGGGCGTAGCCCATAACTTGCTCATCAATGACGCAGCCATCGCCGCGCTTGAGACAGCTTGATGCGTGTATTGGGTGTTGACCCCGGCACAGCCACTGTCGGTTACGGAGTGGTAGATGAAACCGAGGATGGTGATCTCGTCGCGGTGAAGTACGGGGTCATCACTACACCGGCCAAAATGCCCATGCACGACCGACTTTCCATCATTCACAATGAGCTTCGCCAGGTCATTGATCAGACTAAACCGGACCGAGCCGGGGTGGAAGAATTGTTCTTTGCCAAAAATGTGACCACAGGCATTACAGTCGCACAGGGACGGGGGGTCATCCTTCTGACACTGGCCCAGGCTGGCCTCATCATCCACGAATACAAACCGCATCAGATTAAGCAATCGATTTCTGGTTACGGAGCGGCAGGTAAACCCCAGATGCAAGAGATGGTGCGGATACTGCTCAATCTGGACACAATTCCGAGTCCAGATGATGCGGCTGATGGCCTAGCCATCGCCATCACCGATATTCATAGCGCTCGCCTGGGCGATCTAACCGCCGATGGATATGATTCATGATTGCCTGCCTTGAAGGTCGGATTCTTTCCCGAGGTAAGGATTTCATCATCCTGATGACGGGTGGCGTAGGATACAAAGTCTACGCTCCTTTTCCGACACTGGACGGTTTGGATGTGGAACATGCCGCTTTCTTGCATACGACCCTGGTGGTGCGCGAAGACTCCATGACCCTCTTCGGCTTTGCTACGGTGCCAGAGCAAGAAACGTTCGACATTCTGTTGAGCATTAGTGGGGTTGGGCCACGTACAGCGTTAGCTGTGCTCAGTACACTAAGTCTGGATGCACTGCGAAATGCAGTCGTCAGTGAACGCGCCGACATCCTCACCCGTGTACCCGGCATTGGCAAAAAGAGCGCCCAAAAAATCTTGTTGGAGTTGAAAGATAAACTCAAGTTCGGTCAAGACACTGGTCCAATTGCTGCCTTTGATGATCTGGATAGTGATGTAATTGATGCCCTGGTGGCATTGGGCTACAGCATCGTTGAAGCGCAACGAGCCATTCAAGCTCTGCCTGCTGATGCCCCCCACACCGCAGAGGATCGCGTACGTTTGGCACTCCAGTACTTTGCATAGCGAGGATGCACCTTGAGTGAATCATTAATTGGCAAGCGTATCGACATATTGGACAAGGGGTTTGTCGAACTACTCGACTTGATGCCACATCCAGCCACCGATGTATCCGGTGACCTGGCGATTGTGAATGCAGCGCGGGTTAGCTTCATGGGTGAAAGCAAAGGCGATGATAAAGATCGCAAACTCCTGTTCTATTTATTGCGAAACCAGCATACCAGCCCATTCGAGATGGTCGAATTCAAATTCCGTGTGCGCGCTCCGGTTGTAACGTGGTGGCAATGGGTACGGCACCGCACCTGGAACTTCAATGCACAATCTGGACGCTACACCGCCTTTGAAGAGACGGATTACTACGTACCATCGGTCTGGCGTAAGCAATCCGCAAACAACAAACAAGCCAGCGAAGGCGAAGTTGACGAAGACACCAATGCCCGCTTGACGGCTGACTTAATTGCTCATTATGAGCAAGGGTTCAAGCTTTACGCCGCCGCATTGGCTGCCGGAGTTTCAAAAGAAATGGCCCGTCTTTATCTGCCGGGCTTCAGTGTCTACTACACGTGGGTCACCAAAGTCGATGCCCACAATCTGATGCATTTCCTACGATTGCGGATGGCGAGCGACGCCCAGTACGAAATACGGGTCTACGCACAGGCAATTTACGACCACTTTTTCAAACCTGCCCTACCCTGGACAGCAGAAGCCTTTGAGGAATACATCCTGAAAGCTCAAGAGTGAACCTGCCAGTTTGTCCTAAGGTGATGGCGTAAGCTCTCCACCAATAGCGAAGCACATTTGCTGGGAGACAGCGTTCTCTGGAATGACTTCCCAGCCATAGCGTTTGCCAAGCTCAAACAAGGAGGCACTAAATGTATACTGTCCAGCCTGCGTATAATCTACAATCAGGTCATTAAGCTCGGCATCGAATAAACGTATCCGGAATCGGTTCACGGTTTCAATCGGTGTCCAATAGACCGTTACAGGCTCCCCTATTCTGAAACTCTCCACCGATCGTGACCGATCAATAACAAAAGCATTGCAAACCACTGGCGTAGCCCGAACCATTTGAATGAGCAGTGCCGCTGCCGAAGTTGCGGTGGCTCCGCCCACAGGAGTCCATGTCGGCGGTAATGTAGCCCGTATTTGTGGCAATGGAGTCGCCTGAATCACCTGAGGGATAGCCGTAAAAGTAGCAGTAGCGGGAACGGCTACAGTCGGCAAAGCGGTCGGTGCGGCTGCCGCATTACACGCTGCTAATAGCAGCGCCAGACCCCCAAAACATAGAACTGCGATTAATTCACGAAAAAGGAGGTGGCTAGCGTTATTGGCATTCATCAACCAATCCAATCAGAATGTCTCCGGTGCGCCTGCCGAGAGTGACAAGCCGTAAATAATCAAACCCACAGCGATCCCCATCATCAGAAATCCTAGCAAGACGTACAATAGAACCACCCATCGAGCGGGAGGCAATTCCCCGCGCCATCCGACCAGCAGAATGTAACCTGCCCCATACATGAATAGCATCGCCAATGCCGAAATGAGTGAGGGCAAGACACGTGTGTCAACAGAAAAGAATCGCTCCAAATAGATGTAATCCACAGCCGGAAAAATGACAGCGACCAAGGCCAGCGATGACAACACCACGAAGACTAAGCGCCAGACACGGGGTAAGCTGAGAATCACTCGTACCCAACGCTCCCAAAAAGGAATGAGCTGGGAAGCTGGAATATCCTTCTTGCGGGGCACCTGTTTACTCACTGGATTTTCCCTGCTGGTAATGCATAAGGTTATCGGCTTCCGCCTCCCGGTTAATCATAAAGGTCGAAGCGCGCTCAAAATAGTCACGCATCTCATTCCGAGCAGACTCCTCCATTTCGGCAGCATCTATCGCTGCCAGCATATGAGACAACCAGTGATCGCGAGCCTGCTGGTCAATCGGAAAAGGCGAGTGACGCATTCGCAGGCGCGGATGACCCCGTTTAACAGCATAGCGCGCCGGGCCACCGAAAAACTGAGTCAGAAATAGAAACTGCCAGCGTTTACCCTCAGTTAAATCCTCAGGAAACATCGGACGCAAAATCGGATCCGCTTCGATCCGAGCATAAAACAGATCAACAATCCGTTCGAATACCGGGTCACCTCCGACCCGTTCGTAGACCGAGCTTTCGGGTGCTGCCATAGTCAATTTGCCTTTGTATAGCCTGCCGATAATGATAACCCTGAGCGCACGGCACTGAAAGTCTGGCTGGACAATCAAGGGGGTGGCAGTACAATTCTGCCACCAAATACAACCTTGCTTCAGGAGCATTCATCATTATGAAACGCCCTCTGAGCGCAGCCTTAGCTCTTGTGCTAATTGCGCTCGTTACGCTCAACCCGGCCTTTGCACAAGATAGCACAGACATCCGGGTAGTTGGTTCTGGACTGGTCAATCCCATTCTAGAGCTGACAATGCAGGAGAATGGGATACAGGGCAATGCCGTCTTTGAAACCACGGGGACTGTCAACGGCATAGACCTACTCTGCCAGGGGAGTGCGGATGTAGCAACAGCCACACGCACAATTAACGCCGATGAAGATACCAAGTGCGCCACCAATAGCATCGACTACAGCGAAATGCGGGTTGCACACAACGTAGTGGCACTGGTCAGCCGGACCGATTCTAGTTCTCCTGTTTGCCTGACAGCATCCGATCTGAACACGCTGCTTGCTCCCAGCGCCGAAGGACAAATCACCAACTGGAATCAACTCAGCGGAGGCGGAGGCGATTCTGCTCTGTCGCTAGTGGTCCCTCCAGCCTCCAATTCCCTATACGTTGTACTGGACGCATTAGTACAAGGCGATGGCCTCCGCCCGGATGTCCAGATTGCAGAAAACGATAATGCAGTTATCGAAGCCCTCCAGCAAAATACCGCCGCAGTCGGTGTAATCAGTCTGTCAAGTGCTTTAGCTGCTGGGTCGGAGTTACGAATCTTGCAGGTGAATGCCAATGAAGCAGTCGGTTGCAGCTCGCCCTCCAGCGAATCGGTTGAAGCAGAGGCATATCCTTTGCAACAGTCATACTACATCTATGTCAACCGAGCCAATCTGACAAAAACGGGCTTGACCGAGTTGTTGAGTGCAGTCATTGGTAGCAGCGATAATCCCGTATTGAACACCCTCGGCCTGACTCCAGTCACAAGCGCATCTGCTGAGCGAAATAGCGTCGCCTTGGCCGGTAGCGGGGAAAAGCGCCCATATAGTGCAACCGTCACCGACTTCCAGATACCCGCTCAATTTAGCGCCACTGCGACCATTGCAGGTTCGGCTGTACCGCGCGAGTATGTGAACGGTTTGCTGACCACTTTCCAGCAGGCGTATCCCGGCGCAACCGTCAATCTTCAGACTCGCGGCGAAGTCGAGGGTATCCGCCGACTTTGCAATGGCGAAATTGATATTGCCCTGGCAACCGGCGATCTCAACGCCGATCAGCAGGCAGCCTGCACAGCCAATAATGTCACGCTGCTTCCTGTAGAGATTGGGCGGCAGGCAGTTGTACTGGTTGCAAGCGCTGAAAGTAGCTATCTGACTTGCTTGACCTCACAACACCTAACAACCGTTTGGAGTGCCGAGTCAGCAAAGACAGCTAACAACCTTACCACCTGGAACCAGGTCGATGCCAGCTTCCCGACCGAAACGATAATGTTGTTCACACCGTTGGCAGGCGATACCTATGGCGATCTGCTGATGACCCGTGTTTCAGGTCGCAGCACACCGATGCGCGATGATGGTTTTAGTAATCGGGATGCGCTATATCGGGCAGCCGCAACTGCTAATGTCGCTGGCGGTGGTGGGCTGACCTTCATGAGTTGGCCTGATTACCAGCGCGTCATCACCAATAATCAGGAACGCATCCAACTGGTTGCGGTTGACAATGGCAATGGCTGCGTCGCACCCAGCGAGCAAACCATTTCCGATGGTACCTATCCGCTTTCCCAGGCAGCGAAGCTACTCATTCGTGAGAGCGCGTTAAGCAATACCACCGTACAATCGTTCGTCTGGTATATGGCTACCGATGCGAACTATCCCGCGCTTGCCAATGCCGGTTTCCAGGGTGTGACATTCGGCAGTCTGCCATCACTCCGTGAGCGACTACAAAACGCCTTCCGTTCTGCTCAAGATGCGGCTGCCGCCGCAGAAGCGACTCCGGAAGCAACTGCCGAGGTCACACCAGGCAGCTAGTACCTGCACTCGCGGTTCGTACAACTAGAAACACCCCTTAATGTTCATGCATAAGGGGTGTTTCTTTTAGGTTTGAAGCGGGTTAACATGGTACGGATTGCCTGCCAGCTTAAACAGGACAGACCTTCATGCATGGTGAACTCATCGCCCTCGACCTCGAAACCACCGGATTTGATGCGCGATCAGACGCCATCATCGAAGTTGGTCTGGTGCGAATGCGTGAAGGAGAAATCGTCGAAGAACTCGGATTACTCATCAATCCAAATCGGCCCATTCCCGCGCCAGTCATACAACTGACCAGCATCCGCAATGAGGATGTCGTTGGCAAACCGCCTATCGAGAAAGTCATCCCCCAATTGCGTGAATTCATCGGTGATCGACCCATCATCGGACACAACATTGGCTTTGATTTAGCATTTCTAAACCAGCAAGGTCTCGCTCAGACCAACTTACGAATGGACACCTACGAGTTAGCGGCTTTTTTGCTACCTCGCACACCCCGCTACGCATTGGGGAATTTAGCCACACTCTTTGATTTACCTCTGGCCCACGCACACAGGGCACTGGATGATGCGCGCGCCACTGCCCTGCTCTACTGGCGTTTATGGGAGCAGTTGCTCAAGCTACCCCGCTCCCTGATTGAAGAACTCACCCAGCACGCAAATGAGCTAGAGTGGCTGGCGACGCCAGTCCTGCACGCAGCCCGCTCCGAGGCCGTCATGCCTGGAGCACAATCAAATGATCGGTCTCAGGCAGTAGCCACCATAAGTCAACCAGGCGCAAGCAGCGCGGTCGGCTCAGCCCGCATTGAAGAACTTTTCGCTCAAGATGGGTCTCTGGCCGTACAATTCGAACACTATGAATCTCGCCCTCAACAAATCGAAATGGCAATGTTAGTCAACGAGACCCTCCAAAATGGTGGACAGAGGCTGATAGAGGCTGGCACCGGATCAGGAAAATCATTGGCCTACCTTGTCCCGGCAGCGTTATGGTCTATCGCCAACCATGAACGAGTGGTCATTTCAACGCACTCGATTCATTTACAAGA
>JALHNT010000077.1:28422-30212 GCA_022843385.1 Anaerolineae bacterium | reverse complement strand
GTGCTCTTCCGATCTAGGTGATCGCCCGTTTTGCTGAAGGTGAAACTGAGGAGGAACGCACCGAATTTGCCCGTAAGACCTTCTATCGCCTCATTGGTGAAGATCGTTTTATGCTGGAGATTTTCACCACCTATGCTGGCACACATTTTGATAAGGTCAAGCAGCAGTACAATATTTCCGATGTCGTGCTGCACAACGACGACGAGCACGGCTACTGGATTATCATCAGTGGGCGTGTGTACGATGTGAATGAGTTTAATCATATCCACCCTGGCGGGGCGAAGATTATCCAATCCTATTCCGGTATGGATGGAACGCTTGCCTATCAAAAAATCGAGCATCATCTCAACTCTGAAGTGGATGCCATGCTCGGTATGTATGAGTTAGGTGTGCTGCGAACGCCCGATTTTGGACAGGAATGGGGCGTTGCGATGTCCAGTAAAGGCCTGCGCCTCATTACATTGCGCGATGCTTACTATGCCTGGGTCGATTTGCTCTACATGATTATGGAAATCGAGAACGCGATTTTGAACGATTTCCGAGTCCGTAATGAACCACTTGCCAATATCGAGACTTTTGAACAGATATTGCTGACTCCCATCAAGGTTCACGAGCTTGGGCTGGCACACGAACGGCTCGTGACGAATTACCTCACGAACGTTCTGGGGACACCGATGGAAACGCTGTGGTCATTGACGATTGGGCTGGTCGGCAACAAAAATCTGAACGGGTACTGGATGTGCGATCAATTGGCAGATATTCATGAGACTGAGCGTGCGCAAACGGTCATTCATCTTGCCCGTTCTGTGCGAGAGCGCATCAAGCAGGATGAAAAACGTCTGGCAGAATCTAATGGATATGTTGAAGATCATTACGGCATGTTGTGTGATCTTTTGGAGCGTGAAGATCGCCGTGTGATCCGCGATCTGAAACTGGCGGTCCGCGAAGGGTTACAGGTTTTTGAGGAACTCGAACAGCACACTATTCGCGATGGCAGTGATCGTCTGTTAGCGGTTTTGCAGGGCATTCCAGCGATTTTGGAAGATTTTTACACGCGCGTGTCGGATGGATATTCGCTGCTGTAAACGAGCAGCTAAAAATCGGAGTAGGCAAGACAGGGATAAATTAAAATAGGTAAGATAGGGGGAACAGCATCAATAGGAAGGTACAATATACAATTAGATTTTCTTTGACCGATCTGTTTTAATTACAATTCTCACATCATTTAAAGGCTCAAAAAATGACTCATACATCTGATATTGTACGTCCGTCAAAAGACTTGATTCGTGGCCTGTCTCAGATCAGCAGCGCCACCGCTACCGGCGAACTGAGCCGTTTGGGAATCCGCGACGCGCAAATTCACGGACTGGTTTCATGGACTCCCGGCAAAACGGTTGTCGGCCCAGCGCTGACGCTGCAATTCATGCCGAAACGTGAAGACCAGTATGGTCAGGATGAATATCTCGACCCCGAAAAGCAGCTTCATCGCCATGTGCTTTATCATGCGCAGGCAGGCGATATTGTCGTCGTGGATGCGCGTGGTGATATGAACAGCGGTATTTTTGGCGAAATGATGCTGACTTATTTCTCAGGGCGCGGCGGCGTTGGTGTGTTGATTGACGGCTGCATCCGTGATTATCCTAAAGCGAAAGACATCGGCGTTGGCCTGTGGCTGAAGGGTGTCACGCCCAATTATCACACCCAGACCAATATTATGCCGTTTGGGGTGAATGTGCCTGTGGCTTGTGGCAATACGCTGGTCATGCCGGGTGACATTATCATTGCTGACG
>JALHNT010000077.1:0-28412 GCA_022843385.1 Anaerolineae bacterium | reverse complement strand
CGACGATGGCGCTGTGGTTGTGCCGATCAAGTTTGCCCCAGAACTGCTGGCAAAAGCCAGCGAACATACCGAATGGGAAGAATTTTCAAAATTGAAGCTCTCGGAAGGTGGCGATCTGCGCAAATATTATCCACTTCGAGAGGATGCTCAGGCTGAGTACGAAGCCTGGCGCAAAGCCCAATCGAAGTAACACGCACCAACAGCGAAATAAAGCGGACAGAAAATCACCAGAGGATTGCTGTCCGTTTTGCTTTCATAGAAGCTATACATCACAGCCTTGAATAAATGGGAGACAGGTTTCATGACAAAAAAATATGAACCGAACTGGCGCTCACTGAGAACGCATCCGACAGCGCAGTGGATGCGTGACGCGAAGTTTGGCATCTATACGCATTGGGGTATTTACTGCGTACCTGCCACCGGGCCGAATGTGACGTGGTATCCCTACAACATGTATCGTGAGGGTACGCCCCAGTTTGATTATCATGTGAAAACCTATGGACATCCGTCGAAGTTTGGATACAAGGATTTCATCCCCATGTTTGCGGGTGAAAACTTTGACGCTGATGAGTGGGCAGAATTATTCAAACGGGCAGGTGCAAAATTTGCAGGGCCAGTTGCCGAGCATCATGATGGCTTCCCTATGTGGGATTGCAGCGATACGGACTGGTGTGCCGCCAAGATGGGGCCGAAGCGCGATATTGTCGGGGAATTGGAAAAAGCGATTCGCGCCCAGGATATGAAATATATGGTTGCCATGCACCATGCCGAGAACTGGTGGTTTTTTCCACACTGGCGCAAGGATTTTGATGTATCTGACCCGAAATATGCCGGACTCTATGGCGATGCCCATAATCTCGATTTTCCGGACAAAACAATGGAGTGGGGCGATCAGGATAAGCCAGACGCAAAATTCCTGAATCGGTGGAAAAGCCGTCTGGTTGAAGTGGTTGACCGCTACACACCTGACTATATCTGGTTCGATTTTGGGCTAAAGTTTATCCAGGAGCAATATAAGCAGGAATTCCTGGCCTATTACTATAACAACGAGGCGGAATGGGGACGGGATGTGGTCGCCAGCTATAAATGGGACAACCTGCCACCCGGAACGGCGCTCGTGGACATTGAATTGGGAAAGATGTCCGACCAGACCTACTACGAATGGATCACCGATACAACGGTTGATGACGGACAGGGATGGGGCTATATCAAGGAAACCGAATATAAAACTGTAACCGAACTGGTGCAGTATTTAGCGGATAACGTCAGTAAGAACGGCTACATGCTGCTCAACGTCGGGCCGAAACCGGATGGCACAATTCCATCTGAAGCGAAGGCCATTCTAGAAGGCATTGGTCAATGGCTGAGTGTTAATGGAGAAGCCATCTACGAAACCGTCCCCTGGAGCAAATATGGCGAAGGCCCGACGAAAATGACGCAGGAAGGGGCTTTCAGCGATACCAAAGAAAAAGTGAACTACACCGCGAAGGATATTCGTTTTACGGCCAAAGACAATGTTCTTTACGCCATGACGTTCGACTGGCCTGAGAAAGAGTTCGTCATCGAATCCGCAAAAGACTTCTACCCCGGCGAAGTTCGTTCAGTCGAGCTGCTTGGCGCGGAGGGTGAACTTGCGTGGGAAATGACCGATAGCGGGTTAAAAATTGAGCGTCCCGATCAAAAACCCTGTGACCATATGTATTCGTTCAAGATCACCCGCACCGAACGCTCATCGTAAAAATTGTGATGGATCAAAAAGTGAGAATGTCTTTTGTGCGTTCTCACTTCATTTATGGCAGAGCGCTAACCGGACGCAACATTATAACAAATCTCTCAGCCAGATACTGTTTTGAACACTCGCTCAAATTGATTGCCTATGCCCAAAAATCGACTGTTTTTAATGGGCAAAATAGCCCAGGTTTTATAAAAGCAAATACGCTAAAAACTTGAGTGCATACCTGATGAGTTTTTCTTCAGAAAGCAACATATGTAGGGGACATTATGACAAACGTGGATATTGTGATCCGCCAGGGCGAGATTGTGACCAGCGCGGGTTCTGTTGGTCGCGCCGACATCGGAATCTCTAACGGCATGATCGTCCAGATCGGCGGAGAGCTTGAAGGACGCACAGAACTGGATGCAGCGGGTAAATTGGTTCTGCCGGGTGGAATAGACCCGCATGTGCATTTGTCGCTGCCTCCACAATCAAGCGATAGCTATCCTAAATGGGTGGATGACTTTACAAGCGGCTCTGCGGCAGCACTTGCGGGCGGAATCACCACAATCGGGAATATGACGTTCCCCGCGCCGGGAGAAACCCCTTTAGGTTCGCTAAAACGTGAGGCGGATGTCGCAACGCCGCAGACCATCGCTGACCTCTTTATTCACCCCGTTCTCGAAGAGATAACGCCACAGGTTTTAGATGAAATTCCGGAGTTACTAAGCACAGGCTGCAACACGATTAAAATATTCATGGTCGCCCCATCTTTCGATGCTCAGGCTCATACCTATGTTGAAGCGATTCGCCGTGCAGGTGCAAATGGACTATTGACGCTCATCCATTGTGAAGATTATGGGTTGATCGAAGATGCGGTAGCGGGCTTACTGGCAGAGGGCAAATCTTCGCTGCGCTATTATCCAGAAAGCCGACCTATTATCTCGGAGGTCGTGGCGACACAACGGGCTGTTGCGCTTGCGGAGGCTACAGGTGCGCCCGTGTATATTGTTCACCTGTCGTCAGCGCGTTCATTGGAAGTGTGTGCGGAGGCACAATCTCGTGGTGTACCCGTATATGTTGAGACAAGACCACTCTATCTATACCTGACATCCGAACGTTTTGATGAGGCTGACGGAGCCAAGTATGTAGGACAGCCTCCCCTGCGTGAGAAAGAGGATGTTGCGGCTTTATGGGCGGGCATCCAGCAGGGTGTCATTCATGTACTTGGCACCGACCACGCCCCCTGGTCACTTGCTGCCAAGCTCGATCCTTCCCATACCCTGACTAATTTGCGTCCTGGGGTTGCCGATCTGGAGACAATGTTACCCATGTTTTACTCCGAGGGAGTCCGTTCTGGTCGTATTTCGCTTGGGCGATTTGTGGAAGTCACTTCAACGAACGCCGCCAAGCTTTTTGGTCTATACCCTCGCAAAGGTACGATTGCCGTCGGTAGTGATGCTGATCTGGTCATTTTTGATCCGAACCTCACGAAGACAATCGGCGGTTCCAAGTTTAGAACCAACTCCGACTATTCTCCCTACGAAGGATGGGAAGTCGTTGGATGGCCGCTGGTGACGTTACGCCGGGGCGAAATCGTGTTCCGCAACGATGAGGTTGTAGGTCAGCCGGGAAGCGGTTTAATCGTCTCACGGGATGCCACCATGTCACTGTAATAGTGAGTGGATATGTACTCATTTATTGGAACACGGTGAAATAGGTTTGGCAACAAAAACGCTTTAAGATAGGTGTTTCAGTAGTCGTTTCTGAAATAAAGTTTGCGTTAGTCCAAAACAACGGCTATAATTTCTTAAATGACCCAAAGAGAAATCAGAGGGTTTAATGTCGGATATATAATCAGTTGTTAATCAGGCATTTCGCGTTTAATTGTTTCGTGTGTGTTAAGCGATAAAAACGCTTGCAAGTAATCCATTTATAAAAAGTATCAACTCGACGGGCTTTCCGTCTTTTTTAAAAAGCTTTTTGAAAGCGCTTACAATTTGGTGAATAACGAGAGCAATACCCCGAAAAAGAAACGTGTCGTCACCATTATGGACGTGGCGCATGCTGCTGGTGTGTCCGATGCAACGGTTTCGCGCGTCCTGAGTGGGTATGAGTTTGTCCGGGAATCTACGCGTAATCGCGTGATGGAAGCAGTTGAACGTCTGGGGTATGTCGCCAATTTGCAGGCACGTACCCTGGCTGGTGGGCGCTCCCGGATCATCGGCCTGCTCGTACCGAATCTGGGCAACAGCTATATCGGCACCATCGCGCGGGGCATTGATCAGGCGTTGGAACACGCGAACTACGACCTGTTGTTATACACAAGCCACCGCCACCCCAGTAAAGAATCACTCTATGTCAGCGCCATCACCAACGGACTGACAGAAGGCTTGTTGTTGATTGCCCCGCTGGTTCCGGCGGCCTACCTGGACGCGCTGCGTGAGAAAAATTTCCCCTACGTTCTGATCGATCAGGTGGATGACACAGCAGACAGCCCTGTTGTTGAATCAACCAATTGGCAGGGCGCATATGAAGCGACACGTTACCTTATCCAGTTAAATCATACACGGATTGCGTTTATTAAGGGGACACTCGCTGTCCGAAGCGCTGTAGACAGACTGCACGGCTTCAAAGCCGCTATGAAAGACTGCGGTATTCCCGTCAGCGAAGAATTAATCATTGACGGCGATTTCCTGCCGCAACCTAGTTACGAATCCACCAAACGTCTGTTGCAGAGTGTAAATCCCCTGCCAACAGCCATTTTTGCATCCAACGATTTGTCAGCTTTTGGCGCGATAGATGCTATCCGGGAATGTGGGCTTCATATTCCAGATGACATCTCCATCGTTGGTTTTGATGATATTCCCCAGGCGTCTATCGTTTATCCTAAGCTAACGACAGTTCGCCAACCGCTCGAAGAAATGGGTCAAGTGGCCGTCAAGTTGCTCCTGGAGCGGATCGAAGATCAAACCCTGCCACCACAACGCGTTACGCTGGAGACGGAATTCGTCATCCGCGATTCGTGTGGGCCGTACCAGATGCATAAGGGGGATACAGAAAAATAATAAAAGGGAAAGGAGACAGGCTATTGCAGAAAACGTAACAGCGTTTCACGATGAATCAGTTTAACCAAACCGTTTCGCAATTGTAAAGAAAATTTTGGAGGAAAAAATGTCTAAAGAAATTAGTCGCCGCGATTTCATCAAGTTGATAACGACCAGCACTGGCGGTTTGGTGCTTGCATCTGGAGGGCTGCTCATCTCCGGAGAGGCTGCCTTAGCCCAGGATGTAGCATTACCGGGTACTTTCCCTCGCCCTGAGACTCTGATCGTTCGGCAGCTCACTGGTCGTGTCGGAACACCCGATAACTTCAACCAATGGGTTGGCTGGAAATGGCAAGATCGTGGCATACAAAACCTCGCAGATGAGCCGCTCTGGTCGGTAGATTTTGCGACTGGCAATATCATCAATGGCGTTGCAGACGGAGACGCGCAGTATAGTGAGGATTTTACAACCGTCACGATCCCGCTGCGCGAGGGTGTCGCCTGGTCAGACGGCGTACCCTTCACCGCTGCCGACGTTGTTTATACAGTCGAAACTCTGATCGCCTATGAGGGATTCAATGCCCACAGTTACTTTGTGGATAACGTCGAATCCGTAACTGCCGTCGATGATTACACCGTCCAATTTGTGCTGAAGCAGCCCAACTCACGCTTCCATACCACCTTCCTTGATCGCTGGGGCTGCACCCGGTTCTTCCCCAAGCACATTTTTGAGACTCAGGATGATCCGGTTCTCTTCACTTTCAATCCCTATGTCGGCTGCGGCCCTTATAAGCTGCACAGCTTTGACCCCCAGGGAGGCTGGACAGCGTGGGAAAAACGCGAAGATTGGGACAAAAGCCCAACCGGCATTATGTATGGTGAGCCTCAGCCCACGTACATCATCTTCCAATACTTTGCCGATGAGGGTTCGCAAATTCTGTCTCAATTGACGCACCAATTGGATGTAGCGGAACTCTCCGCCGATGGTCTCAAGGCACTGTTAGCACAGTCGGAAAGCTCCCGCGCCTACCAGCCAACATTCCCCTTCGTGGTCAACAACGACCCCGCCATCACAGGCATCAACTTTAACACTGCCAGAGCACCATTCGATAATGTCGATGTCCGTTGGGCACTCACCCTGGCGATTGATATCGTCGAGTACACGAGCATCGCCGTCGATTCGTCAGGCACTGTCAGCGCAGTGCATATCCCACATCTTGGCCCATACCCTGCGGATTACATCGGGCCGATGCAAGACTGGCTGAACGCATTCACCATTGATGTGGGAGATGGCGAAACCTTTGCACCCTATGACCCCACTGTACCGCAGCGTATTGCGGACTTAGCCCGGAGTCGCGGTTATGCTTTCCCGGAAGATGAGGAGTTTCTTCAGAAAGCGTTCGGACTTGGCTGGTATAAGTATGCCCCCGACATCGCCGAGAAGCTGCTGTTGAAGAATGGCTTCTCGAAGGACGGAGACGGAATGTGGCTGTTGCCCGATGGCACCCCATGGAAGATTTCATTCCTGACGGGCACTGTTCTTTCCAACCATGATTCCCGCAATGCTGTTGCTGCCGTGCAGCAGTGGAAAAAGTTCGGCATCGATGCCGAGATGTTTAACACAGAAAACGTAGATCCTCTCCAAGCCACCGGCGACTTTGATGTGAGTGGTGCGTGGCCTGCGCAGGAGCCATGGGGCGCGGGGCCTGATCTGTATCGCACGCTTGACAGATGGAACTCCGCCTACATATTTCCCGTTGGTGAACGCACACAGGGACATAGCTCACGCTGGTCGAGTGAAGCGATGGACGACATCATCAGGAGGCTGCGCGAGACCGATCCTTTCAATACTGAGGCCGTCATTGCTATCGGCATGGAAGGTCTCCAGGAAGCGGTCAAGAATATGCCTGGCCTTCCAACCTACGGCTACATTGGCTTTGTCGGCTGGGATGAAACCTATTGGACAAACTGGCCCGGCAGCGAAAACCCGTACAATGAGCCTTATACCCACTGGCCCAACTTCAAGTACATGACGCCATTCCTGAAATCTACTGGCGCAACATAAGGCAATTCAAAGTCTATTTTGATTATGTTACAAGTCTCCCTGGGTGGGAAAACCTACCCAGGGAAGCCTGTTTCTCACATCATTAGTGGGTTTCCTGATAGAGGATATAGACGTATGAGGATAGGACTGTGACCTTCATAAAACGATATCTCATCCCCCGTCTGATTTCTTACTTCTTAGTCATTTGGCTGGGCATCACCGTTGTTTTTCTCATTCCCAGACTCACCCCGAATGACCCTGTCATGCAAATGATTGGTCAGATGAGAGCGCGCGGTGCAACATTAGAACCGGGCGCGATGGATGGCATCATCGAAGACTTGACTCAGATGTATGGCTTGGAAGGCTCGTGGCTTGATCAATACTGGGATTTTTGGGGACGACTGCTGCAAGGCGATTTTGGTGTTTCTTTCTTTCAGTTTCCCGCACGTGTTAATGATCTCATTGCCAACGCCGCACCCTGGACATTGGGACTCCTGCTGACTACGACTGCTATCTCGTGGATATTAGGAAATCTCATTGGCGGGTTGGCAGGTTACTACACGCGTAGGACTTGGTCGCGCGTGTTGGATGCTGTTGCCATGGTGATCCGTCCGCTGCCCTATTATATCTTCGCTTTCGCCCTGCTCCTGCTTTTTGCTTATGTGGTGCGCTGGTTCCCTCTGACCGGTGGCGCTTCACTGGGGGCTGTACCCAGCTTCACCTGGCAATATATCAAGGATGTCCTCTGGCATTCGTTTCTGCCCGCTCTCTCTCTAAGCGTGCTGGGAGGGGCAGTCGTGTTTCAAACGATGAAACTGCTGGTACAGAACGTCAATGCGGAAAGTTTCGTCCAGTATGCCAAGTTGGGCGGCGTCACCGAAGATCGCATTGTAAGCAGATACATCATTCGTAATGCTGTACTGCCGCAAATCACCGGGCTGGCGCTTTCGCTGGGGCAAATCTTTAGCGGAGCATTGATTACCGAGATTGTTTTTAGTTACCCTGGCCTGGGTACTCTGCTTTTTAGAGCCATTGTCAATGGAGATTACAACCTGATTATGGGGATCACCATTCTTTCAATTGTTGGTATTACAACGGCGATCCTGGTCGTTGACCTGACATATCCCTTGTTTGATCCAAGAGTACGATACACGTAAGGAAACAGGTTTCATGAAACTCTTCAGAGATTTATTCAAAGATTATCGCTTTGGCTTTAGCTTCATCGTACTGGTGATTATCATAATTATGGCTTTGTTGTCCTTTTTTTCTCCTTATGATCCTACATTATGGCATGTTGTCCCAAGAGACGTGAAGCCATCGGCTGAATATATACTTGGCACCGATTCGAACGGGCAGGACATCTTCTGGCAGGCCACGAACGCAGTGCGCAATTCGTTGATTATCTCCCTCGTTTCCGGCTTGGTTTCAAGAGTGATCGCTATCCTGGTTGGCATGGTTGCCGGATATAAGGGGGGAACAATTGACCGGGTGCTGATGTTTATAGGTGACAGTCTCCTGGTCATCCCGCTGTTCCTGATCTTTGTCCTGTTAGCCTTGCTGGTGCGGGAACATATGAATCTGGTAACTCTAGGATTGATGCTGGCGGTCTTTGGTTGGGCATGGGACGCACGTCTGATTCGCTCGATGGTCTTAATCTTGCGTGAGCGAGAGTTCACGATGACGGCCATCCTTTCGGGTACAGGGACAATCAGATTGGTACTCAAAGAATATATGCCGTTTACGATGCCGTTGATCTTCTCAACATTGATCAATAATATGTCATGGGCAATTGGGTTGGAGATAACACTGGCAATTCTTGGATTGGTCAATCTCAACATCCCCACCCTGGGTACTATGCTCAATTGGGCGCTCTTCTACCAATCTATTTTATTAGGACGCTGGTGGTGGATCTTAACGCCAGTGACCTTATCCCTCCTCATGTTTATTGCTCTCTACTGGCTCTCGGTTAGCATCAGCGAATATCTTGATCCCCGCACACGCATCCAGCGGGTTGGAGCCTAGGGAGACACAGACATGATAGAAAAAAAGCAAACCGTCTTACGAACTGAACATCTTAAAGCTTCCTACATTCTGGAGATTCAAGGTACCCAGAAGATTGTCAAGGCGGTGAATGATGTGGACTTGCAGATTTATGAAAACGAAATCTACGGCATCGCAGGTGAAAGCGGCTGCGGCAAAACCACGCTGTTGAAAACGCTTTTCAATGAAATCGTACCCCCTCTGCGTCTGGTTGACGGCAAGATTTATTATCGTATCAACTATGAGGAAGTGGATGTTACCAAAATAAGCCCGGAAGAAAAGCGGAAGCTGCGTATGGAATATATCTCTTATATTCCGCAAGGTTCGATGAGCGTCTTCAATCCGGTACTCAAGATAAAAGGGGCGTTTGAGGATTTCATTGGCAGCCACATCAAAGCGCAAAGCCGCGCAGAAATCTTCGAATTGGCGCGCAAGCGAATCCTGGAATTGGGCTTACCCAAAAATATTCTTGATGTCTATCCGCACCAGTTGTCGGGTGGAATGCGCCAGCGCGTGACCATCGCTCTGGCAGCTTCGTTGAATCCACGCATCATGATTGGCGATGAGCCGACCACGGCGCTGGATGTGGTGGTGCAGCGCGGCGTGATCCAGATGCTGAAGGACGTTCAGAAGAGTCTGAAGAATACCATCATCCTAGTGACACACGATATGGGCGTGCATGCCAACGTGGCTGACCGCATTGGCATCATGTATGCCGGAAAGATCGTTGAAGAGGCGACCACAGAGCAGATTTTTGCCCAGCCAAAGCATCCCTATACCCAGTTCTTGATCAACTCGCTGCCCAAGTTCGGCGATAAGAGTGTGCGCGAGAGTGTGCCTGGCAGCCCACCGTCTTTGGCAGATCTGCCTCAAGGCTGCCCATTCCACCCGCGCTGTCCGCATGTCAAAGAAATTTGTCGCCAGCAAATGCCAGATTTTTCGCATGTGGATTCCAATCATCGAGTCGCCTGCTGGTTAGTGGGAGAGGGATAATATGGATAAGCTGCTTGAGATAAACGATCTGACCAAAAGGTACTCTCAAGGCAATGTGATCGCCAGGGTATCAATTACAGCCGTGGACAATATCAGCTTTTATATCAAACCAGCTGAAATTTTCACCCTGGCAGGCGAAAGTGGCTGTGGGAAAACGACTACGGCAAAGATTGTCCTCGGGTTTGAAGAAGCGACCTCCGGGACGATTATCCATAACGGAAAATTGCAGACTCGTAAGGAGAAGGCCTGGATCACCGAAGGCATACAAGCGATTTTCCAGGATCCGTTCAGCACATTCAACCCCTTGCGTACAGTTGATTCCTATTTTCACGAAACTGTGCGCAACTTCCGGCTGGCCCGTTCAAAACAGGAAGCGATTGATCGGATCGATCAAAAATTGCGCCTGGTGGGTCTGACCTATCAGGAATTTGCCGGGAAATACCCGAACGAATTTTCCGGCGGGCAGCTCCAGCGCATCTCGATTGCCCGGGCGCTCGTAACTGACCCGAAACTGATTATCGCCGATGAGCCGGTTTCAATGGTCGATGCCTCCCTGCGCATGTCGATTGTCAACTTGTTCAAAAAGCTCAGGGATGAGTTGGGTGTGAGTATCCTCTATATTACTCATGACCTGGCGACGGCATATTATGTCAGCGACCGGATCGCCATCATGTTCCGCGGCAACATTATCGAAATGGGGACTGTGGAACAGGTGTTGATGAATCCCAGGCATCCATACTCACAACTTCTGCGCGATTCCATCCCCCAGGCAGATCCTCAAAAACGCTGGACCACAACGGTCACACTTTCTGAATTCGAACATGAAGAGTACGTGCGTCAGGGTTGCAAATTTGCGGGTCGCTGCCCCGATGTCATGGACGTTTGTAAAGGCGTGATGCCAGTGGATATTCGTATTGATGATGTGCTTGTGAAATGTCATAAATATACTGATAAAGAGGAAGCCTAGAGCTTTCTTGGGATTTTTAGTAACCAATAGTGCAAGGTTAAAGCGAGAATATTCCGTTATCGTATCTATCAAATTGTTCACCACAAGCGAAAGTAATTTGCCCGGCCTGCTTTGGTAAACCCTGAGCAAAAGCACTTACCTACCGACATGCAGCCGACGCGAAGCGCTTGCCTTTGACAGTCTGATTTCCTTTCCGGCCTATGCTTGTTAATTGAGGGTGGTATCCGACTGATTGACTTTTTTCGGAGCCACCCTTCGCGTTTTACAAAAAGGCTGGAAGGTGGCTGTCAGGGGTTGCGGTGCATAAGCTGTATAAATTCACGATCTCAAATTGTACCTCTGACTTAGCCGCAACAGCCCTCTTAAAAATGAATGGTAAAATTAAAATTTAGGTAAATATGCGGTGAGGCGTTTTTACCTTTCGCTGTGTAATTTGTTGACAACTACATCTGCGATGGTGCGACTTTAAACCACTTCCCAAAATTGCTGCGAAGTAATCGTCTGCTGGGCTTACAGATTGTGTCACAGCACGGGCGACTAAACTCAGACGCTTTGAGGTGCGTAGAGACAATATAGTGTAAGAGGCAACAAAAAACCGCTTCAACAGCGGTATTTCAAATGGTACATTATGTTAGCCCTAACGGGACTTCACCCCGCGAGACGTACCTTACCCCGCGTGGCATAGCCAGAGCCACACAACTCTTCCTTTTTGCCATCTACTACGATCAAGATTTTACACCCCGATTAACTACACAGCAGCGCGATCAGCAAATAATTCAGAGGCATAAGGCAGGTGAAACCATTAGCAACCTTGCGCGAGAATATAGCATTTCGCCAAAGAGGGTTTCCCAAATTGTGAAGCCAAAGCCTAAAAACGAACATTGATTAGTGCATCTATTAGATTGTCCATAAAATGATACACAGAAATAAGTGAGGCTCAACCAATGCGGCTCGGTTGTTTGCTATTTACCACTTGGTTTTAGAGCATATGTATTAGGTACTAACGGCACGCAATTCATTAAGTCATGTGCTACTATCATGAACAACGAATTTGATTTATGGCGAAGATAGAGAGCAATACGATGTTGTTGCTGAATACAAAACTCAATTTTCCCCCTGTCCGTCCATCATATGTGCAGCGGGTAGAACTCATTCAAAAACTGAATAAACTCCGCGAGTATAAGCTTGCATTGATTGTTGCATCGGCAGGGTATGGCAAAACAGCACTGGTGGGTGAGTGGATCGCACAGAGTCCATTGAAAGTGGCCTGGTTTTCGATTGACGCAGGTGATAATGATTCCGTGCGATTTTGGGATTACGTTATCGCAGCGATCCAAACGGTATATCCCGATATTGGCGAGCAAACACTCACGCTCCTGCACGAACCCCAACCTCTACCTGTCGAAACGATTTTATCTACACTCATCAATGAGCTTTCGGCGCTCCCTGATTTGCTGACCATAGTGCTTGATGATTACCACGTCATTGAATTATCTGCCATCCATGATGGACTAACCTTTCTGATTGAGTATATGCCTTCTCAGATACGTCTCATCATGACCACTCGAACCGATCCGCCGTTGCCACTGGCACGGATGCGTGTCCGCAGCCAACTGCTCGAATTACGCAGCGCTGATTTACGCTTCTCGCCGCCGCAAATTGCAACCTTTTTTACAGATGTCATGGGGCTGACACTCACGACACAAGAGATAAAGGCTTTAGATACCCGTGTCGAAGGCTGGATTGCAGGTTTGCAACTGGCAGGATTGGCATTACAAGGAAAAACGGATACGACTGCGTTTATCGCTTCATTCGCAGGCGATCATCGATATGTGTTGGATTATCTGGGCGATGAAATTCTTGACCGTCAGCCGGAAGCGATCCAGCAATTTCTACTGCAAACGAGCATTCTTGAACGCCTTAATGCAGACCTCTGTGATACGGTTAATAGCGTGGGGGGCAGTCACTCGGTACTGGAATATCTGGAGCGTCATCACTTTTTCGTGGTCGCGCTCGATGATAAAGGCCAGTGGTACCGCTATCATCGTCTGTTTGCTGATTTTTTAAATCATCGTCTGGGGCTGAAATATCCAGATCGTGTGAAAGAACTGCATCAAAGGGCTTCGCACTGGTTTGAACGGAACGGACTCCAATCGGAATCCATCAGCCATGCACTCGCTGCCCATGACCATGAACGGGCGGCAGAACTGATACAGGGAATCGCAGAACTACTCATCTGGCGGCGTGCCGAACACAATACGTTGCTTGGCTGGTTGAGTGCCTTGCCGGATAGCGTTATTCAATCCAATCCTCGTTTATTTCTCTACCATGCCTGGATGTTGTACCTGACAAACCAGATGAGCGCAGCCGAACAACGCATCCGGGATGCCGAGAACGCACTGAATCGCACGAACAGTAACGACCCGCTGCTTGTCGGGATGCTGGCTGCCGTTCACAGCACACTGACCGGGGTACGGCATCAATTTCCTGAGACGCTCATGTTATCCCGACAAGCATTAGAACAACTGCCAGAAGAAGCTGTAAGCTGGCGCTGTATGGCCGCTATCAACCTCGGCGTGACCTGTACTTATATTGGTGAAGTTCAGGAAGCAGTCGAGGTCTTGTCGTATGCGATGGAGTTGAGTCAGGAAATTGGCAGTTCATTCGCGATGCTCTCGGCATTCTGGCATCTTTCTTCACTTCAAACGGCACAACTTAGTTTACGGGCGGCTGAAAATACCTGCCAGCAATTGGAACACGCTGCAGAGATGCCGGGATTACAACGTTTCCCAACCAGCGGTTATGTCGCACTACTGTTGGGAGAAATCAGCATGGAGCGCAACAATCTTGACGCAGCAGAGCACTATTTGCTGGAAAGCGCCGAGCACATAAACCCAGAAAGTTTCCCAGTAACGCTGCTGCGGGCTTATGTTGCTTTGTCGCGCCTCAAAACTCATCAGGAAGATACAGAAGGTGCGGGCTATTATTGGCAGCTTGCCGAGCAACTGGAACGGATGAGCAAGCTGCAAGGGCGTGTGACTTTGCTTTCAACGTATCGAGCGCAGCGCTGGCTGGCGCAGGGTATTTTTGATGCCGTCGAGCACTGGGCAGCGGATAATCACCTGGGACTCGACGACGAGATCAGTTACCACCGTGAGGATTACTATCTGATGCTGGCGCGGTTCTATACCACCAGAGGGAATACAACTGATAAAGCCCTGTATCTATTAGAGCGTATGGTCAGACGAGCCGAAGACAGCCAACGTAATGGCAGCCTGATACGTGCGCTCATCTTGCAAGCCCTCGCGTTCCATGCCTGCAATGAAAGCCAGAAAGCGACGGAAACGCTGGCACGTGCGTTGTCGCTTGCTGAACAAGAACAGCCTATCCGTGTTTTTGCCGATGAAGGACACCCCATCGCACTCCTGCTGGAAAAAGTTCTTGACAGGCAGCGCAAAGGACAGCTTGCCTTGCCTGTCTCATCCGAATATGCCACTCGATTACTCACAGCAATGGGAAAGCGCGACCAATCCCCCGCGCCCACCCGCCGTACTGTCGGGCATTTAGCTGACGCGCTCAGTACGCGCGAATTGGAAGTGCTGCGCTTGCTGGCGGACGGTCTGGAAAGTAACGAAATCGCCGAACGGCTGTTTATCGCTGTTGACACGGCGCGCAAACATATCAAGAACATTTATAGCAAGCTTGGTGTTCACAGCCGCTGGGAAGCCATTAAACACGCTGAGGAATACAGTTTGCTCTAAATACCCCATACCGTTATACCGTTTACTCTAAATACCCTATATGGGGTATGACACTACCCCACGCTAACAGATACCCTGAAATGAGATTGTTCAACCCATTTTGTTTACATTCTCAGGAGGTTCTGTTATGTCATCCCATCCAATTTCTTCCTCAAAAGTCGATCCTGCTCAGGCCAGTGAAACCCGCACCAGCGGCGATCCTATCGTTGTCGCGGAAGTGACCCAATCGCTGCCCAACAAACGAGGCTATCTCTGGTGGGCAAAAAGAATCGTTATCTCCATTTTGGTGCTGTTCTCTGTTCTGGTCGGCACTACACTCTTGTTGGGTGCTCAGGCTAAGGCGGATCTGATCGCTAAATACCCACCTCTTGGACAGATGGTTGATGTGGGCGGCTATCGCTTGCATATCAACTGCACAGGTTCCGGTAGTCCAACGGTCATCATGGAAGCTGGATTAGGCGAACCTTCTTTGATGTGGGCTTTGGTTCAGCCACAAGTGTCAACAACAACGCGGGTCTGTGTCTATGACCGTGCGGGACTTGGCTGGAGCGACCCTAGCCCGAACCCACGCACCGCAAACATCATGGTCGAAGAACTCCATACGTTATTGAAGAACGCAAATATTGAAGGCCCATACTTAATGGTTGGACACTCGACAGGGGGGATGCTGGTGCGCTTATACACTCATTCCTATCCCTCTGAGGTCGCAGGGATGGTATTGGTTGATGCACAGCATGAGGATCAATTTTCACGCCTCCCAACTGAAATTCAGCAAAACTTAAAGGCGATGTTCGCGCAAGACAATCAAACTCTGTCACTCTTCCGCGCCGTGATTGCCAGCGGTATCGGCGCATTGGTTCCTGCCATCGGTGCCGAGGCCGATAATCCTCAATTACCGAGTCCCGCCCGCGAGGCCTTTTCAGCGATGGCATTGTCTGATCCCAAATTTATCGAAGCCAAAACCGCCGAACAGGACGCAATTTTCGAGAGTTCGGCAGAAGTACGCGCCGCACATATCACCAGCTTAGGGAATATCCCGCTAGTCGTTCTCTATCGTGGCATTGAAGACTCACCCATGCCCGGTATGACGCTTGAAGAAAATAAGCAGAGATGGCTGGGTTTACAAACAGAACTGGCTGCGCTCTCGCCCCAGGGAAAATTGGTATTGGCAGAGCAAAGCGGTCATCACATTCAACTCGATCAACCCAATCTGGTCATTGATGCCATCAAGCAAGTTCTAACTGCAACACACTCATAAACGAAATCTTTTTCGTCCCATGCCGTGAAGTTGACTCACAAACACTTTGAATCATTAAATTGCGACAAACTATCAGACAAAGCGGCTAAACAAGCTGCCAGGAGAAAAGGAATACTCATGAAAGCAATTATCTACACCGAATATGGATCACCGGATGTTCTTCAGTTCAAAGAGGTCGAAAAACCCTCCCCGAAGGACAATGAAGTGCTTGTTAAAGTTCAGGCATCATCCGTCAATGCAGGAGACTGGCTCTACATGAGAGGCACGCCCTGGTTATTCCGCCTGGCTTCGGGGCTTCTGAAACCCAAAAACATCTTCTTTGGAGCGGATGTAGCAGGGCGAGTAGAAGCGGTGGGCAGAAATGTCACGCAATTTCAGCCGGGCGATGAGGTATTTGGGGATTTGAGCGCATGTGGCAGGGGTGCTTTGGCCGAGTATGTCTGTGCGAACGAAACTGCATTGGTGTTGAAACCTGCCAATATATCATTCGAGGAAGCCGCAGCCGTACCTGTTGCGGCAGTCACCGCCTTGCAGGGTCTTCAACATAAGACACAGATTCAGCCAGGGCAAAAAGTTCTGGTTAATGGCGCGTCGGGTGGCGTGGGTTCGTTTGCCGTCCAGATTGCCAAAGCGTTCGGGGCAGAGGTCACAGCTGTGTGCAGCACGAGGAATGTGAACAGGATGCGCTCGATTGGGGCAGACCACGTGATCGATTACACGAAAGAAGATTTCACCCAAAATGGGCAGCGTTATGACTTCATTCTTGCCGCCAACGGCTATCGTCCGATTTCAGATTACAAACGGGCGTTAAGTCCCGAAGGAACCTATGTCATGACTGGCGGCGCTATGGCTCAAATGTTTGAGGCGATACTCCTGGGGCCGTTAGTATCCATGACCGGGAACAAGAAAATGGGTAACGTGATGGCGAAACCAGACAAGGAGCATCTAACTTTCATGAAGGGGCTTCTTGAAGCTGGAAAAGTAAAACCTGTGATTGATCGGTGTTACCCGTTGAGCGAGGTCGCTGAAGCTATCCGGTATCTTGAAGCAGGACACGCTCAAGGAAAAGTCGTTATCACGGTGGCGCAATAACAAAATCTGAGCAATCACTGCACCTATCGGCTTAATCCCAAAAGCTATACGGTGCGGTTGAAAGTTACTCATACCGCACAACAATACCCTATGTGGGGTATGACACTACCCCATCCCGACAGCTACTCTGTAAATAATCAGAACAAAGAAGAGGGGGAGCATTTCTCCCTCATTAACTCTTTGAATAAGGACATAAGGATATTAGGAGTAACCGCGTGAAGAAGGTCATCAGAATTGTTATATATGTACTCGCGTTCGTGCTGCCGATTGTAGCACTTGGAACGATTGGATATTTTTCGACGTTGTCACTGACTTTGCCCAAACCAGCCGATTTGGAGATTCCAGAGACAGGTGTTGGTTCACTGTCTACAAAAAGCTACGACCCGACAAAACCAACCGTCGCTGTGGTGTTGGGTAGTAATCGCACCGAAGTCACTGATTTTCTCATTCCCTACCAGCTATTCTCGGCCTCGGAAGCCTACAATGTCTACGCTGTAGCACCGGAACGCAAGACGACCTCGCTGGCTGGCGGTTTAGAGGTCATACCTGACTTCTCCTATGCCGAACTCAGTATGTTGCTGGGCAAGTCGCCCGACGTTGTTGTGATACCCGCCTTTCCTAATGTGGAAAGCTCTGAAAATACACCCGTTCTAACCTGGATTAAGCAGCAATCTGACCGGGGATCGTTCATTTTCTCCATCTGTGTCGGGGCAGAGGTCTTTGCGGCGACGGGATTGCTGGATGGTCATACAGCCACGACCCACTGGGGCGATATTGATCGTATCGAAACACTTTATCCTGCTGTGAATTGGGTGCGTGGTATGCGCTATGTGGACGGCGGCACGTACATGACATCCGCCGGGATCACTTCAGGCATTGACGCAGTGCTTCATTACATCGCGCAGCATAATGGCAATGCGTTAGCACAGACCATAGCGGAGAAGATGAATTATCCCAGCTATGCTTTTGTCGATCAGCCACAGGTTGAGCAGTATTCTGCTGGCACCGACTTGACCATCGTGGGACTCATAAACGTCCTGTTTCACTGGAATCACCCAACGGCCGGAGTGTTATTGTATGACGGCATCAACGAACTTGAACTGGCTTCCACTTACGACACCTATGATGCGACTTATACCACCCGGTTAGTAAGCGTTTCTCAAACCCGTCAGTTAATCACAACACAATATGGGTTGCAGCTAGTACCACGATGGGGCTTCAATGATGTTCCAGCGATGGAGCGTTTGATTGTACCTGGAAGCCAAGCGCGTCAACTGGCTGCGCCTGAAGTTAGCACCTGGCAGTCAAATGGCGATGCGGCTCCGGTTTTCTACCTTCACGCAGATAACGCCGATAGTTTTGCGTTTGATGCGCCCCTGCGAGATTTAGCACGTCAGGAAAATATCCCGACAGCTGTGTTAAATGCAATGCGCCTTGAGTACAGACCGGGAACGGTACAGACGGAAGGTTCTGGTTGGCCGCTGTGGTTAACGATTCGCCCGCTGCTGGTTGCATTGGCGAGTCTGGCAATCACCTTAGTCATCAGCAGGCGTTTGCATCGTCCGCACTTGACTGCAAGTGATGGCTTAACCGCCCAAACTCAAGCTTAAATTTCCCGTTTTCTGAGTAGCTGCCCTGACAACCCTTTACGATGACTTACGCAAGATTTGAGGTGAATAAATGGCACTGGCAACATGGTGGGTTTCTGATCCATTGATGCAATTGACCCCTTTATCGGGCTTTCATGTTCGGCTTTCAGCAGATGATACACAACTGGCAGCAATCAATCACATTACACTCGCGGAAGTAGAACGACGGCGGCGGGCCGGACACCTTCCTTACGTTGGCTATATGCACGAAAAAGCAGTGACCTATGGTTGGGTAGCTACGCGGCAAGCCTCTATAGGCGAGCTAAACCTCGTTTTTCCTATAGCCGCCGATAGTCGCTACTTGTGGGATTTCGCAACCTTACCGGACTGGCAAGGTAGAGGGCTGTATCCGCGTCTCTTGCAAGCGATTGTGCAGGCAGAACGAGCTGAACGCTTCTGGATTATCCACGCTCCGGAGAATCTGCCATCCGGCGCAGGAATGCAAAAAGCGGGCTTCCAGGCCGTAGGGCAGCTTTCGTTCCAGCGAGATAACAGTCTAGGGTTGATTCCGTTTGATCTGCCGGAACGGGCGCATATTGGCGCAGCGCTATTGGGCGTCCCAATGATTGAGGACGGATTAAGTCCATGCTGGCGCTGTGTCGATCAGGTCGTCTGCACCTGTCGGCTTGATCCCGAAAGCTGTTCGTGTGCGGTTGAAATTCGCTCATATTCAACAACAATACCCTATGTGGGGTATGACACTACCCCATCTCCACAGCTATTCTGTGGATAGTCACAACTCAAACGATTGTGACGACTCCATTGACCCTAGCTAAATTTGCGAGGCCAAAATGTCTTACACGAAAAGTTTCTTCGCGCTTCTAACCCTACTAATTCTCATCGGCCTACTACCCGTGAGTGTCGCGTCTGCCCAGGATTTTCCTCTCCAGCAGGTGGATAAAGATAGAATCGATGCCTATATTCAATCCAGAATGCAGACGGCCAACATTCCCGGTCTGGCATTGGGCGTGGTACATGACAACCAGGTTGTCTATCTCAAGGGCTATGGTAGCGCCGGGACAGATGGGCGGGCAGTGACCCCGCAGACTCCCTTCATCCTCGGCTCAACCTCGAAATCCTTCACCGCGCTGGCAGTGATGCAACTGGTGGAGGCTGGCAAGATTGACCTGGATGCACCCATCACAACCTATCTACCCTGGTTCCGCACGAGTGACGCAGCGGCATCCGCCCAAATCACCGTGCGCCACCTGTTAAACCAAAACAGTGGACTACCCACCTATGCAGGTCGCTTGGGCTTCGCGGATAACGACCAGAGTGATATGGCGCTTGAAAATGGCATTCGAGATCTATCTGGCGTACAGCTCAGTCAGCCAGCAGGTCAAAGCTACGAATACGCCAACGACAACTACAACATACTGGGTTTGATTGTCCAGGCAGTATCTGGGAGTTCATACGAGGACTATATCCGTTCCGCGATCTTTGCTCCCCTCCACATGAGCCATAGCGCGGCTGCACTTTCCGATCCAGCGGTAAGTGACATCGCCACGGGCTATCGTTACTGGTTCTTTTGGCCTCTCCCCTTCGATGCGCCTTACCCTCGACGTATGACCCCAGCGGGGTTTCTGATTTCGTCGGCAGAAGACATGACCCATTATTTAATCGCTCAGTTGAACGGGGGCACTTATGGCAATAACCAGCTCTTATCACCGGCGGGAATTGACACACTCCACACGCCGGGTGCCAGAATAAGCTCTTTGAGTTCATATGGCATGGGATGGGCGATTGAGGAACAGCACGGATCAACCAGAATATGGCACAATGGAGAGGTCCTCAATTTCCACTCCAATCTGCTGTTTCTCCCCGATCAGCATATTGGGATCGTCGTACTGGTCAACGTTGGTGGATTCCTTAAGAGCAGCGTGAACGATATTCCAATCGAAGGTGTCGCCGAAATACTTCTTAGAAACGACTTAACCGCAAGCACCAATCCACCGTTAAACATCATCCCACAGGTGATCATGCTGGCTGCGCTGTTCATCCCTATCCTCTGGATCGCAGGGTCTTACTTTTCCATAAGGCGCTGGCAAGATCGCGGTGAGCTTCCCCTGCGCGGCATCCGTCGTTTATGGCGGTTCTACCTGCCTCTGGCAATCGATCTTCTTCCAGTGGGTATTGCATGGGTCATCCTGCCAGCACAGTTCCATGCATCCATGGAAGATGTTGCGCTATTCGCTCCCGATGCGTTTATTGTGATTGCGACGCTAACAGCCCTGAGCATTGGCTGGGCGCTGGCTCGTATCTTCTTGACCCTTCACCCTGGTCGTTTAACGAAGCACGCCAGTAGGGGAGCGCAAACCATAGTCCCATTGGATGTCTCGTGAAGATAGTTTGTGATAGCTCGCTGCATAAAATACACAATGTAGAATGTGGACAAATACCATGTATGTGGAAATCAGAATCAAGGGGAGTTTGAAGCAGGATTGGTCGGACTGGTTAGAAGGTCTAAGCGTCTCTAATCAGGCTCATGAGGAAACAGTCTTAGAGGGGCATATTTCCGATCAGGCCGCATTGTTAGGGCTTTTGAACCGTATTCATGGTTTGAATCTACAGTTGCTTTCCTTCTCCCAATCCGACAAATCAGAATTACCAAACGTCAAACAGTAAAGAGGCAATACCTATGTGAAGAAGCATCATCGACAACGGAGTCATTGCGCTCTTTCTAAGATGAAAGACTGCTCCTCTGTTCACTGCTGCCATCTTTGTAGATTGTTTCAAATCGACTAAACTTAACTAGCTATTTGAGTCAGTCTAGCCAAGTAAAGCGAGGATATTGTGAGGCAGAATCGGACGTTACCCCATATCCGCCAGGGAAGTGATCGTCTACTAGCGATTTTGCAGGGGTTCCGGTGATTTTAGAAGATCTTTATGGACGTGATTCGGACAGATACTCCCTACCGCAACCAGGAGTCAAACACTGGAATAGAGATGATAACACAAAAGCTTCTTAAACCCATGTTCGCCTTTTAAGTGGAAATAATTTATATAGATGCTGAGTTATTAATTCTTTAATAATCCTAGTATCTACTAAAAACTGCAACTTAAAATATGTAAAAAGGAAGTGTTAATAATTATTATCAACACTTCCTTGATTTTAGCCCTAACGGGACTTGGAACACCTTTTGTACTTTCCGTGCCGCTTAGACCACTCAGGTCATTGTTCTCATCGTCGTATAGTGCTTTCCGCAACACCAAGAACCTGTTTACCCAATCCTTCAACTGAAAATCAACAATCCGTTGCGTATCTAAGTCGTACACAATCTGCTCGAACAGATGGCGTACCATGCCCTGCTTGTCTTCATCATTATTTGCTTCCCATAACCGCACGATCTTATCCATCATGTCAACACACATCACAAGTTCTATGGATAGCTTCTCCTCTTCCGAGGCATAGACTTTCCAGTGTTGGATTTCCTTCTCATTATGTTCTCTGCGCCGAATATACTCTTGACGTGAGATGTCACCGTCTTCATACAGGTGACGTGCGGCCTCAATTTTGCGCTGACACTTGGCGATTGCCGCTGATCGTTTAGTTTCAAAGTCCGCGATTTCAGTAGTGCTCGTCGAATTTATGCGCAATGCTATCTGCTGCATCCGATCAATCATTTCTGGCTTCACGGTCAATAACCGCATCAGGCGTAGAAAATCAGCTTCGTACACTTCGCGCATGACCGATTTCCTAGTGCAACCACATGAAGCCCCCGCCTTGTGACGATAAATACTTTTACTCTTCCCGCCTAATCTCGAACGCAATTTTGGATTATTCTGTTCCTGTGCCATGCGTTCACAGTGGGCGCAATAAGTTAGCCCTGAAAGCGGATAGGGGTAATCAGTTTGAGCATGGCCTCGGTCTGGCGCTCGTCGGGTGCGATCCTTTTGCACCCTGCCAACCATCATCAACAACTCCACGTCAAATACTGACCGTTCTGGATTTAATGCAATACTTTCAGGATCGTAATCCAGCGGGCTTCGTTCCCGTGCGCGTTTGCCAATGACGATACCGCCATATTCCGGCCAATTGTTGGTGACACGGCGTATATCTTCGACCTCAAGTGGTGACGGATTGCCATTCCCGTCACGATAGGCCCAACCATCGGCTTGCATGAGCCGAGTAACTTTCTCCCGCCCTGACCAGTGCTCGGCATAGAGCCGCAATATTAGCTCGGCACATTGAAAATATCCTCGCCAAGTTGCGCCTTCTATGGGTGGTTCTTCCCCGACTTTACCAGCAACCCATGTCCCATCGGGCAAATGCCATGCGCCTTCATTGCTTGGCACAAGAAATCCTGTTTTCTTGTCCCGTTTTGTCCCAAAGGGTGGACGACCTACTGTGATACCCTTTGACTTGCGATGCGCAATCGAGGCTTTCCAACGCTCGGAAATATCGGTTGCGTACCATTCATCAAAGATGGCTGAGAGTTGGGCAAACATTCGCCCATAGGGAGAGGAAAAGTCAATCTGTCGGCGCGGGTCAGCCAGCACAAGCCGAATTCCACGTTGCTCGACAAAATCCAGGAGATCACCAACCCGCCAGCCTTTACGATGGAGACGGGCTAGATCATTAGCAACGAGGGCAACCACATCAGGATCGCCAAGCCGGGCTTTGAGAGCAAGCCAGCCCGGACGGTTTTTCTCGAACATTCCGGAGCGATGACCTTCGGTGTCTTCATACCACTCTGGTTGCCAGCCGTTGGCCTTACAGACAACTTGAATGTGATCACGCTGGCGTTCAGGGCTGATCTGGTCAGTTTCATCTCGTGTCCACGATTTGCGAATGTAGCAGAGGGCGATATTACGCTGTGTTTTAGATGTTGATTTTTTTGCTGCCATATTCAATCTCCTGATCTGTGTTCCATTTCTTAAGGTCTCTGTTCAATAACAATTCCTCATGACCTTCATTGAGACATTTCGCCATGTTTTCGCTCACAACAGTTAGAAAGGCTGCAAAGCTCGATACAACCTCTGGATGCTGATAGGCGGGATCACGTTGCCCAAACTCTGCACATACCTCACGAGCGTACTCCTTGATCACACGTGGATCGGGTGGCACATAAGTGACACGACGGCTGATAGATACGGCGGGTGGCGGTGCATCCGGTATGTTCCCCCCAAGAGGGTTTGAAATGAAGGAATTCGAAGCATCATTCATATACTCCTTTTTAGGCAATCCAGTCCAGATAATAAAAAGTCGCCAACTGCTGGGAATCGCAATTGACGACTGAAATAGCTAAAATCGCTTCAGCCTCTCATACTGCGAACACCAGCGTGATTGGTTAGCCCTCGATTGGTGTTGAAGCACTTAATCGGGGGCGTTTGATAATTTCGTGTTTTGTTATGTCATAGTGTAGGTCGTTTTATTCTTAAAATGCAACTTACCTGTATCTGTATTCGCTTGCACTGCCCTTGTTGAGATACTTGGGAGGCAGAAAGAGCCAATCAGTAATCGTATAACACAAACGCGCCAAAGCGAGAATTTGGGGCGAGTGCGTTTGCAACTGAGAAAGCTTCATCTGTGTTTCAATAAGACGATTTTCGTATAACTGGTGCGGTTGAGACAAGTGTTTACGCATTGCCCATCCAACGAGCCGTTGTAAATCCGCTTCACGACCATACAGACAGTAGGCGGTGGAAAACTCCATCCAAGCAATGATAAGTCGAAACCGAAAAAACGAGGTCTTTCGAAGTGCCGAGTTCATATAGTTATGAGTCTAGCAAACGGACAATTCGAGTCAAGTAGGCAAATTGCTATAGGTCATTCATCCATTGTTGGTACGCTAGTAAACGGCTGATAAAGCGGCGGTGTCTCCCCTGGGCTGCCCACCTCGATATTCGCCAATGTCTTTTGGCCTTTAGGCCATTCGCCCCGCCGACAGGCGGAACACCCCGTCGAGCCGTAGGCCGACTACCCACACCGAGCGTGGCGGGTGGCGCGTATTTCGTCACCCCGCCCGCGCCCGCCGATGTTCTGCCCCGGCAACCCAAGCGTACTTTTCAGGGTTGTCGGGATCAAGCAGAACGAGGGAACCGCCAGCCACAGACACACGTTACGCCCTACAGAATCTTTCTGCGTGTGGCTGGCGACGGCGGGGTGGGTAGTCGGGCTTTTGGTGTTCTTCCAAAAGGCCGACGGGGTGGTGGCTGCGGAGTGGGGGGTCGAAGTGATCCGTGCCGAAGCTCGCCGCTTTCCAGGCGAGACTGAGGCGGGACACGAGTACCCTGCCCGACAAAGCCACGAGTATTGTATTTTCGAGGCTGGACTATTCCAGTCCGAGACTACGACTAGCCTAGTCGTAGCGTTAGGCATAGCAAAATACACCTCAAAATGAGGTGGTGAACGCCTTTCTCCTATAAATGCGCTCCGCGCATTTGGAGTTTCCTTCGGTATCCTTCCCTCCCTTCGCTTCCCTTCCCTCTGATGCTGCCTACGCGATGCGTCGCATCGTTTTTTCATTTTCGATACAACGCATCAAATCGCGTGAGGTGTCCTCTGAAATGCTTTCGCACTTCCTTATCTCAAGTGTGTAAAGACTTGAGAAACGGTTCATCGTCGGTTAGTTGCTTCGGTCAGTCGGCCATCACCCTTCCGCCGTGATGGTGGCGTTCCACTTGCAGTGACCTACAAGTCATTCATTTTGAACACAGAGAATAGAGCCGTACAAGAGGAAAATCGCACCATGCCACCACGATAGTCACCATGCCACCATGCTAGCCACCACGCAACCGTGGTGTCAGGATACCGTGCTACCACGAAGCCATGACACCATGCAATCATGATACCGCGATACCAAAATGGAGAACTATTCGTTCAAGGAAATGAGGGCTTTGTGAAGAATGCTGTTTTGCCCGTTGAGGCGGTAATCGTAAAACAGATAATTGATGGCGATGCGGGAAATTTCGTTTTCAGTTGTGCGGATTCTCTGGTTCTTGTAGGTGTAGACCATCTCCGACAGCATCTTTTTCTCTTCCTGGGTGAACCGGTGGGTGGCAGCTTCTTTTCCAAACTCCTTGACCATTTTCCGAATGTGCGCAATGATGTCACCCTCCTGGGTGCTGAAGATGGTGGTATCACGGTTGCGTGATACCATGCTACCGCGCAACTGTGGTATCACGGTGTCATGCTCCGTTTGAGGGGACGGGTCAGACGTAGCAAGTTGTGCTGGCATCTTGACTGGCAGGTCGAGCGCTTCTTTCGGCGCTAACGGCACAACACCTCGCATATCAATCACATCAGGTTGGCGCTTGCGTGTCTTCGGATCGAAGTCTTCAGGTCGTGGTTTTCGCATGGTCGATGATCCAGGCGGCTACCTGGCGATAGGCTTCCGCACCGGGATGGTGTGGTGATAAGCTGAGAATAGGCTGCTTGAGGTCAAACGAACGCGGAAACTCAATCGTTTCGGGGATGAGCATGTCCAAGACATTCCCGCCATAAATGCGTCGGGTTGCCTGCACGATGCCAGGGGAGTGGTTCGTCCCTGCTTTATACATCGTGAACAAAATCCGGATTTGCTGCTTGAGGAGTTCGCTGCGGTATTTATGCCAGATGATCCCCTGGACGTGGCTAATCAGGTCGGACACCCCATCAATCGCCATCCGTTCGGCGCTAGCCGGGATAAACAGCCAATCGGCGGCCACAATTCCGTTAAAGGCTAATCCCGCCTTGCCGGGTGGCGTATCGACCAGGATGTAATCGTACTCGTCGTGAAGTGGCTTGAGAATATCGCGCAACAAGATTTCATCACCGGGATCGAGGCTTTCCTCAATGGCTGCCATCAGTGAGGAGGAAGGAAGAATATCAAAGCCAAAAGCAGTGTGCTGGCGCACGACACTCGCAGGTGTTTGTTTGAGGAATACATGATACAGCG
The DNA here is from genome assembly GCA_022843385.1 of Anaerolineae bacterium. Taxonomy (GTDB): domain Bacteria; phylum Chloroflexota; class Anaerolineae; order Aggregatilineales; family Phototrophicaceae; genus CFX2. The sequence continues at coordinate 1,967 of JALHNT010000077.1, read as the reverse complement.
TGGGGTTGACGCTATCCGGTTCAATTCCGACGTAGCGGGTAGAAGAGGCTTGCTGATCCAGATCAACCAGCAGCACTCGTTTGCCTTTCTCGACCAGGGCAGCCGCCGTATTGACGGCACTGGTCGTTTTGCCAGTTCCGCCTTTGAAGATAGAGAATGAGATTACTGTTGCCATTTTCGAGGTGGATAGTCGGTTGAATGTTGGAAAACTTCGACTTCGTGCAGCGGAATTTGATAGACATGGCCGACCCGTTTCGCACCGGGAATATAGCCTTGCTGCACCCAGCGAATAACGGTTTTCTTATCGCGCTGAACAATTCGTGAAAATTCGGTGGCTGAAAGAAACGTCCGCATAGCATTATATATGGCAGACTGGGAAAAGGATGTCAAGCAGGGAAATTGGGGCATTTGGGGAAATCTCAAAATAGCATCTCTCGGAGTTCTTTGATCGTGGCGGTAAAACTACCATCCTGTCCATGCTTGGCACGCCATAGCATCCAGAAGTCGATCACGGTTTGTCCTGAGCAGCCTGCAAAGCAGTGCCAGTAATTCTGTTCCATGTTGACACTAAAACTTTGCTTCTGGTCATCGTGGAAGGGGCAAAATCCGGTATGTTTAGCGTCTAATTGCACATACTGGCTGATGAAATCCAGCACCGAAATTCGGGCTTTGATGCGTTCAGAGAGGGTATGTCCGGCAGGGGAGGTAGGCTTGTGTTCCGGTGTGGGTTTTGGTGCTTCGGCTGAGGGCAGTGTTTTGGCAAGCAGGGACATGATAAAGCCAAACGGGACGAGGGCAGGGGAGGCCAAAAGTGTAATTTGCTCACGAAAAGTCGGTGCAAGTGGTTCGCCATCGGGTGTGATGAAGTGATATTTGCGTCCAGTCAGGCGGTGAATACCCAGAGGCAGGCGAACGAGTGAGCCAGGGCCAGAAACCAGTTGATCTTGTTTGGGATAAAGCTCAACATCCGATAGGTGATGTTCAGCCAGGAGTTGCTTCCCGAAACGTCGAGCAAAGGAGCCATTCAGTGGCTCTGTAAACAACCAGAGATGTCCGCCACGTCTGGAAAGTTCAGGATAGACTGGAATATTCTGCTGTTGAAGTGTTCGGGTGAGTGTGAGTAGCATTTGCCAAGCCTCGTCTGTATCGGCATCCAAACAAATGGATTTGGCCGTGCTGGTAGCATCGAGCAGATATACACCCAATGTGATGTGCCCTAAAAGATGTTGTGTTATGAGGTTAAAGTCTAATGGCTTGTGAATGGTGATATATCTTCCGTCCGGTTGCTGGACAGGATAGAGATCAGTGCGTGAGATAAATGTGTGAGCGTAGCCAGCTACAAGATAAGGATCAAGTTCAACCGAATGATGCTCGTGTTCGTTTCGCATGGACAGAGGCATTGTACAAAGCGGGTGGGCAAAAGGAAAGGAATTTGGACACAAGCCATGTTTTTATTCTGTAGGGAATTTTCATATCGTTTATCAACTGTATAGACATAAACTACTCGTTTGCTGTGTCTGACAAAATAGTATGACATTTATAAAAACAGGTTGACATGTCAGGATATTTCATTTAAACTAGAACTCATGCAATTGAGTCTGGGAGTGGTAAGAATGCCTGATGGTGATGTGGTGTATCAGGGTGTAGGGAGTAGGTTTGGACGAGCATATAAAGAACTGTGTGAAGGGCATTACAGCGATACACATGTTGCACAGAGTGTCGTAGTGGCGCTTCGGAAAACAGTAAAAGACTACGGAGATCCGCCAATCCAACTGATGCTGCAAACGGTTGATGAAGTCTCAACTCACATTCAGAGTGGCCGTGAGATAAACCGCAATGAAGAAAGCTACCTCATTGACGACAAGGCACGCGAGTTGATGGGACATCGTAGAGGAACGCCATTAGCAATAGAAACCAGCAAGGAATACGTTTTAAGGGTATGTGAAAGTGACACCGATGTAGCACTA
>JALHNT010000076.1 GCA_022843385.1 Anaerolineae bacterium | reverse complement strand
TAAGGCGCTGAGCAACTCCCATTTCCGCAGGGAGTAGAGGTTTCCCTCCACTGAGACTAACGCCCTGTTACGGGCGCACCATTGATGAGCAGGTCTTGCTCACGCGCCGCGACCAGTTCAGCACAGGAACGCTCCGGTTCGGGCTGTGGTTTCACTTCCGGTTCGGGTTCAAGCAGCGCCGGAAACAGCAGTCCGGCGTTGGGCAGATAGATGTATCTGCCGTTCTGCCCGTCGATGTAACGCAGTGCGGTTTCGGGATCGCCCGTGTTGCCAATCACTACCTGACCCGCATTGAAGTGATTGCCCGCATCCAGCCAGATCGCGCCGTTGGCTTTTGCCAGTTCACGCCGGGCCAGGTGATTATCGACTGCCCCAACAATCAGATTGCCCCAGCGTTCAAAGTGCTTTTCGGAACTTACGGGCTGGTCGATGGCAACGATGTCCAAGCCCAGCGCCATGTTGAAACGGCGCATCAGAACGTGCGCCTTCGGCTGTCCGACATCGGCTTCGGTGTACAACTGCCGCCCGACATTCTTCTGCTCCACCCTGTCAGGGTCAATCAGCACGATCTGCGGGGTATGCAGCCGCGCCGCTTTCATGTCATACACCATCCGGGCGACAGAACGCGCCACCTGAGCGCCTGTTCCGCCTAACCCGACGATGGTCACGGTCTGGATGTGCGTGTTCGGGTCAAAAATGTTCACTTCTCGTCTCCTAACACCTGCGCCAGCGTCTTCTTGACCGGCAGTAAATCCGACTTCGGATAGGCGCGTGCCTTGCGTCCTTCCAGTGCAATCAACATCTGGCGAATGTCCATCGGGTGCGACTTGCTCTTGCCGCCTACGCCGTGATCGTTGAAGCGTGAACCGAGTAAGACCGCCCAATCCTCAGCCAGATTTGTCGTCTGGAGCGCAGTGTCGGTCACGCGCTGCACCGTCCCCCAGCAGATATTCCCGCTGGAAAACACATTCGGCAGCGGGGCATGAAACAGCGGCTCATTCAGGGTGACGGGACGCTTCTTGACGGCATACACACCGTACTGTGGGTTTTTGTCTTCCGCCGTCACCCGGATCAGCAGCAGTCCGGGGAGCGGCACACGCAGCGCCGTTTCCGATCCATCGAGATACAGCCCGGTCTTCTGCGGCGGACGGTATTCGACCACCACTTTCTTCACACCTTCCTGACGAACGAGCAGTGTATTGTCGGACAGCAGCCCGGTATCGAAACGCACTTTGGCAGACAGCGCCAGCGCCACCTGCGCCGGGTCTACGTGGTATTCACTTACCCTGTCACCGTCACGCTTATACAGCATCACGCCGAACGAGTAAAAGCTCAGGATCAGCGAGGGCTGTTCCATCACCGCCTGTGAGAGCAGACGGCCACTCCAATCGGATGCGGGGTTCATCTTGTTTGCCTTTCTGTTTTGCAATCGTTTTGTAGGTGCGCTGGATGTTGGCTTCCAGCGCAGAAAAGAGGATGGGGGTTGCTTCAAGCAGTTTCAGTCCAGCATTCACATCCGCCATGATGCCGTTGGCTTCTTCGATCAGTTCAATGGCAAACGCCAGATCATTTTCGTCCCACGACAGGGGCGGGATTTCCGCCATCGACTCGTCGTCGAAGTCAATCAGGGTGTTGCCGGAACAGGAGAACAGCCACGCCAGCGCCCAGCCGACCTGTTTCAGGCGTTCATCCTCCTGCTGTACCAGGCTGTCCGCGATGATGCGTCCGGCGGTGTAGGCGCAGTCGGGAACTTCGACGGTGTAGTGTCCCGGTTCAGGGCGGATGCCAAACGGGTCAACCAGCGGCAGTAGATCGGGACGGGCAGCGTAGAGGTCAGGGTCGGACAGTTCGATGCCGCAGGCGGTCAGGGGAATGCCATAACCCAGAAATTCGAGATTGTCGAGGGGAATACCTCGGTTGCTGATTTCGCCGCAGATGAAGCTGTCCAGTTCTTTTTCGGATACGCCGGAGCGGATGCGTTCCACCGCGCCCGCGTAGATGTCAGGAAAGGCGCTGCGGGTAATACACAGCGCCATGCCCACGTTGTCACCTTCGTCATACAGGTCGTCATCGCTCGTTTCCCACAAAGGGTCGAGCCAGCATACGGCGTTGGCAAGTGCCAGCAGGGGGTCATCCAGCATCGCCGCCGCCAGCAGTCCAAAGGTGTCCAGTAGTTCGTTCAGTAGGGTAAGGTACTGGCGAGTTACCTGATTTAGGCACTTTTCCATCACCTCCCCTCAGAACCGTGCGTGCGACTTTCACCGCACACGGCTCGCTAGTCGTTTCGTCTACGTTCTTCGGGTATGGGTCTTCCCGCGTGAATGTCTCGGTGACAGGCTTTACAAACGACAAGGGTTTTGCGTTGCATGGCGATCATACGAGTCACCCATTCGGGTTTCTTTTTCCGTCCACGCCACCGCTGTTTCAGGTCAGACAGTTTTCGGATATGGTGAACTTCACACTTGCCTTGATATCCACACATCTCACAGGTATCTGCCTGTAGGCGCTTGATGAGATCCGTTCGCACATTCCAAGTGTGGTATGCGTATAGATCGTCCTGTATCTTTCCCGTTCCAATCTTGACGGTTTGAAGCGGGATAGCACCCCAATAGATAACCCGTGTTCCATTTTTGGTTGGTACTTCAACCTGTAGTGTCTTATAGGTCTGGTTGCCAACTTGCCTGTGCTGGTTGTAGCGGGCGTAGATTTTGCTCACACTGATTTTGAACTTGGCTGCCAGGGTTTTGACCAATGCCTGTTCCATCGCATTTTTCAACTTACCCAATTTGTGTCGATCCACAGCATACTTGTAGTATTCCGCAATGCCTCGAAAGCGGTTCTGGTAGGTGTCAATGATGGCGGCATCTGATAAGAAAATCAGTGCGCCCTCATGGATAGACTTCCCATTACGCTGATAGCGTTTGCAATGCTCATCAATGAGACCGTGTGGAATACTCAAACGAATATCTCCGTTGATGCTGCGAGCTTGGGCTGCATTGTCCGAACGACGGGTCAACCGGTCGTTGACCTGATAGGTACTCACCGCATAGTTGAGGAAACGCGCGTTTTCGGTACGGGCGTGGGTGATCAGGGTTTTCTCTTGACTTAACTCCAGATGGAGTACATCACGCAAGAAATTGCCAATCTCTGCCTTAATTGCTTCAGCTTCCACCTTTGTTCCAATGAACCCAAGGATAAAGTCATCCGCATAGCGACAGTATTTGAGACGGCGAAAATTTGCGTCCTGTGGGTCGTGAGAAGGTAACTGCCGTCTTTGTTGCATTAGTAGTTTGACAGTTGCCTTATCCCCAGCTTGTCTTGCTAGCCTGATTTGATAATTCAAGCGTGTGTATTCAGGATTGTCTTTGCGCTGGTTTCCTCTTGTGTAGCGAGGGATGAGATCATGTTCGATGAAGGCATCCAGTTCGTTCAGGTAGATGTTGGCGAGTAATGGGCTGAGAACGCCACCCTGTGGTGTGCCACTCGGCGTGTGTTCATATTTCCAATCCTCTATCACACCTGCCTTGAGACCCTGTTCAATCAGGTTCAGAAACCGTGTATCCTGTATCTGTCGTTGGAGGATGCTCATCAGAGTGTTGTGATCGATATTGTCGAAACACCCTTTGATGTCGCCCTCGATGAACCAGGTTGTGCCCCGAAACCTCCGTTTGATGTCGGTCAAGGCAGTATGGCAACCACGCTCTGGTCGGAAGCCATGTGATGTGTCTGAAAACCGGGGTTCATAGTACGTTTCCAGTATCATTCGCATCACTTCTTGAACCAATTTCTCTGGAAAATCAGGCATTCCCAGGGGGCGAGTTCCTTTAGACTTTTTCGGAATACGGGTTCGCCTTGACGGACGAAACCGAAAACGCTCATAACGTAGAGCATCAATCGTTGTGCGTATGATTTCGATACGCATCCCGTCAATGGTTTCCCCTGCTGATCCGGGTGTGAGCGCCCCTTTATTGCGGCGTAATTTGTCATACGCCACCAGGTACAGTTCCTCGCTAAACAACATGCGGTAAATCCGTGTGAGTGGAAGACCTTTTCTTCCCATTTTCTGTAGTGCTTGTAAGATTTGAGTGGCTGTCTGCATTCGCATACCTTTCAATTTAACTACAAGCGAAACGCCTGACCCCCTTCGCCCTGTAGCTGGTTTATCGCCAGCCGCCTTGGTGGGTCGTTACGCCCACGACTACTATGAAGGTCTCCGTCGCCATAGGGTTCGCACCCCGTAGGCGATCCCGTAGTACGGTCATGAGTAACGTTCAGAGTGACTTAGGTGCATCCGTTCGTGGCTTGATAGGCTTCACGAGCCATTGTTCCCGGTAGAAGGTTTTCACGCTTCGGCCTCTGTAAAGCGCTGCTACCGGAGCCTGACTTAAACCGTTGTGTCAGGAGAGGAGTAGTCTCAAACTCGCCACTAGATTTCAAGCAATTCAGCCTTGACCATATCACTCAGGACTTGGAGACCACACGCTGCTAAACGGTTTGGCAGTTGTCCCCTTTTCCAACATGCTATTGTTCCGCCAGGTTTCCCCTTTAGGTAAGTTGGATGTCCTCACAGGTAATCTCCTTAACCTGTGACACGTTTCGTGTAATTACTCATGCCGTCATACGGCGCACTAAGCCGTACTCCAGAATCGAGAAGGTGGTCAGGGGGATGGGGGTGAGCTTCGTCAACTGCTGTGCTGCCCGGCGGCAGCGTTCGGTGTAGCCGACGATTTCCGTCACCGCTTCAGCAATCGCTTCACGCGGGATACCCATCTGCCCGCCCTCAAGCTGCGGGAAAAACTGCCCGTGAGGACGGCGCTCCCGTAGAAGCGCCATCCCCTTGAGTTCGACAGGTGGCAGCCCTGCCAGGCAGTCCCGCAGACTTTCAACGGTCAAGCCTGCGTCGAACATGGCGGTTAGCCTTTGCGTCCAGGCTGCGGCAGGAACTCGACCACTTTCTGCCCGTCGTCGGTGGTCACTTCGCGGATGGTGGCGTTGGCGATTTCGGGATAGGTTGCTTTGAGCAAACTGCGGATGGCTTCGTTATCCAGTCCACACATGGACTCGTCCTCGACAATGCGAACTGCGCCGGTCTTGAAGATACGGGGTTGGGGATTGTTCTGGTCAGACATGATGTTGTTTTCCTTTTGGGTCTATAGATTGAAACAGGTTGAATGAGTTGAATGGAGCGGGTGTTATTCGTCGGCAGCGTCGTCCGGGTGATGCCCGTTGGTGCTGAAGAGCTTGCCGTTGAGGGGTGACGTTACCATCAGCAGCGGTTCGGTTTCGATGCCGTCGTCCGCCACTTCGACAGCATCGCTTTCAGCATCCTCAACGATTTCTGGCACATCGGATATGCTGCCGATCTGCACGAAATCTTCCAGCGCGAACAGACTCATCTCGCGCTCCGAGAGGTGCTTCATCTTCTTCATGGTCGTGTATACGTCGTCGATGCGAATGGGCGACTGACCATCCCACAGCTTGCCGTCGATGAGCTTTCCGGCAATCAATACCGCCTGGCGGTAAGCTGCTGCGTCGGTTTCGCCGCCGACAATCTTGAGGTGGCTGATCTTGACCGCCAGCGTGCCTTTCTTGAGCGGGACATCAATGGTCGGTTCTTCCTCGACGACTGGCTCCCCTGCCACTTTCCCTGTCGCCTTCGCTTTCGGTTCAACCTTCGGCGTGGCTTTAGGTGGTTCAGGGATGACGGGCGGTTCGGCTTCGACAGCCGCCAACGCAAGGTACGCTTCCTTGATCGCCGTCGTCATATCCTCCATCACGATGTAAATGAACTGCCGAACGTGTGCCAGGTCGCCGCGCTGAATCAGCAGCGTCGCGGTGGCGCGTTCCAGCGGAATGCCGCCCTCCGAAGGCGTGGGCAGTGTCAGGGTGATGATGGTGGGCGGTGGTTCCTGTTTGGTGCTTTTCTCTTTCTTCTCGGACATGATTGCCTTTCCTTTCTACATTAGCGATACACGCCGCCGTAAGTGGCAGCGTCGATACCCAGAACAGAACACAGGTCGGTCAGCCGGAGCGTGCCATGCCGTCCATGACAGCGCCCGCAGCCGATGGTGGGATTAAAAAAGAAGTGAGCGCCCGGATGGTCACGGGCATGACCACACGGACACAGCGCCGCCAGCCAGTCACTTCGCCGCTGCTCCCGCGCTGCATAATCGCGGCACAGGATGGTCGTAATGGCATGAATCAACTGCCCGTTGAGGTTTTTGCTGTTCGGTGCTGCTCGCGGGCCAAGCTGCTTCGTCAGCGGATGGGGCGCTGGTAGAATGAACGAACCAAAGTTGGACAGGCGGTAGTGACGGTCAGCGCTTTCGACCAGACGACACACCGCGCCGCCGCGTTCGGGCTTGTGATTCACCGTTCCTGGCAGTCGCAGCGACTGCGCCGGAGATAAGCCATCCCCGCCGAAGGTTCGGGCAAGTCCCTGTAAGACCTGCCGTGCCGTGTTCAGATCGTGGGTTGGCTCGTCCAGCAGCCAGTAGGCATGATAGCCACCACCGGAATGGACAATCACCGATGGGGGCAGCCGAGCGCCACGCAGCTTCATGAGTGTCGCATCCGTCGGATCGTCGATGTCGGTGTAAAACGCGGGCAGCGCGACCACTTCCGCCACGCCGCCGCGTTTCCAGCGCGACAGTCCGGGTTTGCGAAGTCCTACCGCGAAGTACGCGCCCCAGCCCATGCGGTTGGTGTCGGACAGCCGTTGCAGCGTATCCAACAGAGCAGCGCGGTTATCGAGCGAGATGTGCCGTGAGGGTGTAGGGTGCTGACTGGTCGGGTGAATCATAGTAAAGGTCAAACGGGCAGATGAGCGCAGCGGCGTACAGTGTTGGAAGAGAACATCCAGAAACGCCAGCGTATCAGGGTGCATGGGCGCACCCCCTCAGAACAACGCCAGTTGCAGTGGCGCGGTTTCATCCAGTCGTTCAGGCTGCTGACGTTTGGGCTGCGGCGTATCATCCGGCACTGCCAGCAGATCGAGACGGCGGGTTTTGGAAGCAGCCGGTTTTCTCGACTTTGCGTTGACTGTAACGGGATGCAAAGTGATATTGTTGACTGGATCGCGGTTCGTCCCCTGCACCAGACTAACGATACGGGCGGCGACTTCAGTTTCACAGCCGGGGAAGATAACCCGGTTGTCACGCAACCAGTTCTCCAGACGCGCCGGACTTGCTGGCAGCAGTGTGAGCAGCTCCGCACGCAACGTAGACAGTTTCTGGTCGTCGGTGATAATGTGAACCGTGTCGAGATAGTCGAAAATCGTTTGCGCGAACGGCTGCGATGCGGGGTCGGGCAGAATGATCGCTGCTGCGTTCCGTTCAGGTTGTTCGATTTCAGTGACCACCCCACCGAGTCGGATGGCTTCCCGGATGAGTGGATCAGCCTCCAATGTGGGCTGAAGTTCGACTTGCATAAACGGCGCGGCGTACTCAGCCGTCAGTGGTTCACCCTCCGATTCAGTCAGTTCGACATTCCAGTAAGCAGCATCATCATGGTCGATCTCACCCTGCGCTTCGGATTTCCTGAACAGTTCGGAGGGGTCGAGCAGCGCCTCGTCGCGCCCGATGGCTTCGAGGAGCGCCTCCTCAAAACCACCCTCGCCTTCAGTCAGCGCATCCAGTCCGGTCAGCCCGATGTCCCCGGTCAGCAGCTTGGCTGCCCGCTGTTTACGGGACATCAACTGCACTGCCGTTTGCTCCATCGTCCCTTCGGTGAACAGGTAGTACGTCTTACAGTGGGTGTGCGTCTGGTTGAGGCGGTAAGACCGTCCGGCTGCCTGCATCATCGTGCCTAAGTTGAACGTGATTTCGTAGAAGATGAGCGTGGGGGCGAACACCAGATCCAACCCGGTTTTGACCAGTTCAGGGTTCGAGATGACGACATTCGTACCCTTTGCCACTTCCGCTTCGATGACAGCTTCACGCCGTTCGGCTTCTACCGTGTTTTTCAGGATGAAGGTTCGCGCGAGCGGCACATGCTGGCGGATGAGCGATTCGATACGCGGCTGGATGTCGCGGGTGCTGGTCTGGCGGATGTAGATGACACACGGACGGTTCTGTTCCAGCTCCGAACGTACCAGGTCAATGAGTGCCTGCTCTTTGGCAAAGATACGGTCTTCGCCATAAGACGGGATACTGGTGACGACGTGGGGCAGCTTCTCGCCGGTGATGGGATGTTTGATATTGTGGATGACCTCGTGCGGACGGTGTGCCGCGTTCACCCAGCCCATTGCCCATTGCAGGTATGACCCCCTGAACGTCGTGTCGCCTTCCCAGCGCCGCGCAATCAGGTAATCCTTCAACTGCTGGCGGGTGCGATCATACTGCTCGTAGCAGTCGGCATCCATCTCCACTGGCAGCGCAATCTCCTCGTACTGCGGCAGGGCTTTCCCAAGATCGCCCAGTGAAAAGAAGATGGCATGATCCAGCACCTCCGCCACCAGCAGCGGCGAAATTCCGGGCGCTTCTTCATATGGCTTTTCATACGTCGAAGTCCCGGTGAACGCACCAGTCTCTTTGTCATACGACGGACGTTCCTCAACCACCTGCTCGCGCACACCCATGTCAGCAACCCAGCGCGACTCGGCACGTCCCCGCTGTTTGCTATCATCTGATACAACGGTCTGGAAACCGCGTTCGCCGCGTGGCTTACGGTTCAGGCGTGGTGCGCCGCCCCAGTTATAGCGCTGGCGGGTGCGGGGATTGAGCGCGTATTCCAGGTTGAAGATCGACGACGATCTGCCGTTGAACGGCGTTCCCGTCATCGCCAGCACCTTCTGCGCCAGCCCTGCAATGCGGTTGAAGGCTTCCCCGTTTCCAGTATCCCCATGAGCACATTCGTGGACTTCATCCCAGATCAGCAGATAAATCCGATCCGGGTAGATGTGCTTGAGATACTCGTCAATCCGGTAGCGCGGATTCTTCGTCGGGTATTTCTGTCCGGGTTTGGGCTGAGAGCCTTTGTCACGGGCTTCCTGCCACAGCGGGGTCTGGCAGATCGAACACAGGCGTTTGCCGCCTTTGAGCCAGCTTTCGGATGCAGGCGATTCGACACCTTTCTTTTCCTGCATGACGGTGCAGTCGCAGGTCGGACACTTCGGCACGCGCTGTTTGACCAGCCGCTGGTTCGGTTCGTACCCTTCCGGCACAGGCTGTCCGTGCCGCCACAGGGCAGTCCATTCATCCCGCCAGACCACACCGATTTCACGCCCTGCGCCGAGCTTGGTCATGTCACGCTTGATGAGACCAATCTTGGCGATGCCCGGACCCAGCCGTGCCGCCCGGTCCATGAACGCTTTGACATCTTCAAAGCGCTCCAACTCAACTGAATTTAAAGGCATTTGATTTAGGGGATGTGGTACGGGCATTTTCCCGCGTCAACCCCGCTGATTTTGTGGGTTCTTCAGCCGCAGCTACCGATGAGGAGTAGTTGGGCTGTTTTTGTTTATGGAGGCAGATTGAATGAACAGGCGCAAGAACCGGAATACAGCAGTGGAGTCAGAGATGGTGTCGAGCGGCATCCTTACAGTGGGATTGGACATCGGCTACGGTGTCACCAAAGTCGTGACGGATCAGACCGCAATTGCTTTTCCATCGGTAGCGGGTCATGCCCGTGAAATCAAGTTCCAGCAGGAGGCGCTGGCAGCCAAATATCCCGGCGACCAGTTGACGGATGAAGACGGTTCGACCTGGTTTGTCGGCGATCTGGCGCTGGCGCAGCTTCCGCCTGGGGAACTGCTGCGTTTGCGTGGACGCACCGCCAATGAAAAGACAATGGGCAATACCTTCCGTCTGCGGCTGGCGAAAGCCGCCATCGGCAAACTGGCACAGGGGGTGTCGGGGGGAGATGTCATCCATCTGAGACTTTGTTCGGGACTCCCGGTTGACCACATGCGGGATGCAGACGAACTCAAGCAAGCGCTCACGGGTCAGCACCTCATCAAAACGGATTCCACCGAAGTCATCGCCAATGTGACCGAAGTGATGGTCATGCCACAGCCGTATGGCAGTGCCTACGCGATGATGCTCACCGAGCAGGGCGACATCAACGTCTATCACACCTACATGCGAACTGGTGTTGTAGATGTCGGCACCTACACCGTGGACATCATTTTGGATGACGACGGGGACTTCGTGGATGCCGAAAGTGGCAGCGTGGAGAGTGGAGTCTATACCGCACAGGAACGCATCACCGCCATGCTGGAACGCGATTACCGCGAGAAGATGCCCCACCGGATTGTTGAGCAGGTTCTCCGTACCGGAATTTTCACTGCCAGCGGCAAGCCCGTGGATTACAGCCATGAGGTTGAGGAAGCCCTCGCTCCCCTTCGCAGCGCGACATTGAACCTACTGTCAGAGAAGTGGCAGCGCGGCACAACCGTCGATGTGATTTATCTCTCAGGTGGTGGGGCGGAACTGGTGTATGAGCAGGTGGTGGAAGCCTACCCGCAGACGAAGTTAGTGCCGGACGCGCAGATGGCGAACGCCAGAGGCTATCTGTACTACGCCAACTTCGCCAGACGCAAAGGTTAGTTCAAAACGGGGGTTTTACCGGGTATACCGACTGAGCATACCGCGTAAAACCCTAGCGAAGGAGGCAGTATGCCAAAAAAGAACAAGAGCAAGCGGGCCTTCAAACTGATTGCCTTCAAAGCCTACTACGACACCGATCAGGACATTCTGGACTGGTGGGAATCTATCGAAGAAGGCGAACGCAGTGATGCTTTACGCGACCTGATCCGGGAGCAGTTGGGTATCCGACGTAAGTCCAAAGCACCCATCATTGACCTACCGGAGCTGCTGGAAGTACGCCGCGACACCTTATGGATCCGGGATGCCCTCAACGATATGCCCGCCTTTCTGGAGCGCATCATTCAGCATGTGGCAGCTAATGGTGTCGTTCAATCAATGGCTGTAGGACAGCATCCACCCCGAACATCGCCATCGGTGACAAGGGACGAGCCAGCCCTGACAGATGACGATGCTGAGCGTCGGACGAAGCGCATGAGGAAAGCCACATGGTGAGCTTGTTCGCATGTCCGACGATATGGACTGCTGGCGCATTCCATCCCTGTTGGGTGCGTCCCAACAGGGTACGGTCTGAGGGGGAACGTGCGCGTTCAATGGGCTATATGCCCCCCTCAGACCTAAGCCAGCTAAATCGCTGGCTGCTCAAGCGCCGCAGGGCTTCGGTGCAGCGCCTCACGGCGACTGCACCCCTACGGCGGTGTTGGACACCCGCCGTATCGCTCGTCTCGGTTGACCGAGACGAGCGACCACACCCCGACAAACTTTCGCGGTGCGTGGTGCTGCTGCTCATGCGAGCAGCTATCAACCTGTCATACGACGGCTGACCAACACAAAAAACACAGACAGGAGCGTGAGATGTATCACCGTGATGTGATTGCAAGGATTGCCAGACGACTACCACACCGCACGCAGCGCGATGTGGCGGAAGTCATCGAGGTACTCACCGAAGTCTGGTCAAAGGAACTTGTGAAAGGTGAGGAAATCATCGTGCCGGATATTGGACGGTTGAGCATTGAGGTGCAGGACATGAAGGCCGGTGGCGCACTGGACAAGTGTGGGCGACTGCGCCGGGTGTACGGGCGTTTTCGTCCTACAGAAAGTTTGAAGGAACGACTTCAGGAGGTGGAACTTGAGTAAACGCAAGCATCATGATGGCTACAGCGAACGGTTGAGTGTCGGCTTTACACCGGAACAAATGCGGCGGGTCGAGGAGCTTCTGCGCGTCCGCGCCCGGCAGGGGGAGATGCAGCACAAGACCGATCTGATCCGCGATGCCCTGAACCTTTATCTATCGCATCAGGATGACATTCCCGGCACACGAGCAGCCATCACCCGCAAGCTGGAAGGGCGATTGGATGCCGTCGAAGAACAGCTTCAGCGGCAAAACGAACTGCTGGAGAAGCTGATCGCCTTCTTCAGGCGCAAAAAGGAGGCATAGGACATGGATCGCAAGCAGATGTGTGTCTCCAATGTGAAGTACAAAAAGCCCACCGCGAATGAGAGTAAGCGCATGGGCAACCTGCTTAAGTACCTGACCTACAGGGAGTCACGGGATGAGAAGGCGCGACAGGCAGGTGGGCGAGAACGCTGGTTGGATCAGGGTATGGGTGCTTCGGTATCCGAGATTGCCGAACGCTGCGAAGCCTACCAGAGTGAGCATGTGCTGATGTTTAGCCTCGTCATCAACCCGAACGTTGATCTCATTCGCATGGTGCCGCCGGAACAGCGTGAGCAGTTTGTCAGACAGCTCACCGAGCGCACGATGAACGACTTCTTTGATGCCAGAGGGATTGATACCGGTGTCGAGTGGTCAGCCGTCTTACACCACCGCCAGACCGATGGCAATGAAGCGCCGGGTCAGCACAATCCACACACCCACATTGTGCTGCCAGGAACGTACTACGACGCGGACGAAGGCCGACGTAAGCCGCTGTACTTCTCACGGAATAAAAGTGTCGATCATATCGAGCTGCTGCATGAGGTCACGCAGGAAAACATGGTCGCGCTGCTGGATCGCTATGCCGGACGCGATTGGGAACAGCGTTACGACGCACTCACCGCCGTCCGTGAACAGCAGGAGCAGGTCGCCTATATAGAGGAAGCACACGGGCATGAGCCAGAGATCGGTGCGGTGTGGGCAGGTGTACGCCGCACCGATGAGGATACCAGCACGGTGGGTGTCTATGGTTTCTTTAAGAACCGCGAAGGTGAGACGGCTCTGCAATTTCGCCCGGTGATGCCCAATCTCGATCATGAGGCAGCCGAACTGCTGGCGATTCGCCTTAAGGAGCAGCTTCGTGAACGGCGCGACCAGCCAGAAATTGAAACGAGCGCCGCTGTATACCCGACGCTCGATCTATAACTTTATCCATAACGCACACAGGAGCCGGAAGCGCACCCCATCGCCAAACGGAAAGCGCCTCAAGCCCCTGTGTACATCTAAAGGAATGAACACAGTATGACACAGAAAACGACAAGTCACAACGCACGAAACACTGCAGGGGATGATTTTCTTGGGGCGTTGTATCCGAACGTGCCGGATAAACTCTGGCTGGAACTGCGCTGCATCCACCCCGAAACGGGCGAAGTACGGTCATTCTGGGCGCAGCCTAATAACGACCAACAGCGCGATGCAGTGACGAAACAAGTAGATAAACTCAACGCTGAGGGCTATGGCGTGTACTTCGCGCCTTGTCTGCGTAAAGGAAAACAGGGTAAAGCGGAAGCTGCTGCACTTGTTCCCGCGTTGTGGGTAGACATCGACTGTGATGGAGATGTTCACCAGCGCGACCAGACCCTAACGAGACTTAGCACTTTCGACCCCGCACCCTCATTCATCCTCGACAGCGGCGGCGGCTGGCATGGTTACTGGCTGCTGGATCAGCCGTTCCTGCTTCAGAGTGATGCTGACCGTCAGAAAATCGCTGGCATTTTGCGTGGGTTGTTCGCGGC
Organism: Anaerolineae bacterium; assembly: GCA_022843385.1. Lineage (GTDB taxonomy): Bacteria > Chloroflexota > Anaerolineae > Aggregatilineales > Phototrophicaceae > CFX2. Next base: position 16,942 of record JALHNT010000076.1, on the reverse strand, counting down.
ACTGGGTGGAGATGAGGCATATGTGAAGTCGGTGGCATCTGTGATGCGGCTGCCAGAAAGCATGAATACCAAATCAAAACGGGATAACGCGCCAGTGCAGGTGGTCGATTGGCAGCCGGATCGACGTTACCCATTGACCTGTTTCGATTGGTTGGAAGTCCAACCACGAACGCAGCAAATCGGCGGGATGAATGTCATCACCCTTAACGGGAACGGACAGTATCCACTTCCACCGCGCACTGAAAGCTATCTGGCATCCGGCGCTGCAAATGGCAGTCGCAACACCGAACTGTTCGCGGCAGCCTGCCAGCTGCGTGATGGGGGCTACAGCCAATCTGATGCGGAACGTGAACTCATTCCACGCCACCTCGCCAGCGGCAGCAGCGAACGCGAGGCGCTAACGACCATCCGAAGTGCCTACAGTCGCCCGGCGCGTGACCCTATTGCTGCGCCAAAGGAACATGCCCGACAGGTGATCGGTCAGCTTGTGGAGCGCTTTGAGGTTGAACAGAAGACAGAACGCCCGACAACCCAGCAGATTGTCGCTGCTGTTGAAGCCTGCATTCACCTCAATCCGGTCGAGTGGGCTGAAGAACGCCAGCGCCTCAAAGCCGTGTGTGGCGACGGCTTGAAAATCGGGGATATTGACCGCCTCTATAAGGAGAAGAAACGTGCCAGCTTCCAGCAGCAGGAGCATGAATATCTCGATAACGAAAGCTACCTGCTGCGCGATGGCAAAATCATTTACCGTAAAGAGAGTTATCGCGGCACGCTGGAAAAAACCGTCGTAGACTGGACGGCGACCGCACTCTACCAGACCTGTCAGGTGGATGATGATGGCAAAGAAGCGCATACTACCGCGCTGGAGCTGCGGCGCGGCGAATCGGTCAAGAAGCTGGATGTGCCAGGAGATGTGTTCGTAGATGATGTGGCGCTGCGCCGCTTCATCGGAGCCAGTGCCGGATCGCAATATGTTGTCCGCGCCGGCATGTCGAAGCATCTGGTTCCAGCGATTGTGCAGTTATCTGGAGAGTTTCCCACTCACCGCCACTACAACTTCATGGGCTGGATGCAGCTTGATGGCAGATGGGTATACGTTTCACCACAGGACTGCATCACAGCGAAGGGCAAACTGAGCGAACCACCATCGGTTGAACTCGACCACCGTTTGCGCGATTACGGCTTACAGGCGACAGGGTGGAACGAAAGCCTTGCGGCGTTCGATGCGGTGACGAAAGTGCTGCCACCGAAGCTGGCTTCAGCGCTCATTGCCTTTGCACTGCTACCTGTGCTTCAGCGCTTCTTTCCGGCAGCGGCACCGCGACCTGCTGTGCATCTGGTCGGCACATCGGGCAGCGGCAAGTCGGAGATTGCGTCACTCCTGAGCAGCTTCTACGGGCAGTTCAGCCGTGACACGCCACCTGCTCAGTGGGGTGATACGATCAACACGGTTGAAATGTTGGGATATCCACTGGCAGACAGTCTGTTCTGGGTGGACGACTATAAGAGCATCTACGCTGATGAAAAGACCTTCACCCGCTTTCTGCAATCTTACTCACGCGGTATGGGACGGGGACGATTGACCCGTGAAGCCAAAGTCCGGCACGAGAAACCCTGTCGTGGATTGATCCTCTCCACCGGGGAAACCACGATTGAGGGCGAGATGTCGGTCGTGGCGCGGATGCTGGTGCTGGAAATTCCACCCTGGGAGAAGCGCGATCCGGGTGGACAGACGCTGGTTCAGGCGGAACGCTTACGCGAACACCTGCCGGGCTTCACCGCGCATTTCGCCTCATGGATAGCGAAGCAGCTTGAGCAGGGTGATTTGAAAACCGACCTCGCCAACCGCTTCAGCAGCAACATGCGTGGCTACCGTGAGAAGCTCGCCGCTGAAGTTGGCGGGCAGTCTAACACCGGGCGCGTCATCCAGAACTGGGCGGTGCTGGTGACAGTCTACCAGATGCTTTCCCGTTTTCTGTCCGAGATGGATGAGAACTATCTGCCTCCTGCATGGAAAGATGCCATTGTCGAGAGTGTCCGCACGCTGCGCCAGGAACGTGCCAGCGAGGTCTTCCTCGATATTCTGGGTCAGTTACTCGCCGGTGGACAGGTTGTGATTGACGACGATATGAAGAATCCACGAGAGTATCCGCCGGGCGTAACGGTTATCGGTTACAAAGATGAGGGGTTTGTCTACCTGCTGCCGGAGATTGCCCACCGGGAAGTGAACCGGGTGCAGCCGCTGCGCTTCACCGTGACCGCCATTGGGATGCAGTTACGGGAAGACGGCATCCTGATACCGGGACCAAACAACCTCAGCACGCAGAAACGGGTACGAGGTGGACGTGTGCGATTCTGGCAGCTCAATGCCGAAATCTTTGTTGAGACGGTTGAGCCACCTGAGGCGGGCGTCCATTAGACCGCAAATATCGCAGCGCGAGTGCCCGCATGGTGGTTGAGTATGTTGAGACTCTTGAGACTCTTTGAGAACACAGAGAGTCTCTTTCCTTTTGCGAAGACTGCATCGGCACAAAATCGTCTCAACCGGCACAGGCGGCACAACCTGAGACGCATATTGCTACTGATTTTTGAAAAAATCACCCCTGTGTCACTGATGCGGTGCGAGTTTCAAGATTGCGGTTGAGATAGTTGAGCCACCTGAGACACGGTTAATCTGTGGCGTGTGACCAGGCGAAAACCGAGCGTTCGGCGTATAATTTCTTTAACCTGAGTTATGGATAAGCAGGGGCAAGGACAAGGGCTTTATCCAAGCCGAGCGAAGGCTTCTTGGGCTGAAAGCAATAGGCGACCAACCCGGCGACCAGATGCACCATGAAGTTGACCGGGCTGCGATGGCGTGTATGTTCAATCTGGGAGATATTCTTGAGTTGGTCAACGATGGTTTCAATGATGGCACGCTTACGGAGCAGGAACTTGTCGCCCAACAACATCAATTGGTTCTTCATGTTGGATTTGAGCTTGGTAATCAGTTGGATGCCCTGCTGTCGTAGTTGGTCGCGCAGCGGTTTGGAGAGGTAACCCTTGTCACCAAACAGTTTACCGAACAAGCGGTTGACCAAGTGGGGCACTGGCTTACGGTCATCGACATTGCCACGAGTGACCCGCACGGCAAGCAGTTCGCCGCGGTCGTTGACAATGAAATGGAGCTTGAAACCGAAAAACCAGCCCATTGAGGTCTTACCACGAGCAGCTAAGCCAGCAAACACCTGATGCGCCTGAATCCGACGATTGTTGCACACGCTTAACGCGGTCGAGTCGATGAAGGCAATCCCCGTACACGTCCCGAAGCAGGTACGCAGCAGGACACACAGCGGTTCCAAGATCCGGGGCAAGCGCTGAATGAAGCGTTCATAACTGATGAGGTGCGGGAATTCTGCCCGTAAGAACACCTGCACATGCTGCGTGTAGTAGGTCTTGAAGTCGCGATAACGCGCTTGGTGGAAATGGATCACAATCGTCATCATTTCACTCTCGCACAAGACGCCCGCCCGTTGACGCTGTCGTTCACCGCTGCTCAACTGATTTTGTTGCCACAACGGTTCAAACGCTTGCCAGAAATCATCGACTGCACAGAACAATTCCAGTAGACTCATGATGGGCTGCCTTTCCGATAGGGGTATCGTGGAGGATAACACCTCCTGTGAAAGGCATCCCGTCTTATCCATAACTCAGGTTCTTTAGTTTCTGTACCCATAGTGGAGAAGCATCCATGATTATGACGCTTGTACTTGATGTCGCTGCTGACGTTATTCTTGAAAAACTGATAGGAGTTAGCGCGGAAACGATCGTTGCAAAACTGAAGGGCGATCCAACCAAGAAAGCTATGCAGCGGGCTGTTGGTGCTGCCCTCGAACGTTACGCAAAAGGAACACGTCTTACATTAGCACGCCCTTTCCTCCAAAAGAATGGATTGCTCAATGACCCTGAAGTCGCAGCGGAGTTTGCATCCGTGCTGAGCTTTGATCGTCAGCCGAATACGAAGTTGATCGGAGACAAATGGCGCGTCTCATTAGAACAACCGCCTAGATGGCCAGACTTGTCGAAGGAAGCCGAGATTATACTGGGATATTTCGAGAACGAACTCAAGAATACCGAGGTCTTTCGTCCGGTCTTCCAGGCAAAGAGCCTCAGCGCCATCGAGTCGAATACAGCGGCGACGGCTGAGTCGTTGAGCAATATCGAGGGGCAGCTCGCTTCAATCGTTGACTTGATGGATGCGCGTTTTGGTGAATTGACACGGCACTTCCTCGACAGCTCGACCTCGATCCGTGATGAGATCCGTGACTTCACGCGCTACATCGAAGAGAAGACACGCGGTTTTGTCGGTCGCCAATTCGTCTTTGATGCGGTGCAGCAGTTTATTGACACCCATCTTCGTGGTTACTTCTTCGTGCGTGGCGACCCTGGTATCGGCAAATCCGCGCTGGCCGCCCAGATGGTGAAAACAAACGGTTATCTGCATCACTTCAATATCCGCTCAGAAGGGATCAACAAGGCGACAGACTTCTTGAAAAACATCTGCGCCCAGTTGATCGCGGTGTACGATCTGGATTATGCCACTCTGCCCGTAGAAGCCACGCAGGATGGCGGGTTTCTGGGCGATCTTCTGGATCAAGTCTCCAAGAAGCTCAATGGCGCGAAGTGTGTCATCGTCGTAGATGCGCTGGATGAGGTTGATAACACTGGATTATCTGCCGGTACAAATCTCCTTTATCTGCCGCGCATATTGCCAGAGGGCATCTTCATCGTCGCGACGACCCGCCGCGAACAGCTTCCCCTGCGAATCGACATCAGTGAGCAGGGCAGTCTGTTCATTGAACAGGATGCTGCCGGCAACATACAGGACATCACACTGTACGTAGAAGGGCAAACGCCACAGCCGGGTATTCAGGCATATATCCAGCGACATGGAATCAACGACGGGGTGTTTATCAAGCATATTGTAGGGAAAAGTCAGGGCAACTTCATTTATCTGCGTATGGTGCTGCCAGAGATCGAAACTGGTGCCTACACGGATCTGGAACTCAACAGCATTCCGGCAGGCTTGAACAGCTATTACGAGGATCACTGGCGGCGGATGCGCCAGCAAAATGAACTGGACTGGTTCGACTACAAACTGCCGGTGATCGTGGCACTGACCGTTGTCAAAGAACCCGTATCCATCGACCTGATTACAGAATTCGCCTATATCGAGGATAAGCGGCGCATTCGGGCGGTGCTGAAGGACTTCGATCAGTTCATCTTCAAAACCGATGTGGAATATGAAGACGGTACGCAGCGGCGCTATCGCTGGTATCACGCCAGCTTCTTCGAGTTCATTGCGGCGAAGGAGGACGTGGCGGACGAGCGCGTCGATCTCGTTGAGGCGAACAAGAAAATCGCGGACAAGCTCTGGGGGGATTTGTTCGGTGATGTAACTACCCCGCCACGACCACCAGTTGATGAGGATTGATTGTGATCTCAGAACTGAGCAAGTCATTTGATAGATATTATGTGGTTGGTTTCTTTGTTCCAAGCTTGCTGTTTGCAAGTCTGTTTCTACTGTTGCTGGTCGAGTTTGGAGTGTTGCTAGACACAACCACGCTCGAAATCCTGCTCGCGGAACAAACTCTATGGACTTCTGCCTTGGCACTTTTTTCAGTCTGGTTGATCAGCATATTGGTTTCTGCGATGAACCGCCCATTCATTCGTTTGCTGGAGGGGTATGGTATTTTGCAGAGGTTCCCGAATCTGGAAGTAAGGAGATATCATCGACTCCAAAAAGAATATGAAGAAACTGCAAAAAAATACCGCGATAATCTGGAAGTTGGAGTACCTGATGAGGTTGTAGCACGATACACGGAACTTTTGCTGACACGCCGAATCCGCTTTCCTGACTCAGAAAAACTCGTATTACCCACAGAGTTCGGGAATGTGATTCGTGCGTTTGAGGTCTATTCACGCGTAATGTATGGTATTGATGCTATTCCTTTCTGGCCACACCTCTCGGCAGTTATTCCTGAAGACTATCAGCGCTCGATTAGTGCTGCAAAGGCTGAGGTGGATTTCGCGGTTAATCTGTTCTATTTCTCGTTCATGCTGCTTTTAGAGTATTTAATATTGATATTGGCAAGTGATTCAATTAGATGGCCATGGTTTCCCTTTGTATTGCTTATATCTGCATGGCTGAATTATCGCCTCGCAGTTAATGCTGCCAAAAGCTGGGGTAATCGAATTAAGGCAGCATTTGACCTGTTTCGATACGATCTCCTAAGACAAATGGGAGTCAGAATACCTAAAGATTGGGGGCAAGAACGACACCTTTGGGAGAACCTGAGCCAAAGCTTGATCTATTGGTACAAACCAGACTGGCCACGAAACGAACCTGAGCCAGAACCAGAAAGTGACAAAAGCAAGGACCATGATGATGTACAAACTAAATAACATGTAGCTGCTCACATATTCCTATCTTGATATCAATAGATTCGACAAGAATTACATGCAATCGTTCGCGTATTTGATGATACCGCTTCGTTCTCTATTGAATGTTATTTGGAAAATTGGAAGCCGACATGGGAAAAGCAACAGATCTCCATGAAATGACAGCTAAAATATTACGTATTTTAGCTGTCCAGAATAGCCATTTATCGAGCGAAGTCGCGAAAGTCGCAGTCCAAGAGTCTATTGGTAACGCCTTGCTTCGGTATGCAACTGGAACACGATTGATGCTTGCACGACCTTTCATGCAGAAGAATGGTTTACTAACCGATCCTGAAGTGTCTGCAGAATTTGCTGTTGTTCTCACTTTTGATCGCCAGCCAAACACACAGCTCATCGGGGGCAAATGGCAGGCTGCGCTCGATCAACCACTCAGATGGCGCGACCTCTCTCAGGAAGCCGAGATCATCCTGAGATACTTCGAGAACGAACTCAAAAACACTGAGGTCTTCCGTTCTGTTTTTCAGTCAAAGAACCTCAGTGTCATTAAGACGAATACAGCAGCAACAGCGGAGAGGTTGAGTAATATCGAAGAACGACTCGGTTCTATCGTTGACTTGATGGATGCGCGCTTTGGTGAACTTTCACGACACTTCCTCGACAGCTCGACCTCGATCCGTGATGAGATCCGTGACTTCACGCGCTACATCGAAGAGAAGACGCGCGGTTTCGTCGGTCGTCAGTTCGTCTTTGATGCAGTGCAGCAGTTTATTGACACCCATCCCCGTGGTTACTTCTTCGTTCGTGGTGACCCTGGTATCGGAAAATCTGCGCTGGCCGCCCAGATGGTGAAAACAAACGGTTATCTGCATCACTTCAATATCCGCTCGGAAGGGATCAACAAAGCGACGGATTTCCTGAAAAACATCTGCGCTCAGTTGATCGCTGTATACGACCTGGATTATGCCATCTTACCGCCGGAAACTACTCAGGATGGCAGATTTCTAGGTGAATTGCTGGATCAGGTCTCAAAGAAGCTCAACGGGAAGAAGTGTGTCATTGTTGTCGATGCCCTTGATGGTGCTGATCAATCGGATGTGCCGAGTGGCGAGAATATACTGTGTCTGCCAACCGTATTGCAGGACGGTATATACATCGTCGCAACGACTCGGCGTGAGCAGCTTCCCGTGCGAATCGACATCAGTGAGCAGGGCAGTCTGTATTTGGAGCAGGATGCTGCCGGCAACGTAGAGGACATCACGCTGTATGTGGAAGGGCAAACGCCACAACCGGGCATTCAGGCATATATCCAGCGACATAGAATCAACGACAGTGTGTTCATCCAGCATATTGTTGGGCAAAGCCAGGGCAACTTCATTTATCTGCGTATGGTGCTGCCAGAGATCGAAACTGGTGCCTACACGGATCTGGAACTCAACAGCATTCCGGCAGGCTTGAACAGCTATTACGAAGATCACTGGCGGCGGATGCGCCAGCAGAACGAACTGGATTGGTTCGACGACAAGTTGCCGGTGATCGTGGCACTGACCGTCGTCAAGGAACCCGTATCCATCGACCTGATTACCGATTTTTCCGATATCGAGGACAAGCGGCGCATTCGGGCAGTACTAAAAGACTTTGATCAGTTTATTTTCAAAACCGATGTGGAATATGAAGGCAGCACGCAGCGACGCTACCGATGGTACCACGACAGCTTCTTTGAGTTCATTGCAGCGACGGAGGATGTGGCTGACGAGCGCGTGGATTTGGTTCAAGCAAATAAGAAGATCGCAGATAATATGTGGGGGGATCTGGGGTTAGATGAAGAGACAACTAGGGGTGATATAGGTGCTGAACAAAGCCACAAGGATAACGGGGATTGGAGTTATGGTGAAAATCGCATGGATAGTTTAGCAGATAAGCTATCAATCATGAATCCAGAAAAAAAGGCATATTTGCTGCAAACCTTAGTAAACCATCTGGTTTATGCAGGCAACATACCACGCGCTTATCTGGTTTTGACAAAAACATCAGACTGGTTAGACGTACAGTTTGATTTCTCCAAAATGGATTCGCAATATGAGATCCAACTCCGAAATGTTATCACACACATTGGTGAACCCAAAACACCTCAGCAAATCTGTATACTTGTGGGGTTGTACTGTGCAAACCACATTCTCTTACAACGCGCTGCAATACGAGGCGAACATGCGTTGGTTGCACTTGCATATATGGACAAAGTTGATCTTGCATTCGACTATGCTTCACGTAAATCAAACATTTTTGATCGTTTTTCGAGTTTCTTGACGATCTGCGAAATCGCAGGAGCAAACGTATTACAAAAGGAAATGCCCCGGCTTGAAGAGACAATTGACGCAATTCCGTATCTTGCTGAACGAAACGAAGCATATCTTAAATTTGCCGCAATTCTTGCAAAATTCAACTTCGCTGAAGATGCAAATCGTTACCTGGACAAATCTACAGCGACAGCACTCGCATTGCAGGATTATGAGCGCAAATTAGTCGCACTTGATAGCATTTCTGAGATATTACTCTCTACAAACGAATTCACATTGTCGGAAACCCTGCGCAAATACAAGAGGTCGGCTGAAACAGAAGGTGATGCTCACCTCAAGAGATCTGCCATTGATTTTGCTCAGCAAGGATTATTTGATGAAGCGCAGGAGTTGATCAATAAGATTCAATCGGCTGATCTGAGATTTGACACAACACAACAGATCAGCAAGTTGTTGGCAACTTCGGGAAAGTTAGCGAAAGCTCTTGCTGTATTGGAGGTGCGGTCTGTAGATGACCTACTAAATACGCTGGGTAGCTGGGCAATGATTTTTGAACGTGAAGAGCGTGGATTATCCCTGAAAATTATGCGTGAAGCTATAAGGATCATCGCCTGGATTAGAGATGATTGGAGCGAAGTACACCGGATTATCTCCATAGACGAGGATGAAGCAGATTGAGTGAACTTGAGACGAAGATTTTCCTCTCCCACACCACCCGCGATAAACGCGATTTCGCACTCGCGCATAAACTAGCGGATGCCCTGCAAGCACAGGGTGTAAAAGTCTGGATTGCGCCAGACAGCATCCCGGTTGGCGAAAGCTGGCAGGAACACATCATCTCAGGCGTGATGGAGCAGTCTACGCATTTTCTGGTCATCCTCTCGGCGGAGTCTGTTCGGGCAGATTGGGTGCTGGAAGAAATTCGCCTCGCTGCCGAACGCCAGAAGCGCGACCCCGGCTTCAAGATTCTACCCCTGCCAGTCAGCAATCACCTGCCGGACTTCCCCGGCAAAGATGTGCTCGACAGCCTGCAATGGGTCGAGTTTCACAGCGACTTTCGGGCGCAGTTGCAGGCGGTGAGTGATGCACTTGGTCTGCGTCCTGATGTCAGACCGATCCTGCCTCCCGGCAAAGCCGATGATTTCGTCGGGCGCGAGTACGTGTTTCGTGCGATTGACGATTTCATCAAGACGCATGAGTGCGGTTACTTCGTCCTCGAAGGCGATCCTGGCGCTGGCAAGTCTGCGCTGCTGGCGGAGTTTGTGCAGCGCAACAACCACATCGCCCACTTCAATATTCGCGGACAAGGCATCAACCGGGCAAGTCATTTCCTGGACAGCATCTGTAAGCAGTTGATTGCCCGATTTGGGCTGTCGTATTCTTCGCTGCCGCCGGATGCGCTGAATGATGGTGGATTTATCGCCAATCTCCTGCAAGAAGCCAGCCAGCAAATCAACGCGGGTTCGCGGCTTGTCATCGCTGTTGATGCGCTGGACGAGGTTGATCTGACCGGACATCCAGATGGCGCAAACATCCTGTTTTTGCCGACCCATCTACCTGAGCACGTCTACTTCGTCCTGACGCGGCGCGAGGTCGATCTGCCGTTCACGACGCACGCACCTGTCGAACTCTATGACCTGAACGCGCACCAGTCGGAGACGATCCAGGACATACGCGAATACCTGCGATTGGCGGCGGAACGTGATGGCATCCGCAGTTGGCTGAATGCAAGCCAGACACCACAGGCAGCCTTTATCGACAACCTGGCACACAAGAGTCAGGGTAATTTCATGTATCTGCGCTATGTGCTGCCGGAAATTGAGCATGGGCGCTACGACTTGGATACGCTGCCGGTTGGTCTGGAACGTTACTACGAGGATCACTGGCGGCGCATGGGCATGACCGCCAAGCCGCTGCCGCGTGCGAAAATCCGCATCATTTACATTCTGTGTGAGCTGCGCCAGCCTGCCTCGCGCACCTTGATCCACCAGTTCGCCGATGACGACGAGATCAGCGTGGATGTCCTCACCGTACAGGATGTGCTGGATGAGTGGAATCAGTTCCTGCATGAGCAGTACGAGGTGGCAGGCACGCGCTACAGTATTTACCACAACAGCTTTCGCGATTTTCTCCACCGGAAGGACATCGTGCAGGCGGCAGGTGTAAGCATTAAAGGGATTAATGCGGTGATTGCTGATGAATTGTGGGGGGACTTATTTGACGATGAGCACACTTCGTGACAAACTGGCAGCAATGCCGCCCGAAAAGCGGCTGTATCTCCTCGTAACACTACCCTCGCATCTCGTCGAAGCTGGTCAGCGAGATCGCGCCAAAACCATTCTTCTGGACTATGACTTCCTGCAAGCCAAGCTGGACGCAATAGACGTAAACGCGCTGATTGCGGATTGTGGGTATCTTGCGGATGATGAGGCGATTCGACTGATCCGGTCGGCGCTAAGCATGTCTGCGCATGTACTGAATGAGTATGAAGACCAACTACACTACCAACTCACTGGGCGATTGTGGACACACCGTCACCAAACTGATATCGCTGACCTATGGCAACAGGCACAAGCTAAGGGCCCGCTGGAATTACTGGCGACTCACGTATTTCCGCCTATGTTATCCGCCTACAGCAACCAATTGCGGACGCTGACGGGGCATACAGAGACTGTAACAGGTGCTTTGGCGCTGTCGGATGGGCGCATTCTCTCATGGAGTGAAGACGCAACCTTGCGCTCGTGGGATGGGGACGGTGTACCCCTGTCCGTCCTCACGGGACATACGGCTAGGGTCAATGGCGCGTTGGCACTCAGGGATGGGCGCTTCCTCTCGTGGTCTGACGACAGCACGCTGCGGTTGTGGGATGGTGATGGTACACCCTTGTCCGTCCTCACGGGACATACGGCTAGGGTCAATGGCGCGTTGGCACTCAGGGATGGGCGCTTCCTCTCGTGGCCACACTACCATGGTTTGAGTGAGAAAGGTTCAGACAACCCGCGCTTGTGGCGAGGAGACGGTGAGCCGCTGGCTGCGCTCACAGGACACACAGGTACTGTATGGGGCGTACTGGAGATGAACGACAGGCGTTTCCTTTCCTGGTCTGACGACAGCACACTGCGGTTGTGGGGAGAGAACGGTGAGCCACTGGCTGTGCTCACGGGGCATACGGCTAGGGTCAATGGCGCGTTGGCGCTAAATGATGGTCGCATCCTCTCGTGGTCTGACGACAGCACGCTGCGGCTGTGGTGGGGGCGAGGTGCGCCGCTGACCATCCTCACAGGCCATACGGCTAGGGTCAATGGCGCGTTGGCGCTAAATGATGGTCGCATCCTCTCGTGGTCAATGGACAATACCCTGCGCTTGTGGCGTGGGGATGGTGAGCCGCTGACCATCCTCACAGGCCATACGGCTATGGTCAATGGCGCGTTGGCGCTGAATGATGGTCGCATCCTCTCGTGGTCTGACGACAGCACGCTGCGGCTGTGGGGAGAGAACGGTAAGCCGCTGAGTGCTCTCAAGGGGCATACAAATGCTATTGATGGCGCGTTGGCGCTAAACGATGGTCGCATCCTCTCGTGGTCAATGGACAATACCCTGCGCTTGTGGAGTACGGCAGATCTGACAGTGACAGTTCTCAGGGGCCATTGGTTTTTTGTTAACGGTGGCCTAGAGTTGAACGATGGTCGCATCCTCTCGTGGTCAATGGACAACACTCTGCGCTTGTGGCGGGGAGATCGGGGAGGCAGTGTCCACAGAACAGGACATTCGGATTCGGTCGGAGGCGTGCTGGCACTCAGGGATGGGCGCTTCCTCTCGTGGTCACACTACCTTGGTTTGAGTGAGAAAGGTTCAGACAATAACCCGCGCTTGTGGCGAGGAGACGGTGAGCCGCTGGCTGTGCTCACAGGGCACACAGGTACTGTAAGGGGTGTACTAGAGATGAACGACAGGCGTTTCCTTTCCTGGTCTGACGACAGCACACTGCGGTTGTGGGGAGAGAACGGTGAGCCACTGGCTGTGCTCACGGGGCATACGGCTAGAGTCATGAGCGTGTTGGTGCTAAATGATGGTCGCATCCTTTCCTGGTCAAAGGATAAAACCCTGCGCTTGTGGCGTGGGGATGGGGAGCCACTGGCCATCCTCACAGGCCATACAAAGTATATCGCCGGCGTGTTGGCGCTAAATGATGGTCGCATCCTCTCGTGGTCTGACGACAGCACACTGCGGTTGTGGGGAGAGAACGGTGAGCCACTGGCTGTACTCACGGGGCATACAAAAGATATCGTCGGCGTGTTGGCGCTAAACGATGGTCGCATCCTTTCCTGGTCAAAGGATAAAACCCTGCGCTTGTGGCGTGGGGATGGTGAGCCGCTGGCTGTATTGGACGATTGGACACGCGATCAAACACGCCTCCACGCATGGGCTACAGCGCTTCGCTTCGATGAGCGCGTGCTGTATTTGCGTGGTTCGGACAATTCCGTTTTGTCCCTGAGACCAGAACCTAATCTTATATGGGTACATGGAGTGGGGCAGTTGATCGTCGATGGAGCCATACCCTTCCGTGCCATAGCCATACGCGGTCAGCAGATTGTAATGGGAGATAACGCGGGACGAGTGTTGTTCGTGCGCGTGAGGGGCGAAGACAAATAATCCCTCGCACAACGTCGTCGCGGTGGATAATACGGTGCGGGTCGCCGCCCTATCAAACACTGGCAACAGTATAGCCCTGCGAGAATTGCAAGGACAAATGTTGTAATCGTACAGAAGCACTGGAGCATCTTTTGAAGAATGACTAGCCTTCAGCAGAAACTGGCAGCAATGCCGCCTGAGAAGCGGCTGTATCTCCTCGTGACACTACCTTCGCATCTTGTTGAGGCTGGTCAACGAGACCGAGCCAAAACCATTCTGCTGGACTACGCCTTCTTGCAAGCCAAGCTGGACGCGACGGATGTAAACGCGCTGATCGCGGATTGCGAGTATTTGGCCGAGGATGAGGCAATTCGGCTGATTCAGTCTGCGCTGAGCATGTCCGCGCATGTGCTGAATGAGGATAAAGCAGAGTGGGGTTCGCAACTGGTCGGGCGCTTGATGACCTGGCGGCGTAGTGTACCGGAGATACACACACTGACCGAGGTCATCATGGAAAATGTGTCGGACATCTATCCAGCCTTCCCGGACACTGACTACACGGTGCTGAACCAGGCCGGCAGCCCATTGGTGCGTACACTATTCGGACATCAAGGCGGTGTCGATCGTGTCATAATCACTAATGATGGCAGAACTGCGATCTCTGCATCAGCTGACCCTCTTATTCGGGATAAAGCACTTATCGTATGGGAGATTAGCAGTGGGGAAATACTACGGATTCTTCAGAGTCACAAGGGTGGCATCAATGATATTGCACTTTCTTCAGATGGGCGAACACTAATTTCAGCAGCTAATCATGATGTGCTTATTGTGTGGGATTTAGAAAAAGGTGAAGTCAGACATGTGCTGGAGAAACATAGTTCAAGTGTCAATTATGTTGCACTGACAGCGAACGGTAAATTAGCAGTTTCAGCATCAGGGTCATATGTTGATATGACTGTTATTGCATGGGATGTGGAAAAAGGTGAAGCGCTTCACGTGTTGAAGGGCCATACGGATAGAGTGCTGCACGTTGCCCTGACACCAAATGGAAATATAGCTATCTCTGCATCAGCAGATAGAACGCTCATTGTGTGGGATATAGAAAAAGGTGAAGCACGCCACACACTGAAGGGTCATAACAATTGGGTCAAATACGTTGCATTAGCCAGGGATGGAAGGATAGCTATTTCGGCATCAGGAGACAAAACGCTCATTGTATGGGATGTAGAAAAAGGTGAGGCACGACACATGCTGAGGGGACATACAGATAGCGTTTGGCATGTTGCTACTGCTGAAGATGGTCGAACAGCGGTTTCGACATCAGGAAAAACGCTCATCGTGTGGGATGTAGAAAAAGGTGAAGCACGACATGTGCTAAAAGGACATACAGCCGCTGTCTCTCATGTTGCTATTGCTGAAGATGGTCGAACAGCGGTTTCGACATCAGGAGACAAAACCCTCATCGTGTGGGATGTAGAAAAAGGTGAAGCACGACATGTGCTAAAAGGACATGCAGCCGCTGTCTCTCATGTTGCTCTTACTAAAGATAGTCGAACAGTAGTTTCAGCATCAAAAGACAAAACGCTTATTGTATGGGATATTTTGAACAAACGATCCGAGTCAGAGTCGATAGCGCATTCCAGCAGAATTAATTACATTACTCTGTCAGTCGATAAAAGTGTTATGGTTTCGGCATCTTACGACAAGACGCTTGCTGTCTGGGATGTAGGAACCGGAAAATTGCTCCGCAGACTTGAAGGGCACACAGCAAGTGTGGATCACGCAGTACTAACTACAGACGCAAGGACTATAATTTCTGCACAATCATTTGCGCTACGTCCAATGAATATCGCACCAATTGTGTGGGATGTAGAAAGTGGTAGGTTGCTCCGCCGACTTGAAAGGGATAGAGTTGGTATTAGTCATATATCAATAATTAAAAATGAAACAATCGCAATTTCTCCATCCGATTACACACTAATTATGTGGGATATAACCAGTGGAAAGGTGCTCAAAAGCTTTGAGGAATTTACCGATCACAAAGAACAAATTACTTATGTATCTGTTGCAAAAGATGAACAACTTGCAGTCTCTGCATCAGGATCATTACCTTCAGCAACAAGAGGAAGAAATCTTATTGTATGGGATCTAAACACTGGAAAAGCGATTCGCAAACTCGCGGGACACAAATACGCAGTATGGCATGTAGCTCTATCGCCAGATGGAATAACAGCCGTTTCTGCATCGATTGATGGAACTCTAATCGTTTGGAACATTGTTACTGGGACAAAACTTATGCAAGTTATGAATACCATAGATGGTAAACTAAAAATTGCACTTGCATATCCAAATATTCAGACATTCCAAGGATTTGTTCGCGATAAAGAAAATAGGCAACTTGCTTATAACAATCGAACACTACGCTTGCAAACTTCAGATGGTATGCAAGCGAATTTCATAGCTGACGCCGACATTAGGGCAGCCACATTTGGCATAAATAGCACCATCGTCACCGGTGATGTAGCAGGGCGGGTCCTGTTCCTCCGCTATCGGGGCGGGGAAACATAACCCTCTCGCACAACGTCGGCGCGGCGAGTGTACGGCACGCGAGCATTCTTAAACACCCTCAGGCAGTATATCCCCACGAGAATTGCGAGTACAAATGCTGTAATCTTATAGAGGCACTGGGAGACCCTTTTGAAGAATGACTAACCTTCAACAGAAACTGGCAGCAATGCCGCCCGAAAAGCGGGTGTATCTCCTCCTAACACTCCCCTCGCATCTCGTTGAGGCTGGTCAGCGAGACCGCGCTAAAACCATCCTGCTGGACTACGCTTTCCTGCAAGCAAAACTAGACGCAACAAACGTAAACGCCCTGATCGCGGATTGCGTGTATTTGGCTGAGGATCAGGCGATCCGGCTGGTTCGGTCCGCGTTTAGCATGTCCGCACATGTGCTGAATGATGACAAAGCGCAGTGGGGATCGCAGCTCGTCGGGCGACTTATGACGTGGCGGCGCAAAATGCCTGACATCCACATGCTAACTGAGATGATTATGGACAATGTGCCCGGACTCTATCCGGCCCAACCCGACAGTGATTACGCTGTCCTGAATCCTGCAGGCGGGACCTTGCTACGGACAATGAAGCATGAGGGTCGCGTGAATGGTGCGCGGGAGTTGCGTGATGGTCGGTTGTTATCATGGAGTGAGGATAAGACCTTGCGCTTGTGGGACCGAGATGGCACGCCCGAAGCGATTCTCACAGGGCATGAGGGTCACGTGAATGGTGCGCGGGAGTTACATGATGGTCGGTTGCTATCGTGGAGTTGGGATAAGACCTTACGCTTGTGGGACCGAGATAGCATGCCCGAAGCGATTCTCACAGGGCATGAGGGTCACGTGAATGGTGCGCGGGAGTTGCGTGATGGTCGGTTGTTGTCATGGAGTGAAGATAATACTTTGCGTCTGTGGGAGTCGGATGGCACGCCGACATCAACATTGACGGGGCATACAGATAGGGTATTAGGGGGGTTGGAATTAGGCGATGGAAGGATTTTGTCGAGATCGGAAGAGC
>JALHNT010000075.1 GCA_022843385.1 Anaerolineae bacterium | reverse complement strand
CGTGGTCAAACAACAGGATTTCGATCCACTCCACCGCGCTTCCTGTCCACTTGCTACTTGACATTTAACACCGTATCTTGGCGGTGAAATCTTGTGTCTGTCCGACGACGACGACGACGACATAAAACGGGAATTGCATAAAAAGGGACTTGCAACACTTGCAACATTTCTAACTTTTGCAACACTTGAGGGAAAACCAATGTCCATGATTCACGAATTGAAAAAAGGACTGATGCGAATCTGACGAATCAAGGAACAGCTTATATCCAGCGCCGGGCTGTTCGTCGCGGCCTGTTCAGCCGATCCCGCCGGAAACACGCACGGATTCCGAACCTCCTGATCGCGGTCAATCGATCCGACTCGGCAAATCATCAGGCCTGTGACCATTTGGCCGCTGTGCCAGGTCACATTTTGCGGTATCATGTTGCCCATCAAAAGCATGTTGGCATGCTCAGGGGTTGATTATGAAACGCATACTCACGTTCGCACTACTGATGATCGTCCTGGCGCTCGGCGTGGGGATCAGTCTGGCGCAGACCGATACCACCACCACCGAAGCGACATCCAGCGTCACTATCTTCTTCGTCGCCTGCGAAAATCAGGGTGTCATCAACTTGAATGGCAATATGGAAGCCGGACTTGATGTCTACTTCCAGTTCTTCTCCGGCCCACAGGGAGGCGGCACCGCGCTGACCACCCTGCGTCAGGCACAGGTGGATGGCACCTACGCTATCAGCGATGCCGTACCCTTCCAGACGGGTTCAACCGTCGCCGCCGGAGCCACCGCCAGCGCCCGCGTCTTCATCGCCCGCGAAGGCAGCCCCAGCAGCACCGCGAGCGATATTTTCCTGGTGGATGATATTCAGGATGGCTGCAACAATCCACAGAATGCTCTTACGTCCAGCGTCGATACCGGCACCGGCGCGGCGGCAACCACGACCAGCTCCAGCCACGGCATCCGCATCCGTTCACCCTTTGGTGGCTTCATCAGCCCGCCCGGAGCCGCCGCATCCGCCACGCCGGAACCGGCCGTCGTCATCGGTGCCCGGCAGTCGGCTGGTGCTGGCAATCGCTCTAACACGGCTGGTGTATTGTTCGCCGAGTGCGACAAGTTCCCTTCGGCTGCCGCACCCGGTACACTATTCGACAACGACAACATCATCATCTTCTGGTCGTGGTATGCCCGTACCGAAGCCCAGGTACAGGATCACATCAGCAAAGCCCAGTACAATGTCCGCCTCAATTCGGCCCCACTGATCGAAGTGCAGGTCAGTCCGATTGAGAAACGCGGCACGAATTTCTGGGTCTTCTACTATGCCACCGTCGGCAACCTGCGTCCCGGTGGTTATGGTGTGGAATTCGATCTGTCGTGGAGTGAGGCGCATTTCGACGGCTACCGCAATTATGGCCCCGGCACCGATCGCGAACGGGAGCGCGGCACCTGCACGTTCCGCATCGACCGCAACCCCAATAACCTGAACGTCAGCTACAACAACATCTACAGCGTCCGCTAAGGCAAGGCTGCCGGGAGATCAGCAAGATCTCCCGGTGACGCTTTCTGATCGACATTTCACCCACGCTTCAGTACACTCGTGGCAGTGATTAACTAACCATGAGTCTCACCATGCCAACACTGGCGGAACAAGCCGCTGCCTTTGCCATAACGCTCACGCCCACGCAGCTCGACCAGTTCGACGCTTATACCCGCGAGCTGGCGGAGTGGAATGAACGCATGAACCTGACCGCTATCACCGAGCCGGGGGCGGTGCAGGTGCGGCATTTTCTCGACTCGCTCTCATTGGTGCGGGCCTTTAAACCCCGCGAAGGACTGCGGCTGATTGATGTGGGGACGGGCGCAGGCTTCCCCGGTCTGCCGTTGAAGATCACCTTTCCCATGCTCGATGTCACGCTGCTCGAAGCCACCGGCAAGAAGCTGCTCTTCCTACAACACCTGATCGACCAGTTCCAGCTCACTGGGGTCGATACGCTCCATGCCCGGGCCGAAGATGCCGGTCACACGACCGGGCGGCGGGCGGCCTATGATGTGGTCACGGCGCGTTCGGTAGCACGACTGCCGACGCTGCTGGAATATCTGCTGCCGCTGGCGAAGCTCGGCGGGCGCTGCATCGCCATGAAAGGCACAACCGCCGAGCAGGAAGTGGCGGACTCGCGGCGCGCCCTGACCCTGCTGGGCGGACGGGTGCAGCACATCATGCCGGTAGAATTGCCGGATGTGCCGGATAAACATTATCTGATTGTGATAGAAAAGGTGACCCATACCCCATCGGCCTACCCGCGCAAGGCCGGGCTGCCGGCCAAAGAACCGCTGGGGTGAAGCAGGGGGATAGCCGATCAGCCATCCCCCGGAGATTTCGTTACTTGGCGTAGTCTACCGCGCGGATTTCGCGGATGACCTGTACTTTGATCTGTCCTGGATACTGCATCGTCTCTTCGATCTTGCGCGCCACATCGCGTGCCAGGCGCAGCGCCTTAAGATCATCGATGTTTTCCGGTCGTACAATGATGCGGACTTCACGCCCGGCCTGAAGGGCATAGCTCTGCTCCACCCCTTCGAAGCTGTTGGCGATTTCTTCCAGACCTTTGACGCGCTTGATATAGGTTTCCATGCTCTCGCGCCGTGCCCCAGGCCGCGCCCCGGAGATGGCATCTGCCGCTTCGACGATATACGCTTCGACTGTTTCCTGCTCCACCTCATGATGATGGCTGGCGATGGCGTTGACGACTTTGGCGTTGACCCCGTAACGCTTGGCATAATCCGCGCCGATCAGGGCGTGCGTGCCTTCGACCTCGTGATCAATCGCCTTGCCGATGTCATGGAGCAGACCGCCGGCCTTCGCCAACTGAACATCCGCCCCCAGTTCCGCCGCGATCATGCCAGCGATGTGGGCAGTTTCAACTGAGTGGGCATGTTGA
This sequence comes from Anaerolineae bacterium, assembly GCA_022843385.1. GTDB lineage: Bacteria > Chloroflexota > Anaerolineae > Aggregatilineales > Phototrophicaceae > CFX2. The sequence continues at coordinate 27,904 of JALHNT010000075.1, read as the reverse complement.
TTCTGACCATAGCTGGTGCGGAACTTCAGCCGCCCCAGCAGCTTAATCACTTCGGGATGCAGCCCCGGCACGCCGGCTTCATAGGCGGCCCGCTCACCTTCTTCGCGGATGCTTTGTTCAACTTCGGCTTTGGCGTCTTCCACCAATTTCTCAATGCGCGCCGGGTGGATGCGCCCATCCACCACCAGTTTCGCTAGCGCCCGCTTGGCAACTTCACGCCGCACCGGGTCAAAGCTGCTGATGGTGACGGCTTCCGGCGTGTCATCAACCACCACATCAACGCCGGTGGCGATCTCAAAGGCGCGGATGTTGCGCCCGCTGCGCCCAATGATACGCCCCTTCATCTCATCGCTGGGGAGCTGCACCACACTGACCGCGATCTCGCTCACATGCTCGGAGGCCAACCGCTGCACTGCCAGCGCGATCAGGTCGCGGGCGCGGTTATCAGCTTCTTCACGGGCTTCGGCTTCCACCTGGCGAATGATGCGCGCCATATCGCTGCGGGCTTCGCGTTCGACAGCAGCTATCAGTTCCTTCTTGGCCTCGTCAGTAGTCATCTCAGCGATGCGCTGGAGTTCAGCCAGACGTTCCGATTCCAGCTTTTGCAGGTCATTCTGCTGTTTATCCATCTTGCCCTGGCGCTTGTTCAGCGTCTGCTCACGCAGCTCCATTTTTTCCAGCCGCTTGTCCAGGTCTTCGCGGCGTCGCACCAGCCGTTCATCTTCTTTGTCCAGATCGCGACGACGGCGCAGCGCCGCCTGTTCGCTTTCTTCAGTCACCGCGCGGGCTTTTTCCTCGGCCTCGCGGGTGACGGCGGTTGCACGGGTGCGCGCCTGTTCAGTGATCTGGTTGGCTTCGGCTTCGGCCTGTTCGCGCCGGTTTTTACCCTGACGGTTCTGAACGTAATAAAGTATCGCTGCACCCAGCGCGATGCCGATCACCAGATCGATCAGCAGCACGATGGGGTTTCCCAAACCATCCATAACGTTTATTCCTCATTATCCAGACTCCGGTTAAAGTATTGGGGGTCGTCCGCCAGCTCATCCATCAGGCGGTTGACCGCATCCTCGGTGGTGTCGTAAGAAAATCCGCGTCGCATCAGAAAGGCGCTTAACTTGGCACGGAAGACGCGCGGCGTGCTGTTGCGCAGTTTGCGTACCTGCGAACGGGCCGCCTGATCAGCCATGCCGGATTCGTCCAACTGGCTCAGCGCTTCATCAATCGCCGGATCAGCGATACCTTTTTGACGGAGTTCCTGCCGTAGCGCCCGATGACTGAGCGGTTTGAAATCGGCTCGGTTTTGCGTCCAGAAACGGGCAAATGCCACATCATCAAGGTAGCCCATCTGGGTCAGCCGGTCCAACGCGGCTTCAATGACGGTTGAGTCGAATTCCTTCTCGGCCAGGTTACGGCGCATCTCCTGGCGGCTGCGTGGGCGATAGCTGAGGAAATGAGCCGCGCTATCGACAGCCTGCTGCACGGTATCCTCCGCGCGCAGACGGCTGATTTCCGTTTCGGAAAGCGCCTGGCCTTTCTTCAAGCCAGCTGCGGCCATCAGGTTCAGTCCAAAAGCAAACACGCCATCGAGATATACATTCACCCGCTGTTTGTTCTTCTTCTGGATTTCCAACGCGGTGATGACGCTCACGCTGACTCCTGAACGCAAAAAGCCGTGACTGGCCCACGAATTCACGGCTCGGCTGAGAACGATCAGTTGTTGCGTCTGAAAACAGGTCGGACGCCGATGCCACGCCTGTTGCGATCAGTCAAACCGGGATAGACCAAACCTCTGTCGGCAGTATGACGATCTGAACGGCTTCAACAGCCGCGTAACTCCGTTTGACACCATTCCACATCCACCCACAGTCGGGCGGGTCAAATCGCACATCATTCGTTCTTCAACGTTACCGTGATTAATTCTGACAGCACCACTCATTTTATTATGCACAATTTGGTCATTTGCACAACCCGTCAACACGGGACGATGCACTACCCCTTGGACTCGCGGGGTGGTTACGGTGCTATAATGGAACGGTATCGAGCCAGAGACAAAGGATGGCTATGGAGAGCTACCGAGGAGTGAACCCGCACCTCACCAGTTACCTTCAGCACACACCTCGGCGTTGGGAGTTGTTTCATACCCTGCATATGGTGAAGCCCGTCACCCGCATCGAGTTGCTCTCGCCGGCAAACAAACCAGGTGGCTCACAATATTCCCGGTATCGTCAGAAGCGGCTGGAAACGCTCAAAGCCGGGATCAATCTGGTCGAGATCGATTGTCTGCATCAGACGCGCCCCATCCTGCTTGATTTGCTGTCTAGTTCGAATCGGGAAAGCGGAGCCTTTGCCTATCTGATTCGGGTGAGCGATCCCTATCTGCCTTTTGAAGTGGTACTGATACAGGTTTTCGGTGGGGTGCTAGATCGGCAGCCCCTGAGCGATGGTGAGCAGATAACATTTGATCTGAATCCGATCTACAGCCGTACTGCGTCGGCCACGCGCATCTACCGCCAGACCATCGACTATACTCAGGAGCCACCCAGCTTCCCCACCTATTATCCTGACGACCAGGCGCGGATCCGCCTACGTATATCGCCGCCATTAGCCTGAGGATATCCCATGACACGCGCGCTTTGTCTCACCATTGGACTCCTGCTACTGACCCTGCCTGTCCTGGCGCATGATCCTTTCATCGAAGATCACGATTGGGGCGGGTTTGAAGAGCCATTTGTGGTGACGGATGCGGCGATTTCCTATGCGCTTTATGGTTACCTCGATGATGATGACGTAGATGTGTTTCAGTTGGATTTCGCCGAAGCCGGGGAACTGCTGCGGGTCGAGGTGTTGACGCCAGTCTGTGGTGAGCATTATGTGGATTTTCAGCCGCAGTTCGTCATCGTCGCCCCAACTGATGCCGTTTTCGAGCCCCTAGAGGTGGAGCTGCCTTTCGATCTACCCGAAGAGACCGCTATTCTCCATGCCAGCTTTGATCCCGCCCTGGTTGCTGAAGCCACGCCTGAACCACGGACCACTTTCATCGAACCGTTTGGTGGCACCGCCTTTTATCAGGGGGAGAAGATTGATCTGGAGGCACCCACCGCCGGAGCTTACTGGATTGTGGTCTTTAACCCGGATGGGATAAGCGGCGATTATACCCTGGCAACCGGCTACCGCGAGGTCTTTAATTCACCTCGCGACCAGGTGATGACCAATGTCCGCGCTATACAAAGCGGCGAGTGGCTGCACCGCCGTTGTGATCTCCCGCCCGACGACCCAGACGCTGTGATTGAGCATGAACATGACCATTGAGTTCGTTAAAGGAGTGTAATCATGCAATCAGTTGACGATTTAATGAAGATCATTCGACAATCCATTCAGTCCACCCAATATGCTTTTCTGATGACCACTGACCAGACCGGGCTGGTTAATGTCCGCTTGATGCAGCCATTTCCACCTGAAGATGATCTGACCTTATGGTTCGGTACCAGTCCACGCTCTCGCAAAACGCAGGACATCCGCCGTGATCCTCGCGTGACCGTCGCTTATCATGATGCCCCCGGCAACGCCTATATCACGCTGCAAGGTCAGGCGCGAATTGTAGATGAACTGGAGCAACGCCGGACGCATTGGTTCACCGAGTGGAAGTTGTTCTGGCCGGATGGCCCGGAAGGTGACGACTATGCCTTGATCTGCTTCTGGCCTGAACGGATCGAGCTGATGCACTTTGGGGAGAACATCACGCCTGCACCGTTTGGCCTGGTACCTGCCGTGCTAACGCGGCAAGGAGATGAATGGATAAAGGCCGAGGCTTTCCGTCTGGCCTGAACCCAAGCAGTGGTTCAGCGTCAGGCAAGCGTAGGGCATCCACCCGTTGAGTTTTTGTCGTGCTGCGGCATACTATGGGTACAACAACATTTCATCAGGAAGAATCCCATGAGTCGTCTGCTGCACCTGCTGCTGATTATCGTCTTTGCCCTACCCGTCGCCGCTGTGGTGGCGCAGGAGCCGTGTTCGGCCATCGAAGGCTGCCAGTCGCCGGCGGGCGTCCCCGATTCGGTGTTCGCCGCCTACCCGACAGCCGATGTCATCCCGCTGCCGGTGGATGAGAAGGTTCTTTACGACCGCATCTACCGCAAGATTCACGGCCCGGTCAACCTGCACGATGCCCCCGGCGGCAACGTCATTGGTTCGCTGGGTGCCGGTTTCACCTATATCACCGTCAACAGCGTGGCTGGCGACTGGACGCAGATTTCGGATACCGAGTGGGTGCCATCCAGCGCACTGACCGATGATGTGCTGGTGTCGCGCTTTGCCGGGGTGCAACTGCCGGACGAGCCGCTGCCCTATCCGATTGGTTGGACGCTCAAACACCTGCGGGCGTCCTCGGTTCCCGGTGGCGAGGAAGACCCCAATAATCCCTTCGTCTACCGGCTGACGCTGGTCACGCTCTACACCTATGTCGAGATCGATGGCAAGCGCTGGTATCAGATCGGGCCGAACCAGTGGATTCATCAGTTCAACGTCGCCAAGATGACGCCGCTGGAGCGACCGGAAGATGTCGATACGAATAAGTGGGTGTCGGTTGATCTGTATGAGCAGACGTTGATTGCCTACGAGGGCGAGACGCCGGTGTTCGCCACGCTGGTGTCGTCTGGCCTGAAGCAGTGGTCCACCAACGAAGGGCTGTTCCACATCTATCTGCGCTTCCCGCGCACCACCATGAGCGGCGCGGCGCAGCAGGATGATTTCTACAGCTTGCAGGAAGTCCCCTGGACGATGTACTTCGACGGTGACATCGCCCTGCACGGCACCTACTGGCACGAGGGCTTCGGCTACCGGCACAGTCACGGCTGTGTCAACATGGCAATCCTCGACGCCAAGTGGGTGTTCGACTGGAGCGCCGACGAAACCGACTACACCGTCTCAAACGACAAGGGCATGGCGGTCTACGTCTACAGCAGCGGTGTGTACGATAGCTGAGGCGGTACTTAAGCCGACTATCCGTATCAGGCCAGCGTCATTTCAAGGCATATGAATCAAGAAGGCGCTTATCACAGCCCCTTCTTGATTCATATACGGGATGCGGATCAGTGCGCGGCGTTGGGGGTATGCAGTTAGCCGGTGGCGCTCTGGTTCAACAGCCTGATGACGCCGTGAGCGCCATAGCCTGGCATAAGCCTGTGGTGAGTGCCATCGTCACGGATTGCATTTGTTAATAGAGTTTTGCCCTATGAGTAAGGTGCATGGTATATTCTATTGAAGCTTGAATTCCATATTTGTAGTCATAAAAGATGCCCCAAGAAACTACTCCATCCAAATATCTTGAACCAGTGATTGATGGGCTGAAAATGCGCGATAGCCAGGACTATGCCAAGGACAAACTTCGCATTTTACGCGCTTATGTTTACCGCTTTACAACATCTATGCGTAATAAGCTCTGGCGTTCATTGCATTATATCGATTTGCAAGCGGGGCCGGGAAAGAATCAATTCCGGCCAAGCGAAAGTGTTGATCTCGGCTCACCATTAATCGCATTGACGACCAAGTATCCTTTTTCTCGCCACTACTTTGTTGAGAAGGGAGATGACGAGTTTAATGCCCTTTACACTCGAATTACAGCAAGCCAACTAACGAGAAACACAACTTTGCTACATGGGGATTGTAACCAACTGGTAGATCAGATTGTCCAGGAAATCAGCGCTGTTGATAGTGCTTACATCCAGGGGAAATGGCCGAGTCTAAATCTTGCATTCCTTGATCCTGAAGGCCTTGAGCTTGAATGGGCAACCGTAGAGAAGTTAGCAAAGATCAATCGTATGGACTTGATAATCAATTTTTCTACCAGTGGCTTCACGCGAAATGCCGAACAGATGCTCAATAGTGAGCATACGACAAAGTTGGACTCATTTTTTGGCACACTCGAATGGAAAGATCAATATCGTCAAGTGGTCGGGCAAGATGCAACGAAAATCAGGCGTGTTATGCTCAACTTTTACCAGGACCGGTTGAAGCAACTGGGATATGTTTACAATTATGAACGAGACATCTTGCCTGATGAAAAGGCATTTCGCAATCAAAAAGGCGCACAAGTATACACCCTCATGTTTGCAAGCAAGCATGAGTTGGGAATTCAATTCTGGAATGATGCAATTCAGGAAGTTAGCCAGCCAAAGCTATTCTAGGCCGATCTTCAAAGCGCCTATCCATGCGTTGCATCGTCGGGAATTCGTTGCGCCAGGGAGACCACTCCAGATTTCCTTTGAAAAACACGGGAATCCGTTGGCGGTCAAAGATTTCCAAGAGTGCGGCAACCCATTCTTCTCGCGGTTGGAATAGCTTGCGACCATTTGAGGCTGCCCCAATAATGACCCATTCGAAAGGTAGGCGGTCGTGCTGCTTAAGCCACGCCTCAAAAACAGGCGCGACATCAAACCAGAGGGGTTCGATACTCATAAAGCGCACACTGGCTCGTATGCGTTCGATGTGAGAAAGATAGGCCTTGAGGGCGCGCGCCCCACCTTCAGGTTTCATCAGGTGTCCAGCCGGAAGACTCACGCCAACCCAAGCATTTGCCGGAAACGGATTAAATTCAGCCAGGCGAATAGGGTATTTGCTGAGGGTCTGGAATGTATGCCAACTGGCTGTTGCCATCACGTCCAAAACCTGGCGAATCTGTTCCTCTGGAACCCAGTGACCAAACAGATCAGCCATGCTTCCAACAAAGATCCCTGATGGGTCCTTCACTCGCAAAGGCGCGTTTAATGCCTGGGGTCGCCAATAGTGATGTTCAAAACCGTGTTGATAGGCGCTGGTCGCCAATCGTTCGGCAACGGTTTTGGCATAACACTCGGTGACTGAACCATCTGGCATTTCCCAGGTACAACCGTGCAAACAGCCGCCAGTGGGATTCCAGGTATAGCCAGGTAATTCGATAACTTCCCCATCAATCACTTGCTTAATGCGCGTCCACTCGATGCCATGAGGGAGTTTTTGTCGATTCATGTTGCTAATCCTGTTTTGATGCATTGATTATAGAACAAAGAATCATAAACTGCCAGATGGATTGAAATTGTGTTCTGGTGGGGTTAAGCGTGGATCGATGCAGCAAAGCAAGCAAAAAGGGGCTGTGATAAGCCCCTTCTTGATTCAGGTACGGGATGCGGATCAGTGCGCGGCGTTGGGGAACAGCGTCCACTTGATCTGCTGGAAAGCGACATTGAAGGCCGATTGCAGCGCGCCAATGTTACGCAGCGACTTGAGGTAGGTGATGATCGGGCCGGGGCGGAACATCCACTCGCGCATGGCGCGGCGGGCTTCCATCTCCAGGTCTTCAGCGCTCAGGTTGCCGTATTGCAGCACGGTTGACTGATCCATATCGACCTGTTCCCAGCGCGTCCCTGGCTTGAACCAGTTGTTCTCCATCACCATGAAGAAGAACGGCGTCCCCGGATAGGGCGCGGCGATGTGGAAGATCGCCAGATCGAGCGGCAGCGTCTTGCTGAAGTCGATCGTTTCCTGGATTGACTCGCGGGTTTCGCCCGGCAAGCCGACGATGAAGTAACCCAGGTTGCGGATGCCGAAGGACTTGGTGAGTGCGACGCTCTGAGTGGCACGTTCGGCCGTTGTCCCCTTGCGCGCTTTCTTGAGGATTTCCTCGTTGGCGCTTTCGATGCCCCAGGAGATGACGGTGCAGCCGGCCTTCGCCATCCACTCGACCATCTCACGATCGACATAGTCCACGCGGCTGTTGCAGGTGAACTGAATCTTCAGCCCCTTCTCGACGATCAGCTTGCAGATACCGATGACCTGATCGCGGTTGGCGGTGAAGAGGTCGGCATACATATGGATGCTGCTGACGCCCAGCTTGACCAGCATCTCGATTTCCGCCACCACATTTTCCGGGCTACGCAGGCGCAAACCGGCCTGATAGCTGACGTGCTTGATGCAGTAGATGCAGCCGGCGGTGCAGCCACGGCTGGTGACGATGAACTGGTACGTCCCCTTGATGACCGGCGTGCGGTACTTATCCAGCGGCAGCAAGTGATGCATCGGCAGCGGCAGATCATCCAGATTGGGGATGAAGTTACGATCCGGGTTGCGGACGATTTCCTGCCCGCGACGCCAGACCACACCCTTCACATGGCTCAGATCATACAGCTCGCTGTTGGGCAGCCGTTCGGCGACTTTCGGTTCCCATTCCTCATCGCAGCTCTTGTAGAGCTTGAGGGTGTCGTCGCTGAAGGTGGTGCGCCCGGTGATGGTGTCAACCACTTCGCGCAGCGTCACTTCCGGCTCGCCGCGCAGGCAGATATCGAGTGACGGGTGCGGACGCATGGTTTCCACCGCCAGCGGGGTGACATGCGTACCGAAGGCCATGGTAATCGCGCCGACCGACTTCGCCAGGAAGCAGCCGTAGTTGTCGTTGGTCAGTGTGGGCGCGGTCATCTGGGTGACATAGAAGCGCGGTTTCAGTTCGCGCAGCTTCTTCTCAAAGTCCGGCCAGCTCATGCGCTCGGCGATGGCGTCGATGACATGCACCGTATAGTCGGGGTACATGACGGCGGCCATCTGCGCCAGCGACACCTGCCCCCAGATCATATTCTCGCGGCTGCGCCGACCGACGCGGTGCTGGCTGCGAATCCAGATGCCACCATCGGGCGAGGGCGGATTGACGAAGAGAATATCCACGCCATACTCGCGGTATTCTTCGGTGAACTTCGAGACAATCGGGTCGGCATCCGGGAAGCGGACATTACTCAGCTTGGGGACGCGGCGCGAACCCAGGTTCTCACGGATTTCATCCGGCAGATCGCGGCGACCCGAAACATCGTTGCCCATCCAGGGGGCAGGCGATTTGGGGTATTTATTCCGCAGTTCGTCGTAGTTGATATTGGTCATTACAGTTGCTCCTCAACCTTCCAGGCTCACAGGCCTGTTCATTACCGATAGTGAACGGCTTTACGCCATCGCCTTATTGACTTCAGCCGAGACTTTCTTGACATCATTGTTCCGGCGGACAATCACCACATTTTCCGAGGCCGCATCGTTGGCGACCAGATCGCCAGCGGCTTTGGTCTCGCGGCTGCTCAGTTCGCTCAACATCTTGATGAGCATCCACATCGTCCCCAACTGGATGCCGGTGATGGCGAACATGGCGCTTGGTACCAGCAGGAACCACGCTGGGGTCGCCGGGCTGATGATGAGCGCGGCGATGAACATCACCAGGGCAATCACCAGGAAGATGGCACCGATGGTGCCGAACTTCATTTCCAGCGGGTTATTCAGCAGCGGGCGACCGAGCAGACCCTGCCGGATCGGACGGCGATAGAACAGCCCGACCACATAATTGAAGGCCGTGCCGATGCTGAACAGATTGACCGCCGCGACGGCGAAGGTCATGGCGGCGAACAAGAGATAGGCAAAGGCCGAACGATCCGCCACGCCGCTCGATACCGCCCCTAACCAGGGCAGGATCGCCACGATCGCCAGCACCACCGATGTCACCGAGAGGATGCCCAGCAACCGCACCGGATTGTACTGCGCCGCTGTCCCCAGAATGGTGAAGAGGAAGCGCAAACCATCGCGGATGACGCTCAGTTTGCTTTCGCCAGCGCGTTCTTCATAACGGATCGGCACTTCGATCATCTTCAGATCTTCATGCAGGGCGCGGGTACTCATGACCGGGGTGAAGTTCAAGCCATCCGGCAGCGGATAGAGCTTCTCCAGCACCTCGCGCTTGAAGACGCGCTGTCCGGTGGCGCTGTCGGTCACGCGGGTGTTGCCGATGACGGTCACCAATCCGGCGAACAGGGTGTTGCCGATGCGCCGGGTGAGCGGCATGTCACTCTCGACGCCCGCCATGCGCGACCCATTCACCAGGTCGGCATTCTGCTCGAACAAGGCCTGCACCATCTTGGGATAATATTCCGGCGGATAGGTGCCGTCGGCATCCATGAAAGCCAGCAGATTGCCCTGAGCATACTTGAAACCGGTCTTCAGCGCACCGCCGTAGTTGCGGTTCTTCTTGTGCTGGATCAGCACAACACCGCGATCAATATAGCCTTTGACAATTTCAGCCGTCCGATCTTTGGAGCCATCATCAACGATGATGAGTTCCATGCCGTCCAGCCCAACCTTCCGCAGCTCTGGCTCAATCGCCAGTGTGCGCTCGATGACTGCCGCTACACCATCTTCTTCGTTGTAAGCTGGAACGACAATCGACAAAATGTTAGTCATATCTCGTGGGCCTCTCTTCCTCGCTTTGACTGTGCCATGTAATGCCTAACGACACCCTAAAATGAATATTGTTAGGCATGATCTGTTTTATTCATGGATTTTTGGGGTATGACATCGCTCAGAGCCAGTTACGCCAGTCTGGGCTGAGGTAGGCCGCATAAAGCGCCAGCCCGCTTAACAGGTGCAGCCCCAGAAGAATCAGGCACACCAAAACCCTTAAAATGAATTTTCGCGACCCTACAGCCCATTGTTGCGCCAGAAACACTAATGAAGCAGCAAACAGAACAAAGAGTGAGATTTGCCCACTCCACAAAAAATTCCCATCAAGCGGGCTTCGTGTTTCGACCATGAAATAGGTGTAGAACGCCCCGAACGCAAAACTTATCCATGCCAGCCACATCATTGGACTACGAATAATGGATTGCCAGTAGAACACGACCACACCCAGTGGAAAAGCGATTGAAGCGATAAACTTGATGAAAAGCTGTCCATCAGGGGAATAGGCGTTCATAACGAGCAATGGCTGAAACGCAAATCCTCCCAATTCAGTGCCGCGCATATAATTGATTTGCCACAATAGTGTGAGCGTCATCGGCACAGCTAAACCAATAATTGTCAGCGGCCAGTTCAGCGATTGCCTGCGGACAATTGACCAGAGCGCCAGCAATCCAAAAGCGGGAATAAAGCTGATGGTGTAGTTTGGCTTTGCCATTGTTCCTAACAGGCTCATAAATGCACATAACAAAAGCTCGATCCGGCTACTGCTACGACTCCCATCTAAAGCCTTTAGACCATACAGAAACGTCAGCAGCGCAAACGGTTTGAGCAGCACTATCGTGGGGTTATGATGAGCATTAGTGACGATTGAGCCAAAATAGAGGTTCGAGCCGCTCAAATTGATGGTTCCGACCAATAGCAAAATCAGGGTTGCGCCTGCTGCTAACACACCTCGATAGCGTATGGCTCCAGAGGTTGATCTAAAGAACTCGCGGAATAGAATCAATGCCGTTGACAGATAACATACCAGACCCAGAACGGCCGCAGCCAATCCATAATCTGCAAGAATCCGCTGTGCCACATTCAATAAGAACTGATAGAGAAAATGGGGAAGCGGCGCATCGACAAACCCGTAGGCGTTCCACATACGCGCCCAATAGATATGTTTGGGATAATCGTTTCCGTTCGCCAACATGGCGGTGATGATCGGGGCGAAGATGAGTGTACAGGCAATAGCGATGACGCCAATCCAGATTGGCGGAATCCGATTGCGGCGGGTGGAAATTGTCATAGGGCTAAGTTTCCTCTGATGGGATGAGCGGCTGGCGCATGATGGGTTGAAGATGTGGCAACCAGTGGGCAGTCAGCGCGTTCATTCAGATAGAGGCTGCCGCTGTCCATCTGTGCCAGCAACCGCAGAGGCGGGGCAAAGGGACTGAGCCTAACCGCCTGATAGTCAGCATCGCGCAAAAACAGATAACGTGAACGATAAGTCAACTCAGGGAAATTGGCATCGCGAAAGAACGACAGACCTATTCCGGCAGGTGCGCCAAGCAGCAGCGGACGATCATAGATGTTGGCGTGAAACAGAAGGGTGTTGCACCAGGGATTATCTGTATCCGGGTTATACTGAATATGGTCTTCTGCAATCGCCTGAAAGGTCTCGTATTCTGTGCGATCCGCCGTGTAATGGGCCACGACAGTTGTATTGAAATCAGCGATGAAGACCGGCGCAAAAATCAGATTGCTGACGATAAAAGCCAGAACAACCCGATAGTGCCGTTGTGCAATGAGCAGTAGTACAGATACCATTAAGTGTGTAGCCAGCACACGATAATCGCCACCAGTCCCAATCAGATACAACAGGCAGCTTGCCAGCAGAATGCCGCCAATGTTATAAAGATGCAACCAGATGGTATTCCGCAAATCAGAACCAGACCTGCGGCGGCGCAAGGCAATCAGAGTCAGGTACAGCCCGACGACAAAAACGATGACCTGCCCGGTCTGTAGAATGTCGGTGCCGGGTTTGTTCAGCGAAAAAAGCAGCTTAAGATTGGTGGCAAAATATAGCCATAAGTAAGTCAATCCTTCAGGCAGGGAAGCCGATAAGCGTGACAGGATCGTCATGATTGAATTATTGCCGGGCGCGCCGGTATAACCAGAGAGCAGCAGTAAACCGGCAGTACATACTGCCGTCACAAGCAGAGTCATGAACCAGAGCCAGCGCCCCGGCTTCAGTGTCAGCAGCAGATAAGGGAAGAGCAGCATAATCCATGACAGTCGCATCAACCCGGCAATGAGGATGATGCCAAATCCGATCCACCAGGCAGCGCCATGAAAGGTTGCCTGGTGGCGAATGGCCCCTACTAAACTGATCGCAATCAGGACGGCCAACACCTGTTGAAAGGCTTCCTGCATGTTGGTATGGAGATAAAGCAGCAATCCCCAGAAAGTTGCCAGAAACAGCCCGGCAAAGATGATCTGACGTCTGTCAAAGTTCATGAGCCGAAAGCCCGCCAGCAACGTAAGGCTCAGAAACAATGAGTTATAGATCAGCGGCGTCACAAATGTCCAACCAGTCAGGCGCGCCAGGCTCCCATAAATCATGTTGTACCAGGGGCCATAGGTGTAGAAGTGTGTGAAACTGGCGCGTGGGGCGAGTTCATGAATCGTGTAGTATCCGCCCTCGAAGCCCACTGTTTGATAGGTTCGGATCTGACTCCAGTAGCTGACTTCATCGCTTAAAAGCGGAATGTAATGGCTAAAATCAGCTTGCAGGCTGATGAGTGCATAGCTTACGACGGATGGCAGCAGCGCGGCTATGATCGCCGTCAACCACCAAACCACGATCTTTAACGAGATCATACGCTCCTCAGTTAAGGCTAAATGATACACATGCTGAAGGAGAGTCACTCCTGCTCGATTCAATGATTGCTACTCTGACAACAGTGTACAACACACTCAGACCAGCAAGCATAAACCTTACGCTATTGCTCTTTGTCTGCTTTATCCGGTGGCATCCAGCCGAAAGGGGTGTCTTCATCCAGCAGCTCAAAGGGGGTCGGCTGGCGCTGCTGTGGCAGACTGGTGGCCGGTTGGGGTGGCTCGGCCCGGCGCGCCTCGCGTGCGGTGACACGGCGGCGCAGATCACCGGCGTAGTAGATCGTCCGGTTGCGATTGGGATCGAGCGTCAGCCGCGCCACGCCGCGCGCCATGATGTCGGCGGGCATCGGCGCGATGCGTCCGAACCAGAACCACGAGAGGATCGGTGTGCTGCCTAAAATGGTCATCAGGATATAAAACGGATGTCGCCTTTCACCACGAATATAGGCGACCGGGGCGCGGATGACGGTGGCCTGCAAGCCGACGCGGTGCAGATAGGTTTCGGCCTCGCGTTTGGCCTTGAGATACGAATGGCTGACCCAGGGAGCGCCGACGCTGCTCATCAAGACCAGGTGCGGGACGCCATCGCTGACGCACATATTGGCGACATTGCGGGCAGAAATGAAGTTCAGGTGATGATGCGTGAGTCCTTGCGCCGGGTTAGCGGTCAGGCTGCCAACGGTGTGGATGACGCTGGTGTGTCCACGCGCCCGTCCACGCAGGCTGGCTGGATTCCACATATCAGCCGGCCACCAGCGCACCCGCTGTCCTAACGCGCCCAGCCGTTCTTCCGCGCCCGGACGTACCAGCAGCGTCACCTCCGCCCCTTCCGCCAGCAGCGCCGCCGCAATGTTATCGCCCAGAAAGGTTCCCCCGCCCGTCACCAGCACGCGCGGCTTGTTGTTCTGCCGACCGATCATGCGCTACCCACCCAGCACCGCCAGCACCACGGCCGGGGTCACAAACGATTCAATCAGGGCGGCCAGCAGCAGTCCCGGCAGGATGACGCCCAGGAACAGCTTGAGGGTGTCGCCCAGCGCCATCGTCCAGGCGAAGCCGATGGTGACACCTTGCAAGGGTTGGGTGATGACCGCCCCCAGGCGCAAGGCCGCAGCCGTGGCGATGACGATCACCGGGATTTCGATGATGCCATGCGTCAGCACGGCGGCCAGCAGAAATGACGGATTGTACCCAGCACCGATGATCTGGCTGAGGATGTAGCCGAGGATGACGTAGACCGCCGGCGTCAGGATCAACGCCCCCGCCCCGAAGGTGAAAATGCCAGCGGCCAGCGCCAGCAGCAGGACGCGAGTGTTCTGCCAGAAGATCGCCAGCGCCGCGCTGCCCTGCAACTCGACATTCAGATAGGCGGCGAAGACATCGGCTGCCGAGCGCAGATCCGGGGTATCGGGCAGCGGCAGTCGCCACTCCGGCAGTTGACCGAGGAGGATGCCACCGATGAAGGCCGCCACAAAGACGCCAACGGTGACTAGGCTGGCGGAGCGCAGCCGCCCCAGTGCCGGGATAACCCCCCGCCGGTACCAGTCCAGCGGATTGCGGGCGGGCGTCCGCTGTTGATCGACGGCGATGATGGAGCGTCCGATGCTGACGAAGATGCGCCGAATATTGAGGTCATCGATCTGCCGCCCCAGCAATTCCTCACGGTTGAAGATGGCATTGCCCACCCGCAGCAGCAGCACACAGGCCACGATCATGCCGATGATGATGGCCCACAGTGCGCCGATCCCGTTGGGCGAGTCGGCATCCGGCGCAAGGAACATGATGACGCTCTCGGCCTGGACCAGCAGCGACATCGGGATGACGATGAAGCTGGCGAGCAGGTTGGCGGCGCGGGTGCTGGTGGCCTGGCTGGAGACGACCACTGCTCCGGTGACCATGACCAGCGCCTGCACCACTGTCAGCACCACGATTTGAATCACCAGCGTCGTCTGTGGACGCCAGGCCAGCTCGCCGAATAGCAGACTGGCGAGATACACCCCCATCCCGCCCAGGCTGGCGACCAGCGGCGGAATCATGGAGGAGAGCGTTTTGCCGATGTACAGCTCGGTATTGGTCAGCGGCGTACTGAGCAGCGGCTCCAGGCTGCGCCGCTCCTTTTCGCCGACGAAGGTCTCCAGCGCGATCACCAGCGAGATCGAAATCGGGAAGAAGCCGACGATCATCAGCAGGAACGGGATGGTGCGCTCGCCGATGACCTCGGCTCCGTAATCAGCGACGAAGGCGGCGAAGCGCGAGGCGACGAACTGCGCCAGCGACGGGAACAGAAAGGTCAGGATGACGATGGGCGAGATGATGCGCCAGTCACGGAAGCTGTCGCGCACTTCGCGCCGGGTGATGATGAGGGCGTTGGAGAGCGTCACCCGCCAGTCGCGGCGCAGGGCGGGCGCGGTCATTAATGTTGTCGTTGCCATGTTGCCTCAGCAAGCTCGGTAAGTCGCAGGATACACTCCATTATAAAGCATGTTCGAACGATGCTTAATCGTTCATCGCCAGATCAGCCAGCACCGGGCGATGATCGCTGCCGACAGCATCCCCAACCGAGGCCGCGACAGTCATCAACTCAGGGCTGTGGAAAATGTAATCCATGCGGATGAAGGATGGCAGGAAGGCTGCCCAGCCAAAAGTCTCCGCCACCGGCCAGGTCATCCCCAATCCCTGCCCGGCCTGGCGAAAGCTGTCGTGTAAATGAGGAGCCAGGCGGGTGGTGTATGTCATGCTGGTATCGCTGGTGTTGAAATCTCCGGCGACGATGTAGGGGAGAGTCTCATGTTGTAGATGCGCCAGCAGTGCCTCCAGTTGTTGATTGCGCTGCCGGTCATCAAACCCCAGAAATACCCGCACAAAGTAATTCTCGCCCCACTGCGTCAGGGGCCGGCTGCCGACTGGCGCGACCAGATGGATGTTGTACAGCGCAATCGGCTGACCGTCGTATTCGATCACCTGACGGCTGAGATAAGGCATCCCCGGCGCATTGATCGCCACTGGTTGCGCTGCGAGAAAGGGGCGGCGCGATAGGGTGAGATTGATGGCGGTGTAATGTTGCAGGCGCATTTCATCGGCCAGCTCGGCCTGATAGGGATAGGCTTCGTTCAACGCCAACAGCGTCGTTTGCTGGGTTGAACCTCGTTCGATTTCCTGTAGAAATACGATATCCGGCTGCACCTGTTCGACGTAAGCCAGGATTCGTTCCGGCGCAAAGTTGAGTCGCAGGATGTTGAGCGTCATCACCCGCAGAACAGGTTCATCAGGTATTGGGTTATTCTTCGGCAGCAGCGGAATGCCAAACCAGATCAGAGCGACCAGCAGCGGGGGCAGCAGCCGCCGCAGCGCCAGACCTGACCGCGCCAGCAGCGACAGGAGTAGCACGAGAGGCAGCGGGATGAACAGAAAAATGGCGAAGCTGTTCAGCAGCGCGACCGGCCACCAAGCATCCCGCACCGACCATCGCAGCAGCCAATACAGGGGTATACCCAGCAGATAGACCAGGCTCAATCCATCCACCAGGCGGCGCAGGCAGCCCATCGGTTGTGATCCTTCTTCAGTCACGCGCACGGTTGCGACCCTCTCCAGCGGCGGTTACAATGCCGCGACATCGTTACCACAGTGAAAGCCAATGCCATGCAGATTGCAGCCCTCTATAGTTATCCGGTCAAAGGCGGCGCACCCCTGGCCCACACGCAGATGGAACTGGATGGGCGTGGCCCGCTCCATGACCGGCGCTGGCTGGTGATCGATAGCGCGGATCAGTTTCTCAGCCAGCGGGACCTGCCGCGTCTGGCGCTGATGCAGCCAGCGTTTCAGGCCGATGCCTTGACGCTGACCGCGCCGGAGATGAACCCGCTTCGCATCCCGCTGGCCTGGCAGCCGGGGCGGATGCGCGACGTGACCATCTGGAAGGATACCTGTCGCGCCTGGGATGAAGGCGACGCGGCGGCGGAATGGGTCAGCCGCTATCTGGGGATCGAAGCCCGGCTGGTGCGGATGGCCGATGATTTTGTGCGGCGTGTAGATGAACGGTATGCGCCCCAACTGGCACAGACCGGCTTCAGCGATGGCTTCCCGCTGCTGGTGGTGTCGCAGGCGTCGCTGGATGCCCTCAATCAACGGCTGCTGGAACGCGGTGCCGAGGCGATCCCGATGAGCCGCTTCCGCCCGAATGTGGTCATCAATGGCTGCGATGCCTTCGCTGAAGACGAATGGAAAACGATACAGGCCAATGGGGTGCTGCTGGATGTGGTCAAGCCCTGCGCCCGCTGCAAGGTGACGACGGTCGATCAGGCGACGGCGACCATCCCAGACAGCGACGAACCGCTGGCGACGCTGGCGACTTTCCGCCGCTGGAATGGCAAGGTGATCTTTGCTCAGAACGCCATCCATCGTGCGCCAGGGATGCTGCGCCAGGGCGATGCTGTGACGGTCATCGCCTGACTGCAACCGAATCCCGATTATTCGGCGGTCGTCCTTGCTTCGTCTTCTTTCGGTTCCCAGACTTTTTTGGCGATATCAATGTACAGACGACCATCGAGGTGATCGATTTCGTGCTGGAAGACACGCGCTAGCCATCCATCTGCTTTGATTCGCAGCGGCTTGCCGTATCGGTCATAGCCTTTCAGGGTTATGGTTTCAAATCGATCAACCGTGCCAACATAGCCGGGGATAGACAGGCAGCCCTCTACCCCTTCCGCCACATCCTTGCTGGTCTTGATGATCTCGGGATTTGCCACGACATACAGCTTGCCTGCTTCTTCGCCAAATTCCTCTTTGCTCTCCTCGTCATCAGACAGGCGCACCACGATCAGGCGCTGACTCACAGCGACCTGCGGCGCAGCCAGTCCAACGCCGGGCGCATCCAGCATGGTTTCGATCATATCATCAACCAGGGTCTGGAATTTCTTATCATAATCGACAACACGATGGGCTTTTTTGCGCAGAACAGGATTATCAGCGCGAATAATGGTTCGGATTGCCATAGGGTCACTCACTTGATCGGTTGGTTAAGCCATTATACAAAATGCCACCTGGCTTTGGCAGTATCGGGCACGATTTGCACTTGGATGTCGTTGGCATGAACCGTCCGAAGTGCAATCACAATTGTAACAGATTGGACTTAACCTCCGACTTTCGTCCAATGTGGCGCTCATATTTTCGGATTATAATAATAATGATGTGTTCAGAACCACATCAAAGTGGTGCTTGCTTCATGACTGATGATCTGATATGATCTCTATTGACCCTTTGTATTGCTGTCGTTCGGCAAGCCTCAACCCTCTGAAATAGACGAAAGGCTGGTTGTTGGTGATGAATGGATTGTTCGTTTAACAGCCCGTACTGATCGGTTCCCTGTTTCAGTCCAGTCGTAGTGGTTTACCCTGGGCGCACGTTGTGCCGAGGGTCGTTTTCTGTCTATTGGATGGAGGGTAATCTTGACCCCACCTGCTCAAGTCTATTCGTATGATGTGCGCAACAGCCTGTCGAAACGCCCGCTGCTCGGTTTCTGGCGCGTGATGACTGGCTTCCATCGCCTCTATCTGCTGGCGGTTGCGGCGCTCTCGCTCTCGGCGCTCTTCAGCACCGGCGCGACGCTGCTCATCCGTGAGTTTATCGATCATCAACTGCCACGCCCAGATCTGGCGCAGATCGCCCCCTGGTTCGCGCTGGCGTTCCTGCTGCTGGCGGCGCTGCAAGGGGCTTTCAGCTTCCTCAGCGGACGCTGGGCTTCCAAGACGGCTGAGTCGCTGGCGCTGCGGCTGCGCGACGCCATGTACGATCATATCCAACGCCTGTCGTTTCGTTATCACGACAAGATGCCAACCGGTGAGCTGCTGTCGCGGGCGACCTCTGACCTGGATGCAGTGCGCCGCTTCTTCAATGAACAGGCCATCGGCGTCGGACGTATTCTGATCCTGTTCGCCATTAACTTCACGGCGCTGCTGCTGCTGAATGTGGAACTGGCGCTCATCTCGGTGATCGTGGTGCCGGTCATCATCGTCCTGTCGTTATTCTTCTTCGGCAAGATTTCCGCCTATTACGAAAAGGTGCAGGAGCAGGAGGCAGTGCTTTCCACCACCCTGCAAGAGAACCTGACCGGCGTGCGCGTGGTCAAGGCCTTCGCCCGCCAGGAGTATGAACGGAACAAGTTCGAGAAAGAGAACTTCGAGCAGTACCAGCGCGGACGCCGCTTCCTGATGATGCACTCGTTGTTCTGGCCGCTGACCGATGTGATCTGTTTTGCCCAGATGATCGGCGGCTACTTCATCGCCGCTACCATGGTCATCAATGGCACGCTGACGCCCGGTTCGTATGTGGCTTACGTCAGCCTGGTGACGATGATCATCAACCCGATGCGTAACCTCGGTCGTCTGATCGTCGATATGTCCACCGGGCTGGTGTCGTACAAGCGCATGATGGAAGTCATCGCCGAAGATCAGGAGTCGCTGATAGATGGCACGTACAAGCCGACTGGAGATCTGCGCGGTGATGTCGAGGTCAAGAATCTGACCTTCGGTTACGACCCGGATACGGTGGTGCTGAAGGACATCAGCTTCAGCGTCAAGGCCGGGCAGAGCGTGGCGCTCCTGGGGTCAACCGGCTCCGGCAAGACGTCCCTGCTGGGCTTGCTGCCGCGCTTCTATGAATACAGCACTGGCAGCATCACCATTGATGGCATCGAGCTGAAGGACATCCCACGCGGCTGGCTGCGCGGGCAGATCGGCGTGGTCGAGCAGGAACCGTTCCTGTTCTCCCGCACCATCCGCGAGAACATCACCTACGGCGTGACGCGCGAAGTGAGCGATGCCGAGGTCTATGCGGCAGCCAAAGCGGCCGCCGTACATGACGTGATTATGACCTTCCCCGATGGTTATAACACGCTGGTCGGCGAACGCGGCGTGACGCTCTCTGGCGGGCAGAAGCAGCGTGTGGCGTTGGCGCGGACGCTGCTGAAAGACCCGCGCATCCTGATCCTGGATGATGCCACCTCGTCGGTGGACAGCGAGACCGAGGATGACATCCGTCAGGCGCTGCTGCGACTGATGAAGGGGCGCACCAGTTTCGTCATCGCTCATCGCATCCAGACGGTGATGCACGCCGACCTGATCCTGGTACTGGATGAGGGCGAGATCGTGCAGCGCGGCACGCATCAAAGCCTGATGGCCGAAGACGGCATCTACCGCCGCGTCGTCGAGTTGCAAACCCGGATTGAAGAAGAAGTAGAAAGGGAGGTCACCGATGGCATCGGACTTCCAGTTTGAAGAAGAGGTATTCACTAGTCAGGTCAATACCAGCACGTTAAAACGCATTCTGGGCGCGGTGCGTCCACACTGGCGCTGGGTGGCTGGCTTCATGCTGGCAATCTCCATCGTCTCGGTCATGGAAGCGTTCTTCACCTACCTGGGCAAGCACATCGTGGATGAAGGCATCCTGCCCGGCAACCGCGAAGTGGTCGTCCAAACCCTGATGCTGTATGGGGCAATGGCGGTGGCATTCGCCGTGTTCGTCTTCATCTTCATCTACCTGGCCGGGACGCTTGGGCAGCGTGTCAAGTACGATCTGCGCAAGAAGGTCTTTGACCATATCCAGACGCTCTCGTTCTCCTACTTCGACAAGACGCCGGTCGGCTGGATGATGTCGCGGGTGATGTCGGATACCGACCGCATGGCCGATCTGGTGACCTGGGGGATGCTGGACATCACCTGGGCGGTGATGAACATCACGACGGCCATGATCTTCATGCTCAGTATCAACTGGCAGTTGGCACTGGTGGTGATGCTGATCCTGCCGGTGCTGCTGCGGGTGGCCCTCTGGTTCAAGACGCGCATCCTGGCCGAGTACCGTGAGGTGCGCAAGCTCAACAGCCAGATCACCGCCACCTATAACGAGAACATCACCGGTGTGCGCGTGGTCAAGGCCATGCGCCGCGAGGAAGCCAACCTGAAAGAGTTCGACTCGCTGGCGACTCACATGTACCGCCGGTCGTTCCGCGCCGCCTGGCTCTCGGCCTTGTTCCTGCCGGTGGTGCAGATCATCAGCGCGGTGGCGATTGGCTCGATCATCTGGTTCGGCGGCTTACAGGTCGAAACTGGTCTGATGACCATCGGCGGCATCCAGGCCTTCATCGCCTACATCACCTTCATGATGTGGCCGGTGCAGGATCTGGCGCGAGTCTACTCTGAGATGCAGCAAGCCGTCGCCAGCGCCGAGCGCTTCTTCAGCCTGCTCGACTCGAAGCCGGACATCGTGGATCGCCCGAATGCTGTGCCAGCGCCGGACATCGCGGCCGACATCGAGTTTGAGAATGTGACCTTCTACTATCAGCCGGAGAAGCCGGTGCTGCAAAACTTCAACCTGAAGGTGCGGCACGGCGAGTCGATTGCGCTGGTCGGGCCGACCGGCGGGGGCAAAAGCACCACCGTCAACCTGATCTGCCGCTTCTACGAGCCGAAGGACGGCCGCATCCTGATCGGCGGGCGCGATTACCGCGATTTCACCGTCGAGTCGATCCACACCCGCATCGGCGTGGTTCTGCAAACGCCGCATCTGTTCAGCGGCACCATCCGCGAGAACCTGCGCTACGGGCGGTTGGACGCGACCGACGCCGAGATCGTCGAAGCGGCCAAGCTGGCCGGGCGCACAGCTTCATCACTCAGCTTGAGAAGGGCTATGATGAAGAAGTCGGTGAGGGCGGCGTGCTGCTCTCAACCGGACAGAAACAGCTCATCAGCCTGGCGCGCGCCATCCTGGCCGAGCCGGACATCTTCATCATGGACGAGGCGACCAGCTCGGTCGATACGCTGACCGAAGCGCTGATCCAGCAGGGGATGGATGCGCTGATGAAACGCAGCACCAGCTTCATCATCGCTCACCGCCTCAGCACCATTCGCAAGGCCGACCGCATCTTGGTGATCGAGAAGGGCGGCATCAGCGAGATGGGCAGCCACGCCGAGCTGATGGGGCTGAAGGGGCACTACTATCATCTGTACACCACCCAGTTCCGCGAAGAACTGGAGGCGCAGTATGATCCATTTGCCACTGGCGAACACCGCCGCACCGATGTGATTGAACCGCATCTGCCCGCCGGTCAGGTGTTGGCCGCCGGCGACTAAGTAAACCCTTGATTGGATAGAGGTGACTGAATCAGGTCACCTCTTTTCAGTTGGGCTTCACTCGCGTCTATATCAGTCCGGCAACACTTCACCGCTTGCCATCGACCCTGACCTGGGGCACAATCGCCGTCTCGCATTGCGCCGCTGCCTATCCAGAATCGAACCACCATGATTGATGTTCAGGTGCAGTACCTGGTTGATGAACAACCCACCCACCCGCAAGACCTGACCGATGAGTACCTGACCGAGCTGTTGGAGCATACCGGCGAACAGGCGGCGCGGCATGTTCATCAACGGCTCGACAGCATGACCTGTGAGGCGCACCAGCAGCAGCCGCGCGTGATGGTCACCGCCCGCTACTTCCGCGATACCGAACAGATGGAATTGTCGTATCATGTCGATAGTTGCTGCCAGATGCTATTGCTGCGCGCCGTCAAAGCGCTCAACCATTGATCGCCCCCCATTTAGCATTCTCAGGTTATAATGCCTGCAACTATCGCGTCAGAGTCGGTGCAGTGGTCGTCGTTTGAAGGCTGTCTGCCCAGTGGACTCGTCATGAATCAGGGAGTCGGATGATGAAACGATTGTGGCTCTTGCTATCGATGCTCGCTTTGCTGCTGGGGATCGGCACCGCTGCCGCGCAGAACAATGCCCCGCGCATCACCGAGTTCAGCACCAGCGTCACCAGCCTGAACCGCAGCGACCTGAGTGGGCGGCGGGTGCTGGTGGCGGTCACCTGGAACACCGCCAACCGTCCTCAGAACAGCAATCTGGTCTTCGAGCAGATTTTGCCCGATGGCCGGGTGATGAACATCGAACTGCCGCGTACGGTGGCGATTGTGCCGAACAGCGGCACCGGCAGCGTGCTGCCTTTCCCGCCCGGCAATGATGTCAACGAAGTGCGGCTGCGCCTGTCGCTGATTGATCTGGCGTCGCTGCGGATTCTCGACAGCCGCGAACTGGTCATCCCCATCGGCTCAACCACGGCTACCGCGCCGACAATTACCAGCTTCACCACCACCGCCCAGAACGTCAACCGCGCTGAACTGCGCAACAATGCCGCCCGGCTGCCGGTGCGCTGGAGCGTCGAAAGCCGCCCGGATAACAGCAACCTGATCTTCGAGCAGGTATTGGATAACAATCAGATCGTCAATGTCGAACTGCCGCGCAGCAACCCGATTGTTCCCTCCAGCGGCAGCGGTGTGGTCGCGCCGGTTGCCCCCAGCAACAACGCCACCACTACCATCACGCTGCGGCTGCGGCTGGTCAACCTGACGACCAACGCCACTATCACCCAGCGCGACCTGACGCTGACAGTGACCGACGCGCCGGCTGTGTCCCCGGTCATCCGCTTCACTGCGGCTGTGACCAGCGTCGCCCGGCCAGCCCTGGTGGATCGCAGTGCGCGGGTGAGCGTGAGCTGGGATGTGCAGAACCGCCCGGCCAACAGCCAGTTGGTCTTTGAGCAGCAGTTGGATAACGGTCAGTTCACCAATGTCGAGCTGCCACGTCCTAACCCCTTCGTCCCGTCTTCCGGCAATGGCACGGTCGCCCCAGTGAGTGTCAGTGGCAACAGCCTGACGCTGCGGCTGCGTATCGTCGATGGCGAGACACAGGCCACGCTCGGTCAGCAAACCCTGAACCTGAACATCACTGGCGCGGTGTCTGCTCCCAGCATCCGCATCTTCACCAGCACCGCCACTAGCGTCACCCGCGACGCGCTGGCGGCCAAAACGGCGCGTATCCCGGTCAACTTCGCCGTCGATAACCGCCCGGCCAACAGCAATCTGGTGTTCGAGCAGGTGCTGGAAGACAACACCGCGGTCAGCGTCGAACTGCCGCGCACCAACCCGATCATCCCCTCCAGCGGTCTGGGGATCGCCGCCCCTGGCGCGAACAAGAACGCCAGCACGACCAGCATCACCTTGCGGCTGCGCGTGGTCGATCTGACCGCTGGCACTACCCTGGCGCAGGCCACGCTGACCATCCCCATTGCCGATGCCAGCAGCGCCCCGCGCATCCGCGTCTTCAGCACCACCAGCAGCAGCGTCGTCCGTAACGCGCTGACTGATCGCTCGGCGCGCATTCCGGTGACCTGGGATGTCAGCGGTCGCCCGGCCAACAGCAACCTGGTCTTTGAACAGGTATTGGAAGACAACCGTGTGGTGAACGTCGAACTGCCGCGCACCAACCCCATCGTACCATCTGCTGGCAGTGGCGTCGTCTCGCCGCTGGCCCCGGTCAATGCCAGCACCAGCAGCATCACCCTGCAACTGCGGGTGGTCGATCTGGGCAGCAACAGCACGCTGGCGACCCAAACCATCACCGTGCCGATTGTCAACGATCCGAACGCGCCGACCATCCGCACCTTCAGCGCTAACCCGCCCACTGTCGATAACGCTGCACTGCTCAACCGCAGCGCCCGCGTGTCGGTGTCGTGGGATGTCGCCAACCGTCCCCAGAACAGCAATCTGCTCTTCGAACAGGTGTTGGATGATGGCCGCGTGGTGAATGTCGAACTGCCCCGCAGCAATCCGTTCGTCGCCTCTTCCGGCAATGGCGTGGTCGCCCCAGTGCCGCCAGCTCAGGGGGCTACCGCCACCATCACGCTGCGGCTGCGCCTGGTCAATCTGGTCGGCAACAATACACTGGCGCAGACCGACATCACGCTCAACATCAGCGGACGGCCCCAGCCCACCTCGACCCCCACGCCAGCGCCTCAGCCCACCGCCGGTGCCAGTTCGCCGGTACAGATCGCCGCCTTCACCGTCAGTCCTAATCCAGTGGCGCGTGGTGGCACGGTGACGATTGTGTGGAATGTGTCGGGCGCGGTGACGCGGGTGCGCGTCGGGCGACTGTCGGAATACGGCGCGACCTTCCAGGAAGCGGTGGTCGATAATCAGCAAGCAGGCGGAAGCATCACCTACACTCTGCCGGCTGATTATGTCAACAGCGCCACCTTCCAGTTGAGCGCCTTCAACGCCGCCGGACAGGAAACCATCCAGACGGCGCAGGTCGCCGTTAGCTGCCCCTTCATCAACCGGCTGCAAACCGGCTCCTGCCCGGTGACGCAGGCCTCGGATGTCAACACCGCCTTCCAGCCCTTCGAGCGCGGCATGATGTTCTGGCGTGGCGACACCCAGACCATCTACGTCCTGTATAACGACGGCTCGTGGCAAACATTCGAGGACACCTGGAGCGAGGGCGAAACCACCGGCGGCGGCAATGCCCCGGCCGGGCTGATTAAGCCGGAACGCGGTTTCGGCAAGGTCTGGTTCCAGCTCGGCGGGCAGGGTCCCCTGGGCTGGGCTACTGCTGCCGAAACCAGTTACCGCGCCCGCTGGGAAACCTATCAGGTGGTCAATAGCGGTCAGGTGACCACCGCGCCGACCTTCACCCTGCCGGACAACCGTGTGGCAACGCTCGGTGTCAACTGGAAAGTGCAGTAAACTGACGACGACAAAAGGGCGATGGCAACGTCGCCCTTTTGTAACCCTGGCAATACCTCTTGAGATAAAGACCCACAAGTTAAACCTAAGATGCTGGTTTTTTCGGAGCAAGAAAATGACGACTTACACCGACGACTCGCTGCGTGGCTATGGACACCGTATTTATGAGCGCGATAATTTCACCTGTCGTTATTGTGGCGTTGATGGCAGAACATCGTTTGATGTCTGGTTGACTCTCTCGGTTGATCATCTCTTGCCGAAAGGTCATCCACTACGCGATGAGGAAGAATTCATGGTGACAGCCTGCAAATTCTGCAATACCGCTGATAACCACTACTTCACCAAATATGGTTTTAGCTTCGATGGCATGACTCCTGATGAGCTGGTAGAACGACGGCGGAAATATGTGCACGCAGTGCGTCAGCAATACTGCGCTTTCTGGGAAGAAAATGTCAAAGCGATTTCTCAGTAAGCAGGATCAGTGCGATAGAATCAAAAACGGGAACAGCAGATGTTCCCGTTTCAGTGATCTGCCGGACTAAAACAGGTTGCGGTTGTTTCCGCCGCCGGATCCAGGCAGTGAGTTCAGGAATTCTTCGTTGCTCTCGGTCATGCGGAATTGGTTGAGGAAGCGCTCATATGCCCCGGTCGCACCTAGATCTTCATCATCCGTCAGGTGCGCCAGCATGTTACGCAGCGTGTAAACGCGACTGATGACATCTGGGCCAAGCAGCAGTTCTTCGCGGCGGGTGGAGGATTGCTCGATGTCGAAGGCCGGGAAGATGCGGCGTTCCTGCAGCTTCCGGTTCAACATCAGTTCCATGTTGCCCGTGCCTTTGAATTCCTCGTAAATCAAATCATCCATCTTGCTGCCGGTGTTCACCAGACAAGTGGCGATGATCGTCAGGCTGCCGCCTTCTTCCACATTACGTCCTGCGCCGAAGATGCGCTTGGGTGGGTGAATAGCCGCTGGATCAAAACCACCGGAAAGGGTTCGCCCGCTGCTGGGTACGACCAGGTTATAAGCACGCGCCAGACGGGTGATACTGTCGAGCATCACCACCACATGCTGGCGGCTTTCCACCAGACGCTTGGCGCGGGCAATCGCCATCTCCGCCACGCGCACATGATGCTGCACCGGATCATCGAAGGTTGAAGCGATCACTTCGGCATCCACCGAACGATCCATATCGGTCACTTCTTCCGGGCGTTCGCCGATCAGCGTCACCATCAGATGTACTTCGGGATAATTCTTGCTGATGGCGTTGGCGACTTCTTTCAGCACCGTCGTCTTACCGGCTTTGGGCGGCGACACAATCAACCCACGCTGCCCGCGACCAATCGGCGCGATCAGGTTCAACAGACGGGTCGAAAGAATGCGCGGATTGGTTTCCAGGTTATAACGTTCCAGCGGGTAAATCGGGGTCAGGTCTTCAAAGTTGGGGCGATTTTTGGCTTCTTCCGGGTTCAGTCCATTGACCGCATCGACCCGCAGCAGACCATAATACTTCTCTGAGTCTTTGGGGGCACGTACCTGTCCGATGACCATATCGCCCGTGCGCAGGTTAAATCGCTTGATCTGCGTCTGGCTGACATAAATGTCATTTGGGCCGGGGAGGTAATGTTCGGCGCGCAGGAAGCCGATGCCATCATCGACAATTTCCAGCACTCCGCCCCGCAGGGTGTAGCCCTGTCGTTCGGCATTAAAACGCAGCAGCGCCAGTACCAGATCCTGTTTTTTCATGCGGCTGTAGCCGGTGATCGAATTTTCGCGCGCGGTCTGACGCAGATCATCAAGCGTTCTGGACTCAAGTTGGGCAATATCCATGCAGAAAAGCTCCGAAGAGGATATGAGTAACTAAAGGATTGGGGTCATCATGACGGGAATGCGACCAGTTCGCAACACCGTTAGTAGTCGTTGGGTCGATTGTGAAAAGTTGCTGGCGACAAAACAAAAAGCGGGTCGATTCCTTCACCCGCACTATAGCATAGGTTTACGAATTAGGCAAGCACGTATTTTACGGGAGCACATCCGAAATTAGCTGTTTAACTCGCCCCCAGATTCGGATGTGTCATCGCCAGATGGATCGTTGAGATCCTAGTGGACTGACCGTCATGATTTGACGGGTAAACAAAAAAGTGGTTTGCTCAAAGGCAAGACGAGAAGAGGAACCCACGATGAAGAAATACCGAGTGACACTGACAGAAGCCGAGCGA
>JALHNT010000074.1 GCA_022843385.1 Anaerolineae bacterium | reverse complement strand
CGGGCACCAACCGCGACGACAATACACTTCAGTGAGATAGTTCCAAAAGTGAAGGAATACCTTGATTATCTCCGGGGCGAAAAAGCCAAGAGAAACCCGTAATTCAAGTCCTTCTGGCAAGTGACACCCTTCCTCGAAACCCTGCTGGCCGCGCAGTTGGGCGAGTGGATTGGGCTGCCGAGCCAGGCAAGCGGATGACGATGGGCTGCGAACCCTGTCCGATGGGGCTGAAGAGAGCTCCATCAAGACCGCATAGGAAAAAGGTGTAACATGGTAACTTGGGATGAAATTTCCAGAATCTATGAGGTGTATGCACACGGGGCATATATCGAATTTGGGCGGGGTATGTTGGATATGATTCAGCTTCTGCGAAATGATCCTGATATTCAGCACATGAAGCTGGGAATATCGATGAATTGGTTGCTGATCGCGCTGCCCGATTACGATTTGCAGGACATTCATATCCTGTGGGTTGAGCCCAACACGTATGAGATATTTGTATGTCCCTATCCATATCGGGCACCAACCGCGACGACAATACACTTCAGTGAGATAGTTCCAAAAGTGAAGGAATACCTTGATTATCTCCGGGGCGAAAAAGCCAAGAGAAACCCGTAATTCAAGTCCTTCTGGCAGGTGACACCCTTCCTCGAAACCCTGCTGGCTGTCCCATTGGGCGAGTGGATTGGGCTGCCGAGTCAGGCAAGTGGATGACGACGGGCTGCGAACCACCGTCTTCAACTCGGTTGGTGTCGTTTTGGACAAAAAAGGGATGAGGAGAAACCGGGTTTAGCCTATAATAAACCTGAAGTATGGAGACCAGCCGATGAATACGACAACACCCTTAGAAGAAACGCTGGCGTTGGCACTTAAGTTAGCGCCGAAAGAACGTCTGCAACTCATCGAGCGAGTCGCGTCATCCGTCGAGCGCGAAATCGAAGCTGCTACGTCTGCCGAGAAACAACCAGAAGAACACTGGGGGCGTAACCTGCTGCGTCTGCTGGATGAGCTGGGGCCGATTGAGATGAGCTATCCCGAAATTGAGGATTCGGTGGAATGGGTCAGGACAATCCGCCGCGATGAACAGGCGCAGCGGCTCGGTGATTGGGGTGAAGACGAATGACGGCTGCCATCGCTGATACAACGGTGGTGATCCATCTGTATCGGCGTTACGCGCCTGCCCTCGCCTGGTATGGTTCGCTTTCGCAGCCACTTGGCATCACTCCTATCACCTGGATGGAAGTGATGGTTGGCGCTGGAAGCAAGGCAAAACAGCTAGCCTGCCAGACACTTCTCGGTCAGTTTGACCTCATTCATCTCACGCCCAGCGACCAGGAGTGGGCGATGCAGCAGATGCAAAGCTATCGACTCAGTCACGGCGTCGCCATCGGTGATTGTTTCATCGCGTCTGTCGCCTATCGGCTCAACCTGCCGTTGGTTACGCATAATGTGAAGGATATGACGCCCCTGGTTGGCAATCTCGCCGTTAAGCCTTATGCCTGACATCCGCCCGAACGGGTTGCTTCACAGTGACGATGTGAAGTACATCGAAGGGACAGGTCGAATGGATGACGCCATTTGCGACGCCATTAAACAAGTACGAGTATTCGGTGTGATGCACTGTGCGATCATCCGCGCCGCCAACCTAACCGTGTCAGCAGTCGCCGCCCAGGCCGGTTTGCGCGATACCTGTTCCTTCACCGAGATCAAACGGCAGGCGGCTTACGAAGTCGCCGTTCATGCCCTCCACCGAAATCTCGCTTATAAGAAACCCATCATGTCGCTTTCACGCGCCCGCGACCTGGTTGATAAGTTTTTCGGGCTGTTCACCGAGTCTGGCACACGCTGTTTCACCAATATCAACGGGTACACTGAAGCTGGCAAATTCATACCCACCACGCTAGAAACCCGCTTCAAGGCCGACGCTTTCCCCGGCAGCTATAGCTGGACGCCCGCGACCAGCGCTACCTTTGACCTGGGCATCATCCTATTGGGGAACACCCTCAGCGGCGTGTTGTGGGTTGAGGATGAGGATTAGGACGAGCAGGAATTCTGTATCATGTCCACACTTGCCATGGGTATTCACCTGATGACCGTTAACGCAGGAGTATCCGGCGCTCAAGTCCTTCTGGCAGGTGGCGTCCTTCCTCGAAACCCTGCTGGTCGCGCCGTTGGGCGAATAGATCAGGACAGACGACTGATGCGGTGGCTCACAACGTTTGCGGCGAACGGGGGCGGATGCCCTGTAGCTACGGCTACTTGGTGAGGTTGGCGACGCGGCCAAAAGTCTCTATACTCGTAGCTCTATTAATAGTTGTTGGAGGACACTATGCGTTACATGCTACTGCTGATGGTATCAATAATTAGCCTGTTTGGTACTTCCGTTATCGCGCAGGATGCAACTCCGATGCCTGGATGCACAAATGAACAATGGCAAGAATACTTTCAGGGAATTCAGAATGTTATTGACCTCGCCAAAACAGTAACAACTGAAGAGGAATTTCGAAATGCATTGGTGGTCATTGGTGGCGCAGTTGAATTAGCTCAAGGGAATTGCGGTGGAAAAGAGTGGTCATCTGAAGAATATCCTTTAGGGATTATTGGGCCAGTCCTTTTCGGGGGTGAAATCTATGAGGCAACGCTTGAGTCATCCAAATCCGCCTCAGTGTCAATGTTAGCGATAGAAGGTAACTGCGGTGCAGTATTCATGTCCACTTCTCTTGATGGCGGTACTGAAGCTGATTTATGGCGTTTCAAAGACTGCGTTGGCATGATCGAAGTAAATAGTCCTGATGATGCAAACTGGGTGCTGACAATCAAACGCATCAAGTAAGGGATCAAACCCACTCGGACAGAAGTCATATAGAAATGCCAGTTTTGAGGGTGAGGTTGGCGAGCACTTGCCCTCAAACTGTCTCCCTCAACCTCGATTTTTCTCAACCCTTTTCTAACCCCCCGCCGACAGCCTTAACCTCACCGCTCCCGCCAAACGGTTAACGCCGACTCGCCGTAACTCGTACCAAAAGTTCACCCGTTACGGCGAGATTTCAGGTAGTCTGGGAGTAGGCGGTGTGGCCTGCCACACCGGTTCGCGAACCGCCCCTACCGCCCACTGGCAGCGCTGCCACAACCGGGACTGCCACCACTGCCGCCGCCGCCACAGGGTAGTCGCCAGTCATCAGAGGAAAGACTCATTGCTCGTCACTTGTTACTCGTTTCTGACCGAAATGTTCACAAAATGCACGTTTGACTTTGACGACTTTGACGACTTTTGTGAGTCACGGTCGCTGCGGGTTAAAACCCACAGCTATCCCGGTTCGGTAAGCCCACTGAAGGGGCTGGTTCCACACACTTCTCTTCCAGCGCCTTTAGTGCGCTTACCGATTTCCCGCTAGCTGGGCGGCTTCAGCCCCCAGCGGATCAGGGAGTTGAAAGTTCAAAGTGAAAGACCTCTGCTTTCTCTCTGTGTCCTCTGCGTCTCTGTGGTTGGTTTTTATGTCTTTGTCTTTGTTTCTGTCCGACGACGACGACGACACAAAACCGGAGTTGCACAAAATGGACTTGCAACACTTGCAACACTTGAGGGAAAACAGTGGCGCAAGATTCACGAATCGAAAAAAGGACTGATGCGAATCTGACGAATCTGACGAATCATCACTCCGTTTTCTCTCTGTGACCTCTGCGACTCGGTGGTGAATTCGTCTCTGAAACAGCAAAATCA
This sequence comes from Anaerolineae bacterium, assembly GCA_022843385.1. Classification (GTDB taxonomy): domain Bacteria; phylum Chloroflexota; class Anaerolineae; order Aggregatilineales; family Phototrophicaceae; genus CFX2. Next base: position 27,858 of record JALHNT010000074.1, on the reverse strand, counting down.
GCAGCAACGGGGGGTATGGTCAATCAGCAGCAAAAAACTCGGAACTAACAACTAAAAACCAACAACTAACAACTCTATTTACCCTGCGCCTACAGCATCTCAAACTGCTGGATCAGGTCAATCTCACTCAGGTCAGGGGTCAGGTTGAGGCTGCTCGCCAGCTTCGCCAGCTTGATGACCTTCTCGCGCGAAACAACGCCCTTCCGCACCGGTCGATCCACATACACCGCACCGATCCCCTGGATCGGGATAATGACGAAGCCGCGCAGGTTGTTGAAGTTGGTGTTGGTGGTGGGGGCCTGGGTGCTGTCGATCACGGCGTTGTTGCCCACCCCGATCTCGCCGCTCTCCATCGCCTGCCGCAGCGGCGTTGCCAGTTCCTCCGGCAGCGCCCCACTCAGCGTCAGGTTAGCCGAATCGATCAGCGTGAGCTGCGTATCACAGGCCAGCGCCCGTTCCGCGCCGGTCTGCTGCATCGTGAACCGCATGAAAGTGGAAAGCACGCTCGCGCTCATGGATTTGCCCCGTTCGTCATCAACCGTATCTGTTATCTTACTGTGCAGCGCCCGGATTGAAAAGCCAGAACCCGTTGACCGTTTGTACCAGTTTGTTAAGACGGTACAATTGACAGGCATTATCACGCATCAAAGGGTCTGTCATGCTTCCAATGCTCATCATCCTGGCCGGCGGTGCATCGTCGCGCATGTGGCCGCTGCGGGAAAAATCGCTCATCCGCTTCGGTGAACAACCGCTGCTCATCAGCCAGCTTCAACGCTACCGGGCGCTGGGCTTGACCGACGTCATCATCGTCGGTAACCCGGAAAATCAGGCCGACATCACGGCTCAGGTGCAGGCTATCGACGGCCTCTCGGTACAGGTCGTGATTCAGCCGGAAGCCAAAGGCATGGGCGACGCGCTGCTGAAAGCCGAACCCGCCCTGGCCGCCCAACCCAACCGCCCTATCTACATCAATCAGGTGCATGATGTGGTGGATGACAGCCTGCATCAGGCCATGCTGGCAGCCTTCGCTCAGAATCCCGGCGCGGCTTATCTGGCTGGTTACGAGATGGTCGATTACTTCCCCGGCGGCTATCTGGTGGTCGATAGCAGCGGGCGCATCAGTGGCATGGTCGAGAAGCCCGGCGCGGATAACCGCCCCAGCAACCTCGTCAACATCGTCGTCCATATCCACCCGGATGCCGGGGCGCTGTTCAGTGCCATCCGGGCGGAATACGCCAAAGACATCCCGTCCGACGATCACTACGAACGGGCGATGGACGGGCTGATGAAGACCCAGACCTATCAGGTGGTTCCGTACAGCGGCCACTGGAGCGCCCTCAAGTATCCCTGGCATGTGTTGGACATCATGAACCACTTCCTCGACCAGTTGAAGGGCAAGGGTCAGCAGGTGGCCGAAAGCGCGTATATCGCCAAGACCGCCTCGCTGGTCGGCGATGTCGTCATCGGCGAACGGGTCAAGGTCTTCCCCGGCGCGGCCGTCGTCGGCCCGGCCTATATCGGTGCCGATACCATCGTCGGTAACAACGCCCTCGTTCGTCATTCGATGGTGCTGAACCACTGCAACGTCGGCTTCACCACCGAGGTCGCCCGCAGCTATGTGGCCGATCATGTCGATATGCACGCCTGCCGGGTGCTGGATTCAGTGTTCGCGGCGGGCGTCAATTTCTCCGCCGGCTGTACCACCGCTAACCTGCGGATTGATCGCGGGCCGGTGAGCTGCATCGTCAAGGGACAGAAAATCAACACCGGGCGCGATAAGCTGGGCGCGATCATCGGTCAGGGAGCCTTCATCGCCGTCGATGCCATGACCATGCCCGGCGTCAAAATCGGCGAGAAAGCCCAGATCGGGCCAGGGATGCACGTGCGCCATGATATCGAGAATGGCAAACGAGCTTACGTCAAACAGGAAATTGTGATTGAGTAGGAGGTCGGGCGATGGATGCGCTGACACGAGTGGGGATGCCGCTGGATGACTTCATCCGCGAACTGGATCGCCAGCCGTTTGAGTTGATTGATGGAGAAAGGATCATCAAGGTGGGGAATGTCGCCAAACACAGCCGGGTGATCCGCACCCTCTTTCGGGCGCTGGATGCTTTCGCGCTGGCAGCTGAGGCCGGCGAAGTCTTTGCTGAAACCACCTTCGTCCTGAGTTATGACTCCACTTGGGTGGAAGGCTCGCGCATTCCTGACCTCATGTTTTTCGCCGCCGAGAAGATAGCCGCCTATCAGGCTGCCCATCCTGACTGGGAAAATCAGCCCTTTGTCCTGATCCCCGACCTGGTGATCGAAGTCATTTCACCCACCGACAGCTACACAGCGGTTGATGAGAAAGTGGATCGCTATCTGGCCGATGGTGTGCCGGTGGTCTGGGCCATCAATCCCCAGCGCCAGAAGGTGCATATTCACCGCCCGGATGATGAGCAGCCCATCGTGCTGAAGGGGGATGCCGTGCTGCGCGGCGAGGGTGCGCTGACCGGGTTTGAACTGCCGCTGCGGGACCTGTTCGAATGAGTGTCCGCGACGCTTACAGGCAGTGGTCTGATCCAACCGTAACAAGCTAACCGCAAGTTACGATCTGCTCACTGTATGCAGTACCGATTTCAGGAGGTCATGAACGCATGAGTAAAAGAGGTATGCATGGTTCAGGTTGTTACTAAATCTATCGCCTTCTGTCTTGTCCTGTTGATAAGTCTACATTCACCTCCAACGGTAGCCCAAAAACTCGAACCCCTAGACTGCTCCTCATTACTGACGATTGACGAATACATAGAGCAAGCCACATCCTTCGTTGGAGAAAAGGCCTACTTCCTGGCATTGACCAGCATAAATTGTGCCATTGAAGTCGATGCAACGCGTGGCGATCTTTACGTAATGCGGGGCTTCTTATGGCTTCGAGTTGGATTTCTTGATGAAGCAGAGGCTGATTTAACCTATGCCCTGGAGATCGATCCAGAACAAGAGGAAGGGAATCTGCTGCTGAGTAATGTGTACTTCTACAGAGGCGACTATCATCTCGCATTAAGTCTGGTAAATCAGTTGATTAGCGATAAGCCAGACTCGGCTTACTATCATCGATTACGGGGACAGATTTGGAAGAAACTCCAGAATGAAACAAAATCCCTGGCTTCATTCCAGCAGGCCGTCACTGTGGGCGGGCCTCATGATGGACAGAGCTATGCTGAGTTAGGCTTCGCTTATCAGTATTTTGGATATCAGGCTTTGGCCGATGAGAATCTGGCGCTTGCTTTAGATGCACAACCAACTGTGGTCTATCAGTATCTAATGTTATCTGAAGAAGCTATTGTCCGTCGTGACTCCGATGATGCGTTAGAAAACCTCGATAAAGCACAACAGCTTTCGCCGACCTTATGGTATATCTACTCTCTCCGCGCGAGCATTTATGGAGAACGTGGTGAGTACGAAAAAGCGAAACTTGAGTGTGAAAACATCATTGATGTAGAGCCGAATAACCCTGAAGGTTTCGTCTGTCGAGGCCTTATTGCTCTCTACACGGATGAACTGCGAGAAGCATTAAGCAATTTTGAGCAGGCACTTGCGTTGGATGAAGAAAACATCCCTGCTCACAGGGGGCGAGCATTGGCCTTAGCCAAACTCAAACAAGACCTGGATAGTGCACTGCAAGACATCAACAAAGCGATTGATGCTGAACCGTTCAATCCTGCCGCTTATCAAACCAGGTCGATCATTTTCATAGAAATGGGCAAGCGGAATGAGGCCATAGAAGATCTGGAAATGGTACTGAAGTTGACTGGTGGCGCGGCAGCCAACCCTGACATCTTGAATCTTATTGATGGACTTGAACAGCTCACACTGGAGGGCGGAGGATCAGCCTGATAAATTGTCAGGACAGCCTATAGAGCTTTGGGTGAAAAGATTGCCGCTCAAAATGCTTTGCCAATCCGTCAAAGGAGCATCACAACAGAACAAAAGAGAGGTGGTCATTTAGCGAAAAAGAGAGGAGCCCGATCAGCACGTTGCCCGGTATGCAGGTAAGTCCGCCAGATGTCTTCAAGCGCAGCCGCTGTCGCGTAGGCTTTGAAGGGTGTGGAGATGCTCATTCCCACCTGTTCGGTCACCAGGGTTTCCCAATCGACAGCCGATCGCTCAAGCTGCTCGGCCAGCACGACTTCGATGGTTTTTCCACTGCGTTCCGCTTCAGCGCGGGCTTTATGGAGAACCTGCTCCGATACCTGTAAGGTGATCGACTCGCTCATGGCACACCCTCATCACGATAAGCATACCGCGAGTGTATCACAGGTCGGGCGCAGCAAGGATGTTATCGATTCTGAAGATTTAGCATAAACGGTGTGTTCCTTAACAATTCCTCGTTACAATCGCGCCAGCGTTCGGCCCAGTTATCGGAAGGGTTCAGCCGATGGCAGCCCAGACACAACCGCGCACCCTCAGCCGCCGTCAGCGGGTGCTGATCGAAAACCTGACGGCCTACGCCTTCATCATCCCGGCGGGGCTGCTGATCCTAATCTTTGGCATCTTCCCGGTGATCTTCGCCTTCTTCGTCAGCGCCCACCGCTGGCGGCGCTTTCCCGATGAATACATCGGCCTGGGCAATTATGCGCGGGCGCTGGGAGACTTCGCCTACGTGCTGTTCTTCTGGGTGGCGCTGGCGGCGCTGCTCCTCGGAATGTGGCAGTTGGGGCGGATGCTGCGGGTGACGCTGCTCAAGCCCGGTGAACGCCCCTTCTCGCTCTACGCCCTGCCCGGCCTCGTCAATGCCCTGGCGCTCTACTGGCTCGGTCACTGGTTCTTCCTGCTGCTGCCCCAGGTGTTGAATATCCCGCGTCGCATTCGCGGACAGGAACGGGTGCAGGGCTTGTTCGTCAATGAACTGGTCGCCAGCTTTCAGGTGCCGGAGATCGCCAGCGCTGGCAATCTGGCGCTGCTGGTCACGCTGCTGGCAATCGGCTTCAGCCTTTTGCTCATGCGGCTGCTCAAGGGTGATGGTACGCGGCTGATCTGGCAGGCGACCAGCGCCTTCTCGCTCATTGCGCTGGGTGGATTGACGCTCAACCTGACGCTGGGGGCGGTCAATGCGGCGGTTGAGGCTGCTCGCGTCGAAGGGACCGAACTGGCGATTGGCGCACAGATCATCCTCATCAGCGCCGGCGCGTCCCTGCTCTACGGCGCGTACCGGCTGTGGCAGCGCGCCGTCCGGCTGGACAATGACCGGCGTTTCCTCCTGCTGGGGTTGGCGGCCATCACCCTGATGCTCGGTGCTTATCTGCTGATCGCCGAACTGCCGCGGGCGCTGGGCAGCTCGGATGATGAAATGCTCAACAGCTTCAGCGTCACCATCATGTATGCCCTGTGCGCGGTGCCGCTGCAACTGGCGATTGGGCTGGGGCTGGCCTATCTGCTGTTCCAGAAGCTCAAAGGCAAAACCCTGTTCCGCATGATCTTCTTCATGCCCTACATCATGCCTTTCCTGGCGACGGCGCTGGTCTTCGCCCTGATCTTCTCCCACCGCGAGGACTCGATCATCAACCATATCGTCGGCTGGTTCGGCATCCCACCGCAGAAGTGGCTGCTGGAGCCGCTCGGCATCGGACGGCTGATCGTCGGCGCGGATGTGCCAGCCTTCCTGAGCGGGCCGAGCCTGGCGCTGATCGTCGTCATCATCTACACCATCTGGACTTACGCCGGATATGCCACCGTCGTCTTTCTGGCCGGGCTGGGCAACATCTCCGGCGAACTCTACGAAGCCGCCCGTATCGATGGTGCCAGCGGTTGGGCCATCTTCCGTCACATCACCCTGCCCCTGCTCTCGCCGACCACCTTCTTCCTGTCGCTGGTGGCGGTCATCGGCACCTTTCAGGCCTTCACCCAACTCTGGCTGATGAAGACGCCCGCCGCCCGCAACACGCTCGATACCACCAGCATCTACATCTTCCAGACCGTCACCGATCAGAACCCGAATTACGGCTATGGCGCGGCGCTGGCCTTCGTCCTGTTCGGGGTCATCCTGCTGCTGACGCTGGTGCAGAATAAGTTCGCCGAACGGAGAGTGTTCTATGGCTGATGTCGCCCGTTCGCTCGATGCCGTCCGTTCAACCCAACCGGCGCGACCGAAGCCGTTCCCCTGGGGGCGGCTGGGCATGTACGCTGTGCTGATCGTCGGCGCGGCGCTGGCGGTTGCGCCGTTCCTCTGGGTCCTCAGCGCTTCGCTCATGAGCACCAGCGAGATCGCCGCCGGACGCCTGCTGCCACAAACCCTGCTATGGGATAACTACACTAAAGCCTGGGAGCTGGCGAACATGGCGCAGTACATGTGGAACAGTGTGCGCGTGGTCATCATCGCCATGATCGGCGAGCTGCTGTTCTGTGTCCCGGCCGCCTATGCCTTCGCCCGCATGAACTTCGTCGGCAAGAATGTCCTGTTCGGCATCATGCTCTCGACCATGATGATCCCGGCCATCGCCACCCTCATCCCCAACTTCCTGACCGTCGTCTGGATCAGCCGCCTGAGCGAGAGCCTGCTGGGAGAAGGGGCGAAGTGGCTGGATAACTGGCCGGCGCTGACCATCCCTTTCATGGCGACGCCCTTCAGCATCTTCCTGCTGCGTCAGTTCTTCCTGCAAATCCCGACTGAACTCCACGAAGCCGCCCGCATCGACGGTGCGGGGCATCTGCGTTTCCTGTGGTCGGTGGTCATGCCGCTGTCGCGCGCCCCGATCATGACGGTGGCGCTGTTCGCCTTCATCGGCTCGTGGAATTCGCTGATGTGGCCGTTGCTGGTGGTGCAGACCGACGAGTGGCGTCCGATTGCCTTCGGGCTGCTCAAGTTCGTCAGCAACGACGCGCCCAACGAACTGGCCTTACAGATGGCCGCCGTCGTCATCATGATCGCGCCGATGATGGTGTTGTACTTCTTCACCCAACGTCAGTTCACCGAAGGCATCGCCCAGAGCGGGTTGAAGGGGTAATCAATCCACCCCTTACCGCGAACGCCCGTGCTATAATGGGAGCATCCTGTCCACCGGAATGACGGACGTGCTGTGTACGCTGAAGTCGCGGTCAACGCGCCCATCCATCACACCTTTGATTATCTCGTCCCGCCCCATCTGCTGTCGCGGCTGATGGTCGGGCATCTGGTGCAGGTGCGCTTTCGCACCGGCATCGAATATGGCATCGTGCTGGACATGCGCGAGACCAGCGCCATCGAAGAACCCAAAGCCATCGAGGCCATCCTCGACCCGCAGCCGGTGGTCACGCCCGCCCAGATCGACCTCGCCCGCTGGATGGCCGAGCGCTATCTGGCCGCGCCGGGCTACTGCCTGTGGTTGTTCCTGCCACCCGGACTGACCGGCGGGCGCGACATCCGGGTGACCTTGCTGGATGAGGACGCCCTCACCCCGGATGATGTCGAGCAGCGGGTGCTGCACCTGCTCAAGAAACGGAGCGGCGTCATCACCGGGCGTCGGCTGGATGTCGCCAAAACGCTGATCGGGCAACACTGGCGTCCAGCGGTTGATAGTCTGGCGAAGGAAGGCGTGGTCGATGTCGAGCGCATCCTGACCCCGCCGCGCGTCCGTCCCCGCGATATTCAGACGGCAGCCCTCGCCATCCACCCCGATCAGGTTGAGGGTGTGGCCCGTCATCTGGGGCGCGAGTCGCGGCGGGCGGATGTGCTGGAGGTGCTGGCGACGCTGCACCATCCCGCCCCTGTCCTGAACGATGTGATGGACATCGCCGAGGTCAGCCGCGGCCCGATTGATGCGCTGGAGAAAGCCGGGCTGGTGACGATTGACCGCGACAACAAACCGGCCACCGTGTCGCTGGCCTTCCCCAAAGATCAACTGACCGAGCAGCTCATCCAACTGCGGCAGGGTGAGCGTCCGCTGCATGTGCTGAAGGTGCTGGCGCGCCAGACCGAGCCGATTGAAGTGAGCTGGCTCTTCGCCCAGACCGGGGCCAGGATGGAGGATCTGAAGAAGCTGGAAGAAGACGGCCTGATCCTGTTGGGCGAAAAACCCGCTTGGCGCGACTCACTGGCTGACCGCGACTTCGTACCCAGCCTGCCCCCGCCGCTGACGCCGGAGCAGGCCGAAGCCTGGGGCGTGATCGAGCCATTCATGAAAAGCTGGGGCTGGGGCAAAGCCTCCCCCGACCAGCAGGACGGTTTGTTCCTGCTGCATGGCGTCACCGGCAGCGGCAAGACCGAAATCTATCTGCGGGCGATTGATCTGGCGCTGGCGCAGGGACGGCAGGCCATCTATCTGGTGCCGGAGATCGCGCTGACGGCGCAGACGGTGCGGCGGGTGGCGGCGCGCTTCCCCGGACGGACGGCGATTGTCCACAGCCGCCTGAGCGAGGGCGAGCGGTACGATACCTGGCGACGGGCGCGGCAGGGATTGGTGCAGGTGGTGGTCGGGCCACGGTCGGCGCTGTTCACCCCGCTGCCGGATGTGGGCGTCATCATCCTCGATGAAGAACATGATCCCAGTTATAAGGATAGCCAGGGGATGCCCGGCTATCACAGCCGCGATGTGGCGGAGCAGATGATGCGGCGCAATCACGGGACGCTGCTGCTGGGCAGCGCCACCCCCGATGTCGAGAGCGTGATGCGGGCGCAGCGCGGCGAACTGCGACTGCTGGAACTGCCGACGCGCATCATGGGGCATCGGATGCGCATCCTCGAACAATCCAACCGCCTCAACATCAACGCCCAGTATTACCCGGCGCGCGCCGCCGACGCCCTCTCGATTGATCTGCCGCCGGTGCAGGTGGTCGATATGCGCGAGGAACTCAAGGCCGGCAACATCAGCATCTTCAGCTACGATCTGCAAGCGGCGCTGACCGAGGTGCTGCGGCGGCGCGAGCAGGCCATCCTCTTCATCAACCGGCGCGGGGCGGCCACCTATGTCTTCTGCCGCGATTGTGGGCAGGTGGCGAACTGCCCCAATTGTGATGCGCCGCTGACCTTCCACCGCCCGGATGAGGCGCTGCGCTGTCATCGCTGTGGTCATCAGACGCCGCAGCCCACCGTTTGCCCCCAGTGTGGCTCGCGCCGGGTCAAATACTTCGGAGCCGGGACACAGCAGGTGGAAAGCGCGATGGCCGAGATGTTCCCCCATGCGCGGCTGCTGCGCTGGGATGCCGACACCGCCGGAACGGATGCCAGCGCCCACGAGTTATTCCTTCAGCGCTTCATTGACCGCAAGGCCGATGTGTTGATCGGCACCCAGATGATCGCCAAAGGGCTGGATATTCCGCTGGTGACGCTGGTGGGCGTGGTCAGCGCCGACATGGGGCTGAATATCCCGGACTTCCGCGCCGGGGAACGCACCTTCCAACTGCTGACCCAGGTGGCTGGTCGCGCCGGACGCGGGCTGCTGGGCGGGCGCGTCATCCTGCAAACCTATCAGCCGGAGCATTACGCCATCCGCGCGGCTGCCGACCACGACTTCAAGGGCTTCTACGAGCAGGAGATCGACTACCGCCGTTCGCTCGGTTATCCACCGTTTCGCCGGCTGGCGCGCATCGTCTTCCACGACGAGAGCGAGACGCGGGCGCACAGTCTGGCCGAGGAAGCGGTGCGGCTGCTGCGCTCACGGATCAAGCGGCTAGAGCTGAACACCGAGATCATCGGCCCGGCTCCCTGCTTCTTCAGCCGGGTCAACACCATCTACCGCTGGCAGGTGCTGCTGCGAGGGAGCGATCCAGCGGCGGCGCTGCGCGGCATCGAGCATCAGCGCGGCTGGCACATCGACCTCGACCCGGTGGAGGTGGTCTGAGTGGCCCACCTGAAGCTTGCAGATAATTGAGTTGCACACTTGGAGAAAAAACCATACAAAAACAGGGAGCGCGTGGCTCCCTGCTTTGACAGTCAATGGGGGGGAAGGATTACGACTGGTCGGGTTCGCGGCCACCGACCAGACGATCGGTGTAGGCTTTGAAGCCATCCAGGTCGCCCGCCACCAGGAATTGTGCCTGCTTGGGCCAGGTCTGGGTCTGCCCGGCAACAACCTTGACGCCGCCCTGGTCGTGGACGATTTCATACAGTTGGTCACCGGTGAGCGCGGCGATCTGGGCGAAGGTGGTGATGCCCGCCTGGTTCAGGGCGGCAGCGCTCTTGGGGCCGAGGCCTTCGATGCGTGTCAGTTGGTCAACACCAGCCGGGGCTTCGGCTTCAGCGACGACGCCGAAAGCGGCGGAACGTCCGGCGAACAGGGTATTGGTGCCGGCGATACGCACCACCCCCACCGGCAGCGTCTTGCCCGTGGTCGCGCCGGGAGTCTGATTTTGCAGGCTCAGGGCGGCGATCTTGGTGAAGGTCTGCGGATCGCGGACGGCGACATCGGCCAGCATCTTGCGGTCGATGCTGACGCCGGCATTCTTCAGGCCGAACATCAGCTTGCTGTAGCTGACGCCGTTCAGACGGGCGGCGGCGTTGACGCGCACGATCCACAGCCGGCGCAGGTCACGCTTCCGCTGGCGACGGTCGCGGTAGGCATAGAAGAAGCTCTTAATCATGGCCTCGTTGGCGCGGCGATGGTTCTTATGCCGCGTATCCCACTGGCCTTTGGTCAGCTTGAGGATTTTTTTGTGCCACCGGCGGCGGACAAAACCGGTCTTCGTTCTGGTCATGGCCTGAAACTCCTGACAACACAGACCCGGCAGCCACCGGGCATCACGAATGCATCCAAACGAACCGGCGAGTTAGCTGCCGGGATTCTGGCGATACTTGCCCAGGTAAGGGGCGAGGCGCTTGATCTTGCGGGCAATAGTGCTATTGCTCAGTCCGATCAATTTGTCGAGCTGCCGCTTATGCCGCGATGACCGGCGGCGGCGGAAGTGGCTTTTGCCCTGCTTGGTACGGACGACCAAACCGCTGCCGGTGACGCGAAAGCGCTTGGCAGTCGATTTATGGGTCTTCAACTTGTACTTCTTCAGCTTCCCCACAATATTGCTCCAGAGTTATTTCTTTTTGTCGGGGGCGGGCGCCAGCACCATGAGCATGGTATTGCCTTCCATGATCGGGTTCTGCTCGACCACCGCCACGTCCTGTAATTCGGCGGCGATTTCCAACATGCGCTGCATGGCAATATCCGGATAGTCGCGCTCACGGCCACGGAAGCGGGCGCGGACACGCACCTTCATGCCTTCCTTGATCCATCCGCGCGCGTCGCGTACCTTGAACCCGAGATGATGCGAGTCGGTCTTGGGGCGCAGTTGGATTTCCTTGACCTCAATGACCTTCTGCTGCTTCTTGGCTTCGCGTTCACGGCGACGTTTCTCGTACTGGAACTTACCAAAGTCCATAATGCGGCAGACCGGCGGTTCGGCCTGAGGCGATACCTCGACCAGATCCAACCCTTTTTCTTCCGCCAGTTCCAGTGCCTTCCGCAACGAAACGACACCAATGTTCTCGTTGGTATCGGTGATGAGCCGAACCTCACGAGCGCGGATTTGTTCATTGACGCGATAGTTCTGAGCGCTGATGACGCTTACACCCTTCTCAACACATTACAATGGCAATTGAGTGGATGCAGTCTAGCATAGCGCGTAAGGAGAGTCAATATTCGCTTAATGGTCGATCAGGGGAGATCAGGCAGGCTCAGCCGTCTTGATCCCCATACGGCTGTGCTGCTGGGCGAAGTCGCGCACATCCTCGCGCGCCTGGTGGTAGAGCTCCAGCAGCTCCTCGTCCCCACCTTTGAAGCGGCGCAGCGTTTGTACCGCACAGGCGACACAGCCCTTCATGGCGCGGTAGCTATCGGTTTCGCAGGCCATGCAGCCGTCAACGCGGATCATCATGAGCATGAAAGCCAGCGTCTCCTCGTGGGTTTCTGGCAGGCTGAGGACACGCTCGACCAACTGCTGCCAGCGCGGGCCGCGAATCCTGCGCAGGCTGGCGATAGCCGAATGGGGGAAAAGAATCTCGTTGTTGGTATACACCGGCTCACCTCTTGCTGCTGTGACATAGTGTGTCACAGCCGAAACGATACCATAAATAGGACTTGAGTCCTATGACGATTTGCATTAACGCCGCGCCTGTTCTAATCTGAGGGACATAGTGACGTGAGTTTCACAGGCAGATGATGATGCGACGTTGGATTTCGCTGGTTGTTTTACTGCTGATGCTGACCGGTTGCAGCGGCGGAGCGGTGGTCTTCGCGCCGACGCCGGCTCCACCGGATTTGTCCCCACTGCTCTACACCCATCCCGGCGGGGCATTCACCCTGGCGGTACCGCGCAACTGGTCGGTGTATGAACAGAACACGACGGTGCTGGCGTCGGCCTCGTTCTCCGTACCGGGTTCGGATGAGCCGGCGCTGCGGGCAGCCGTCATCAACCTGGGGCAGGCGCTCGACTCGGCCGGGCTGGGCGAGGCCATCAACCGCTATCAGACGCAGATCCGGCCGGATGTGCTGGATTACACCGAGGTCAACCGGCAGGCGATGGGCGACGGAAGCTGGCGGCTGACCGGCTCGCGGCGGCAGGCCGGTGGCACGACGCGGGCGGTCAACACCTTCATCGAGCAGTCCGGCACACTGGTCGGGCTGATTGAAGTGACGGTGCCAGACGACAGCGCGGCGCAGACGCAACTGGAGCAGGTCATCAACACCTTTACGCTGAACCCGGCGGCGGTGCTGGATGTAACCCAATTGAACACGCTGGCCTCGCTGAGCGATAGCAGCCTGCAACTGCTGCATGTGACCGCCTGGCGGACGCCGCGCGGCGTCTTCTTCATCACCGGCGAGGTCGCCAACACCGGCACGGCGCTGGTGACTGATGTGCCGGTGCGGGCGGTGCTGCGGACGGGCGAGGGGTTGGCGGTGGCCGAGGCGGTCGATCAGGTCATGGGTTATGGCATCCCGCCCGGCGGCTTCGCCCCCTTCAGCCTGCGCTTCGGTCAGGGGCAGCCGGCGCTGACGACCGATTACGAGGTATCGCTGGGCGGGATCGATTGGGTTTCCGATGAGGCGCGGCTGATTTATAACGCGGACAGCTTCGAGTGGGACGACAGCGGCAGCCTGCAAGCCGACGGTTCGCTGGTCATCAGCGGCAGCGCTCGCAACATCGGCGAGAGCCTGGCGCGGGAGGTGCGAGCCATTGCGACCGTGTTTGATGGCGCGGGCAATGTGGTGGCTGCCGGTTTCACCGAGGTGAGCGCAGCGCTGCAACCGGGGGCGCGGGCCGAGTTCCGTCTGGTGGTGCCGGAGATGGGAAGCCAACCAGGCGACGAGATCAACTACATCCTGATGGTGCAGGGGTTGCCATGAGCATCAGCCACATCCTGTTCGATGTGTACGGCACGCTGGTCGAAAGTCCGCGCATGATCCCGTGTTATGCGGCGGCGCTGGGGCGGGTGATGAGCGAACGTTACGGCGGATCAGCCGCGGCCTGGGAGCGGGCTAACCTGGAGATCGTAGCCGACTGGGACAGCTACTACGCCGATCTGAATCTGGAAGATGAGGATGGCGTCGAGCAGATGTGGGAAGGCCAGTTGCGCACCACCCGCGCCCTGTTTCGTCTGACCCAGACGCCGGAGCCGTCCAAAACCGAGCTGGCGGCGCTGTCGCGTGAACTGCCTGAGTTAGCCTCCAGCCCATGTGATGTCTTGTTCCCGGAAGTGCGCGTCGTGTTGGAAATACTGAAGCAGCGCGGCTATGTGCTGGGCATCGCCAGCCATGCTGTAGCGAGTCAGTCACGCGGGGCGCTGCGCGGCGGCGGGGTGCTGGAGTGGTTCGCTGGCCCGTTTTTGGGCCCGGATGTGACCGGACGATTTCATAAAGACGCGGCCTTCTATCGCAGCGCCGGATTACCCGCCGCAAGCTGTCTGGTGGTCGATGACCAGCCGGATGGCATCAACGGGGCGCGAGACGCTGGCATGAAAACTGCTCATGTCGCCCGCAACGGGCAGCCAACCCTGGCTGGCGTGGATTACGCGCTAGGCACTGACCTGCGGGCCCTGCTCGATTGCTTATGACGCGCTGGCCTGAGCCGCATCTATCTGCCCATTCTGAAGTTCCAGGATACGCTCAGCCACCTCCGGGTCACCGCCGGGCTTCAGTTCAAGAAAGCGCAGGTAGCTTTCCAACGCTTCCTGGACTTTGCCCTGAGCATCCTGAGTGTAGCCCAGCCCACGATAGGCATCAGCGGCATTCGGTGCCAGGTCGATGGCCTGTCTGAAATCCTCAACCGCCGCCCGGTAATCGCGCAGGTAAAAATGTGACCAGCCTAACCCGATGAAAGCGTCGGCAGAAGTCGCATTGTAGCTGATGGCTTTCAGAAAATCGTCGCGGGCTTCGATACGTCGATTTCCCGCCAGGTAGAGCCAGCCACGCGCGCCGTAGGTGGCATCCGATTCCTCCAGTGCTATCGCCTGATCGAAGACATAGAGGGCGCTGTCGTACTCGACCCAGCGCTGATAAACCGTTCCCATGCCCAGATAGGCATCAACCAGATCAAGGTCAAGCGTCTTGGCGTGAGCGAAGTTCTCAAAGGCCGCCATCAGATCGCCCTGATCGAGTTGTTCCCAACCCAAGCTCAGATAGAGCTGAGCGCGATTGATCGGGTCGAGTCGATCCCGCACCCGTTCCTGAAACTCCTGCCCGCGCGCCGAGCGCAGGAAAGCAAACGAGCCGCCGACGATGCCGAGCAGCATGACAACCAGGAAGATGGCACAGCCCCAGGGGAAGGGTGTTTTTTTGCCACGTCGGATGCGCAGCGCCTGGGCCACCCGTCCGAGATCACGATCGGTTTGGAGGCTGTCGCGGATGGGGATAGCAGACTGGAGAGCGAGCTGGCGCAGGCTCAGCGGGAGCTGGTCGGCTTCGGGCAGCGCTGCCCCGGATACCAGCACGGGTATCGTCAGCACTTTGCGTCCCATCGCCGTGGCGATCAGGCTGCGCGTCAGGTCATCAGCCTGCTCAAGCCAGCTCCTGCCTGCCGTATCTGGTTCAGACCATTGCGGGCCGATGACGACCACGACAGCATCTTCAACATTCAGGTCATCGTAGCGAGGTGGTTTGCGCGTGTCACTACAAATCGGCAGGACTTGCTGCGGGCTAAACCAGCGCATCAGCGCCTCGACCACGCGTTGTCCCATCGACTGGCTGTCATCATTGCGGTAGCAAACAAATATGCGTGACATAATTTTGGGTGGCTCCTGACCGACTACCAGACCGGATGATCCACTGCTCCGGCGCAACACCCCCGCGCTTTTGACTACCCCACTATCTTTTTCCATTCTAACTAGCCAAGATAAAAGATTCGTAAAGAATTGTTATGATTGCTTGAGTATGGGATGGGACTTCAGTCCCATTTTGAGTTTGAATGAGGTTAACTACCCGGTCTGGATCAGATAGCAGGCGATCAGGTGCGCCGTGTGTTGCAGGCTGTCGCGGTGGGTGCGCTCATAGCCATGCGAGCCGTCGATGCCGGGGCCGATCAGCGCCACCCGCGCTGAGCCGCCCGCCCGCCAGTAGGCCGAACCATCGGAGCCATAGTAAGGATAGATGTCGGTCTTGCAGGGGATGTCATGCGCCTGCGCCAGCCGCCGCAACTGCGCCGTCATGTCATAATGATAGGGGCCGGTGCTGTCCTTGACGCAGATGCTGACCGAGAATTCATCACCATTCTGTCCATCGCCCAGCGCACCCATATCAATCGTCAGCAGTTCGGCCAGATCTGCCGGCCAGTCCGCCGAGCCGCCATGACCAACCTCTTCATAATTGGCGATCAGAAAATGCGTATCCTGAACCGGCCGCAACCCGGCCGCCTTGAGCGCCGCCAAAGCCCCGTAGATGCAGGCGACACTGGCCTTGTCATCCAGATGGCGCGACCGGATGAAGCCGGTATCCGTCACTTCCACGCGCGGGTCGAGGAACACAAAGTCACCGACCTCAATGCCCAGGGCGCGCGTCTCGGCAGCGCTGCGAGTGATGGCGTCCAACCGGATTTCCATGTTGTCGGCGTCGCGCTTGGTGTCGGCCATCTTGCTGTTGACGTGGGTGCTGTTGTTACTGAGCAGCACCGTGCCGCGATAGCGTTTGTCGTCGAAGGTGCGGACGGTGACGCCTTCGTATTCGACGGCGTTCCAGGCGAAGCCGCCGAGCTGGGTCATCTTCAGCCGCCCGCTGCCCTTGATGTCCTTGACCATCAACCCCAGCGTGTCCAGGTGCGCCGTCACGCCGCGCGGCTGGTCATGCTGACTGCCCTTCCAGACCGCCAGCAGCGCCCCTTTGGCGGTGCGCGTCAGCTTGAGGTCGCGGATTTTCAGCTTTTTGAAGGCTTTCTCAACATACTCGACCGCCTCGACGGTGTAGCCGGTGGGGCTGGGGGTGTTGAGCAGCCCCACCATAAAGTCAACCGTCGCATCCAGGGGAATGGTCAGTTCGGCAGACATCTTCGCTCCTCATGGGGTTTGGTGTTATCCTCATGATGATACCATGCTGCGGCGTCAGCGGGTTAACTTTCAAGCTGTCATGAAACGGAACGGGTTGCCACCCCTTCCGAATAATTGCATCTCATCTATCTGGACAGCCGCCAGCGGTTGTCCGACACAGGCAACAGGAGGCCATCATGCTGCCAAGACGCCTTCTCCCCATCACGATTGCGCTCGGAACTGTCGGTTTGATCTGGTCGCTGCCACGCTACCGGGTCGATAAACAGGCGGCGCTTGAGCGCTTTGTCGGCGGCAGTCAGTACCGACGCACGGCTGCCGGTTTGATCGAATATGTCGTAGCTGGCGAGGGAACGCCGGTGCTGGCGCTGCATGGTTCCGGCGGGGGCTATGAACAGGGTCTGCTGTTCAGTCACCTGCTCGATCCGCAGGACTATCAACTGATCGCGGTGTCCCGCCCTGGCGCGCGCCGCACCCCGCTGGAGTCCGGGCGATCACTGCCGGATCAGGCGCGGCTGTACGCGGCGTTGTTGGATGACCTGAAAATCGATCAGGTCGTGGTGATGGCGATTTCGGCGGGTGGCATCTCGGCGCTGGAATTCGCCCGGCTCTATCCGGATCGCTGCCGGGGTCTGGCGCTGATCTCGGCGGTTGGCCCAGCGCAGCAGGATGAGGCGGCTCCCACCGGCATGGTCGAACTGTTGCGGCTGATGATGGGTGCCGACCTGCTGCTGTGGCTGATGCTGCGCTTCGGCAAGCGCGCCCTGTTTGACCGGTTGGGTGTGACTGATGCAGCGGTGTTCGACGACCCGGAACGGATGGCGATCCTGGATGCCATCATCAGCAATACCTTCCCCTCCAGTTCATGGCGCGACGGGGTAGCCAACGATATTCAGCAATTGGGGTTGATGGTCGATGAAGCGCTGCTGCGGATTCAGGTGCCGACGCTGGTGGTGCACGGACGGCAGGATGTGATCGTCCCCTATCACGTCGCCCAATCGACGGCGGCGCTGATCCCGAATGCCGAGCTGGTGACGGTCGAGAAAGCCGGTCATCTGATGGTCGGGACGCATAAGGCACAGGTGCGGACAGCGCTGGAAGCCTTCGTGAAACGGTTGTAGCAACAGGCTATAAAGTAACCTGATTCCCGTTTCTGTTGATGAAGAGTTGAGTGCAAATGATTGCATGAAACGAGACGAAAATAGACGATAGCCGCTGGGGGCTGAAGCCGCCCAGCTAACGGGAAATACGGTAAGCGCACTAAAGGCGCTGAAGAGGAGAGCCGGGACAGCAGCCCCTCCAGTGGGCTTACCGGAAAAGGTTAGACGAGGGGTTAACCCCTCGGCGGCGGACAACTGGTGGTAAGCCCTATTTTCAGGGGATGTGCCAGATTGTGCGGTGCCGACCCTGGAAATACAGCCTCGCCCAACTTGACACGCGCCCATAGGAGTTCCGCGCTACTGCCGCCGGACGTGAATCCTCTATAATGAACAACGGGATCGCGCACGAACATTATGGACAGCTATGGAACAGAAGCCGGTCATTCTGGTGGTTGATGATGAAGAGTCGATTCGCTCGGCGCTGACGACCTTTCTAGGGCGCATGGGGTACCAGGTGGTGACGGCGGCCAATGGCCCGGCGGCGCTGGCGCTGGTGGAGAAGAGCGAACCTGATCTGGTGCTGCTGGATGTGGTGCTGGATGAGCGCGACCAGAGCCAGATGAGCGGGCTGGAGGTCTGCCGCCGCCTGCGCCAGCGCGAGCGCTTCATCTCCATCATCATGCTGACGTCCTACCCGGAGTGGCAGGTCGAGAGTCTGGGGCAAGGCGCGATTGCCTTTGTCACCAAACCCTGGGATAACAACGCGCTGGCGAACCAGATCCGGGCGACGCTGGGGGCAGTGGGTCACATCCGCCGCGAGACCACCGCCAGCAGCCCCAAAAATCTGCTGAAGGTGGGCGATATCCAGATCGATATGGAACACTTCCGCGTCAACCGCGCCGGCAAGTCGGTCGATCTGACGCCTATCGAATTCGCGCTGCTGGCCTTCTTCGCCCGTCACCCCAACCGTCACTGGACGCGGGAAGAGCTGCTCAACCACGTCTGGGATTATTCCTGGGCTGGCTATGAGCGCACGGTTGACCGGCATATTGCCTCGCTGCGGCGCAAGCTCAAACTGGAACGCGATGAACTGATCGAGACGGTTCATGGCGTGGGCTACCGTTTGGTGCAGGAGTAGCCGCGCCGATGTATCGCTTTCTGCTCGTCATCGGGATTCTGGCCTGGTTCGGTTTGACGTTCATTCTGGGGTCGCTGGCGCAGGCGCAGGGTGCGCCGCTGCTGCTGGTGCGCTTCAGTTCGGTGGTGGTCGTCGTCTGGCTGCTGACCGGCATCGGCTTCCTGCTGCTGGGTCTGCTGGGAGTCATCCGTTCCCGGTCGTCGAGCGAGAAATGGATTGCCCGCTTCGAGTCGCTTTCGACCTATCTTAATGAAGGGGTGCTGATCTGCGACCCGCGCGGACGGGTGCGCTGGAATAATGAGGCCGGGCAGGATTTGCTAACCGGGCGGGAGGTGAATGAGCAGTTGCGGACGCTGCTGGAGCGGGTGCGCGAGAGCGGACGCATCGCCATCCAGACGGTATCGCTGGGCGAGGCGCAGCGGTATACGGTGCAGGCGCTGCAACTGGATCGAAAGACCTATGCCCTGGTCTGCCGTCCGCTGCAATCGGGCAGCACACAGAACAGCTTTTACGAGAACTTCATCCGCCGCATCGTCCATGACATGCGTAATCCGCTGGCCGCCATCATCGGTCATGCCGCCAATATGAGCCAGGGCAGCGTCGAGCCGGACTCATGGCGCAAGTCGGCCACCACCATTGAAGCCGAAGCCCAACGCCTGTCGCGCCTGGTCGATAGCATCCTGTTCGACGCCCGGCTGGCCTATGTGCCGCTGTCGCTGGGGCGGCTCGATCTGGCGGATCTGCTGGAGGAAGCCATGTTCGCCCAGGATGAACGGGCAGCGCGCGAGGGCAAGACGCTGGCGATGGATGCCCCGCCGGGGGCGATGCCGCTGGATGGCGACCACGATCTGCTGGTGCGCGCCTTCGAGAATCTGGTGGATAACAGCCTGAAATACTCTGGTGCCAACGGCCGCGTTCATCTGCACCTGGCGCGGCAACCGAACGCCTACGTGGTGCAGGTGGTGGATAATGGCGAGGGCATCCCCCCCGAATTCCTGCCAGATCGCGTCTTCGAGCCGCTGGTGCGCGCCCGGTCGCATGGCAGCGGCAGCGGCTTAGGACTCTCCATCGTCCGCAAGATCATCGAAATGCATGGCGGCACCATCAGCGCTCAGAGCAAGGTGGGCGTCGGCACAACGATGACGGTCAGCCTGCCGATCCCCGGCGCGGGAGCAGCCTCGTGAACAAGCATCCATTGAACCGCCACGATCGCCAAGAAGAAGAATTGAACCACAGAGACACAGAGAACACAGAGAGGAATCAGAGGTCTTTTCCTTTCAACTTAGCACTTAGCACTTTCAACTTTCATGGCAGGCGCAGCGATCATAGAGAATGGTGTAGGGGCGGTTCACGAACCTTGATGGTGGTGTGTTTGCTCCTCGCCGCCTGCGGACTGGTCGAGGTGCAGGTGGAGCCGATCCCGACGCCTGTCCCGACGGATGTGCCGATTGCGCCGCCGCCGGGGTCCCCCAGCGCCGGATTGGTGGCAAACAGCGCCCCGGATGATGATCGCAAGATCATCCGGACAGTAGCCGCGCCGCATCTGGTGTTTGCCCCAGAGAACACGCTGGTGGCCGAGATGCTGCCACAATGGGCTAACCCGACGGAATATCTGGTGGGCAACAGCGGCTATGGCTTTCGGATGCGTGCGGAATGGAACGCGCTTTGGCTGACCGATACCTATGGACGTGGCTTCATCGAACTGGCGGTGGACTGGAAGCCGCCGCAAGCCAGTGACTTCGAGCCGGCTCAGTACGCCGCCACCGAGGAATTCGAGGCGTGGGGTGCTGATGAACGCAGCGAACTGCTGGACGCCACCATTTATCTGGAACAGCCTGGCATTTATGAGCTGCGAGCGACAACCCGCGTCACCATGACCGCCGAGGATGGCACGCAGGTTCCTGGTGAAAGCCTCTACGAAACCCGTCTGGTGGTGTTAAACCGCCCTGGATCATTCCCCAGTGATCCATCCGATTATGTGCCGGCTTTCGGTGAACTCGAGTCGCAGGGCATCCTGCTCGATTGGCGCGGCTGGCGGCGCGGCCCCTGCTTCGTTGAGACCGATGGCAATGTCGAGGCCAACCGCCAGTTGGATGAAGCCTGCATCGCTTTTGAGGGCGGTGACTGGGGTCAGGCGATGGATGACTTGCAGCGGGCGCTGGATATGGCCGGGGAGAACACGGTTCTGCAAAACCGCATCCGCCAGCAGATGGGCATTCTGGCCGGCGCTTCCGATCAATGGAACGTGGCGGTGCGCAACTTCCGCGCGGCGTTGGCTGCGGCTCAATCCAGCGATGATGCGTTCGAAGTGGCGCTGGCGCTGCGAAATCTGGGGGTGGCGCTGCGGCAGGCAGAGTTGAATGACGAAGGCGATTTTTATCTGTTCCAGGCGATCCAGGTCTTTGACCAGCTTGAGGATTGGCTCGGCTCGGCGCTGGGCTGGGGGCAATTCGGCGTCTATTGGGACAGTCCGGATACACTGGAATGGGTCGCTGGTGTGCTGTCGGATAATGGCCTGCCCCAGGGTGACCTGATATGGGGCTGGATCGAGGAGCTGCAGAACGAGGCTGGCTGATCGCTGCCTGCAATATGCTAAAGAGGTGAGCTTATTCACTGTTCACGACTCCCATCCCGGCGCGATAATGTGCATGGTGAGCCTGCGGTCAGGGGGTGTGGGCATGAAGGGCTATGAGATCAAGCATTTTTCCAGGTCGCGCCAGTTTGTGGCAGATACGCTGCAAGTGGCGGAACACAAACACGTCATTCATGGTTTGGTGGAAGTCGATGTCACCGAGGCGCGCACCCTCATCCGCCAGATCGAAGCGCGTACCGGCGAACATCTTTCATTCACGGTCTTTGTCATGAACTGCCTGGGCAAAGCCATCAGCGAGGATAAGATGGTGCAGGCTTACCGCCTGGGTCGCAAGCGCCTGATCGTCTATGATGATGTCGATGTGGTGACGCTGGTTGAATGCGCTACGGCTGAGGGCGAGAAAGTTGTCCGGGGGCATGTGTTCCGGGCGGTGGATAAGCGAACGCTTCAGGCGATCAACCAGGAAATGCAGGCGATTCAGTCCGAACCCTACACCAAAGTCTGGTCACCACGACAGCAGCAGTTCTTTGACCTGTTGTCGCTGCTGCCGGGATTTGTGCGACGGTTCTTCTGGCGGGTAGTTTTCAGCAATCCGCATCGCATTCATCAACTGGGTGGGACGGTATGCGTGACTTCAATCGGCATGTTCGGCGAAGGCGGTGGATGGGGTATCCCGGTTGTTCCCAATACGCTGACTGTGACGCTGGGTGGCATCAGCACCAAACCCGGCATCATCGATGGACGAGTTGAACCCCGTGAGTACCTCAGTCTGACCACCAGTTTTGACCATGACATTGTGGATGGCGCACCGGCGGCACGTTTTTCCGCCCGCCTCAAACACTTGATCGAAAATCACTACGGGCTTCCTGAACCCGAGTGTTCCGGTCAACCCGAAGGGCTTCCCAGTCGCCAGCAGTGATGAAGCCCAAATCGATACACATTGCTTTGTTGACTCCAGCGGTCGCCAGCCGTATCAGGCTTCATAATCGGGCAGACTGAAGCACTGCCGGACAGTTCACGCCAATCATAGACTTCGACGAAGTGTGACACAATCTGAGCCGCTACCTTGCCCCACTGAACTTCCAGTGAGGACAGGTGCTACCCCGGCGGCTTGGTCGGCGGGAGATTTTCCTGCGTCACACGCGGCGGCAGGATGGCGGTGGGCGATGGCGTCGGGGTGATGCTCGGCGTGTTGGTGACCGTCGGCGTCAGCGTCGGGCTGGGGGTGTTGGTCACGGTTGGCGTGCTGGTGAGAGTCGGCGTAGTCGAGGGCGTCAGGCTGGCCGTCGGCGTCTCGCTGGGCAGCGGCGTGTTCGATGGAATCGGCGTCTCGCTCGGCGTCGGTGTGATGGTGGGCGTGTTGGTCGGCGTCGGGCTGGGGCCGGGCGTGGGTGAAGGTGTCAGGGCTGCGATCGCTGCCCCGACATCGACCGCCGGGGTGGGGAAGGGTGTGAGTGTGGCTTCCGGCGTGGGCGCGAAGCCGGGGCCGACGCTGGCCTGGACGCCGTTGACGGTGAACACCAGATCAACCCGTTGGCCGCGACCGCCGAATAAGGGCTGCTGTTGATTGTTGAACAGGATGCGAAGCGCGGCAGCGTTGGCCGCCGTGATGGTGACATTTTCCGACGCCAATGGCACCTCAATGATGTCGCCGGGGCGAGCGATGCCAACATATTGTTCCACGCCGTCGCGGGTGATCCGCAGCCAGGAGCGCTGTGCCATATCAATCGTCACCAGAACCCCCTGCCCGGTGTAATTCTGCTGCACACGCGGCGTCAGGCTCGGCACGGGAATGCCGGTCGTCGTCGGGGGCGCGGTATTGGTCAGAGTCGGTGGAAGCTGCGCCAGGATGCCCGGCTCGTCGTTCTGATCCGGCGGACGCCCAATCAATTCGAGGACGACGAAGGCGATGACGGCGATGGAAGCCACCGCCACCAGCAGCATCACCAGAGTGTTGAGCAGGCTGCTGCGCCGCGCCGGACGCTCCGGTGGCACGATTGGCACCGGCGGCAGCGTCGGGTTGGTATCAGTGATCTTGCGTGGCGCTGTCGGGTTGGTCTGAGTCGAGCGCTTGCCGGCGCTGCGCCGGACAGGTTGACGCTGGCGGCGTGGGTTCTCCGCCTGATGCCGGGCGGCTTCGTAGTAGCCGACGATGCGATCTTCATCCAGCCCCAGGTAGCGGGCGTAATTGCGGACGAAGCCGCGCACCTGCACAGTCGAAGCATCGGGAATGATGAACTGGCCGAGTTCGAAGTCTTCCAGGACGCGGCGGCGGATTTTCAGCGCCTCGACAGCGTCATCGAGGGTGATCTCGCGGGCTTCGCGGCTTTCGCGTAAATATTGTCCTAGTGCCTGGGCGTCCATCCCACCTCTTGATGACCGGTCTGCGTCGAGCTGGGGTTCAAAACAGATAGCCCCGACAACGGCAAGAGGCCGGCGGGGCTACCTGTTTGCGTCACCGGACTGAGAATATGCTTATTCGGAAGCGGCTTCGGCAGCAACTTCTTCGGCGGGAGCAGCTTCAACTTCAACCACCGGCGGGGCTTCAATCTTGCCCGCCAGATAATCATTCAGTTCGTCTTCGCGGACGACGACGATCTTCAGGCTAGGTGGCACATCGCTGCCCAGCCGCACCGGGATCATGAATGTGCCCAGTTCACGCAGCGCCTGCTGGCTGATGCGGCGGCGGTTGATGTCGATGCCGCTCTTGGCGCGCAGCGCATCGGCGATGTCGGTGGTGGTCACCGAACCGAAGAGCTTGCCGGTGTTGGCGGCGCGACGGCCAAAGACCAGTTCCACCCCGTCAATCTGCTTCGCCAGCTCATTCAACTTGTTTTCCAGCTCGGCCTTGCGGGCCGCCGACGTGGCGCGCAGTTGTTCGGCCTTCGCCAGTTCCTGCACCGTCGCCCGCACCGCGAGCTTCTTGGGGATCAGATAATTGCGGGCATAGCCATCAGCGACGTTGACCACTTCGCCGGCCACACCCTGCTTGTAAACATCCGAGAGCAGCAATACTTCCATCACACCCTGTCCTTCAGACAATGCACCCGACAGTGGGCGCGTGAACTCCTGACTTAAGGGTTGTTATTATAAACACAGGCCACTTGCCCTGCCAAGTGCGAATTGCGCCGTTGCCGCTGACACCGACCCGGCGTAAGATGGACGACAGGCAACGACTGAGAGAATTATGATCCACTGGAACACCCAATTCCCTGAACGCTGGCCGCTGCGGTGGCGTGACCTATGGTTTCCCCTGGCGCTGTTCATCCTGCTGCGTGGGTTGACGGCGCTGATCGCCGTGGTCGCCCTGCGCCTTGAACCCGCCGTGATGCCCGACTGGTTCCGCCTGTTGACACCCTCGCGCGATACCTACGAGCTGGCGCTGCCACCCGATGCCCCGCTTTATGAATGGACACAGCCCTGGCATCGCTACGATACGACCTGGTACGTCCGCATCGCGCTGGTCGGTTATCGGGCGGATGACCCGGCCATCGTGTTCCCGCCCTTCTATCCCTTATTGGTGCAGGCTGGGCTACCCTTAGCGGCGGGCAATGCGGTGCTGTCGGCGCTGGTGGTGAGTTCGGTGGCCTGTCTGCTGGCGCTGATCTTGCTCTACGCGGCGGTGATAGCTTTCACCGGCGATGTCCATCTGGCGCGGCGCACCCTGATCCTGCTGGCCTGTTATCCGACGGGCTTCTACCTGGTCGCTGGCTATACCGAGTCGACCTTCCTGCTGCTGATGTTGGGCTGTCTGCTGGCGGCGCTGTTCAATCGCCCCTGGATCGCGGCCATCTGCGGCTTCCTGGTGGCGCTGACGCGGATACAGGGTTTTCTGCTGGTGCTGCCGCTGCTGTATTGGGTTGGGCGGCGCTGGTGGAGTGGCGGCTGGCGTGCGCTGCGACCCGGCGATGCCGTCATGCTGGTCGCGCCGCTGGCGGGGGCGGCTGCATACATCCTCTATCTGAACCTCAACCAACTAGGGTCGCTGCCGAATGCCTGGATGGTCGAGTGGCGCACCACCACTGAACTGCCCTGGCATTCGGTCATCACCTTCCTTGAACGGCTGGTCAGTGGACAAACGCTGGCCTATGAACGGGAGAACGCGCTGGCCGCCCTGTTCCTGCTGCTGACATGCATCCCCTTGGCCCGTCAGAGCGCGTGGGGACGAAACCCGCTGCCCACGCTGCTGCTGTTGATCGCGGTGCCAGCGCTCATCATCATGCTGATGCGTTACCCGCTAGATGATGGGCAGTTCCCCAGCCTGCTGCGTTACGCTGTGGTGATCTTCCCCAGCTTCATCGTGCTGGCGGCGCTGCTGCGGCGGCGTTGGTGGGTCGTCGTGGCAATCCTGCTGCTGATCTGGCAGGTCATCCGGCTCGATATGTTCGTCCACTGGGAATGGGTGGCCTGATTGTTGGCTGTGCTAGGCATATGAACCGACGCCTTCAGCGAGTGCGGGCGATGAACTTGTCCAGCGTATCGACCAGCAGGCGCAGCATCTTTTCCGGGTGGTCGGCGAAGGGCAGATCATCGCGCAAGCCCTGCTCGGTGCTGAGATACAGCGGCTTGTGCGTGTCCAGATACTTGATTGGTAGCAGCGGCTTCTTGAACTGGCGGGCGAACTGAACTTCCTTCGGCACCCACTCCGACTCATGCACCAACGGCGACAGCACGATGATGCACACCCCGGCCTGACGGATGGCCTTCTCGATCTCGTGCATCCACACCGGCGTCCCGGCTTCCAGATTCGAATCAATCCAGACCGAGAAACCCTCTGAGCGCAGATGATCGGCTAGATCGTTGGCGAACGAATCGGCATCGCGCCGCGAGTAGCTGATGAAGGCGTGTTTGACCGGATCGCGGATGATTTCCGGCAGCCGCAGTTGCAGGGCGTTGATGGCGGTCTTGAGTTCGGTCTGAATAGTGGTGGTCGCCAGTTGGTTGAGCCAGGTGGAGAGCGCATCCGGTTTGTCGTAGGTCATCAGCGCCGCCGTCGCGTACAGCCGTACCAGCGGCGAGTCGTCTTGCAGCGCGACCAATTGCAGCGGCAGCCGTGAACTTTCCGATTGAATCCGCGCCAGCCCAATGATGGCCTCCTGACGGATCAGCGGCGACTCGTCTTCTAGATAGGCCAGCAGGGAATTATTCTGAGTGCGCTCAAGGGCCAGTTGGCGCACCATCGCCAGCGGATCGTGATCCGCTTTTCGGGCCACAGTGGCTGATGAAACCAGTGAAATCGGTTCAAGTTTCAGCTCCGCTTCGCCCTCTATGGTCGTCTGCGGCAAACGCAGTCGCAGCGCTTGCAGCGCTTCGTCCGCCCGCTTCGGACTGAAGTAGATCGGTTCAGCCGACGCCCACTTCAACGGCACCTTCGAGTCGTCGATCACCAGCGGGATGACCTCGATGCCCTGTGATTGAGCGTAATCCCAGTCGGCTTTGGTGTACGGGGTCAGCAGCGACGAACGCGACATCAGCGCGATGACATGGGTAGCTTGGTCCAATGCACCGCGCACAGCATCATCCCAGGCCGTGCCGGGACGCACCTGCTTCACATCAATCCAGGCGCTCTGCCCGGCAGCCGCCAACTGCTCATACAGCCAGAGAGCGAAGTCGCTGTCTTTGGGGGCATAACTGATGAAGATATGGTCGCCGGTGTTGAGCATGGCGTGAGCCTCTTGCTATTGGGTCGTCGTCCATCCTGATTGTAACGGACTCCTACTGCCAGCGCACCCACTGCTGCCCGTCCATCTGCTCTGGCAGGCGGACGATCTGATACCAGGTGTTGCCGGGTTTGAGGGGGAGGAACTGTCCATCCGGGGTGCGCAGCGCGATCAGGTCATAACGGGTGGGGCGTATCCATTGCGCCGGGTAGCGCTGTCCATCGCGGAAGAGGACGGCCTCGCCTTCGAACCATAACTGAATCTCGGTGCTGTAGAAGACCGTCCCCTGCCACTCGCTCTCCACGATGTCGGTATCCCAGTGATCGGCATAAATCACAATCACGTTGGCGGCGGTCACCGGCTGCTGGGTGTTGGCATCCAGGTGCGGCAGACCATCCTGGCTGCGGACGTACACCGAACGGGCGGCGTCATAGCTCCAGATGACGCGCGTGGCGGGATAGCGAATGTCGATCTGCTGCGCCGGGCTGCCACCGGCTGGCGCGTCGGCGGTGAAGACCAGCCCATGCAGCAGCGGCGGACTGCTGTTCGGCTGACGGGCGGCCAGCGACCACAGGGCGTTGGGGTTCATGAAGAGGTTGTGCGGCGCATCAATCAGCGGCTCACGCCAGTAGACCGGCGCATCCAGCCCCAGCCCGTTATAGAGCTGTCCGGCGACATCCGACGCCAGCAGCTTGTTCAGGACACCGGTGCTGGCCCCGGCGAAGGTGAACCAAGCGCCATACATCGGGATGAGTTCGTAATCGATCAGACGGGCGCTGCGGATCGCGATCCAAGTTTCGATGCCAATCGCGGGCCATTGTTCCGCAACAACCGCATGATTGGAAATGGATTGAACGGATTGGAAATCCGTGGTGACATTTTGACCACCGCCAGCGTTTGGGATGATACCGATATCGCGCACGTCCTCTTCGATGGCGTGTACGTCATGAACGCGC
>JALHNT010000073.1 GCA_022843385.1 Anaerolineae bacterium | reverse complement strand
GTACCTCGCCGATCTTGTGGATCATGCCGGTGTAATACAGCACCCGCTCGGTGGTGGTGGTCTTACCAGCATCGATGTGAGCGATGATGCCGATATTGCGCACCTTATTCAGATCGAGCTTTTCGCCTTTTTTCGCCATAGCTTTCTCTACTACTAACCGCTTTCATCTTCAATCGGGTTCATCCCCGACTGATGGCTATTACTTGAAATGAGCGAACGCGCGGTTGGCTTCCGCCATACGGTGCGTATCGTCCTTCTTCTTGATCGATGCTCCCTGACCGGACGCTGCATCGAGCAGTTCCGACGAGAGCTTTTCTGCCATATTGCGACCACCACGATTACGGGCGGTTTCCAGCAGCCAGCGCATCGCCAAAGCGGTTGCACGGGCATACGGCACTTCCACCGGCACCTGATAGGTCGAACCACCGACACGCATCGGCTTCACTTCGACCGCCGGGGTGACATTGCGGAGCGCCACTTCAAATACTTCCACCGGGTCGCGCTTGGCTTTTTCCTCGACAATTTCGAGGGCGCGATAGATGATGGCCTGGGCGGTGCTTTTCTTGCCGCCGTACATCATCCGGTTGATGAACATCTGAATGTGCAGGTTGTTATACCGCTTGTCAGCCGGGACAATGCGGCGTACTGCGCGTTTTCTTCTCGACATGACGACGCTCCTATTTCTTCTTGCCAGTCGGCGCGGGCTGACCCGGCTTCGGACGCTTGGCACCGTACTTGCTGCGCCCCTGCTGGCGATTCTTCACGCCATCGGTATCCAGCGTGCCGCGCACGATGTGGTAACGAACACCCGGCAGATCCTTCACACGACCGCCGCGCACCAGCACCACGCTGTGCTCCTGCAGGCTGTGTCCCTCGCCCGGAATGTAGGCGGTGACTTCGATCTGATTGCTCAGACGAACACGGGCCACCTTCCGCAACGCCGAGTTGGGTTTCTTCGGGGTCATGGTTTTGACCACCGTGCACACGCCACGTTTCTGCGGTGCCCCATTCGCGCGCTGGGTCCGTTTCTGGGTGAAGGCATTCATGGTGTACTGCAACGCCGGCGCTTTGGATTTGCGCTTCTTATCCTGACGGCCTTTGCGTACCAACTGATTGATGGTTGGCATATCTTGCTCCGAAAAATCTTCTAATATCCAGGCAAGCAAACGGGCGTACTTGAACCACAGAACGCCCGTATCATTACAGCGGTGGCGAGCCAACCCGATGTTCAGGACGCTTTCGCCGCCAGTCGTTCAATTCGGTTCTTTACATTGCCTCAATCACAGAGGTTGTTACGAACCGTGATTCTTGCGTGGGAGGAGTCTATCATCCGCCACTCACCCGTGTCAAGCGGGAGTTGTTGCGGGAAAAATGATGCAGTCGTCAGCTTATTGATCGGCCAGCGCCGATACCATGACATTATCGAACAGGACAAATCCCTCACTGGAACGCAGACGTATCGCACCAAACTTACTGGCATCATCCAGGGTTCTGAAGATACGAGAAAGTCCATTCACAACCACTTTCACCAATCGATCAGCATTCTGAATCTGAATCTGATACCACTCGTTTTCTTTGAACATGAAATCCGCTTCCCCGAGTAATTCTGCCCCACTTCGATTTATTGAGGCGATCCGAATTTTGTTGTCCGTAAAGTCGAATTGCACTACTACGAGACTCCGTTCGTCATCTGAAACGCGCACATCGACCCAGACATTTCGCTGCTTTGAACGATCCAACAACTTGAAGTTGAAATCAATCTGATAGTTGTGCCATGAGACATCACCAAACTTTATGACATTAAATGTATCAATTGGCCTGAATACCGGATTACCCAATTCGGACACAATCACCCAGTTTCCCGTGTCTATGGACCAGGTTGTCGGTACACTGGCATCGTCAAAGTTTTCAATCAGTAGTAAAGGGCCGGATATGACTGGCGTCGGCAGGGATGAGGATGTTCGCGTTTCAGTCGGTGGCCTGGTCGCGGTTGCGGTTGGGCTAGGAGTTCGGGTGGGTGTTACGCTGGGCATCCGTGTCAGGGTCGCGGTGTCGGTTGGTGTGAAGGTAGCCACTGATGCCACAGCCGGGGGCGCAGTCAGCCTGTTCACGACCAGAAACGCCACGACGATGACGATCAGAATGACCACCGCTGCAAGAACCCGACGAATAGTCTTCTGAAGTGCCAGCTTACGCAGCAGGCGATCCACTTCAAACACCACGCGGTGGGTATCACCGCCTTCTATCTTGAAGGCTTGATAGGGGTGAAGGTATGGCGCAAGCAGGCTGTTATCAATCCGAACGGGTAGAATCGCTTTACCAAAGTTTCGTGCCAGTTCAAACTCGCGATATACCCACTGTGATTTTATCGATTCCGGGGTGTTCAGGATAATAATGACATCAGTCGAGCGCAAGCCTTGCTTTAATTGCTGCTCAAACTCAACCCCGGCCGGGATAGTCTGGGTATCTTTGAACACCTGATGCCCAATGGCGCGCAGGTCATTTGCCAGCGCATCCGCCTGAACCGCGCCATCCGCCCGCGCATAGCTAATAAATATATTTCCCATGAACGTCTCTCCCGGATCGACCATTAGGCTATTTTACTATCAACACCCCATACCTGCATCAGCTTCACCAGAATAATGCACCAATCTACAGGCAATAGCCGATTATGAAGCGCTGCTGAAAAAGCCATCGCCGAACTGTGGTGTTCGACTTTGTCGAAGTGTTTTACAATCCCCAGCAGCAACTCTCGTCACCGGGTTATGGTAACTCAATGACAGGTGAAGCCGCGCAGCGTCTCTGAAAGAGGACAAGACCACCAGTGCTAAGGGTCAAGTGCAGAGTGCCGAGTAAACTTGCAACATCCAGAATTTCGGCGCAGTGCCTGTTCATGGTCAGCCTGTGGCTGCTGCTGGGTCTCGCGGCGTTACCGGTCACCCAGGCGCAGGATCAGCGCGGCTGGGAGGTGTTCATCCAGCGCAACATTGATGCCATTGGCACCGACCGGCTGATCTTCATCGACCTGTTCACCGGTGAAGAAGTGCCGCTCGAAGTCAACGGCGAACGCTATACCCTGCTGGATAGCACGGTCATGTTCCTCGATCTCAACCAGAACCGCATCCTGCTGGCACAGCCAGATGGCACAACGCTGCCGCATCCTTTCATCCAACCGGGAAGCGACGCCCGCCGGGTGGATTGGACGCTCTCAGCGGATCGGCGTCAGATCGCCTGGACGGTGACGGCAGGCACGTCCGACGCGCTTATGACGACCACCAGCATCGCCACGCTGGATGGCAGCGGGTTGCGCCCGGTCTTCACCGACGGCCCGCGCAATGCCATCCGCGCCTGGCCGGTCGCCTTCAGTTCGGATGGCGCAACGCTCTATATGGATTTTCAGCCGGACGGGATCGGTGACTTTCTGCCCTATCCGCAGTATGCCGGCCTGTTCGCCCTCAACCTGACCAGCGGCCTGTGGGAATATCTGCCGGGCGAGCCAGGGTGTTTCTGTGGCGCGGGCTTTTATGACAACCTCTTGCTGCGGCTGCGGCTGTCTGCCGATCAGAGCGGGTTTGATCTGCATATCATCAACCTGACGGGGGATGTCAGCCAGGTCATCCCAGCCCAGAACGCACGCGGTTATACCCAGGCCGGCGACATCGTGTTCTCGCCCGATGGTCGCCGCGTCGTCTATGCCCTGGCGTCGATCAGCAACTTCAACCAGGCCAATCAGTCCGCCCTATCGCTCTTCATGCTGGTCAACCTCGATACCTTGACGCAAGCGCCGTTGACCAACCCCATCAGCACCTTCGTTGAACCGCTGGCCTGGACCGAGAGCAACCGCGCCATCGTCTTCACCAGCCGCCAGCGCGACGGCACCTGGAAGATTCGGCTGGAAGACGGCACGCTGGATCGGGTGGCCGACGCGACCTATCTGGGACGGCTGGCCGGGTAAGCGGCCTCTTCTCTAATGATCGTCAAGCGCATCCGTTCCAGTTTGGCCGAGAGATAGCTTTTGATTTGTTCCAGTTCAGCGATTCGGTCGGTGATCTCTGTTAGCTTGTCCTCCAGATACACCACCTGGGCTGCACTGGTCAGTTCACCACTATCCCAGGCAGTCAGCAGATGACGGACTTCGGCAATGCTGTAGCCAGCGGATTGACCATGCCTGATCATGGCGATGCGTTCGACAGCCTCCGACGCATAATAGCGATAACCATTTTCGCCCCGTTTGAAAAAGCGCTCATCAATCAATCCTTCGCGCTCATAGAAGCGCAGCGTGTGGATCGGCACACCGGCGCGTTGGGCCAGCTCACTGATTAACATGGGTGCAAATGCCTCTTGACTATGAACCATACTTCATAGTTTATCCTTGCCACAACAAGCCGTCAAAAGGAGAGCCACACGATGCAAGCCAAACACAAAGTTATTCTCATCACCGGGAGCAATTCCGGCATTGGGCTGGCGACCGCCCGACAGGCAGCCGCAGCCGGTCATATCGTTTATGGCGGGGCGCGCCGTCCGGAAACCTTTCCCGACATCGCCGCTGTCGGGGCGCAGCCGGTTCGCCTGGATGTGACCGATGAAGCCAGCATGGTCGAGGCGGTGCGCCAGATCGAGGCCCAGCACGGGGCGATTGATGTGCTGGTGAACAACGCCGGTTTTGGTCAGATGGGGCCGATTGAATCGATTACGCGCGAGCAATGGCTATCTCAATATGAAACCAATGTCTTCGGCCTGGTGCGGATGACGCAGTTGGTCATTCCGGCCATGCGCCGCCGGAAACAAGGGCAGATCCTCAACATCAGCTCGATGGGGGGTGAATTCACTTTTCCATTGGCCGGGGCGTATCACTCGACCAAATACGCCGTCGAATCGATCAACGAGGCGCTGCGCTTTGAACTGAAGCCGTTCGGCATCCACGTGACTACCATCCAACCTGGGCCGGTTCAAACCCCACTCGCTCAGGCGGCGGCCAGCAGTCTGCCCGCCCGCCCTGACGACCCCTATGCTGGCCTGATCGCGGCCTTCCAGAAGATGTCGCAGCAGAACATCGGCTATCTTGCGCCAGAGCAAGTGGCCGCCGTCATCCTCCGTGTCATCGACTCCCGCCAACCCCAGCCGCGCTATAAGATCGGTCTGATGGCTCACCTGATGCCCAGCCTGCACAAGCTGCTGCCCGATCGCTTATGGGATGGCGTGGTGGGGAGCTTTTATCGATAGCCAGTCGTTCGGGCTGTCTGCTATGCCTCAACGATGATGAATGGTTTATACTCCTGTCAATCATCGGTCAATAGCGGAGGATCAGTATGATGCAGACCAGCCAGAAAGTCATCCTCATCACCGGGAGTAATTCCGGCATCGGCCACGCCACCGCCCGACAGGCAGCCGCAGCCGGTCATATCGTCTATGGCGGGGCGCGCCGACCGGAAACCTTTCCCGACATCGCCGCTGTCGGGGCGCAGCCGATTCGCCTGGATGTGACCGATGAAGCCAGCATGGTCGAGGCGGTGCGTCAAATCGAGGAACGGCATGGGGTGATTGATGTGCTGGTGAACAACGCCGGTTTTGGTCAGATGGGGCCGATTGAATCGATCACGCCGCAGCAGTGGATGAAGCAGTATCAGGTCAATGTCTTCGGCCTGGTGCGCATGTCACAGCTCGTCATCCCGGCCATGCGCCAGCGGCACAGCGGTCATATCATCAACAACAGCTCGATGCTGGCCGAGTTCACCTTTCCGCTGGCCGGGGCGTATAACTCGACCAAGCACGCCATCGAGTCGATCAGCGCGGCGCTGCGTTTTGAACTGAAGCCGTTCGGCATCCGCGTGACCATGATTCAGCCCGGCCCGGTGCGTACCCCGATGGCTGAAGCCGGTGCCGAGGCGCTCCAGGCCGCGCCGGATGACCCGTATGCGCCGATCATCGCGAGCTTCCGCCGCATGGCCGAGCAAGACCTGGGTTATCTGACCGCCGATCAGGTGGCCGCCGTCATCGTCCGCGCCATCCAGTCGCCTCATCCCCGCCCGCGTTACCGCATCGGTCTGATGGCGAATGCCATGCCGCTGCTGCGCAAGGTACTGCCCGACACCTGGTGGGATGGCGTGGTGGGGAGCTTTTATCGGTAGTCATTCATCCTGGCTGTGTGCTGTGCCTCAGCGATGATGAATGGTTTATACTCCTGTCAATCATCGGTCAATAGCGGAGGATCAGTATGATGCAGACCAGCCAGAAAGTCATCCTCATCACCAGGAGCAATTCCGGCATTGGGCTGGCGACCGCCCGACAGGCAGCCACAGCCGATTCGCCTGGATGTGACCGATAAGCCAGCATGGTCAAGGCGGTGTCTAAGGTGTCCTTCAACTCAAAGGCATCGTTGTGGTTGCCGGCGATGATGGCGGTCGTCGTCAGGATGAAGCCGTTGGCATCGGTGATGGACAGCACATTGGAGGTTTTGGCTCTCTTGCGTCCTTGATAAGCGACCGCCCCCCGCCTTTCTTGGAGGGCGCAAAAGGTGATGGATTCGTGCGGATTTGGGATGTATCCAGTTTTGTTGCTCTTGAGATCAAATCCTAGAACATAACGCGGGCAATCGCCGTTGGCTTGGGGTTAGCAAGTTGAGGGGTGTTTCTCCCCTCAACTCACCGGCTAAACATAATCTTGGGCCGACGACTGCGCTACCGTCCCAGCAGTTGACGCGCTGCTTTGACCACCGCCTCGGCTGTGATCCCCAGCTCGCGGTAGATGATCTCGTAGGGGGCGCTGGCACCGTAGCGGTCAATGCCAATGGCGATGCCATCCAACCCGACATAGCGATCCCAGCCGAAGGTCGTCCCGGCTTCGATGCTGACGCGGTTGCGCACCGCTTTGGGCAGGACGCTCTCCTTATAGGCCGCGCTCTGTTGATCGAACAGATTCCACGAGGGGATCGAGACTAACCGGGCTTTGACTCCTTCGGCGGTTAATGTCTGATACGCTTCGTGGGCGAGATGCACCTCACTGCCCCGGCTGATGAGGATGATGTCCGGTGTGCCGCCGCTGTCGGCCAGCACATACCCACCCTTCGCCACACCGGCCCGCACCTGGTCGCCGGTCAGCACTGGCAAGTCCTGGCGGGTGAAGACCAGCAGCGCCGGGTTCTTCAGCGTCATGGCGACCTGCCAGGCGGCGGCTGTCTCGTTGGCATCAGCCGGACGGATGACCGTCAGGTTCGGGATAGCCGACAGCGTGGCGACATGCTCAACCGGCTGATGGGTCGGGCCATCTTCGCCCAGGCCGATGCTATCGTGGGTGAACACATAGACCAGCGGCAGGTTCATCAGCGCCCCCATGCGGATGGCATTGCGCATGTAATCGCTGAAAGTGAGGAAGGTGGCGCTGTAGGGTTTGGTGATGCCGCCGTGCAGCGCCAACCCATTGACAATTGCGCCCATAGCGAACTCGCGCACGCCGAAGCGCAGATTGCGGGCAGCGGGTTTGCCCTTGCCGGTATTCTCGGCTCCCTTGATGAGCGTCTTGGTGCTGCCCGCCAGGTCGGCATCGCCGCCGATCATGGTCGGGACCTGCTTGGCGATGGCGTTCAGCACGTCGCCGGAGACATTGCGCGTCGCCAGCTTCTTGCCCTCGCCATAGACCGGAATGTCTTTGTCCCAGCCGGATGGCAGGTTGCCGGCGAAGGCATCATCCCACTGCTGCGCCAGATCCGGGAAAGCCGCGCGCCACTCCAGGAAGGTTTTGTTCCACTTCTCTTCCTGGTCAGCACCAATTTCAAGTGCGCTGCGGAAATGCTCCAGCGCGTCGCCGGGGATGTAGAAGTCCTCCTGCGGCCAGCCGAGAAATTCCTTGACCAGTTTGATCTCATCCTTGCCCAGCGGCGACCCGTGCGCCTTGCTCGTCCCCTGCTTGTTGGGGCTGCCGTAACCGATGACGGTGCGGACCAGGATCAGGGTCGGCGCATCGGTCATGGCTTTGGCGGCGAAAATGGCGTTATTGACGGCCTCGACATTGTTGCCATCCTCGACCCGCAGCGTGTGCCAGCCGAAAGCGCGGAAGCGAACATCGACATCCTCAGTGAAGGTCATCTTGGTTTCGCCGTCGAGTGTGATCTGGTTATCATCATAGAGCCAGATTAGCTTGTTCAGTCCCCAGACGCCGGCCAGCGAGGCCGCTTCCATACACACGCCTTCCATCAGATCGCCGTCGCCAACCAGGGCATAGGTGTGGTGGTTGACTACTTCGTAGCCGGGGCGGTTGAAATAAGACGCCAGATACGCCTCTGCCAGAGCAAAGCCCACCGAGTTAGCCGCGCCCTGGCCGAGCGGGCCGGTAGTCGTTTCGACGCCGGGGGTTTCGTGGGCTTCCGGATGGCCGGGGGTCTTGCTGCCCCACTGACGGAAGTTCTTGATCTCGTCCAGCGACAGGTCATAGCCGGTCAGGTGTAGCAGCGAATAGAGCAGCATCGAGCCATGTCCGGCGCTCAGGACGAAGCGATCCCGGTTGGCCCAGTGCGGATTGCGCGGGTTGTGGCGCAGATGATTCATCCACAGGGCATAAGCCATCGGTGCCGCGCCCATCGGCAGGCCGGGATGACCGCTGTCGGCTTTCTGGACGGCATCGATTGAGAGGGTGCGAATCGTGTTGATCGCCATGGTTTGCAGGTTGGAATTCACGGGGTCGCTTCTCCTTCATAGTTTGGTCAGATGTTCTTCACTTCGCCATCCCGCCTGGGATGACTGAAGATAGTGCCGAGGAAAGATACGTAGATTATAACACGCGCGGCTCTGCCGTCAGGTTAATTCGTCGCTATCCATGCGCCGCTTCTCCAGCCGTTCGATCTTCATGATGAGGCGTTCATCGGGGTCGGGACAGGCCACCAGGGAGTCGCGCTCCATCCAGTCGCCGGCGCTGAGCTGCCGCTGTTTGGCTGCCAGCAGCGGCAGCACCGCGCTGAGGGCATAGATGCAGAAGTGTTGGCCGGGGGGAATACGGAGTTTGCTGCTCTCGGTCAGTTCGAAGCTGTCGCCGACCCGCATCCCACACACCGAGCGCCCTTGAATGGCGACGACGGTGATTCTCAGGTCATAGAGTTCAAAAGGCGTCGGCATCGGTCACATCCTTCGGGTGATGAGGCCGTCGGCGACGCCTCAAAAAATCAGGCGGATTGCTTCTGGCGATCCTGAGCGATCTGTATCCGCGCGTAGGTTAGGGCATCTTCGATGATATGAAAGGTTGGCACCTGTATACCGCCAAATTGCGGCTGCTGCAAGGCAGTACGCGCCAGACTGATCCACTGGGTGGTACCGACAAAGATGCTTTGAACGCGGGGATCGCTGATGGTACCACCAGCACCGCTGGAGGCCAGTTTCACTGCTTGCATGACATCCATGAAACTGCTGGTTGCCTGGCTGTAATCGGCAATGCGATACACTTTGCCATTGATTGACTTGATCTGCTCATTGACCTGGGTGTACATCTGGCGAAAAGAATCGGCCGTCAACATCCCGCTGCCGCGTACCACCAGAATCGGCTCGTCCGGCAGCCATTCAATCGTGAACGACATTCCTCACTCCACAAACTCAATAATGAACCTTTGCCAGTATAGGCGCATTATTACGAAACCATCGTAAAGATTATGACAGCCGCGTAAGGACGCGCCAGCTCAACCCATCCAGACTGTAATCCGTATTGTTGGAGATACAACTTAATGACCATACGCTTACAGCCCGGCAGCCCCGCCCCGCGCTTTCAACTGGATGACATCTGGGGCAGCCCGGTTGATCTGGCCGAGTATCGTGGCAAGGTGCTGCTGCTGTCGTTTTATCGCAACTCGACCTGCCCCTTGTGCAGCCTGCGCGTCAACCAATTGGTCATCCGCGCCGCCCGGTATGAAGCGCGCGGACTGAAGATGGTGGCGGTGTTCGAGTCGCCGGCGGAGCAGGTGTTACAGCAGGTGCGCCGCTGGGAGATGCCGTTCCCGGTCATCGCCGATCCGGATGGCGAACTGTATCAGCAATACAGCGTCGAGAACGGCACGCCTGATGCGGCGGTGTTCTTCGGTCATGCCCTGACCCAGACGCGACTGAGCGAAGCCGAACGCGAAGGTTTTGTCGTTCTTGATGAGCCAGGCAGCAATTTGTTTCGTCTGCCCGCCGATTTCCTGATCGGGCGCGATGGCCTGCTGCTGAAAGCCTTCTATGCCGAGGTGCTGGGCGAACATCTGCCACTGTCGGAAATCGAACGGGCTTTGTGACCGCTGCCATTCACCCCCTCAGGGCGATGGCACAGCCGGTTCATTCTCCCCGCCCAGACGTCGCCGCGCCGTCTCGCGCCGCCCCACAGCCGGCACATGGCTGGTCGCCTTCGCCAAGCCGAAGACCGGCATGTTGCTGTAGACGCATTCGTGATTCCCGGTGTCGATTCGATACGTCTCGTGCCAGATGCCGACCGTGCCGTCAGCACCGATGGTCTGGTTGAAGCGCTTCCAGGCCGCCAGATGTGGGTCGGATGGATTGCGGGCGAACTGTTCCAGGTGGTCGAACGAGCGCCAGTATTGCAGCAGCACGATGCCGCGCCAGTAGAGGAAGGTTTCCCCACCCAGAAAGCCCTTCTCCGGGTGGCGGTATAGCTCACTCAGCATCGGCCCCATCGCCTGAGCCGTCGGCAGCCACTTGCTGAAAGCCAGCAGGCGGTTGACGCGCATCCCGATCAGGAAGACGACGAACGATCCTTCAATCTGGGCGGTGAAGCGCCCCGGCATGACAGACGACATCAGGCTGTCCTTTCCACTATAGGTGTTTGCATATAGCCTCTTACGCAGCAATCGGTCGAAGGGTTGCGCGATCAAGCGTTTTGCCTGGGCGACAGATAGAGCAGCGCCAGGCCGGTGACGAACTGGTAGAGGATGGCACCGGATGAGCCGAAGGTCACCCAGCCCAGATTGACCGAGTCCTGAATGACCAGGCTGGTCACCCACCAGGCGACGGTGTACATGACGGTGATGAGCAGCGCCCAGGCGAGCGACCAACCAAACGACAGCCGCAGCCCGACCGCCTGTGCCACGCCCAGCGCCGCGCCAGTGATGAGCGCCCGTCCCAGGATGCCAGCAGAGTCGGTGGCTGCGCCGAGCAGCAGCAGGCTTAGGCTGAAGCCGAGACCCATCCCCAGCGCCGTCACGAGGATCCAGCGGAAGAGGAAAGGGCGGGGCTGGCGCAGCGCCAACCCCTGAGTCAGGCCAAGACACGCTCCGGCGATGAGCCCACCGATCAATCCGTTGAACGGGGTGTTCATCGCGCCCAGCAGGGTGAAGGCGGCCAGGCCGCCCAGCGGAAATCCGATGAAGGCCAGCGTCCAGCCGCCGAGGAAGGGCCAGCGCGTTGGCAGCGGTTGAGTTAATCCAGCGATCATCAGGCGGCTTTCCCTTCGCTCTTGGGATGGGCTTTGAACCAGGCGACGGTTTCACGCAGACCCTGCTCGATCGGCGTGGCCTTCATGCCGAAGGCTTGCTCGAACTTGCTGCTATCGACGACGAACGGCTTCTCCCACTCGTACATCATCTCTACCGTCTCGCGGGCACCGGGGTTGAACAGGCCGAACAGGCGCATCATCCAGCGGTTGACGGCGCTGAACTTGGCCGGATGACCGGTCTCCTTGTAGAGCATCTCGACGAAAGCCCGCTGGCTGATGGCCGGGGCGTTCGGCACATGCCAGATCTGCCCCAGCGCTTCGTCGCGGGTGCCGAGGATCGCCAGCGCCTTGCCGAAGTCGGGGGTGTAGGTGAAGCTGTGCGGCGCATCCGGGTTGCCCATCAGATTCGCCGATTTGCCAGCCAGCGCCGGATAGAAGACGAAATCGCCCATCATCATGTATTCCGGGCCGTAGAAGTTGGAGGCGCGGCCAATCGCCACCCGCAGCTTGCCACTCTGGTGCGCGGCCAGCAGCGCTTTGGTCATCTCATGCCGCACCTGTCCCTTTTTGGTCTGAGGATTGGCCGGCGTGGTTTCGCGGATGACCTGACCGTTGGCGTCGCCGTAGGAATACAGATTCTCAACCACGATCAGCTTCGCTCCACTCTGGGCGACACCCTCGACGATGGCAGCCTGGAGCGGCGGGAACTTTTCCGGCCACTCGCTATATTCCGGCTGCGCCGCCTGATAAACCGCGGTAGCGCCCTTCGTCAGTTCAGCGACCGAGGCGGCGCTGTAGGCATCGCCCTTGACGACTTCGATTTCGCTGGGCAGTTCAGTCGCCCGCCCGCTGCGGTTGACAATCCGCACCGACTGGCCCAGTTTGACCAGTTCGCGGGCCGTCCATTTACCGATAGGGCCAGCGCCGAGTACGACGTGCAGTTCACTCATGATGTTTCTCCTTGTCAGACAATGCGATTGATAGGTAAGGTTGATTAACGAGCAGATGATTTGCGGATCAGCAGGGTGATGCCGACCAGCACCAGCCAGACCGCCCACACCAGATAAGCGATGGAATTGATTTGTCCGGCAGCTTCGACGCCGAAGGGTTCGAGGATGCCGATCAGGATGCCGCCACCGAGGACGACCCCGGCCCAGGCCAGGGGCGCCGGCATCCGACCCGCCCGCAGCAGAGCGATGGCCGTCAGGATCGTCCATACAGCGGTGAGCAGGTAACCGAGATTCTCGCCAATCGATACCCCGGCATAGACATTGAAGGACTGAAAGACGACGTTAATGGCTTCACGGGTGACATCGGTTGTTTCGGGAGCCAGATAGGTCTGCGACAGATAATTCACCATGAACGGCCAGCGGATGAAACCGAGCAGTTGCACCAGACCGGCCAGGACACCGAAGACAGTGGCGACCAGCATCAGCGTATCTTCTGCCTGTGCCTGGCTGCGATGCAGCAGGATGACGGTGGGGATGAAGAGCAAGGCAGTCATTGCCATGCCGTACCAGGTGAGGATGAGGCCGGTGCCGCCCGTCTGATACGATTGCAGCACGACTTCAGCGGGCTGGCGCAGGATGTTGGGATAATCGAAATTGATGCCTAGCAGGGTGAAAAATCCCATGAAGGCTAATGGCACGACGATCAGCAGGACAGCGGACAGACGAGAAAGCGTTGGGTTGTTCATGATCCATTCCTTTGGCGCAATGACCCGCGCCGGGGTGTGTTGAAGAGAACCTGCCGTGATGTCAGGTGAATAACCGAATACAGAACATGGGTTGGTGATTTCAGATCAAGCCAGATTTCAGTCCCAGGCTGCTGAAGCTGGCGCGCAGTTGCTGTTGGTAGAACGCCGCCACATCATCCACATTGGGCCCCAGATGATGATACAGCTCCAGATAAATGATCCCATGTATCTGCGTCCACAACGTCATGGTCAAATACATCGACATCACCGAGATCGGGTAGCCGCCCTGTCCGATCAGGTGGTTGAGCCGGGCTTCGACCGCTGCTGGGATGGTAGCATAGACCGCCGTCGGGATGATCTCGCCAGTTTGCAGCGCCTGTTCCATCAACGCCACCGGCGTGATGAAAGTGCGGACGACGGCTGGCACCGTCACTTCGCCCGGCGCAACATAACCAGGGATGGGTGTGCCGTAGATCAGGTTAAAATCGGTTGGGTGCTCCACCGCCCAGCGACGGTAAGCCAGCAGCACATCGAACAACTGGCCGGTGGCGGTCGCTGCGCTGGACTCGGCCTGTGCGGCTTCCAAGGCATCGGCCAGGGCGTTGAAGTTCTCGGTGATGAGCGTCGTGATCAGCGCTTCCAGGCTGGGGAAGTAGTGATAAATCGCCGGCGGGGTAATCTCCAGCACTTTGGCGATGCCGCGTATCGACAGGCCGGTTGCGCCTTCTTCAGCCATCAACTGCCGCGCTGTGTCCTTGATGGCCTGGCTGGTGGCTTCGACAAGCGCGTCATTCCGTTTGCGACCCATGTTGTCGATCCTTCACTGAATTCGCTTTACACTGTTTATTTAACACCGTAAATTGAATTGTGTCAAGCCCTCAATTTTTTGACGGACTGATCGTTCTAAGCGCGGATGGCATCCGCTATAATGCGCGGCGCACTCACCAGAGCATAAGGATGGTTCGTGAAGGCGTCACAGGTCTGGTCTTTACTTCTGCTGGCTGTCGGGCTAACCGGCTGCAATCTGGCACAGGCAACGCCTGTCCCTACCATAACGCCGACACCCCTGGCAACAGCCACAGCGACTATCACGCTGACTCCCACAGTGACCGCGACAATGACCCATACAGCTATGCCTACACTCTCACCGACGCCTAGCCTGACCGCCACACCAACTGCAACCGAAACACCGGTATTTACGCCCACCATCACGCCGACGGTGCCTCTGCTGACTCTGACGCCCATTGTGCAGCCGAATGCCCCACCAGCAGTGGCTTTCATCCCAGCAGGCTTTATGCCCAACACAGGCTGG
Organism: Anaerolineae bacterium; assembly: GCA_022843385.1. Taxonomy (GTDB): domain Bacteria; phylum Chloroflexota; class Anaerolineae; order Aggregatilineales; family Phototrophicaceae; genus CFX2. Next base: position 17,370 of record JALHNT010000073.1, on the reverse strand, counting down.
AGCTGCGAGGATTTCCCCTGTGAAGACGATATGGTCGGCTTCATGCAGCGCATTCAGGTGCCAATAGGCTTCGCACTGGAGCCAGTTGGGCGCTTCCCCGGCCAGCCGATGCAGATCACCTATGGTTCAGACGGACGCCTGTATGCGACGATTCTGGAGAATGGAACGCGAAATGGGGCGGTCTATGTTCTGAATCCCGATGGCAGCAGCCAGCGTTACAGCAGTGATCTGGTGTCGCCAGTGGGCTTGGCTTTCCAACCAGGCGCTGATGTGCTCTATGTCTCAGCACGGGTGACGCTGACTCAGGGCGGCGGATTATGGCGTATCCCGCCCGGCGGAGGTCAGGCTGAGCCAGTCATCTCCAACTTACCCTGTTGTTTCTCGCTGATCGATAATCAACCCAACGGGCTGACGTTTGGCCCGGATGGTTATCTTTACCTGGGCATTGGCGCGCTGACCGACCACGCTGAGGCGGCTGATCCGAGGATTGGCGGCTGGCGCGAGGTACTGCCAAACGAGGCAGCGGTCTTGCGGATTCACCCTCATACCGGCGAAATCCAGGTCATGGCATCGGGGATGCGCAATCCCTATGATCTGACATTCGACAGTCGCGGACAGCTCTGGTCCACCGACAATGGTATCTTCGCTGGGCCGGGAGACCGGCTGCTGGCTGTACTTTCCGGTGGGCATTATGGCTGGCCGTACTGGCGTGGACGCGGCTGTGAGTTGTGTCCACCGCTGCCCGCCGGCCTGGAAGTCTTTGGCGACTACGTCACTTTCCCGGATAACACCCTGCCGCGCGGACTGGTGGCCTATACCGGCGCGCAGTATCCGGCCAATCTGTTCAATAACCTGTTTGTCACGCTCTGGAATGGCAGCCCGGATGGACAGCGGGTGGTACGCATTGACCCGGCAGATCCGCGTGCACGCACCCAGGGCTATACCGAACCCTTCGTCACCGGCCTGATCCGCCCGGTAGATATTGTCCTCGCGCCCGATGGCTCACTGGTCGTGGCGGATTTCATCTACGGCCATATCTGGCGGGTGAAGTACACTGGATAAGCCAGCAGTCGCTCAGGGGGTGTGGCCGATGCAGCCCGCTGCGCTGTCCCTCAGGCGCGTCTGAACAGGATGCGTTCAGCGTTGCGAAAGTAGACTTTCTCCAATACATCGTCGGGCAGATGCAGGCCATAGATCTGCCAGCGACCCTGTCCAGGGATGTCGGAAAGGCCATAATTGAAGTATTCGTCATCGGTCTCGAGGAAGCGATAATACAATTGATACGCCGCTGGCTCTGGCCCGGCATCCAGCCCGAACAGGATACGGTCAGCATAGTTTATAAAAAAGCGTCGTGCACTATAGGGCTGCCGTCCCAACTCACTGATGCGAGCGCTGAAATCAACCACGTAATTGGGACATTCATCCAGCATCTGCTCCACCCAGCCCAAGTTTTCGGCATAACAACCGACATGAGCGCCGATGAAGGTGGTGCGTGGGTGACGCTTCACCAGGCTGGCGAAATCGGTCATGATCTTCATGAAGGGTGGGAATGGTGGCGCGGGAAACTGCCAGTCAGGGTGATGATGCAGTTCTTCATAGCGTTCGTTGGTATGATCGAGCGGATCAAAAAACGCAACCGGGTCCGCCACATGCACCAGCACTGGCAGCCCCAATTCCCCAACTGTCTCCCAGAGTGGCACCAGCCGCGGATCATCCACCGCGACCAGTTGATTGTGTTGATCGCGCACATGCAAGCCAAAGGGTTTCCAGATCTTCAGTCCTTCTGCACCGCGCGCAACCTGCTGGCGAAAGCGCTGAGCCGCCCATTCGCCAAACTGATCCCCTTTTTCCACCCAGGCTGACCAGTCAACACCGCCAAAAATGATGAAGCGTTCAGGGGCTGCCGCTTTGAAGTGGTCGAGATGTTGGTGCAGGATAGCCTCGCCCCATCCACCATCCAGATCAACATAATGCCGTACCTGAACCGAATCCAATCGATCCAGCAGTTCACGGACCGGGCGTTGATCCCATCCGCCGCCAAATGGTTCCGCCAGATGATTATGGGCATCAATGATCGGGAAGCGGGGCTGGGTGATCGTTGTTGCCTTGACGACCAGCCTGGGTTGTGGCACAAAGTCCTGTAGCAGAAGCGGCTTTTGAGGTTGCATCATAGAAGTCCTTATCCAACGCGCGAGCACAATCGCGAATATATCACTTGAGTCCATCGGCAGCTGACCGCAGCCTGCCTGGAGCGTTGTTATACACTTTGCTCTCGTCTTGCGCTCACCCCAACCCCTATGCCACGGTCGAGGAGCTTAAAAACGGGTCGTTTTCAACGGTTCTCCATCTCCCAGTGGGAGATAGAGCAGGGAGGATGAGGGCATACAATAAACACCTTCCAGTGGGTGCCGAGCGCGAAACACAATCATCATCCACTTCGGGCCTGAGCCTGATGAGCGACGCGCAGCCGGTCACCGACCTGGAGCAACACGACACTGCCGATGATGAACCCGGCGCCGACCCACTGCATTGGCCCCATGGTTTCGTTGAGGAACAGAGCCGCGAACAACGCCGTCAGGATCGGCTCGACTGTGCCGAGAATCGAAGCGCGCGCCGGCCCTAGCTTTTGAATGCCCGCTGTCAGGAAGAAGACCGGCATGACTGTGCCGAAGAGCGCCAATGCCACCAAACTGGCGATCTGAGCGCTGCCGGCGACCATCGTCACCGGGCGCGCCTGAAGTACCAGAATGAGGAGAAGCAGCAGCAGCGCGCCGGTGACATTGAGGGCGCTGCCTTCCACCACCGATGAGCGTCCTTTCAACAGGCGGCTGTTGATGATGAAATAGACGGCGACGATCAGCGCATTGAGGAGCGCCAGCAGGACGCCTTCGACCGTGCGGCTGCTCATGCCATCGCCACCCATTAGTCCGGTGAGAAAGTCAGGTGTGGAAAATGCGATGCCGATCATGGTCAGCCCCAGCGCCAGCCAGTCGTGACGATAAAGCCGGTCCCCCAGCAGCAGCGAAAGCAGGGCGACCATAGCTGGATAGGTATAGAACAGCACCACGAACGTCCCGGCGGGCAACCGTTCAAAACCCCAGAAGGCCACCAGCGACGCCACCGAGAGGAAGCTGCCCAGCGCCAGCAGCCGCACCACCGGTAGTCCCGCCTGCGGACGGGCGAAAATGCCCAGGCCACGCCCGACAATGGCGATCAGCCAGAACAACGGCGCAGCCAGGCCAAAGCGCAGCAGGGCGATATCCTGCGAACCGATGCCAGCGTCTTGCAGCGTTTTGACAAAGACCGGCAGCATGGCATAACCAGTGACCGAGAGCAGGATGTAGAGCGCGCCCTGCCGTTCACTTGGATTCATGAGGCGTCCTCAGCCAGAGTTGGGCGGACACGCTGTGGGTCAGCGGGTTTGATGGCACTCACCTGCAGCATGAACACACTCCCGAGGATGAAGAAACCACCCAGCAATTGCAGACTGGTGAGCCCTTCACCACGCAGCAACCAGGCCCAGATCAGCGTCAACACCGGCTCGATCATGCTGATGATGGCGGCCTGTGCTGAACCAATGGATTTCATGCCGGCGTAGAAGGCGAAGATCGGAATAACCGTGGCGACCACCGCCAGACCGGCCAGGCCAAGCCACGCATTCAGATTCGGCGGCAGGCTGGCTCCACCAACTGGCGTCTGCGACAGTACCGCTGCTGCGATGAGGGCGAATATAAGCGAACCAGTCATGCTCCAGGCGCTGGCCCGCGCCAGATCATCGACGCCGCGCAGGATGCGTCCACTGAGCAGTATATAGGTGGCGTAGCTGACGGCATTGATGAAAACCAGCAGCACGCCAAAAGGATCAATACCGGTCAAGCCTGTGAACAGGTTGGGCACGGTCAGGGCGACACCGACCAGAGTCAGTCCTAATGACAGCCAACCCAACCCGGAGAGTCGCTCCCCGAACAGCAGCGACCCTAGCGCCACCATAGTCGGGTAGGTGTAGATGAGGACGGTGTAAAGCGCGACCGGCAGCCGCTGCAGGGCAAAGAAGGCGCTCATGGCGACCACCCCAAACAGCAGTCCCATGCTGAAGAGTCGCTGCCAGGGTAAGGGACGTAGTGCTGATGGGCGAGGCAGGAAGCGGATCGTCAACCAGATGATCGGCACCGCCAGCGCAAAGCGCCATAGGAGAACATCCAGCGGCGATGTGACGCCATTCTCGTAGATGAATTTGGTGAAGATGCTGAAGAAAGAGTAGCCCAGCGCTGCCACCAGCACCAGCCCTGTTCCGCCGCGCAAAAACTGATTCATGCCCATTTCCTGTTGCCGACCAAACCGGCGTTATGATACCGCAGCAGCCGTGGCATGGGCAGGTCGGGCTAAGGCCATTCGATGGTCACGCCATAATCCCTGACGGACAGTCAATCATAGCGGCAAGATGACTGAAAGATACACCGAGGCGAACTTATAACCAGAGGTGTTTCTCTACCGTTACCCTGGGGCACAGAAGCAGGCGTTGAAGGCAAACACTGGCGGCATTCCTGACTGCACTATCCACCTGTGTGAAGCTGTTGAATCTGGTCGCGCAGGAATTCGCCGATGCCGGCGTTGGTCAGGTCGCTGAGATCCGAGACTGCCTCATCCGGTGGCAGCTTCTCCAGAAAAAGCAGGGCGCCCTCCCAGGTGCGCCGCGCGCGTTGAATATCGCCATCGCGCACGTGCAGATTCCCCAAAATCATCGCCGCCAGCGGATGCCCCGGCTGGCAGTACAGCGCCGACCGCAGCGCTTCCAGCGCCGCATGGGTCTGATTTGCTTCCAGTGCCAGCACGCCCTTGAGATAATACGCATCGGCTGAGAGTGAATTGACCCGCAGCGCCGTATCCAGTTCGGCATGAGCTTCTGTAATCAGGCCACGGTTGGCGAGGATGCAGCCCATCAGCACTCGCGCTGCCGAGTCGTTCGGCTGGCGCGTGAGGTATTCCGTCAGGGTCGCGGCGGCTCGATCATATTGTTTCAGCCGCAGCGCTTCCACCGCATCCAGATAAGGTGTGGCCGAAACCAGTTTGCCGGTCGCCCGCTTATCGGCCTGCATCGGCGTATGATGATAAATTGTTGAGGCCGCATTGCGCGCGTCCAGTGGCTTCTGATAGACGACACCTCCGGCGAACAGATGGGTAATCCAGCGTTCGCGCTCGAAGTGCAGCCCCTCGGCCTGTCCCAGCGCCAGCCACCCGCCAGGTCGCAGCGCCCCAAAGAACATATCCTCCACCCGTCGAATGGCCTTGATATCGAAGTAGAGCAGGACATTGCTGCAAATGATGACATCCAACTGCGATACCGGCGGCCCATCGAGCAGATTGCGCAGATGGAAGCTGACCATCTGGCGGATGCTGTCCTTGATCTGCCAACCGCCCTCCACTGGTTTGAAGTAGAGGTTTTGCAGGGCGGGGTCGTTATGCCGGAATGACCAGGCTCGGTAGATGCCCTGTTCGGCGGCGCGCAGAGCCGTCTGATTGATGTCAGTCGCGATCAGTTGCAGGTAACGGCGCTGGGTTTCCGGCAGCTTCTCATGCAGAGTGATCGCCAGCGAATAGGCCTCCTCGCCGCTGGCACAGCCGGCGCTCCAGATCGATAAGCCACTGCGCTTCAGCCGCGTCACTTCCGGCAGGATGATCTGCTTCAGCCATTCCAATTGCATCTGATTGCGAAAAAAGTAAGTTTCCCCGATCATCAGGGCGCTGATCAGCCGCTGCCAGACCGGTGAATGTTCAGGTGAGGATCGCAGCGCCTCGGCATAGGCTGCCGGTTGATCTCCCGCGACTTCAAAGAAAATGGTTTCCAGACTGGCGCTCAACGACATCTCGCGTGACAGGCCGAGGCGCTGCTCAACGAGGGCGCTGACCTGAGAAACAAAATGCGTGCGAGAAGCGTTATTCATAAGCCTGTATTCAATCCGGGGAACATTGTTCGTTCATTGTAAAGATTTGCCGACCACTTTTCAAATTCCAAAAGTAGTGTTTCCGGCTGAAGTCCAGTACAATCAACCGTGAGATTTCTCATGGTCAGATGCTGCCGGAGGACAATCACGGTGCCTCGTTTTGTCTATCTCAGTCTGTTGCTGCTGCTGGTCGGTGTCTCTCCCGCCTGGGCACAGGGCAATACCGCGCAGGCCGGTGACCCGGTCATCGCTGCCCTGGTGGATATTTCTGCGCCAGACGAGGAGGGGCAGGTGACGATAGAAGGCACAGCAGGCGCAGTCTTCCCGGCGGCTGAAGTCATCATCCGCAATCTGTATACTGGCGACCTGCTGGCAACGACGGCGCGGGTCAACGGCTCATTCTCAGCACGGATGTTTGGCGGGCCCGGCAGCGCGCCCTTCTGGCTCAGTGCTGTCACTCGTCTGCCGCAGAATTGGGAAGACAATCCTGGTTCCTTACCCGGCGGCCCCGGCACCATTGTCCATGGTAGCAGTGCTCCGGCACCCAGCGAAAGCGTCACCCGGCTGCTGATCGATGGCGAGCCGGATGACTGGCAGCCGTATGAGACCCAGATGCTCACCACCAGTACCGTGCCAGTAGTGAATGCCTTCAGCAATCGCGATTCGATTTATCTGCGCCTGGATGCGGCAGCGCTGCCGGCCGACTATGCCAGCCTGACGATCACGCTGCGGCTGGATACTGTCGATTTCCGCTTCATAATCAACCGGCAGCAGCCCAGCAGCGCGCTGGTCTCGCGCCTGGGGGCATCGGTGCGCGACCTGGGGCCGCTGGCGATTGCTTTTGCCGAGGGACGCGCCGTCGAAATTCGGCTGCCGCGCACCCTGATCGATGCCGACAATTCTCAACCCCGTGAAATGCGTTTGCTCCAGCTACAATTCGCCGGAGCCGACAGCGCCAGCCTGAGTGCCCTGCCGGTTGACCAGATCATCCCGCTGCTGGATGAATCCGACGGCTTTGCCCGGCTGGACGCCCTCGACAATGGTGCAGCGACCTTCGCGCTAGCCGGCAATGTGGCACAGGGTGCCGGACGCTGGCAAGCCTTTGGCCGCGTCAATGGACTGCAACTGAATCCTGGTGAGACGCTCACCCTTCAACTGGATATACGGATGGACGCCCCGGCGCTGCCGAATGGGCTAGCTGAGTTGCGCATGATCGGGCGGTTACGGCTGCAACCAATTATAGGTGCCAGCGGTGCTCAGACGGCGGGCGGCTGGGATAACAACAACGGCTGGTCGGATATGCTCACGCCGTCCGGGCTGCCCATCAGCAATATACGTGGCGATTTTCTCATCAGCGAAACGACCACACCCCCCACCCAGGTCATCCGGCGCGAAGGACAGCTCCAGTTCCCGTTGGATTTCAGCGTCACGCTGCCCGACAATCTGCCTCCTGGCATCTATATTCCGCTGCTGGAAGGTGCGCTGCAGGTCGGTGATGGCGAGCGTTTCGAATGGGCGTTGAACAATCCGCTGGGAACCGGGCGCGCCGCCCCACAGACCGAGATCAGCCGGCTGCCGGTGGTGCTGGGGATCGGCGGCGTGGATGAAGGGCGCATCCTGTGGACGTTGTTCCAGGATACCCCCAGCGATGGCAGCCGGGGTTTACTGGCCGAAGAAGATCAGGGGCGTTACGGGCTGGTGAACGGCGTCCGCTACGACAGTCCGACCTATATTCTGCCGCCCAGCCGCGATGGCGAGCCGATTCTGTATCCGCTCGAACCGTATTTGCTCAACCAGATGGACAATCGTTTTGATCGTGCCGTCGCCCCACTGGTGCCGTATCTTTTCCCCGGCGGCCGTCTGACGGTGCGCGTCACCCGCCCTGATGGTCAGGTTGATGATCTGGGCAGCGCGGCGCTGGCTCAACCGGTGCTGTCGACGGCAGCGGTGGACGAGCGCACGGTATTCGGGTCGGGAACGCCGCTGGATGTCTATCGCGTGACGACCCTCAACCGCAATTTCAGTGGCTATGCCTTCGCCCAGTATGGCGAGTATCAGATCGAACTGCGCGGCAGCCTGGATGATGTGGCTGGAAATCGCTATACCGGCGGCGGCCTCTACCGCGTGCTGATCGCCGAGCCGCTGGACATCACCCCTGGCGTATTGCCCGGCACGTCCTTCCAGGTTGGCGATGCCTTCTTCCCCGGCCTCCATCTGCTGCCGGCGGTATCGGGGCAGGTTAGCGTCCGGTTGCGTCTGTTCCCGCTGGATGGCGGGCCGGCGTTAGAATGGCTGGCTGAAGGCAGCGCCAGCCCAGATGGCTTCTTCAACCCGTCCCTGGAGCCGTTCATCTTCTCCACCCCCGGCGAATACACCGTCGATTATGAAGTGCGCTTCACCGATGCGCAGAACCGGCTGTGGGCTGGCAGCCTGCGCAGCGCTGGCATCGTCGGCAGCTCGGAACCCGTTCTCGTCACACATGGGCAGCGCGGCCTCGCCAGCGTCGGCGGGGTGCGCCCGGCCTGGTTCATCCAACAGCAGGTGGCTCCGGCAGCCGCTTCAGCCTTCAATTTGCCCTATCACAGCGGCGACATCGTCTGGCTGCCGGATGGCCTCACCAGCCGCTTGAACCCGACGCTGCGGGCGCAGGATGTACGCGGTGCCTATGCCGAGTGGCTGCTGAACGCTGCGCCGCGCTATGCCGAGGCCAACGGTGATGATCTGAACCGGCTGCGGATTATTCAGGAACTACCGCTGGCGATCCTTAACCCCGGCAGTGCCCCCCTGAGCGCAGCGCTCCAACCGGAGTCGATCTCCAATCAGGGCTATACCTATCTCAGCGCGGTGCTGCCGGCAGTCACCGCGCGGCAGGTGATCCAGGGCGGCAGCCAGGGTGGACTGCGGCTCGATCTCGATGCTAATGATCCGCTGAATGGGCAGGCCGGGGCTGGACCGGATGGCCTGCGTCCGGGCGATGTGCTGTTCATCTTCGGCGGCTCGATCCTGCGCAACAGCGAGATCGGGCTGGCCGATGCGTCGATCTACGGCGCAACTGCGGTAGTCATGCCGACCGAAGATGAAGTTGGTGGGCGGGTTCTGCCACCTTTCTCCGGCGAAACAGGTGGTGCATCCGGCGGCCCGTTGTTCACCTTCCGCGGTGAACCGACCTATATGTTCTTCCATCCAACGGCGGTTCAGCCGGGGTCGGTGCTGCGGGTGGGGGATCGCTTTGCCCTGGCCGGTCAGGTCGCTCCTTCGCTGGCATCGCGGGTATCAGTGCAAATCACATCTCCCAGCGGCAATCAGCGGGCTTTCAGCGGACAGGCCAACGCGGTGGGCTACTACTATGATCCGTCACAGGATTTCACGCTGGATGAGACCGGCGTCTGGATCGTTGAGGTTGATGTGCGTCATGAGGGCGGCACGTCCGCCGGACAGGTAGAAGCGCCATTCCCGGCTGGTGCGCTGCGCGGAGCCAGCGGGGGACGCTTTGAGGTGTATGTCGTGCCACAGGTGAGCGAAGCGCTCAGTTGGGGCGAAGATCGTACCGACTTCCTCATCCCGCCCATCACCCCGTACAACTTCCGCATCGAGATCCCGCAGGATTGGAGCGACGTCGCGCTGACCCATACCATCAGCATCCCTGGCTGGGTGCTGGAGCAAGGGCCGCTGCGGCTTTCCGGCAGCACCCTCCAGTTCCAGTACAGTCTGGAACGCCTGAACGATGACTTCCCTATGCTGGAAGACAAACCTGGATTCGTCGGCCCAGCCGGTGCCGACTCGGTGACGCTGACGTTTGTTGCCACCGGCAGCGACAGCAGCGGGCAGCGCCAGATACGGACGCGCACCTTCACCATCGCTTATGATCGTCTGATGACTTTTGGATAGGGCGGATTCATGTTGCGAGCTTCTTCACGTCATTCCTGGTCGGCGGCCCTGTTCCTGGGAGCGCTGCTGCTGCTGACCGCCACACTTGGGTTGGCGCTGCTGCCGGGGCCGGTCACGGCTCAATCAGAACCGACTCCGCTGCCGCTGTTTGCCTTGCCTGACCCGCGCATCAGCACCGCCATCTCCTCCAACATGCTGGCTCTGGGCGAGGATAACCGCACCCTGGTGGTGGCAAACATGCTCAACAACACCATCTCGCTGCTGCAAATGCCAGCCGGGACGCTGCGCGCCGAGATTCCGGTGGGGCGCGACCCGCGTACCATCGCCCTGACCGACGATGCCACCCGCGCCGTGACGGCCAATCGCGCTGATGGCACCTTGTCGCTGGTCAATCTGGGCAGCCAGCAGGTACAGACAATTGATCTGGACGGAATCTATCCCTACGGCGTGGTGGTGCGCGGGAACGACATCGCCTACGCCTCGCTTCAGGGCAGCGATCAGGTGGTCGAAGTCGATCTCAACAGCGCTGAAGTGACGCGCCGCTTTCGCACTGCTGATCAGCCGACCGGTCTGGCGCTGTGGGGCGATTTCCTGTATGTCACCCATTTCTGGAGTGGTCAGCTCAGTCTGATCTATCTGCCCACTGGACGCCTGGTCCAGACCATCAGCACCGGCCTGGATACCAGCGCCTCGCCTTTCATCGAGGTCGATGTGACGCGCGGGCTGGCCTATATGCCCCAGAGCCGCAGCAATGCCAGCAACTTGGCGCTGACCTATGACAGCATCATCTTTCCCGTGGTCAATGTCCTCGATCTGCGCAGCCTGACGGTGTTACGGGACGAACGTATCGCCCTCGATACGGCTGATCGTCCGGTCAACCTGCCGCTGGCGACGGCACTGGATCGCTTCCGCGAGTGGCTGTATGTGGCGAATTCCGGCAGCGACAGCGTCTCGGTCATCGACCTCAACACTGGTCTGGCGCGCGCCAATATCCCGGTGGGTTCCAATCCTCGCGGCCTCTTGCTCAACCGCGACAGCACGCTGCTGCTGGTCTACAATGTCTTTGATGGCACTCTGACCATCATCGAAACGCGCACCTTTGGGCTGGTGGATGAAATCTCGATCAGTGATTTCAACATCCCGGTGGATACGCTGGTAGCGTCGCAGTTGTTCTATACCGCAGTTGATCCGCGCACGAATTATGGCGGCTGGGTGAGTTGTGCCAATTGTCATTTCGATGGCACCAGCGATGGACGGGTGTGGCAGGGCTTCCCCGATGGAGCGCGCAATACGCCGCTGTTGTTCAACCTGGTCGAGACCGCGCCATATAACTGGTCAGGAACCTGGGATGAACTGGCTGATGTCGAGCTGCGCCTGCGGAGTTTGCAGGGAGGCGTGGGACTGATCGCCGGTGGCACCGCGCCGCCGCTGGGTGCACCCCACAGCGGACTGTCGATTGATCTGGACTCGCTGGCACGGTACATTGGCAGCCTGCAAGGCCCGCCCAATCCAGATGGACTGGATGCCGGGCAGATAGAACGCGGGCGGCTGATCTTCGAGCAGCAGGACTGCGCCACTTGTCATATTGGTGCTGCTGGCACCGATCTGCAAAAGCACGATGTCGGCACCGGTGTCGTAGCTGGAACAGAATTTGATACACCATCGCTGCGCTGGTTATGGTTGAGCGCCCCTTACTTCCACGATGGTTCAGCCGTCCGCTTGCCCGATGTCTTCATCCGTCCCGGCGCTCACCAACTGATCGGGACCGTCTCGCTCGATGACATCCAGGCGCTGGCTGAATATCTGTTGTCGCTGCCGGAATAGGAAGACCCATGACGAACCGCGAAGTTTCGATCACCTTCATGAGCGGCCCGCTGGACGGCAAGGTGTTGTCGTTTAAGCAGCCGGAGTATGGCGATGAGCGCGTGCTGCTGGTGGGGCGGCGCGAGGGCTGCGATGTTCACTTGCATTTCGACAGCCAGGCTTCGCGCATTCATGCCCGCGTCGGCATCATGTCCATCCCGGTCACGGCCTCCGAGTCGGTGGATAAGCCCTATATGTTGAGCTTCTGGCTGGAAGATGGCGGCAGCCGCAACGGCACCTTCATCGAGAAGGACAAGAACACCGTGCGCGGGCGGATCAGCCTGCGTCCAGGGACGCTGTTCCGCGTCGGGCGCACCTGGATGCGCTTGGATGTCCCGTTCAGCTACAGCAGCGACAGCGACGAGTCCTCGTGACGACGGAGCTGTCCATCCATGCCCCATCCAATTCATCGTCACCTCTTGCATGGTTTCGCCCAGCGCATCTTCATGCGAACGAGGACGTTTGCACGCACAAGCCATCCTACTGAAGAATCAGGGCTGGGACTGCGTCGTCCGGTCTGCATTGGTGGTTGTGCGCCTGATGAATCAAGCGAAAACACTGCGATTTCATTCTATCCGAACTGGATTTCACTCATCATACAGGAGACTCTGCGATGGAATACCGACCTTTTGGGCGCACCGGCTGGCAGGTGGCCGAGATGGGCTACGGCATGTGGGGCATGGGCGGCTGGACTGAATCTGACGACGCCGAGTCAATGGCGTCGCTCCAGCGCTCGGTGGAACTGGGCTGCAACTTCTTCGATACCGCCTATGCCTATGGCGAAGGTCACAGCGAGAAGCTGCTCGGTCAACTGGTGAAACAGAACCCCGGTCACAAGCTCTACATCGCCACCAAGATTCCGCCCAAGAACCGCAAGTGGCCGTCGCGCCGCGAGTATCCATTGGCGGATGTCTTCCCGGCGGATTACATCCGGCAGCAGGTCGAGATGAGCCTGAAGAACCTCGGCACCGAGACGATGGATCTGATGCAGTTCCATGTCTGGGAGGATAGCTGGGCCAAGGATGAGGCATGGCAGCGCGCCTGTGAAGACCTGACGCGCGAAGGCAAGGTGCAGGCCTGGGGCATCAGTGTCAACCGCTGGGAGCCGGATAACTGCCTGGAGACGCTGCGCACCAAGCGCATCGCCGCCGTTCAGGTCATCTACAACATCTTCGATCAGGCACCGGAAGACCACCTGTTCCCGTTGTGCGACGGACTCGATGTGGCGATCATCGCTCGCGTCCCATTTGATGAAGGCACGCTCACCGGCACCCTGACCAAAGACAGCCGCTGGCCGGAAGGCGACTGGCGCAACACCTACTTCGTGCCAGAAAATCTGAATGCCTCGGTCGACCGTGCGGAGGCGCTGCGCCCTCTGATCCCGCCGGGCATGACCATGGCCGAGCTGGCGCTGCGCTTCATCCTGGCGAACCCCACCGTCAGCACCATCATTCCAGGGATGCGTAAACTCAAGCATGTCGAGGCCAACATCGCCGCCAGCGACGGCCAGATCATGCCGGATGCGCTGCGCCTGGCGCTCAGGCAGCATCGCTGGGATCGTAAGCCAACCAAATGGTCGCAGTGACAGGTGGTTATCTCAGCACGAGGGTGCAAACACCAATCGGTCGTTTGTAGGGACACCCGACAGGGTGTCCGCTGGTTCGCAAATGACAATCCAGATTTAATTCATCAATGGTCAATATTGCACCCCTTGATGGCAATTCAGTTAACCAATGGGATCATTATTTTCTTGGAATAGCCTAATGCCTTACGGGCAGCTTCAACTTCAGCCATCAGGGGTGACCGGTTAGAAACAGATTTCCGGTCACCCGCTGCGGTTAGCGGTTATTCGTCTGCTTCGACGCGCAAGCTGTAAGCACCGCTGGTGAAGCCCCGGGCCTGCCCATCGCGCAGCACGACAATCTGGTAAGTGCCCGTTCCCGGCAGCCGGTAGCTGCGGATGACAGCGCTGTCCTGTGACACCTCATAATAGGCGCTGGTCAGGGTTTGGCCGTTGCTATCGCGGATTTCAACCAGCGGGACGAGCGTGCCGCCGCTGCGGTTGACCAGCACATTGATAGGCTGACCTTCAGTGCCGCTGAAGCTCCAGCTATTCAGCCAGCGGCTGTCGGTCAATTCCCCTTCAACCGCCTGCCCCAGTTCCACTGTGCCGGTCTCACCAACCAGCGTTGGGCTGCCTTCGCCAGAGCCGTTCAGATCAACGCGCAGGTTGTAGCTGCCCGTCGTCACACCGCTTTTCCCGCTGGCGCGCCCGACGCGGATAATGTAGCTGCCGGCGCCATCCAGTTCATAGCGTTCGATCACGGCTGAGAAACCATCAAAGGTGGATGAATAGCCACGACTGAGCTCCTGCCCGCTCCCACCCAGTAAGACGACTTCCGGTTGCAGATTACCGCTGGCGCGCGTGACCGTCACGGTGATGACATCCCCGGCCTGAGTGGTCAGAGTCCAGTCCTGATACCAGCGGGCATTAACCTCGCCGGTCAGATCTGCACCGTATTCGATTTCGCCGACAGTCCCGCCCAGCAGCGGGTTGTCTTCACCCGCGCCATCCAGCGTGACGCTCAGTTGGTAAACGCCGACGCTGTTGCCAGTGAATCGACTCTGGCGGGTGACACCAACGGTATAGGCACCGGGGCCGGGCAGTTGATAGTATTCGATTTGCGCCAGTTCGCCGCTGCGATCGGTGTAGCCGATAGCCACGCTCTGACCATTGGCATCCAGAATCTCAACCTCTGGGAACAGAGTGCCGCTGACGCGCTGCACACTGACGCTGATGACATCTTCGCCCTGGGCGGTCAGGTTGTAGCGCTGGTACCAGTTGACCGACGTCAATTCGCTGCTGATCGGTTCGCCGATCACGATGTCCCCCAGCACAGTGGTGTTATTGGGATTGTCTTCTCCCGTTGCCAGCGGCGTTATGACCAGGCGATACTTCCCTTCCGTCACACCATTCGCCCCGTCCTTGCGCTGTACCTGCACAGTGAATGCGCCGGCAGCAGGAAGGGTGAAATTCTCGATCTCAGCCGCAGCGCTGGTACGATCTGGCCCATAACTGCTCTGTAGCTGCTGGAGGTTGGCATCCAGAATGGCGACATCCGGGATCAGGTTGCCGCTGATACGTTCGACACGCACGCTCAGTCGATCCGCTGAAATAGTTTCCAGTGTCCACTGCTGAGCCGGCACGGCATTGCTGATGGCACCCTGCGCTGGGACGCTATAGGTCAGGTTGAAATCAGCGCCCGCTGCTTCTGGGGTTGCGTCCTGAGCCTGTGCCACCATCACCAGTGACAGAAGCATCAGCAGCAACCACGCGACACGATAAAGTCTCTTCACGATGACTCCTCCTTAAACAGTGTCGGGCGAAAATACCCTCAATCGTATTGTAGTCCCGATTCGGCTGGGCGGGAAAGCTATGGCAAGTGCGCGAGCCTAACCCATATGGGTAGACAACACCCCTTGCAATGGCTTGTGTTCCTGGGCACCGAGCGAAACCCCGTGAAGGGTGTTACTGCGTTTCGGCTTCGTGGCGGCTTTCGGCCTGGCTCTGCTCCATATAATTCAGCCCCCATTGCAGCATCATATCAAGCAGGGGTTGCAGACTACGCCCCAGCGGTGTGAGGGAATACTCCACTTTGGGCGGGATTTGTTTATATACCTCGCGGTGAACAACACCGGCTTCTTCCAGTTCACGCAGATGCATGGTCAGCATCCGCTGCGTCACCTCCGGCAGCAGGCGCTGGAGTTCGCTAAAGCGTTTGGTGCCTTGCAGCAGATAAAACAGGATAAGCGGTTTCCACTTGCCGCCTATGACCTCGACCGTCGCTTCCACCGGGCAGTTGACAGGCTTATCGCTCATGAATAACCTTCAGTACCTTTTTTGATACTACCGCACAATATTGTGCCTACTTGTCATGAATCGCAGTTTAGTTTACCGTAGTCGCTGGATGAATTTCTACTGGAAGCGAGAGCGTTATGCGAATTGATGTCTTTCATGACACCGCCTGTCCCTGGTGCCGGATTGGCAAACAGCACCTGGCAGATGCACTGGCACAGTGGTCAGGGTCGCCAGCCGAGGTGGTCTATCACACCTTCTTTCTCAACGATCAGATCCCGCCTGAGGGTCATGACTTCAAGGATTACATGCGCGCCAAAGGGGGTGGTCAGATTCCACTGGAAGGTTTCTTCGATGGCCCACGCCGCGCCGGAGCTGCCGCCGGAATCATCTTCAACTTCGAGCGCATCGCCTATGCTCCCAACACCTTGCTCTCGCATGAGCTGATTGCGCTCACGCCACCGGCCAAAAAGGCAGCCGTGATTGACGCCATATACAAAGCCTACTTTCAGGATGGTCTCGACATCGGTAGCCTGAATGTGTTGGTCGGGATTGCGTCGGCTAACGGTCTGGATGCTGACGCCACCCGTGAAAGCCTGATGCAGCATCGCTATCGCGATGAGGTGGTCGCCGAAGCCGAGGAAGCCCGGCGGCTGGGCGTGACCGGTGTGCCATTCTTCGTCATCAACAACGCACTGGCCTTCTCTGGCGCACAACCGGCCAGCGCCATGCTGCGCGCCTTCGAGCAGGCCGAGGAGTTCACGCTCGTCCCTCGTTAGATGGGACGACTCCACGCATTGGTCATTGTTTTGTTCGTTATCCAAGACGCATTCAAGGAGTTTGAACGCGATGAAGTTAACATTGTTCGGCGCAACCGGACGCACTGGAATTCCTTTTATTCAACAGGCGCTCGAAGCCGGTCATGAGGTCACGGCATTCGTCCGTAACCCGTCACGGCTGACGATGCAGCACGCCCGTCTGAAAGTGGTTCAGGGCGATGTCTTCGATGCTGTCAAAGTCGAGCAGGCCATCAGTGGCGCAGACGCAGTGGTGAGCGTTCTGGGTCACGCCAAAGATACGCCGCGCAATCTGATGGCGGTGGCAGCCCAGAATATCGTAATAGCGATGAAGAAGCACGGCGTCCGGCGCATCGTCACGCTGACGGGTGCCGGGGTACGCGATGAAAACGATCAGCCTAAACTGGTTGATAACATCATTCGTTTCCTGCTCACAGTGCTGTCGCCGGCGGTGCTGAAGGACTCGGAAGATCATGTGCGCATCATCCGTGAGAGTGGGTTGGACTGGGTGGTGGTGCGCGGGCCGATGCTGACAGAAGGGCCGCGCCAGAGCAAGTACCGCGTGGGTATGGTCGGGAAAGGCTCAGGGACACGCATCGCTCGCGCTGATGTGGCCGATTTTATGCTGAAGCAGGTGACGGATAAGACCTATCTGCGCGCCATGCCGATGGTGAGCGATTAAGTATTGCCTGCTGCCGAATCTGTGTGTCAGGATGCCGAGCCGGACAAACCCTGCCAGATGAGCGAGAGGCCAAACAGACCCAGCACGACCATAGTGATGAGGAAGATGGCGCGCGTCACTCGTTCATCGAGCCGTCGCAGCCGGTCAAAAACGAACACATAAAGCGTCAGGATGCCGATGAAGGTGCCATAGAATCCGGCGAGAAAGCCCAGCGCGGTAGTCAGGGATTGGTTGAGCGCCTGCACCAGCAGCGGGCCATTGATGGTTGCCCAGAACAGGTACGGGCCAGGGCTGAGCCAGCCCATCACCAATCCCTGGACGAATGTCCGACCTTGGCTGGTC
>JALHNT010000072.1 GCA_022843385.1 Anaerolineae bacterium | reverse complement strand
AAACTGGATGGGGAACTCTCTTGGCGTCACAGTCCAGGCTGTCAGTCGCCATCCGTTCTCTCCACCCAGTTGGGTTCAGCTTCATCACAGTATACCTGTGACTTCCTCTAATATATGAGCCGCCAAGATCGCCAAGAAGAGACGAAGAAGAACCGACCACAGAGGACACAGAGAACACAGAGCGAAAGCAGAGTCTTTCACTTTCAACTTCGCACTCAGCACTTTCAACTCGAAAAGTCGTCAAAGTCGTCAAAGTCGTCAAAGTCAAAAGTGAATTTTGTGGCGTTTGGCGTTTAGTCAGGAATGAGTAACGAGCGACGAGCAACGAGTTTTTCCTCTGATGACTACCGACTTCCTGTCATTAGACTACACCAGTTGACGGGCTTACGGGTGAACTTTTGGTAAACTTTTTGGTACCACTTAAGCTGAGTCGGCGCTAACCATTTTGCGAGAGCGCGGAGGTCAAGACCGTCGGCACAGGGTTAGAAAAAAGTTGGGGAAAATCGGGGTTGAGAGAGCGATATTGGGCGCGGATGATGAGGCGGGGAAATGAGTCCCCCGCCCCAATGACGATGGATTAACCGCTGTTGACCAGGACGGCCGTGCCGGTGCTGGCGACGATGGCACAGGTGTAACCGGCGGAGGCGCGGCTGGCGAGAAGCTGTGGCACACGCGGCGACTGAGTGGCGTCCAGGTAGATGAAGCGCCCGCTGCCGAGCAGACAGACCTCGATGGGGGCGGCCAGCATGGCCGAGCGACCATCCGGCATGAAGATGTCTACCGCCTGGATCACGCCCTGATCCAGCACCGACTGCACCCCGATCTGAGCGCCGGCGTTGCTGACGAGCGCGGCCCGGTTTTCGATCAACACGCGGCAGAAGATGGTGCCGAACATGCTCTCCGGGATGCTGGCGGTGACGATGGTGCTAACGCTGCCGTTGAAGTCGGCACAGGCCGGGACAGCAGCGACCGGACGAATCGAGCCGGTGACGGCGATGCCGCGCAGGCTGACGCCGACGTTGCCGATGAGGGTGGCCGCGCCATTCGCCAGGTTGATCTGATAGAAGCTGGAGCCAATGGCGGCGAAAGCGGCATCAGTGCCGGTGGCATCGGTCATGATGTCAAAGCTGGTCAGGTCGGTGGCATCCACCCCCAACGAGCCGATGGTATTGAGCGTGCCAGCATTCGGCGGAATCTGCGACACCAGGATGTCCAGGCCGCTGTCGATGTTAAACAGCGTGGTCGAGCCGGCACCGTTGAAGTTGCTGGTATAGGCCGAGGCGACCCCACGCGGAGCCGCACCGCCATTGGCATCGGGCGCGGCATAACCCAGTGGACTATCAACAGCGGCGACGGCACCATTGTTGGGGTTGAGGCGCAGGTTTTGCCCGCTGCTGCTGATGACGCGGATGCGGTCAACGGTGGGGTTGAAGTCGAAGCCGAAGCTGTCGCCGCTGAGGGCGGTGCCGAAGGGATTGGCGTTGACCGGCGCAGCCACCCCGCTGCCAACATTGATGACATACAGCCGGTTGCTGCTGCCCAGGCCATAAAGCTGACCAGTAGCCGGGCGCAGATCGATCCCTAGAATGATTTCGCTGTCCATGAGTCCGGTGATAGGTGTGTCGGCGGTCAGGCTGCCGGGGTTGGTGCTGCTGAACTGGATCAGACGATTGTCGGTAGTCACGGCAAAGACGGTGGTCGATGGCACGGTTTGTGCGTGGATGACGGCCCCGCTGAAGCTGCTCAGGACGAGCAAAACGAGGATCATCAACAGGGGACGGATCAATCCGCCCTGGTTTCGAGAATGGTATTGAACCATTATCCGGTCTCCTTCTCCTTGTTCGGCTTTCGGTTTCCTTTCGGTTGTGTTTGTGGGATCCGACACAGCGACAACCTGCTGATGAAAACGTCCGCTTCCTATGCGACTGGATTAATGGATGGCTTTATACTCATCTGATTCTCATCTTCAGACGATTGCGACTCACACGAAAAGTACCGTCCACCCGGCATCCATCGCGGGAGGACGGCAGTCAGGCAGTCAGCGGAGTGGAAAGCTCAGGGGCATTGAAGAGCATCTGCCGCTTATGGGTGGAGAGGCGCTTACCCACAACTACTGCTCGGCGGCGTGGCGGTTGGTGCCGGATTTGCAACGGGTGCGGTGACCACAGCCGCCTGAGTTCCTGCCTGCGGGAAAGCGATCATACTGCTGTCTGGTTTCCAGGAAACATTCTCGGCTGATCCACGCTTACCGGTTTGATAAACCGCAAGCTCCCGATTGCTATTTAGGTCAAAAACACGTACTGTTCTGGGGGATGCTGAGTAGGCAAGGCGGCTTCCATCTGGGCTCCACGAGATACCAGCAGCGCCGGTTGGAAGTGTCAGTGTTCGATTGATAGTGCGACTCGCTACATCGAAAATGTAAATCTTCTTCTCATAGGGCGCGGTCACAGCCAATTGGGTCCCATTTGGATTCCATGCGATACCCATCGCATTGAGAAAAGGTGGTTCTACAGACATCAACTGATAATCCTGACTGTGATCAAAAGTACCATTGGCTGCGATCCGAAATACCTTTGGATTAAACACAACATCAACAGCCAGCCAGTTACTATCGCCACTCCACGCCAATGTTCCACCACCTTCGATCCGAACCTGATCGGTCAGTGTGTAGCTTGCCTTGCTCCAGATGTTAATTGCCCTCCCTTGAATACTTGCGATCCAATTACCATTTGGACTCCATTGCACACTGGTGATCAATGTTCCCGGTTGGCTCGTGTTTGATAATCGGGCAACGATGCTACCCAGAGGAAGATTAACATCATTGATATTCCACACAATAACTGTGTTTTGAGTGTCACCTGCCACCAGGTATTTGCCATCTGGACTCCAGCCTAACGATAGAACACTACCCATATGTCCATTCGTAGTGCTGCTCAGATCAAACAAGAGGGACATATCGGACGCTCGACGCACAGCCAGAATCGGCTTGATTACGGTGTAGGCGCTATTAGTATCTACACCACCCATTGCAAGCAGATTGCCGGCTGGATTCCAGGCAACAGCCTGAATTTCCTGTATCGTGTTTTGCGCTATAGCTGGTAAAGCAAACAGCAGAAGCAAAAGAGTACACGTAAGTGCCAACGCGAATTTGCTCAATGGCGATTTGTTCTTCATGGTCTTTTCATCCTTTGGCTGTTGCTGACTGATGTGATTCGTCGCCTCAATCACATTCGGTATTTTCTGGCAGGAACGGGCATTGAAGAGAGCCTGCCGGTCGGTAACGGGAGGCGGGGGGAGAAAACGGGGACCGGAGCGCGGGCGGATCAGGGGCGGATGAGCGCCAGCACATGCTCCAGCCGCTTGAGATCATGCGAAAGCAGCCGCGCCAGCGTCCGCCCACACTTGACGACAAAGCCGTAGCGTTCGCGCTCATCGGCATACTGCCATGAGGCGTAACGGATAGCCGCCGCCAGCAGATCGTCGGATGGCACTTCGGCGGCGTTCAGCACCAGGGTGAAGAATTCCTGACGGCGGGTGAATTCCAGGATCAGCTCGCGGCTGCACAGATCGACCTTCGACAGGCTCATCGGCGGGCGCGGCGGCAGGCTGTGAACATAAGCACCGTTCAGGTAATGATAGCCGATGTTGATGACGCTGATCTCCATCGGCACCATGCGGTTCTCGCGCTGGTCGCGCAGGATGCTGCTGTTGAGCGAGTCGGCCATGACCAGTTCGTTGACCAGCAGATCGTCCTTGATCTCGACGGCGTAGATCAGCCCGATGGCGAAGATGGCGTCGTCATTGGCGATGGGGGCGCTGACGAACGCGCCGAAGTCATGCTTGCTATCCACCCGATTGCTCTGGGTGCCACAGGCGAATCCGCGCGTGCTGGCGCGCAGCACCCGCCCGACCATTAACTCATCGACAGGGGTTGTCACATCCATAGCTTGGTCCATGCCTCCCTCACAACTCGTGCATTCGTTTGTTGCTGCGCGCCAGGTCCTTGCCGATCTGCTTGGCCGAGAACACCAGCGGATCGACTTCCGGGCGATTGAGCCGCCACGCCAGCCGGATCATCTCCTCCAGCTTGGCCTTGTCGCGGCTGCTGACCACCGCCAGCTCATCGGCGCGGGTCAGGGCATAGGGATAAGGGTTACGCCCCTGCATGGCGCATTGTTCCAGCAGCAGGGCATGCAGTTCATCGATGGCCTGTTTATCGCGCGCCACCCACATCGGCACATCGATGCGGGCGATGGCATCCTGATAGCCGCTGGTGACGCGCAGGTAGAAGAAGGCGATCTCATAATTCTCGCCGAAGCGGCGGTACTTCAGGTTATGCGGCGAGTTCTGCACCATCAGGGCGGTGCGGTAACCAGGCTTCAGCACACTCAGCAGCAGATCGACATCGCGCAGCCCTTCCAGGTCGCCGGAACCGAGTTCGCTGGTCTTGATCTGGTCGAGCGGCAGGCTCATCAGGTGCAGCAGGCGGATGATGAGGCGGCTGCGCGCCGGGTTATCGACATAGCCGGCCAGGATGGCGCGGGCGTCGTGCAGATGCACCAGCGAGCCGCGATACTGCTCCATAATACGCTTGCCGCCGGTGACATCGCTGGTCACCCAGAACAGCAGGCGGTTGTCGTAGAGCGCCACCAACGGGCGGGCTTCATCTTTCAGTTCCCAGGCCAGCTTGCCCAGCTCGGCCATCTCGCGGGCGGTGCGCATGGCGTCGATGGTGCGGCTGCCGAGGACGCGGTTGCTCTTCTCGCGGGTGCGCTGGGGATGATAGACCAGGCGCGGGGCGGTGCGCTGCAACGGGGTGCGCTCGTCACCCTGATAATACACGAACAGGCCGGTGTTGATGAGATAATACGGGACGCGCCACAGATCGTTGGGATAAATCTGCGAGCCGTCGGCGGCCATGATAGTAGCGCTGCTGACGGGCGCTGGCGGCGGGAAGGTATCGCAAATGCGCTCATGATAGGGCGGGTCGAGCGGAGCCGCGCCGCGATAGCCGCTGACATCCGGGCGGCGCACCAGGCGGATGCGTTCGTGGATAGCATCGAGGTTGGTTGCACCGAAGAAGCGCTGGCGGGCGATGGTCAGACGGTCACTGACATCAAAATCCAATTCGCGCAGCATCCGCCCCAGCTTCTCGATCTGATCCACCACCTTGTTGAATTCGAGCGACAATGCGCCTCCCCTATTGGGTTTTATCCCAAATTACCCAACTTATTCCCAAGTCTAAACACAATGCTAACCATCCTTGCATGTTAAGATAGCACCGACGTTCTAGCGTGTCAAGCGAGTGGGTCAAATCTTAAGTCGGCTGCACATTATCGCTAATTTTCCGTTAAAGTTTGTGCGATCTGCACAAGGACACCAGGAGATTCGTCATGGTTCAAATGGAAGGTTTGTTGTTATACTGAAGGAACTGGTTTTTCAACCGCAAAGAATCCCTCAAAATAAAGCCTTCTTGATGGGTCAGCATTCTTTTGTAAGCACAGTATGGAGAACCAGTCATGACTTACCAACTGCTAGAAGCGGCGCGGGTCGAGCAGACGGAGGAAGTTGTGTTTGCAGGCGACGGGGTACGCCTGTCCGGACAGATTGATTATCCGTTTTCATCCACTAAACGTAAAAATTTCCCATTACTATTCATCCTCCACCATGCAGGCAGCGATGACCGTTCGGGTTATCAGCATTTCACCGATACGGCACTGGATGCCGGTTATGCCGTGTTCCGCTGGGACAAGCGCGGGACAGGGCGCAGCGGCGCGGGTGGACGCGGCCTGACCACGAATGATGCCATTTGTGCCTATCAGGTGGCGCTGGATCAAGCGCAGGTTGACCGGCGGCATGTGGTGATTCTGGCACAGGATGCTGGCGCTGCCCTGCTCGGTTCATCCTTCGGTCTGTTCGCCCGTGAGCAGCATCCCTATGGCGTGGTGCTGGCGACCAACACCCTCGATGAAACGACAGCGATGGCGATTGACAGCCGCCTGCTGGTGCTGATGGGGCAGCATGACTGGAATCCCTGGCAGAAGTATGCCAAGCGCGTCTGCGAAGCCCATGACCGCGCTTACGATCACGGCGCGTGCTATTATGTCGCCCCGTATGCGGATCGCATGTTGATCGACCCCCGCAGCAACCGCTTCCATTACGGCGCGAACAACAGCCTGCGCGACTGGTTGCACAGCATTTGAGCGACTTCGCTTTCAACTTCAACGGAAAAGCCGCAGTGGTGACGGGCGCGGGTGCTGATATTGGCCGCGCCATTGCCCTCGCCCTGGCCGCCGCCGGTGCCTCGGTGGTGGTCAATGACATCAATCCCGATCGGGCTGACAAAATCGCGGATGAGATCACGGCGCTGGGTGGCAAGGCCACGCCCTGGCAGGCCGATGTGACCAACCGCTTTCAGGTGGGGTCACTGGTCGAAGGGGCGCGCGATGCCTATGGCCGGATTGACCTGCTGGTGAACGCGGCTGGGGCGCTCAAACTAGGCCCGATGCCGGGACTGGATGAATGGGACTGGCGGCGAGTGCTGGAAGTGAACATGACCGGCGCGTTCTTTTGCAGTCAGTTGGCCGGGCGGGTGATGGCGGAAGAAGGCGGCGGCGTGATCGTCAACATCGCCTCGACGGCTGGACATCCCAACCCGCTGCCGGACGGCGTGGCTTATGTCGCCAGCAAGGCCGGGCTGGTGGGCATGACCAAGCAGTGCGCCCGCGAGTTCGCCCCCCTCCATATCCGCGTGAATGCCGTGTGCCCCGGCAATGTCGCCCTGACCGCCGCGCTCGATGGCACCCCCGCCAACGCCCAGGCGCGCTACGGCACCCCGGAAGAAGTCGCCAGCGTCGTCCTCTTCCTGTGTTCGGATGCAGCGCGCTTCATCACCGGGCAGGCCATCAACGTCGATGGCGGCGAGAGCATGGTGTGAGGGTTAGGGGTCAGCCAGACCGGTGCCGGGCATCAGGACAATTCGCCATCCATCGGGGTCTTCAATCGTGATGGCACCGTGCGCTTCCCAATACGGATTTTCGGCAGGCACACGCGGATAGCCCATCGACTGAAGCTGCGCCGCCTTGCGCTGCACAGCCTCATGATCCGGGATATAAAACACCAGCAGATTCTCTCGGTTGGGACTGGTGCCAGGACTGCCATCAACATGCTGAACGAATTCAAGATGATAGGCTGCGCCCGGCAGGCCAAACATCACCCCGTCGTATCCGGCATGATTCTCAAATGAGCCAATCACCGACAAGCCCAGACCGTCGCGATAGAAGCGGATGATCGCCGCAAGCTGGTCAGTTTGCCGTGCTACCCGTACCTGCACAACCGGAAAATCAGAATGCCATTTGTCCATCAACTCATCCCTACATTCTTCCCCGTCCCCGCGCGATGGTGGTGAGCATGGGCGAGGGCAGCCAGATGGTGAAGGTTGATCCCTGCCCCACCCCGGCGCTGGTGACGCTGATGCGCCCGCCGTGCGCCTGAATGATCTCCTGGGTGATCGCCAGCCCCAGCCCGGTGCCGCGTTTGGGGCCGCGCGCCTTATCCACCTGATAAAAACGCTCGAAGATGCGGGGTAAATCCTCGGCGGCGATGCCCCTGCCGGTGTCGCGGACGATGACCTCCACCCCGCCGTTGTTGACATGGGCTTGCAGCCAGATTTCCCCGCCGGATGGAGTATACTTGATGGCGTTGCTCACCAAGTTGGTCAGCACCTGCGCCAGTCGGTCACCATCGCCGGCGATCTCCGGCAGCGAGGGCGCGTCGATGTGCAGCGTCAGGCTGCGCTCCCGCGCCAGCAGGCTCAACCGTTCGCCGATCACCGCGGCTAACTGCCCCATATCAATCGGGCGGGTCTTCATCGAGAGGCGCCCCGCTTGCAGCCGCGCCAGATCGGTCAGTTCGGTCACCATGCGGTTGAGCCGTCCGGCTTCCTCGTGGATGACGCGAGCCGCTTTGGCCGGGTCTTTGGCCGCGCCATCCATGATAGCCTGGGAGTAGCCCTGGATCGAGGTCAGCGGCGTCTTGAGGTCATGACCGACGTTGGCGAGGAAGTCTTTCTGCGCCTGCTGGCTGTTTTGCACTTCGCTGACCATGTGATTGAAAGCGGCGGCCACCGCCCGGATTTCGGCGGGGCCTTCCTCGGCAACGCGCTGGTCATAGTGTCCGACGGCAACGGCGGCGGCTCCCTCTTCCAGCCGGGTCAGGGGGCGGGTGAAGGCGCGGCTGACGGCCCCGGCCAGCGCCAGCGAGACGATCAGGCCAATCAGAGCGGCCTGACACAGTGGCAGCGCCAGTTCACGGCGGAAGCGTTGAATCACAACCGGGGCGGGTTGGCGGGCGCGCCGTTCGGCGAAGAGCAGCGCGTTGTTCTCGGCACCCAGGCGGACGAATGCCAGGCCGCTGTAGACCCACTCGGCACCATCGACATCACGGAAGCGTCCGAAGATCGGCTCGCCACGCAGCCCGATGCGGTTGACCAGATAGGTCGGCAGGGTATAGGCTTCGCGCTCCAGCGTCAGTGCTGCGCCATCGCTGAACGCCCCGGCGCTATCGACCAGCACCGTCTGGTTCGGCAGGTTCACCACCAGGATACGCACCCCGTACTCCTGCGCCGTCTGAGGAATCGAGGTCAGAAGGCGCTGCAACTCAGCCAGACTGACTCGTCCCTCGGTCAGGCCGGAGTCCTGGATAACATCGCGGGCGACGGTGATGAGCTGCTCGTAGGAGTCTTCAACCGGCGCGGGTTGAGCGAAAAGAAACAGCAAGAGCACCAGCGCCACCACCGCCAGCGTCACCGTCAGCAGCACCGCATAGGAGATGAGCAGACGTCCACGCAGGCGCATCGAACGATGGTTGGCTGGATTAGATGGCGGTTGGGGTGTGGTCATGGCTCACCTGATGGACTGCCCGGCGCTGCACCCAGTTTAACCCTGAGTCGTGATGAGTGGGTTTCGCGCATGTAAAATCGGTGTAACTTCACTCCAGTTTGTAACCCACACCCCAGACGGTTTCGATCTGCGGGCGCATCCCTTGCAGCTTGTGCCGCAGGTGTGCCACATGAACATCCACTGTGCGCGTCTCGCCAGCGAAGTCGAAGCCCCAGACGACATCGAGCAGCTTCTCGCGGCTGAAGACGATGCCCCGGTTTTCCGCCAGCGTCAGCAGCAGATCGAACTCTTTCATCCGCAGATCAACCGCGCGGTCATCAACCATCACCACCCGCCGTTCGGGGTAGATCACCAGATTGTCGAGGCGCAGCGCGGCATCCGCCGGCAATGAAGTTGCGGAAGCCGGTTTCTTATCGACGCGGCGCAGGATCACCTTCACCCGCGCCACCAGTTCGCGCGGGTTAAACGGCTTGGTCATGTAATCATCCGCCCCCAGTTCCAGGCCAACGATCTTGTCGATGTCATCGTTGCGGGCGGTGAGCATGATGATCGGCACATCGGACTGCGCCCGGACGCGGCGGCAGACCTCCCAGCCATCCAGCCCCGGCAGCATCAGATCCAGCACCACTAGCGCCGGCTTCTCGCTCAGGATGCGCTGCAACGCCGTCAGGCCATCGGTGGCGCTCTGAGTGACAAAACCATCCTGCTCCAGATACATACTCGCCAGATCGATGATGTGCTGCTCGTCATCGACCAATAGAATCGTGTCGGGCATAAGGGTGTCCTCAATACTGCTCATACCAGGGATTGATGATGGCGCTGTATTCCGCCGGGCGCTCGATGAAGGACATATGCCCTGCACCTTTGATCTCGCGCAGGGTGCCGTTCTGGACACGGCCTGCAATCAGACGCGCCTGTTCGGGCGGGACGATGTGATCGGAGTCGCCGGTCAAGGCCAGCACCGGGACACGAATGCGCGGCAGCCAGTCGGCCACATCGATGTCGGGCATCCGCTGGAAATAGGCACCCAGCGCCTTCAGATCAAGCTGACGGGCATACTCCAGCAGTTTATCGGTCGTCGGGCGCAGCTCAGGATAAGCAAAATAGGCGCGCCGGTCGGTGGCGTAGAAGCCGGTGACCTGATGATAGATGGCCGGCGAAAGCGTGGTCATCTGCATGTTGAAGCGGAACAACGCCTGTCCGATTGCTCCCTGCCGCGCCAGCATTTGCAGTGGACGCAGCACCCCGCCCCAACGCCCCTGGGCAAAGCCGCTGATGCTGACCACCGCTGTCGCCAGATCAGGCGCTTGTGCCGCCATCGCCAGCACCGCGAATCCGCCGGTGGAATGACCAACCAGCAGCGCCGGTTGATCGCCGATCAGTTGGCGCGTCGCCTGGGTCAACAGGCTGGCGATCCGTTCTGGTGTAACGTCGGCAGGTTGAAAGCCGGCTGGCACCTGGGCCGGGAAATGCCCCGGCAGGCTGAGCGAATACCAGCGCCGCTGGTTCAGGATGGGCGATAACCCCACGCCGCCTTCCCAGAAAGCGACGGTGGAAGCGATGCCATGAATGAAGATGATGGGTGTGCCGGGAGCCGTTTCGTTGTACTCCAACGCCACCAGGCGATGACCCTCAACGGTCAGGGTATGGGTAGCAGGCATGGTCATCCTTCCCTTGTGAACGGCTCAGGTTCGCAGATACGACGCGCCGTTGACATCCAGTATCGCGCCAGTCATGAATTCCGCGCCAGCCGAGGCGAAGAATACCACAGCATACGCCACATCGTCCGGCGTCGCCACCCGGTTCAGCGGACTCTGGGCACGGATGGCATCGCCCTGTGGCCCGTTCAGCAACTCAGCAGCCATATCGGTCTCGACAAACCCCGGCGCGACTGCTGTGACGAAGATGTTATGGGGAGCCAGCGCCTTCGCCAGCGATTGGCTCATGGCATTCAGACCGGCTTTGCTCGCGCCATAGGCCGGCGAATCGGGTTCGCCGCGAAAGGCACCGCGCGATGACACGTTGATGATGCGTCCGCCACCATGATCTTTCATATGCTGGGCGGCGCAATACGCAGCGTTGGCTGCCCCGATCAGATTGGTCTGGACGATCCGCATCCAGCTCGCCTGCCAATCGGCATACGATATGCTCAGTGGCGGGTGATCGTCGTAAATCCCGGCGTTGTTGACCAGGACATGCAGCCCGCCCATCTGCGCGATCACGGTCTGCATCATGCGCTGGATGGCGTCAGCATCCGCCATATCGGCCTGCACGATGTGATGCCCCTCACCGGGGAGCAGCGCCAGCGTCGCTCGCGCGGCCTCTTCATTCTGATGATAATGAACGGCCACGCGCCCGCCACGTTGGGCGAACTGCCGGGCGATGCTGCGTCCGATCCCGCGCGATGCGCCAGTGACCAGGATAACCTGTCCGCTGAAGTCCATGTGCTGCTCCTATTGTGCTGTCCAACCGCCATCAACCAGGAGCAGGGTGCCGCTGACCATGCCACCAGCCGGGGAAGCCAGATAGATGACCGCGCCGGCGACATCGGCGATGGTGCCGACATGCCCAATCGGCAGCCGGTTGAGAACCCCCTGGAGATACTCCGGGTTATCCAGTCGTTCGGCTGTGCCAGGGGTATAGATGAAGGTCGGCCCAACCGCGTTGACCGTCACGCCGTGCGCTGACCATTCCAGCGCCAGCACCCGCGTCAACTGGTTGATGCCGCCTTTGGTGGCACAGTATACGGCGTGGTCGCGGATGCCGACGACGCTGGCCTGCGAACTCATGTTGATGATCCGTCCGTAGCCCTGCTCCAGCATGATGCGCCCGGCGGCCTGGCAGCAGAAGAACAACCCCTTCAGGTTGACATCCATCATGCCGTCCCAATCGGCCTCGGTGACATCGACTGCGGCGTGGTTCGCCCCCAGTCCGGCGTTGTTCACCAGAATATCCAGCCGCCCATAATGATCGTGCGCGGCCTGCATGACGGTGCTGATCTGCGGGATATTCAGCACATCGAGCTGCATGGCGATGGCATCACCCCCCTCGGCGCGGATCTCGTTTGCTAAGGTTTCCAGCGCCGGCAGATCGCGGGCGGTGACAACCACTTTGGCTCCGGCCTGCGCCAGCGCTTTCGCCAGCCCATAGCCGATGCCTTTGCTCGCGCCCGTCACCAGCGCTACCTGCCCATTCAGATCAAAACGAGGATACTCGGTCATGGTGGATTTCCTTCGCGGTGGAGAATCAATGGAAGGCTATCGATTGTAGCATCGGCGCAAAAGGTGTGACAACAAAGGCTGTTTGCTGCGGCTGTTCAAGCGGCAGCAAATTCAGTATGATGGTGTCACCCACCGAACGTTGAGCATCACATTCTGCCCGCTTTCAGGGTATTGTTCATTTTCCAGGAAACCGATAAACGCCTATGGATAGTTCTCGATTTGATGATCTGGGCTTACGCCCCGAAATTATGCGTGCCGTCACCGAACTGGGCTACGAGGAGCCGACGCCCATTCAGGTACAGGCCATCCCGCTGCTGCTGGCGGGGCAGGATGTGCTGGGACAGGCGCAGACCGGCACCGGCAAGACCGCTGCCTTCACCCTGCCGCTGCTGCAACGCCTTGACATGAAGGGTGGGATTCAAGGGTTGATCCTGACACCCACCCGCGAGCTGGCGTCACAGGTGGCCGAAGCCACGTACCAGTACGGTAAACATCTGGGGGTACAGATCGTCGCCATCTACGGCGGTACGTCGTACACGCGCCAGATCAAGCGGCTGAAATCCGGCGTCCATGTGGTGGTCGGCACACCAGGGCGCATCATCGACCTGCTGGAACAGGGGGTGCTGGACATCAGCCATGTGCGCTATCTGGTGCTGGACGAAGCCGATGAGATGCTGGATATGGGCTTTGTCGAAGCCGTCGAGCGTATCCTGAGCGAAACCCCGAATGACCGGCAGACGGCGTTGTTTTCCGCGACTGTCACCCATGAACTGCGCCGTCTGATCGGCCAGTACATGCGCGACCCGGTGGATGTGACCATCGAACACAAGACGATGACCGTGCCACAGGTCGAGCAGCGCTATTATCTGATTGACCACCAATCGAAAATGGCGGCGCTGTGTCGTCTGCTGGAGACGGAAGACCTGACCGGTACGCTGATCTTCGCCCGCACCAAACTGGGGGCAGCGCAGTTATCCGAGCACCTGCAAGCGCGGGGGTACGCTGCCGAGGCGCTGCACGGCGATCTGACTCAGGACATGCGCGAGGCGGTGCTGCGGCGTTTTCGCAATGGCAGCCTGCAACTGCTGATCGCCACCGATGTGGTGGCGCGCGGCGTGGATATTCAGGATGTCTCGCACGTCATCAATTACGACATTCCCGGCGATGGCGAGGACTACGTTCACCGCATCGGACGCACCGGGCGCGCCGGACGATCCGGCATTGCCATCACCCTGGTGACGCCGCATGAGCAGCGCCGCGTCAAGATGATCGAAAACTATACCCAGCAGCCGATCCAACACGCGATGCTGCCGCCTAAGACCAAAGTCTACGAGCGACGGAATGCACAGTTTGTGGATCGGCTGGCCGATACGGTGCGCGAACATGATCTGGCTGCCGAACGGGCACTGGTCGAAGAACTGAGCGCCGGCGGTCTGGATATGCTGGAACTGGCCGCCGGGGCGATGAAGATGGCGCGCGAGGCCGAGTCGCTGCGTCCGGTGGAGGATGTACGGGAAATCCCGCTGCGCGGTAGCCGCCCGGAGCGAGATGGGCGTGGTGACTTCGAGCAGCGCGACCGGACTCCGGTGCGGCGCGTCAAGGACAAAGCGCATCCCAACGAAGCCGGTATGACGACGCTGCGGCTGAATGTTGGCCGGGTGCATGAATTACGCATCGGCGAAGTGGTCGGCGCGATTGCCGGCGAGTCGGGCATCGACGGACGGGCCATCGGCGCGATCACCCTGCACCGCGATTACACACTGGTGGATGTGGAACAAGGACTGGTGGACCGGGTGCTGAAGGGCGTCAAGTTCTGGACGGTGCGCGGCACCAAAGTGCAGATCAGCGTTGAAGGCCAGCACGCCAAACCGCGCAAGCCGCGTGGGAGTTAGGTCATCCCTTCACGCGAGGCTAAACCGCTTCACAAAAGTGAATACCTGAGCCTAACTGAAAGCCCCTTTGGTGGAGACAGGGAAGCATCCTCTCCAATCCTTTGGGGGTGTCGGTATGGTCGTTCTGAATAGGCTTGTCGCATGAAATCCCGGTCTTCCTTAGTGACTTAGGTTGATTGAGGCTGCTTTCAATGTTAGATTAAGCCTGTTGCACTCACCCGTGAAGGTCAACTCAATGAACGGTCCGTATCTGCCGAACTGGCGTTCACTCCGCATGCATCAAACACCGCAATGGCTACGTGATGCCAAGTTTGGCATTTACACGCATTGGGGGATTTATTCCGTCCCGGCGAGAGGGCCAAATGTGTCGTGGTATCCCCATAACATGTACCGTGAAGGCACGGCCCAATACAATTATCATGTGAAAACCTATGGTCATCCGTCGAAATTCGGATACAAAGACTTCATTCCCATGTTCACGGGCACGAAATTTGACCCAGACCAATGGGCTGATTTATTCAAGCGGGCTGGCGCGAAATTTGCGGGTCCAGTTGCCGAACATCATGATGGATTCCCCATGTGGGATACGGCCTATGGTGATTGGAATGCCGCCAGAATGGGGCCACGCCGCGATGTCGTTGGTGAACTGGAAAAATCGATCCGAGCGCAGAGCATGAAGTACATGGTTGCCATGCACCATGCCGAAAACTGGTGGTTCTATCCCCATTGGATTAAAGACCTGGACACGGCAAATGCTCTATATGCAGGATTGTATGGCGAGCTTCACAATCTTGACCTGACGCATACTCCGGCTGAATGGACGGGTGAACGGGGAGCCGCGCAAGTGGAGTTGACACGCAGTAAAGAATGGGCAGCACAGGATTTGCCCAATAAGACGTTCCTGGATCGCTGGCAGGCGCGTCTGTTTGAACTGATTGACAAGTATTCGCCAGACTACATCTGGTTCGACTTCGGGCTGAAATTCATCCATGAGCAGGTTAAACAAAATTTCCTCGCCCATTATTACAACAAAGCCCGCGAATTGGATCGGGAAGTCGTCGTCAGCTATAAATGGGACAACTTGCCGCCAGGGACAGCACTTGTTGATATCGAATTGGGCAGGATGGCTGAGCAAACCTACTTTGAGTGGATCACTGATACGACGATTGATGACGGCGAGGCGTGGGGCTATATGAAAGATGCACGCTATAAATCTGTCAGTGAGCTGGTTCATTATTTGATCGACAATGTCAGCAAAAATGGTTATTTGCTCTTGAATGTTGGACCACAGCCGGATGGTCAGATCCCTGAACCCGCGCAACTGGTGCTTGAAGGTATTGGACAATGGTTAGGTATCAATGGGGAGGCGATTTACGAGACGGTACCGTGGCATTGTGCTGGGGAAGGCCCGACTAGAACGCGGCTTGAAGGTGCATTTGGCGATACCAAGGAAAAACTCGTTTTCACGAATAAGGATTTCCGCTTCACCGTTAAGGATGATGCCCTGTATGCTATCTGTATGGCACTACCTGCGAAGGATGTTGTTATTACATCCTTGAAAGACACCTATCCAGGTC
Organism: Anaerolineae bacterium; assembly: GCA_022843385.1. Classification (GTDB taxonomy): domain Bacteria; phylum Chloroflexota; class Anaerolineae; order Aggregatilineales; family Phototrophicaceae; genus CFX2. The sequence goes on along the minus strand of JALHNT010000072.1, from coordinate 18,402 downwards.
ACATACGGTCTGTAGAAATGCTGGGAGTCAATCGACCGCTCCAATGGAAACTGACTGACGAAGGGTTGTTGATTGAACGGCCAGATACCCTGCCCTGCGAACACGGTTTTGTCTTCAAAATCGTGCGCAACACCTCGATTTAAGCTTACAAAGAAATGTCCCCGACAATCGCTACCCACCGCTACCCTTTTGTCACACCCGCACCGCAGCGCCGTCGATGACCTCGGCGGCTAGTTCGTACTTGCCGAAGGCCGGGATGATGTACGCGCCCTGCACGAGACTCCGCATATCCCGCAGTAATTCCTGCGCGATCAGGACGCCTTCCTGAGCCGCATTCTCGCCAGCGCCTTCGATGCGTTTCATGATCCCATCCGGGATGCTGATGCCGGGGATTTCGTTGTGCAGGAATTGGGCGTGCTTCAGGCTATAGAGCGGCATCAGACCCATCAGCACCGGCAGGGTGAAGTCGCTGCTGGTGATCTCTCGATAGCGCTGGTGGAACAATTCAATGCGGTGCGGTTCGAACACCGCCTGACCCAGCGCGAAATCCGCCCCGTTCTCGATCTTCTTGACGGTCGTCTGAATCTCGCGGTCTAAATCGGCGGCGAACATATTCAGAGCGCAGCCAACGGTGAAGCTGGTCGGCTGACCGATGCTGTTCCCGGCCTGATCGACGCCGTTGTTGAGCTTGTGTTTGATGACGCCGATGAGAGCCGAGGGCGCAACATCGTAATTATCCATCGCTTCGGGATAATCACCGATCTTGGTCGGGTCGCCCATGACCACGAACAGGTTACGCAACCCCAACGCATGGGCCGCCAGCAGATCGCCCTGCACCCGCAGCAGATTGCGCCCGCGCGTGGGGAAGTGCAGCACCGTCTCCAGATGCAGGCGCGATTGCAGGAAGTGACACACCGCCCAGGGACTCATCCGCATCCGCGCGGTCGGGCTGTCGGCCACATCGACCATATCCGCCCCGGCTTCTTGCAGCAGTTGTGATGACGCCAGCAGCTTTTGTGGCACGAACGAACGCGGTGGCGACATCTCCACGGTGATGACGAAGCGCCCGGCAGCCAGCTTGCGCGCCAGTTCGGTCGGGCGTTCTGGCACGAACAGATCTTCTTCGCCATGACCATCAGTGATTTCGATGTGCGGCAGCGGCAAAGCCGGGTTATCCAGCGCCCGCCGCATGGCCGCGATGTGCGCCGGGGTGGTGCCGCAGCAGCCGCCGATGAAGCTGGCACCAATGGCCTTGAAGGTCAGGGCGTAATCGGCGAAGTATTCCTCGGTGGCCGGGTACATCATCCGTTCGCCAACCGACTCGGGGAAACCGGCGTTGGGCATGGCCGAGACCAGCGCCTCTGGTGCGGCCTGGCGCATCAATTGCAGGATGCGCGAGGTCTGTTCTGGCCCACCACCACAGTTGACGCCGATGACATCGGCCCCGGCCTGACGCAATTCACGGGCGATCTGTGCCGGGAGGTCACCGAGTAGGGTACGATCATCCTGGGCGAAGGTCATGTGGCACACCACCGGGATGCCAGGCGCAACCTCGCGGGCGGCTGCCAGCGCTTCCAGCAGTTCAATCCGATCACTGAAGGTTTCCAGAATCAACAGGTCAACCCCACCGGCATAGAGCGCTGCCATCTGTTCGGCAAAGGCCGACCGGGCTTCTTCAGCCTTGACCCGACCGAAGGGCTTCAGGCGCACTCCCAGCGGCCCGACCGAGCCGGCCAGATACACCGGACGAAAGCTGGCGTCGATCACCCGCCGCGCCAGGTCAACACCCGCGCGGTTGATCTCAGCCACGCGATCCTCCAGCCCATGCTTGGCGAGGCGGAAGCGGTTCGCGCCGAAAGTATTGGTCTCGATCACCTCGGCACCGGCTTCTATGTAGGCGCGGTGAACCCGCCCCACCTGTTCGGGATGGGTGATGTTGAGTTCATCAAAACAGGCGTTGATCGGCACGCCGGTCTGGTGCAGCATCGTCCCCATCGCGCCATCACCCAGCAGCGGTGCCTGTTGTCTCATCCGTTCGAGGAAAGGTGTCTTACTGCTCATCATTCCAACCATTAATCCTGAATCAACCCTCTTACTGACTCACCTCTTTGGCGACAGTGCCCAGCGCCCGATAGAAAGTAGGGTGCGAAAGGTGAATTGATTGCAACTGCTGACACAGCCAGACAGACCGATCTTGCCAGCATCATTTCGTTTTGACAACACTGATGCATGAGATCCATCGTTTGTGACAGCGCCAAAACAACTCGTTTTGCACTACTTTGAGCCTGCTCCCCCGCTATCCGCATGGGTCAGGAACAGGTCAAGTATATCAGGCACTCGTTCATCAGACATGGGACATATTCGTTTTGAGGTATGAGTATCTTGCGATACACCGAAGAAATCTGAGGTAATCGTCTCAAGCCCGAGGGATCATCGGCTAATACAATCGCTCGACATTCAGGACATTGATCAGCGGTTGCCCAGATAGATAAGCTCTCAGATTGTCACAGAAAATACGGGTGATTTTGGCATTCTCGGTTTCTGCGGTGCTGGCTGAATGGGGACTGATGATGACATTGGGCATCTCCCAGAGCGGGCTGTCGGACGGCAGCGGCTCGACTGCGAAAACATCCAACGCCGCCCCCGCCAGATGTTCGTCGCGTAAAGCAGCGATCAGCGCGTCCTGATCCACTACGGCACCACGTGCGACATTGATGAGGACGGCCCCTTTCGGCAAAGCGCTGAGTTCGGCTGCACCAATGAGCCTCTCTGTTTCCGGCGTATGTGGCACTGCCAGCACCAGAAAGTCTGACTGTTGCAGCAGCGGCGCAATCTCGTTGGGTGGGTAAAGCTGGTCGATATAGTCAATAGCTTTGTTGGGATCACGCCGATTGCCGATGACGCGCATGTCAAACGCTTTTGCCAGGCGCGCCACTTCGCGTCCGACCCGGCCTAACCCGATAATGGAAAGTGTTTTGCCGGCCAGTTCGGTTGCACAGTAACGCGCCCAGTGTTTGTTCGCCTTCTCCTCTTGTAAGTAAAGATAATTCTTTGCGAAAAACAACATTGCCATCAGGGCGAACTCCGCCAGTGGCCGAGCATGGACACCGCTGGCGGTGGTGAAGATCCAATCGGTGCGTTCGCCATAGCGCAGCCGCTTTACAAGTTGCCCGATGCCAGCGCTGGTCGCCTGTATCCATTTCAGCCTCGGAGCCAGTTCGGGCAAGTCTTCCAGGTGGCTGTGGTCAAAGTCAAACAGGATTTCCGCCTCCGCCAGCAGGGCACGCCACTCCGCTTCCTGTTCCGGTGTCCGTTCGATATGGGCGCTGTGGTCGGCAATGTAACGGGGCTTGCCCAGCAAATCCGGTCGATTGATAACTTCCACGCCTGGCACTTCGCGCTGAATTTGCTCAACGTATTCGGCTTCCAGATACGAGGCGATCAGAATCTTCTTGGGCAGGTTCGACATGATGGTTTCCTCATGAGTGATTACAGCCGCAGACGGGGATCAAATATGTCGCGCAGACCATCGCCCAATAGATTGATGGACAGCACGGTGACGACAATTGCCAGACCCGGGTAAGTCGTAATCCAGGGGGCAACCCGGATATATTCCCGCCCTTCGTTAAGCATCAGTCCCCACTCCGGATTGGGCGGCTGCTGCCCCAAACCCAGGAAGCTCAGAGCCGCGCCAGAGATAATGGCTCCAGCAACGCCATTGGTGGTGATGACGATGATGGGTGCCAGCACGTTCGGCAGGATGTGATACAGGATAATGCGCCACGCTGGAGCGCCGAGTGCGCGCGCTGCCATGACAAAATCATACTCTTTTAGCGAAAGGGTGCTGCTACGCACGACGCGGGTATAGACCGGAATCGAGGCGATACCGACGGCAATCATGACATTGCGCAGATCACGCCCCAGCACAGCAATGATCCCCAGCGCCAGCAATATACCGGGAAATGCCAGCATCACATCGATCAGCCGCATGACCAGCACATCCCACCAACCGCCCAAATAGCCAGCCAGTAATCCTAGAAGCGTTCCCAGCACTGCCCCGAGCGCAACCGAGAATATCCCGACCTGAAGCGAAACCTGCCCACCATAGAGGACACGAGTGAAGATATCACGCCCCAGGTTATCGGTACCAAAGAGGTGTATGTTATCGGGAGGTTGCAGGCGCTCACGCCGGAGCTGCTGAGTCGGTTCATAAACGGTGATGACAGGTGCCAGCAGTGCCAGGGCAATCACGAGTGTCAGGATGACGCCACCCACCAGGATATTGCGGCTGCGGGAAAAGCGGCGCACCAGCCGTCGCAGTTGTTCCCGTGGACGGTCACCGGCAATGGATGAGACAGCAGCAGGTTCACTCATAGCGGATACGCGGGTCAATGACCACATAAAACATGTCGGTCAGAATGTTGATCAGGACATAGGACAGGGAAATAAAGAGAGTTGTACCCTGTACTAAAGTGAAGTCCTTTTGCAGGACGGCCTCAGCATACATCTGACCGATGCCCAGCCGGGCAAAAATGGTCTCGGTGATGACGGCGCCGCCTAACAGGTTGCCGAAGGTCAGGCCGATGATCGTGACGACCGGGATCAAAGCGTTGCGCAGGGCATGACGCCCAATCACAACCTGTTCCGTCAGACCTTTGGCGCGGGCGGTCAACACATAATCCTGATTCAGCACTTCGAGCATGCTGGAGCGTACCATACGCGCCAACGACCCCGCCGAAACGAGGGCAAGGGCAAAGGCCGGCATAATCAACCGTTCCAAACCACCCTGACCGATAGCCGGCAGCACCTGCAAACGCACTGCAAACAGGATGATCAGCAAGATTGATGACCAGTAAACGGGCATCGAAATGCCGACCAGCGCCAGGGTCATCGCCAACGTATCCACCAGGGTGTTGTGCCATAGCGCGGCGATCACGCCCAGCCCCACCCCTAAAACAACAGTCAGGAACAAGGCCGTCACAGCCAGTTCAATGGTCCAGGGCAACCGCAGCATGATCTGAGTGGCAACTGGGATATTGGTCTGGAGCGACCTGCCCAGATCACCTTGCAGGGCGCGGGACATGTAGTCGACATACTGCACATGCAGCGGACGATTAAGCCCCATCATTTCCCGCACGTTTTCCAGCATTTCCGGCGTACTGCGCTGATCACCGAGAAACACCTCGGCTGGATCACCTGGGGTCAGGTGCAGCATGAGAAATACAACAATCGTCACCAGGAGAACGGTTGGAATAGCCTGAATGAAGCGACGGATCAGATAACGTGTCATGGAAGGAGCGTTAGCAGGGATAGCGGCAGTTCACCCACCGCTATCCGTGTATCCTTATAGATTAGCTGCTGATGCTGGCAGCATAGAAGTTGGGGATAAATCCACCACCGAGAATGGTCACACCCTGAACCTGGGGCGTGCTGGCAAACAACACCACCGGATCGTTCAGGAAGATCGTGAGCGCTTCATCGGTGATGATCTGTTCGATCTGGACGTAAACAGCAGCGCGTTCGGCCTGATCGCCGATGCCAACAGCCTGGTCAATCAAGCCATCCATCACTTCACTCCGATAACGGCTGCGGTTCGTGCCGCCATCCGCGTTGGAGGAGTGATACAGAGTGCGGAACACACCATCCGGGTCGGTCTGGGTGTCCCACCACTGCTGGGTGTTGTGTTCACCGGCACGTACCACTTCGAGGTAGGCCGCGATATCGGAGAAGTTCAACTGGAAGTCAATGCCAACGGCTGCCAGATCTTGCTGAATGAACTGGCCGGTTGCGACACCCAGCGGACGTTCCGGGCTGAAGTGCTGAACGACCAATGGGGCACCATCGCGCTCACGAATGCCCGTCGCCTCATTCATCACCCAACCAGCTTCATCGAGAATCTGACCGGCTTTTTCGGGATCATAGTTGTAGGTCTGGCAGAAGGCGTCGGTCCAGGCAAACATGATGCTGGTCAGGGGGCTGCATGCCCGGCTGCCCAGCCCTTCGAAAACGATGTCCTGCATGCTGTCATAATCAATGGCATAGGCCATCGCCTGCCGGACAGCGACTTCGTTAGTGGGCGCTTTTTCTGAGTTGATAATCAGTGACCAGCCATGCCCAGCCTGTGGGAACTGAAGCAGTTCGAATTCCTCGCTGGCACCAATGCGTTCCACATCCAGGGCCGGTACAGCATCGATCATATCAACTTCGCCGCTTTCCAGCGCCGCCAGCCGGGTAGTGGGGTCTTCAATCAGTTTGAATACCAGGCGATCAATATCGGTGGGGCCAGTGCGACCGAAGACCGCTTCGGAACCCCAGTTGTAGTCGGGGTTGCGCACCAGCGCGACTTCCGAGTCTGGTGTATAGGATTCGAAGACGAAGGGGCCGGTGCCAACGATGCCAGCGAAGCCCCAATCAGCACCAAGCGCTTCAACTGCTGTGGGGGAAACTGGACCCAACTGAGGATGTGAAAGTCCATCCAGGAAAGCAGCATTCGGCGAAGCGAAACGGACGATGACTGTGTAGTCGTCAACGATCTCCGTCTCCTGGTACGGGCCGATGAAGCTGAACGCCATCTGCGAATTCAGCGCCGGGTCAACAATACGATCAAAGGTAAACTTGACGGCAGCGGCATTGAATGGCGTTCCATCATGGAACGTCACATCGTCGCGCAGCTTGAAGGTGTATTCCGTTGCGTCGGCATTGACGCTCCACTCGGTGGCTAACCCGGGGTGGAAAGTACCCAGCGGCTGCTGCCGAACCAGCGTATCAAAGACATGCCCCACCATGATCTCGACACCGGAAAACGTCGTCGCCCCTGGATCGAGTGTATCGACAGTAAAACTCAAGCCAAATACCAACTCTTTATCCTGGCCCGCCGCAGGTGCTATCACGACGGTCAACGCCAACACCAATATCAATGTTAAGAAAAGCCTTCTTTTGAGAATCGGGTACATGTGCATTGCATTCCCCTTTCGGATTGCGGCAATACCGGATAAAAACGAGTACTTTTCACGTTGGCACAGAGACGCTGAATCAGCAAAAGGAGAGTAACCTATCAGACAGGTTTTGGCAATTGATACCGTGGCAAACCATTGAAGTCCAATCGTACCATCAACCCCTAAATCGGATAACTGCGTGTTAAACTGTTCGCTCCGGCAGCGCATTCACAACACGATAAAGGCACAACGATGAGTTCTCTATTCGAGCAGGTCATGTGGCAGCATTTTCCACTGGCAGCGGGGGCGGCTGTCGGAACAGTATCGCTGTCAATCGGTCAGGTCGGTACCAAGGGTCCAACAGCATTGGTTACAGCCGGGGTGCATGGCGACGAAGGCCCTTGGGGGGCGTGGGCCATTCGCAAGCTGCTCAAGAACACATCGCCGGATGAACTGCTGGGGACGCTGCGTATCGTCCCGGTCAGCAATCCTTTTGCGATGGAAGCAGACGCCCGTAATGCGCCCTTCGATACCCTGGATCTCAACCGCCAGTTCCCCGGTGATCATCATGGATCACACACCGAACGGCTGGCCGCACTGCTGACAGAACAGGCGCTGAAAGATGTGGATACGGTAATTGACCTGCATGGTGGCGGGAGCTGGTGCGTCAATGCCTTTGCCTTCCAGATGCCAGGTGGGGAGGCACTCGTCCAGGCCGTAGGTGCTCCCTTTATTGTCTCCGCGCCAGATCGTACCGTCACCCTCACTGGCTATGCCCGTTCCCAGGGTGCTGTGGTTGCGGCGGTTGAAATGGGGGGACGCAGCGAGGCTGAAGAGCAGTGGGCAAATCGGATAGCAGCAGGGCTGCGGCGTGCGCTGGGTGTCGCAGGCGTGCTGACGCCCAGCGACGATGCGCCCCCATCACCCTCGATCCCGGTTGGCGAGACAGTTGTGCTGCGCCCCTCACGCGGCGGTGTATTTATCCCGGAAGTGCGGGCGGCCAGCGTCGGAACGATTGTCAATCAGGGAACGGTATTGGGCTATCTGATGGATCCGGTATCACAGAACATTGTCGAAACCTTCACTGCACCATTCGAACGCACAGCAGTTCTGCTGCTACGTCCGATGATGGCGCGAGTCGAAGGTGGCGCGATGATCTATGTCTTGGCAGAACCTCGCGAATGATTACATAAACGAATGGAGATTATTTCATGAGCGAAAAATTACGAGTTGGAGTGATCGGAGCCGGACGGTGGTCAGCCAGCGCCCATTTGCCGGGTTTCGCGCGTTCTCCCCATAGCGAGCTGGTGGCGATCTGTGATTTGGATCGCGATTTAGCCGAGCAACGCGCCAGAGAATTCAATATCCCCCATGTTTATACTGATTACCAGGAAATGCTGCTGCGCCAGGATATCGATGTGGTGGATGTGTGTACGCGCGGCGGCGTAGGGGATAAGAACAGTCATGAGCCGCTGGCCTTTGCCACGCTGGAGGCCGGAAAACATTGCCTATGCGAGAAGCCTGTCGCCCACGATTATCGCAATACGTGGAAAGCGCATGAGCTGGCGAGCGCCAAGGGACTGAAAACAAAAGTCGGCTTGACCTTTCGCTATGCCCCAGCGATGCAGTATATGCGTGAGTTGATCGCCGAAGGATTTATCGGTGAACCATTCATTTTCAACGGCTACGAACAAAACTCGCAGTTCATCAGCGCAACAGAGCCGGTGACCAAACCCGACCTGATTCCCGCTACTGAAGAAGAAGCCATCACGGTCTCCTCGCTGGAAGGTTATGGCGCGCCGATCATTGATCTGAGTTTGTGGTTCATGGATAGCAACCTCAAGAGCGTTGTCGGCACGCTGCACAACTTTGTCCCTTACCGGACAATGATGAATGGGCAGAAAATCCGCACCAACATCGATGATGGCGATGTCTACATTGGTGAGTACGAGAAGGGTGGCTTCTGCACCATCCAATCCAGCTATGTCACCGTCAACAGCTATCCGGGGCTGGAAGCACGCGCTTACGGGTCAAAGGGTGCGTTGATTTGCCGGCTGGGTGCTGAACTGGAGGGACAGCAGCTTTTGCTGCAATCGACCAGCCCGGATGCATCAGAAGTTGCGTATGTGCCGGTGACTATTCCCGATAAGTTCTATCCGCCGGGTTACCAGGTGGGGGAACCCTGGCCGTCGATGTTCTACGCCAATCTGGTTCATAATTTTAACCAGGAGATCATCTACGGTGGCAGCGAAAATCAGGGTAACTTCGCCCAGAGCGCGCGGGTTCAGGAAATCATTAATGCAGTGGAACTGTCATTCCGGGAACGCCGCTGGGTTGATCTGCCGCTGGCTTAGTAAGTGGCTGAATACAATTAAAGTCCAGGAGAGATAGAGGGTTCTGTGACCCACAAACTCTTACGGGGCCATAGGCTCGGTTGGGACAGGTGAAAACAGACGGGTGAACAAAACGAGGCAGCTATAGGGTCGGCTGCCCCGTCAATGGGAGTCAGGCGGCTCATCCATGCTGGCGCTTGTTCTCCTTTGGGCGGCGCTTGCCCAGCTTCAACCGGCGGAAGGCATCGAACTGGCGGGCGAGGCGGTTCTGACGCGCCTCACGCAGGTGGTCATTCTGAACGGCGGTGACGAGCATAAAGTTGACATTCATCATAGGCATCTCCTGAAGCAAATTGCAATGTACAGAAACATTTCATCATTCAACATGATTACAATGTTCAAGTTTCAGTATAAAGGATAAACACAACTGACGTCAATGAATGACTGTTGAGATTTCCCGTATCACTGGCGAATTTCCCTCCTGCTCATCGGTCGTTCAACAAGGCTTACGCACTGGCGAGGTCAGTAAAACCTAGCTAATGCCTGTTCCTGCCTGTTTTCAGATCATATTCGGATTTAAGTGCGTCAATCCTGCCTGAATGGACGACCGGTTTATGGTATAATCCGCACACCTGTTCCACCTTATTGATCTGGTGAAGATTATGCCCAAGACGCGCTCCAAGTTTGTCTGTCAGAACTGTGGTTATACGGCTGCCAAAGGCTTCGGACGCTGCCCAAACTGCGGTCAGTTCAACACGATGGTGGAAGAAGTGGTCGAAGTTGCCAAAGCGGGAGCCGGCGCGGCGCGGCGTCCCAGCGCGGCTATGCGCAGTGTGCCACAGCGCTTGAGCGATGTCAGCGGCGAGGTCGGTGACCGGCTGCCGGTGCCGGTCGAGGAGTTCAACCGGGTGCTGGGCGGCGGGATCGTCCAGGGCAGCATCATCCTGCTCGGCGGTGAACCGGGTGTAGGCAAGAGTACGCTGCTGACCCAAATCTCAGCCATCCTGGCGCAAACGATTGGTCGTGTGCTGTATGTCAGCGGTGAGGAGTCGGCCTGGCAGATCAAGATGCGGGCTGACCGCTTGAGCATTCAATCGGATGAACTCTATCTGCTGACCGAGACCAACCTGACGACCATCCTGGAGCATGTGCAGGAACTCAAGCCGACCATCCTGATCGTCGACTCGATCCAGACGACTTACACCGACGAGCACGAGTCGTCGCCGGGCAGCGTGACCCAGGTGCGCGAGTGTGGCAGCCGCTTGCAGCATCTCGCCAAGTCCAGCGGCATCAGCGTGTTTCTGGTCGGTCATGTCACCAAAGAGGGCAACATCGCCGGACCGAAGGTGCTGGAACACATCGTCGATACGGTGCTGTATCTGGAGGGCGACCCGTTTCAGGCGTTTCGGCTGCTGCGGAGTGTGAAGAATCGTTTCGGCGCGACCAACGAGGTCGGCGTGTTCGAGATGACGAGCGACGGTATGACCGAAGTGTTGAATCCATCCGAGGCTTTTCTGGCGGAACGGGTGGTGAACGCGCCGGGATCGGCCATCGCGGTGACGATGGAAGGGACGCGCCCGCTGCTGGTGGAGATGCAGGCCTTGACCAGCCCGACCTCTTTCGGCAACCCGCGCCGAACCCCCAACGGCGTCGATATGAACCGGCTGCTGCTGGTGAGTGCGGTGTTGAGCAAGCGCGTCGGCCTGAAGCTGCACGAACAGGATGTGTTCGTCAACGTCATCGGCGGGCTGAAAGTCACCGAGCCGGCCAGCGATCTGGCGATGGCGGTGGCGATGGCATCGAGTTATATGGATAAGCCGATCCCGGCAGACCTGGCGATTGTCGGTGAAGTGGGCTTGAGCGGTGAGCTGCGAGCTGTTGGGCAACTCTCGGCACGGTTGAAAGAAGCGGCAAAGCTGGGCTTCAAGCGAGTGCTGGTACCCAAGTCGCGGCGTAAGCTGGAAGACATCCCGGCCGGGCTGAAAGTGATCGAAGCCCGCAGCCTGGCCGATGCGCTGGCAGTGGCAGTCAAGGGGGATGCTTCATGATACAATCGCTGCCATTGAGCCATCGAACCAACACATGCATTTAACATGACCCCTTCTCCTGTCACCTTTGTCGTGTCGCGCATCGTTAAGCCGAGCTGCGAGGAAGCCTTTGAAGCCTGGCAGCGCGGGATCGCGGCGGCCTGCCTGAAATACGAAGGACATCTGGGCGTTGATCTGATCCGCCCGGAAGATCATCACCGGCCAGAATTTGTAGTGATCCTGCGCTTCGATTCGTACGACCATCTCAAGCGGTGGGTCGATTCAGATGAACGGCGCAAGTGGCTGGCCGAAGTGGATGCGCTGACAGTCGGTGAAACCCGCGCCGAGATCGTCACCGGGCTGGAATTCTGGTTCGAACTTCATGATAATCCGTCGCTGATGCCGCCGCGCTACAAGCAGGCACTGCTAACCTGGGCGGCGATCACGCCCCTGAGCATCGCGGCGAACGCTCTGCTGGGGCCTCCGCTGGCCGCGCTGCCGCTGATCGTCCGTTCGATGATCATCGCGGCCATTCTGGTGATCCTGATGACCTACGTGGTGATGCCGCGCTTCACGCGGTTGGTCGCGCGCTGGTTGTATGCGCGCTGAAAGAGAAATCCATGCCCCCACAAATTTACTTTGGCGATACCAGCAGCGAACTCGACTCGCTGCGTCCGGTGCTGGTGGAGCAGATCAGCCAGGCCGGAATGCAGCCGGTGTGGATGACGGATGAGGACAAGCAGTCCAAAGATGTCACGGCCATCATGAGGCGCAAGCTGAACGCGGCGGATGCCTTCGTCGGCATCGTGACCTTTCGGCGGGGCTGGGAACCGGAAGGCCATCAGGGGCATTCGCTCTCGCAGCTTGAGATCGAAGCGGCGCTGCAATCCGGCAAGCCCGTGCTCATCCTGCTGCCGAATTCGATCAGCGAGATGGGGATGTACCTGCGTCTGAGGGCTGTCGGTCAACCCCCGCCAGAGATGAAACGGCAGCATGATTTCTGGGAGAAGATGACCAGCAGCGGCACAGTCACGCGGTTCACCGATGAAGCCGACCTGACACGCCAAATCAGCGATACGCTCAAGCGCTGGTCCGATCAACTGAATGCGACCGTACCAGCCCAGGCCGCCAGCCTGAGCGCACCGGCCAGGCTGGAAAACGCCAGTCTGCCGTTGGATGTGGAGGCCTTTGCCGAGCAGGTGGCGACGCGGACCGCCGCCAAAGTCCAGGCGGTGCAGCGCCAGCGCGAAGAGGAACTGGCAGAACAGGCGCTCAAGTATAACGAAGCACTGCGGCTAAAGCCGGGCGAACTGGTCTTCGGCAAGCCTTCGGATAACAGCCAGTTTCGCGGCGACATCTTCATGATTATGCCTTTCGCCGCCGCCTTCACACCCATCTATCGCGATGTGGTGCAGCCGCTGGTGCGGTCGCTTAACCTGACGGTCACACGGGGCGACGAATTCACCTCGACCCAGGGGGTGATTATGGAAGAAGTGTGGTCGGCGTTGAACAACTGCCGCTTCGTCATCGCCGACATCACTGGCGGCAATGACAATGTGTTTTACGAACTGGGCATCGCCCATACCCTCAACAAACCAGCCATCCTCATCACTCAGGCACAGCACGCCGACGACATCCCGTTTGACATCCGCCACCTGCGCTACCTGAAATACGAGAACACCGAGTCCGGTCGGCGGCAACTGGGCGACGCGCTCAAGCCGGCCATCACCCGACTGGCGATGGATTTACGCGAAGGCTGGGGGGATTAAGGCAGCAGGCGTTTGCCCTACGCTTGTCCCGCGCTCAATGCAGCCAGGAGCCGGGTTATGGTAAGATATGCACTGTGCGGTTGAGTGGAAATCCCGCCGCTTCCCAGCCCGATGATCGAGTGACCATCCCATGCGACACTATCGTTCCCTGCTCCCATTACTCGCGCTGGCGCTGGCGGCGCTGGCCTGCAACCTGGGCACCAGCAGCGCACCCCCCACCCTGGTACCGCGCCTCACCGATACACCCTACCCAACCATCGCCTACGCCACCTTATCGCCCAATCAGCTTCCCCAACAGCAGCAACAGGTCGTCACCGCGCCGAGCCTGAGCACCAATCTGGGCGGCCTGCTCGATCAGATCGATACCGACCGGATGATGGCGCACATCCAGACCTTACAGGACATGCGCACCCGCCATGTCAATTCCGGCGGCTCCAGCACCACCGGCATCGACGCTGCTTACAGCTATATCCTGCGCCAGTTCGAGGCCATCCGCAGCCAGTCGCAGGTGTCGATGACCATTGCCGACCCATCCTTCAAGCTGGAGTGGGAAGGCGTGACCAGCACCCAGCGCAACATCGTCGCCTATATGTCCGGGCAGACCGATGGCGGCATCATCCTGGTCGGTGCCCATTACGACAGCATCACCCGCAACCCACAGGACGCGGTGTACTACGCCCCCGGTGCCAACGACAACGGCTCTGGTATCGCAGCCATGCTGGAGATCGCCCGCATCATGTCGCAGCAGCAGCACCGCGCGACCATCATCTTCGTGGCCTTTGCCGCCGAAGAAGTCGGGCGACTGGGCAGCATTGAACTCGCCAAGTGGGTGCGCAATAACAATATCGCGGTGGATGCCATGATTAACATGGACATCATCGGCAGCCAGACCGGGCCAAATGGATCGATCACCAGCGATCGGGTGCGCCTGTTCGCTGCCGGGCCAAACAACTCCGGCTCGCGTCAACTGGCGCGCAGCGCTTATTTCGCCGCCTTCAATTATGTCCAGGACATGCGCATCGATATTCAACCGGATGACTACGGGGATCGGCAGGGACGTTACGGCGATCATCTGTCGTTCAGCGAAATGGGCATCCCGGCGGTGCGGTTCATCGAGGTCGAGGAAGATGTCGCCCGGCAGCACACGCCCAACGACACGATTGACGACATCCAACCCGCCTATCTCAACCGGGTGACCCGTGTAGTGCTGGCGACGCTGACGGTGCTGGCCGATGGCTTGCCACCACCCAATGCCGATAATGTGGTCTTCCGGCAGAACGATCAGGGGACGCGGACGCTGGTCTGGGAACCGGTCGAAGGCGCGACTGGCTACATGATCGGCCTGCGCCAGCCAGGGTCACTCAAGATCGACAACCAATTTCCCTGGCCGACTAACAGCGTGGATTGGGCTGGATTCACCGCCGCCCAGTTCGAAACGCTGATTATCTCCAGCATCGACGCCAGCGGGCTGATCGGGCCGCCGACCCGCGAGATCATCGTGCCGCCCTAAACATCCCCCACAAATAGGGGTGTCGGAGTAGCATCGCTTTTGGTTATGCTGTAACCAAATTCAGTTGCACACCAAAGAGAATTGAATATGCCACTTTACAAGTGTGGGGAATCCAACTGCCCCGGACACCAGAGCTTTGCTGTGACCTGTTCCACGCCGCGTCTGCTGATCGAACCGGCGGTGCTGGCGACCTTTCATGAAGAGGAGACGCAGCCGATGGTCGTCGATCAGCGCCTGAAACAATTTCTGTCACAAAGCCGCAAGCGGCTGAACCGGCGTGCGGCACGAACGCGCTGATTGACTGTCGTTGGGGGTGTACTTTATGCGGAAGGCGCACCCTTTAATTCATCAGCGATCTTGCTGGCCCACTGGCGGACCTTGCCCCAGTCGCGGAAGTCGCCATCGAAGTTGCTCGGCCAGCTTGAGCCGTCGTAACGGGCAGCCAGCGTCCAGCGCTCATTCCAGTCAGTGTTGTCCAGATCGAGCTTGCCGGCGAAAGCCATCCGGTCGCGCACATCATAATTTTGCAGCAGTTCCGGCATCATGTAGAATTCCAACACATGCTCCAGTCCGTATTGCTCCAGAACACGAATGCAGGTGACAAAGCAATAGAGTGGATGACTGCCGATAGCCTCGACACCTGATTTGAGGAACTGCTTCATTTCTGGCAGGAAAGCACCGGCATGGATGGCTGAACCGAGGATATAGGCGTCATAGGTGTTCACATGATTGACTTCGCTGATGTTGGCTGTGGTCACCTGGATACCGCGCTCTTCCAACACATTGCCAATTTCGCGGGCGACTTCGGCAGTTGAACCATGAGCGCTGGCATATCCAATAAAGACTTTCATGTTCGCTCCCCTTTTGCATTCCGGTCATCATCGTATAGCGAGAATATCATGAGTGCAGACGGCGACACAGTAACACGCGACACGTTGGACTCGTGATACTTGACATTGCCATCAAGCCGGGTCAACCCGTCCGTATCGCAGCGTGATCCGCGTCCTGCCAATCAGCGCCGTCTGGTTGACCAGCCAGGTAATCGGCATTCCAGACTGTACCACCCGACCATCGAGACTGGTGCCATTGGCGCTGTGCAGATCGATTAACCGTACCTGATCTTCCTGGCGTTCAACCCGCAAGTGAACCCGTGATACACGCTCATCGAGCAGCACGATGCTGCACCGCCTGTTGCTGCGACCAATCAGGATTTCGTCGGTAAACAATGGGACTCGCTTCTGCTCGCCAGATGCGGTTATAATGTCGAGGAAATAGTAGTGACTTTCCACCGGTTTCCCCCGTTCGCCGGTTTCATCACGCTGCAATGCATTCGCCAGAGCCTGAGCATCGTCCAGGACAACATCATTGGTCATATGAAACATGGACTGTTCCTGAGAACCTTTTGGCAAATGGCGATACCTTGTGTAAAATGGAACAAGTGCCTTGAAACCGAGTCAAACGCACTACCCAAACCTTAGCACATTTTTTATCAGTCCGTTGTTAGAATTTTCGACATTTCATCCTTGAGATGTTGCTCGGAAAACCGTTGTAGAAATTCTGGTAGGTAACTTTATGGCTTCTACACCTGTTCCTGGCTCGCGTTCCGGTGGTTACCCAGTGGTGCCAATAGCAATCGTGACTGTCCTGCTGATTATCGGCGGCATCCTGATTGGCTCGATCACGCCCAGCATTTTGCCGCCGCAGGCTTCGGCTGAGGCCCAGCAGATCGATAACCTGTTCCAGATCATGCTGGTGATCGGAGGCGTGGTCTTCCTGCTGGTACAGGGCTTGCTGGTCTATTCGATCATCAAATTCCGCGCCAAAGCCAACGACACCAGCGATGGCATCAACCTGCACGGCAACACGACGCTGGAGATTGTCTGGACAGCCATTCCCGCTGTCGTCGTCGTCGTATTGACCATCCTCAGTTGGAATGTGTACGGAGCGCTGTTCGCCCCGCGTGAAAACGCCACCGTAATCGGCACAGCTGCGGCGCGCTTCAACTGGAACTTCGAGTATCAGGCACCATTGGATATTCTGCCGTATGAGGTGGATGTCTCCACTCTGCCGCAGGCGGTGAAGGACGATCTGGCGACGGACAACCTGGTTTCCTTCAAGGTGCCACAGCTTCACACCTATATCGGCGAGAATGTCGAGCTGGATATGCAGTCGGTCGATGTCATCCATGCCTTCTGGGTGCCAGCCTTCCGCCTGAAACAGGATGTCATCCCCGGACGAGTGACAACCATCAAGTTCACGCCGATTGAAGTCGATGGTGCACTCTATCAGGGTGAATACAACACTGAAGCCTATCCCTTGAAGTGTGCCGAGTTGTGCGGCGCGGCGCATGGCGCGATGTATACCTACGTCAATGTCCACCGCACCGAAGCCGATTACACCGCCTGGCTTGCCAATATGGTCGAGCAGACGATCTTCCCGCCGCCCGATCCAGCCTTGCGCGGACGACTGCTGCTTTCCAGCAATACCTATGCCTGCAACACCTGTCATGTGCTGGGTGACCTGGCCGAGTTCAACTGGAATGGCAATGTCGGCCCGGCGCTGAATGGCGTTTCAACCCGCGCCGCTGGCAGCCGTGCTTCGGCCACCGGTCAGGACCCCAATCAGTATCTTTACACCGCCATTCATGAACCCGGCGCGTATATCGTCCCCGGCTACAATAATCTGATGCCAGTCCTGGCAATTCCAGAATGCCAGACGTGGGACATCATCGCCTATCTGCGGACGCAAACCGCCGATGGCAGCGCACCAACCTGGGAGCTGGACGAGCCGGAAGAATGTGTGACTGCGGGTGGCCCCGGCGGCCCACCACCGGGCGATGTGGCAGAGCCGAGTGCCGAGGCGACCAGTGAAGCCACCACTGAACCCATGAGCGAGGCCACCGCAGACGCCACGCCAGCCGGCTAAATCAACAGCATCGGGACACGGTTGTGCCGTGTCCTTTCTATCAGACCATGATCGAAAGCGTTTATTGGGAAAGGTACACACGATGGCGAGCATAAGCGTACCCGCAGGTGGGGTACAGGGCGCATTCCCAGAAGTGGAACGTCCTAAACTCCGGGTGAGTGATTATCTCAAGTGGAGCGTTGACCACAAAATCATCGGCGTGCAGTACATGGTGACGGCCATTTTTTTCTTCCTGGTGGGCGGTGCCCTGGCGATGATGATCCGCTGGGAACTGATGACCCCCGCGGCTGACGTGTTCCAGCAGGGTTCACAGTACAACACTGTCATGTCGATGCACGGTATCATCATGATCTTCCTGTGGATCATCCCGATGATGGCCGGGTTTGGCAATTATCTGGTGCCGCTGCAACTGGGCGCGAAGGACATGGCCTTCCCCTGGTTGAACGCCTTCGCCTTCTGGCTGATTCCGCCAGCGGGTATCCTGATGGTCATGAGTATGCTGGTGGGTGCGCCAGAAGCCGGCTGGACGATGTATCCACCCCTGAGCGTGCAGTACAGCGGCGATGGTCAAACGCTGGCCGCGCTGGGTGCACACATTCTGGGGTTGTCATCCATCCTGGGGGCGATCAACTTCATCGTCACCATCCTCAATATGCGTCCACAGGGCATGAGCCTGGTGCAGATGCCGCTGTTCTGCTGGGCCATTCTGGCGACCTCGATCCTGGTGGTGATGGCAACGCCCTTCCTGGCGGGAGCCTTGACCCTGCTCATTCTGGATCGCATCGCTGGCACCAGTTTCTTTGACCCCCGTAATGGCGGTGACCCGCAGCTCTGGCAGAATATTTTCTGGTTCTACAGCCACCCAGCCGTCTACATCATGATCCTGCCGGGCATGGGGATGCT
>JALHNT010000071.1 GCA_022843385.1 Anaerolineae bacterium | reverse complement strand
CGCTCTTCCGATCTGTTTTGTGAACTACCATGGGTTGTCGATTGCGCCGTCTTTGGCGTGCTTGTTGACGCTGTCGCGCAGAACCCTGTGTACCTCGTGACTCATCCATACCAAACCTGCCGTTCCTGCTCCGCCCATCGCAATCCCAACGGTGGCTATTGCCAGTGCGATGGAGCGTATTTCCTGGCTTTATATTAGAAAAAGAGCCTTATGAAAAATTTCCCCGAGATTTCTATCCTTGCTGTCCGCCTGCCTGGTTCATGACGAATATCCCGATATCGCACCCTTATTCGCTTCGTTGAGCCATGTGCGTGCAACCAGTTATTTCACCCGCAGCGAGTTTCTGATCAATGTGTAAAGGGAAGGAACCGCGTGAGCGTCGTCGCCAGGATTGGTCGAGCAATCCTGACGACTAGATGCAGTCCCTCTCAGCACAATTGTTTGCTGTACCGATTGAAACACGATGTATCCTTCACCTGTGTCGCCTGAAAGGTATGCATTCCAGCAGACCATATTGACATTCTCGATGCCATGATTTTCAGGTACTTATGAACTGTAGACTGCACCTTGCACTTGCATACTAAATCGTCCGCTTTAGGCTCATTACTATGGGGTTTTAGCCTCATTCTCGCTTAAATCCGATTTACAACAGTCTCACGTTGCCCGACGAACTCACGCACCAGTCCAAGCGCCTGATCCGTCTTGGTGATAGACTTCATGCTATCCTTCTCGATACCTGTGAGCGCGCGAATGGCATCAATCGTCTCAGGGACAACAATGGCCTGATTGTAGACTTGGTAGTTGTAGAACACCTCATTCTCCTTCACCGTCAGGCTGTCTTCCCACAGACCTACCTCCCACATGTCACCACGGGGACGACCCAGGTCAGCCATCATCTCCAGGGTGCTATTCAGTGCGACTACCCCGTCCGCTGCTTGCAGAAAAGCAATACGCGGAACAGCGCGGAAGGCCGCCAGCACTTCATCCTTGGTGGCGGCGCGGGTCAGTTCCACACTCCAAGCGTGCAAGTGACTGGTCGTATGGGCGGCTACCACGGCGATGGTGACGACATCCAGATCAGGGACCACCGTCTGGGCATCCGGGCCTTGATGCGATGGAATAGTAGATTCAGGAACAACCGTGTTCATGACACCCGTGTGATCGGATTCCCAGGGGTCGGTGGCACGTCGAATCAACACTCCACGAGCCTTCTTGAGCAATCCAGCGGCTTTGAGCGCGCCCAGTGTGCGAACGATGCTGGTCGTATTGCACGAAACAACGCGCGTAGTGTCCCGGCCTAATGCAGTTGCATAGTTGGCTTGAGCCACGAAAGAGTGACCGGTAAGGCTGTGCTTTTCGCCGCCCTGAAAGATAGACTTCACACCTGTGGCACGATACTTCTCCAGGTTGGCTGAGGCGACTTTCTTCGGTGTAGCATCGGCAACCACATCAACCCGCTTGAGCAGATCATCAAGTGTACCCGCCAGCGGGATACCAGCAGCACGCATGGTATCAGCCGCTTCGGGGTTCGAAGCAAATACGGGGTAACCTTTCTCGACCGCGACCTTGATGCGCCAATCGCTGACGACATCGGCGATACCCACCAACTCCATATCGTCCTGGGCGACTACTGCGTCGGCGATGCGTTTGCCGATGACCCCGTAACCATTGACCACGACACGAATCTTCTGATTAGACATGCTACCTCCCACTAGATAAATTTGGTCGAAGTTCAAACCGCAACATTCCTAACATTACTCGTTTCCAGCCGTTTGCAGCAGCGCCAAACAGCGTAGACCGCAGCACGCATTTTAGCGGGGAAGGTAGTTTTCATCATTTATCCTTTTATAGGGCACAGGAAAATTTTCAGGATAGGAGTATGCACTTGTCGTTGTATTTTATTGCACCCTCGATGCCTTTGGGGCTTTACGCGCTCGAAGTGCATTCAGGATGACGATTACATCAATCGCTTCTTGGACGAGCGCGCCAACCGCAGGCGAGATCAAACCGATGCTGGCGAGCACCATAAAGCCAAAACTCAGACCTAACCCGGCGTAAATGCTCTGTTTGGCAACCCGCAGCATCCGCTGCCCCGCTTCAACTGCATCGGCGACCCGTGTTACATCATCGACCAAAAGGACAATATCAGCCGCTTCTGCCGAGATGCCCGTCCCATGAGCACCCATCGCGATGCCGATTGTTGCTGTCGCCAGAGCAGGCGCGTCGTTGATGCCATCGCCTACCATTGCCACAACCGGATACTGCTGCATGAGAGCCTTAACCAACCGTACCTTATCTTCCGGCAACAGGTTCGCTTCGATCTGATCAATCCCCGCTTGTTTACCAATTGCCTGTGCATGTTCCTGGCTGTCACCGGTCAGCATGACCGTTCGCTGGACCCCCATTGCCCGCAAACGCTGCATAAGCTCCGATACGCCGGGACGGAGTTGATCCTTAAAGGTGACCAACCCGGCAAGCTGGTTATCAATCGCAATATACGTTGCCAGTTGGGGTCTTATCGTTGCCGCGGGGATAGTCTTCCCCGTTTTATCGTTCAAGTAGCGGGGCGACCCCAGCACGATGTGCTGCCCATCTAGGTCACCTTCTACCCCGAAACCGGGACTCTCCTGAAAGTTGGTTGGGAGCGAAAGTACCTGCTGCTGTGCGGCAGACGTCATTGCCTGGGCAATCGTATGTGAGGAAAGCTGCTCAACACTGCCTGCGATTCGGAGTAGATCGTCTTGGGACACACCATCCAACGCAATCACCTGATCGATTGTGGGTGTACCGAAGGTGAGCGTTCCCGTTTTGTCGAACACCATGACGACCACATGACCAATTTGCTCGATAGCAGTTCCACTTTTGACAACGATACTTGCTGATGCGGCACGGTTGATGCCCCCAAGCACCGCCACTGGAACCGCCAGGATCAAGGGACAGGGCGTAGCAACGACGAGGACTGCAAGAATGGTGGTGGGTGTGCCAGTAATCAGCCAGCCTATTGCACACATAATCAAGGTTACAGGTGTGAACCACACCGCATAGCGGTCTGCCAAACGTTGCAGCGGCGGCTTGTCCTGTTGTGCTGCCTGAACAAGCTGTACGATCTGGGCATACTTGCTCTCCGCCGCGATCTTGGCAGCTCGCATCTCAAACGCACTGCCGCCGTTGACGCTGCCGCTTAACAGCCCGTCTCCCGTCTGTTTGCTGCGCGTAAGCGGCTCACCTGTCAGTGCCGATTCGTCTACATCCGCCTGGGGCGAGAGCAGTGTCCCATCCACAGGGATCAAATCGCCTGGGCGCACCATCAATATATCGTCAACTCGGACCTGGTTGACTTCGATTTCCGTAATTTGCCCGTCCTCTTTGCGGTGGGCGATACGCGGTGCGCGCGCGAGTAATTGTTCAAGCGTAGAAGACGCCCGTCTTAGACTGTAGTTTTCCAGTGCTTCACCGCCAGACTGCATGATGACAATAATCACTCCAGCGAAGTATTCATGCATTATGACTGCCGTAATGATGGCAAGCATGGCAACGACATCGGCAGCGAAATTGCCTTTCAGCATCTTCTGGATCGTTTTCAGGACAGTCGGCGCACCACCCACAACCAACACAGCAAGCCACACAATGTCGGCGACATCTATCCTCGCAAAAGCAAACCGGATCACGGCCCCAGACAGCAACCCCAATAAGGCGAAGAAAGGAACCATGTTATCACGCACGAACGTCAGAAACTTCTTTTGCACACATGCCTCGCAAGTAAGGTGTTCATCAAATCAGGGGTTTCACCAGTGCTTCTGTCCCTCAACGTGGGGGCCAAACACCAGTTGTTTCTTCAATTTGCGGCGTGTCACCGCCTGAAATTCGCCAGCCGCGCGGCGTTCTAAGCACTGCTAAATTCTGTGTGAACTGAACGGTGAAGACCGCTGCGCTGCCGCGAATGACACTCAAGTGCATTTGGTAGGTCACCCGTGCCAGCCCACCATCTTCATGGACTTCAACGTCTTCAATGCTGAACGAGTGAATCTGTACGGATTCACCGCTCATCTGGGCGATGAAGTTTTTATAGGCTTCTTGTGTTTCAGTCAGCCCGTTTTCCTGCGCGCCTTCCGCGACGGTGGCAAAATAGGTATCCAGTGCATTCGGATTACCTCGGTTCATCCCATCCACTGCGGCGGTCTGCACATCCTCGATCAAACGGCGGATGTCCCCCTCTGCTTTACCGCCTCCTCGGCTCAAGACGATGACCAAAACCACAATCACACCGATAGCTGCAATCCATATCCATTTCTTCATCACTCGCCTCCAGTACAGGAAGAGCATTCATTTTTACGATACTCTCAAAGGCGAACGAAATGCAGCGCTGTTCGGCTTGATCACACATAAGCAAAATGGCGTGGTGATGCATTAAACACCCATTTCTTAGGTGGACTCCGTGTTCATTTTGCTCTGCTTGTAGTTTCGTGGGGGACGCGGCACGTCAGCGGTATTGAGGGTAAGGGCAAGGACGAGGACTACAGATAGCAAGAGGCGGTCATCCGGTCTTCTACCGCCTCTGCCCGTTGTGATTAGTCGTGTTCACCGTGATGGTGGTGATCTGGACTCACATACTTCTCTGGCTCCCTATCGAACGCCGTCTTGCAGTGTTCGGAGCAGAAGTAGTAGGTTTGTCCCTGATATTCTGCCGTTCCGGCAGCCTCTTTGGGATCGATTTCCATCCCACAAACTGGATCTTTCACTGTCATACGCTCACCTCCTTTCTCGGATTATTATAGTCGGAATTTTCCCAACAACTGAGTGTTGACTAACTGTCGCCTGTAATCTCGTCCGGCGAGATTAGCCTGTTCGGTGATTTATTTTGCGACCTATAGCGCCAGCGAAAATCGCAGAGCGGCGCGCCACTGGCGATTGTCCCGGTGCGTTCCAATGTTGCTCCCCACTGCTCAGCGAGTGGAAAGTCGAGCTTGCAGAATGTCTGGACACAAAGCTCGGACAGGTTATGGGATGCAAAATACTCAGCCACCGGACAGCGTAAGCAATCAAAACCGACCACGCCTTCTCCTGCATCGACGTCTTGCCACAGATAAGCCGGGGAACCAAACGGAAATGATCGGAAGGCATCCGTCGCCAGCTTGAGACGCTGAAAGCCGTCCTGAGTAAATGCGCCGCCAATAAACCAGGGAAGATCGGCCATGATGGTATAGACCTCCCAACCGATTTTATAGATAAGATTGGCGGCGTTTTCTTTGGTTTGACCCACTGCTATCAAGACTTCGGATATGGCGATGATAGCGGCGGCGGCATGGACCGTAAAACGCGCACCGAAGGTCTTCTGCCGAGGAATGGACGGTTCCAGATCGAGATAGCGAAGCCAGGTACGGTCGAGGATTTCATCCACTTGAGTATCTGTATAATGATCCGCGAGAATCTTCCGCACGTAGGGATTCACAACGGCTTTCATCAACCCGGCAGATTGTTCGAATTCGTTCAGCTTTGTGGACAGTATTTTCACGCCTGTCGTCCACAAAAAGTTAGCTGAGACCTCTTCGTGATCGTCTTCTTGAACTTCTTGAGGTGGAATCTCTCCCATGAGGAGGAGTTCCGGCACGATTTGCTGCACTTTTCGCTGCAATCGCTGCAAATCGAATGCACGCTGGAAGAACTCGCGCGCGATAATGGGTTTGATCTCTTCAACAAAGTTCAGATCAGGAACCATCGTGAACGCGAGTGCCTCGGCGGTCGTAATCGCTTTTGCGTGCAGCAGCAGGTCGCTTGGGAAGACAAACCCAAACTTTGCCCCGTCCAGAAAAAAGCCAAGATACACTCGCGCTAAACTCATCTCCGATAGCGGGCTGCTGTAAAATTTATCAGCGAGTGTCTTAAAATGCCGGTAAAAGGATTCTTCGTCTGCCCAACTGAGTCTTTGAGTCTGTCGGATCAAGTGGTAAAACGCGCGGCGAGTCTGTTTTTGCGCCACCGCCAGCATGTACAACATAAACCGGTCTCGCTGGCTGTCGGTCAGTTCGCCGTACATGCCTACGTCCAAAACGACGATTTTGCCGTCCTGTCGAAAGAAGATATTGCCAGGATGAAGATCAGCATGGAAAAAGCCATCGGAGATGAACATTTTCATTTCCATCTCGATAAGGCGATGGTTGAGCTTTTTGCGTTCCTCAATAGAGAAGATGTCTAATGCTTCACTCAATCGCAGCCCCGACACACGCGACATGGTGAGGATTTTAGGTGCAGTGTATTCCCAGAAGACCGTTGGGAAAATGATGTCATCCCACTCGCGGAAGTTCTCTCGAAAGCGTTCCAGCGTCTTGCCTTCGAGTGAGAAGTCAAGCTCGTGGAGGGTATATCGTCTAAATTCGTCAAAACCATTTACCAGATTCAACCGTTCCACTCGCTTTGGGAACAAGCGGTGCAGCATTTGCAGCATCCTTGCAAGGGTTGCCATATCTTGATTGACGATTTCTCGAATATGAGGACGCTGGATTTTTACGGCGACTTCATTGCCGTCGGTTAGCACTGCGAAATGCACCTGGGACAAGGATGCCGATGCCACAGGTTGTTCTTCAAATGACTGGAAAACCTTCTGGATATCCTGACCAAAAGTTTCCCTCACTATGCTTGTCACGTCGTCAAAGGCGAAAGGTGGCACTCGCTCTTGTAAAACAGCCAGCGCTTTAACATATTCCTGTGGAAGGACGTCGGGGCGTGTGCTGAGAATCTGTCCGATTTTAATGAATGTCGGACCCAGTCGCAGCAGGTCACTTACAAACCGCTGAGGGATATGCTGATTCTTCAGCCTCAGTTCAGGGGTGAGCTGGACAAACTTGCGATACGCGGTGTACTCTCGCAGCGCGAACCAAAGAATGCGAAGCGGACGAACAATGAACGGCGTCGAGGTTTTAGGCGCGCTTACCACGTATTTCCCCTTTCATGCTGCCCAGGAATCCGGCGGAATTCTTATTAAAGGCCCTCTTGCAGTCTGCCGAGCAGAAATAGTAGGTTTGTCCCTGATAATCCGATGTTCCGGTAGCCTTCCTGGGATAGATTTCCATCCTACAAACGGGGTCTTTCACCAACATACGCTTACCTTTTGGTAACTCTTGAGGAACGATATGCCTGGGATGGATTCATTTTTGTCGCAGAAAAAGTCCCAGAGCGCTTAACCAAAGAGCGGCGATGACGAGTAACGGCCATTTGAAATCCGAACCGATCAGAAAGTTTATCATCACCATCAAACCGAGAGAGGACAATCCCGCCAACCCAACGACACTCAAAACGCCTGGCTGTCGCTCACGAAACGCCGTTTGTGCAATGTAACACGTCAAGAGACCAGTCGTAAACACATAGCCTCCCATGACCCAAAACACCTTGTCTAACCAGTTGAAGAGACCGGGCGCTGTTGTTTGAAGCTGCTCTGAAGATAATGCCATATAACGGAAATCTTCTGGCAACAATTCGGGTCGAATGAGCGCAAAGTAGAGACCTATTCCCATCAAGATGATCCCGCACACCGTCAGTAGAGTCGAAGAGTAAGGCTTAAAATTCATGACGACACTTCCTCATGTGTGTCTGGTAAAGGGTTCTGAATAGTGGGAGCAGGGGTGCGATTCGACTTGATGAGAGGCGCTTTCCCACCCGCGCCCTTAGGGATGGCAGCCACCTGCTGCACGGCTATGGGGGGCACAACAATCCCTTGTTGGGTCAAGGCGTTCCGCAATTGGCTCACCAGTGCCTCGTCCTCAAAGGTTTCCCGGAGGCCACTGAGGAGCAACGTCAATCCATCTTTGCCTTGAAGTACCTGCCAGCCACTTGTGGGCACAGTATCCATGACCTGATGAAAGACGGTGGGATGTACTGCAATATCCCCGCCAGCAAGGCCGGGAAGGTAGAGGATATCTTCTGTGCGCCCCTGAATGCCGTCAATCAAGGCGAAAGGCGACTCGGATAGGGGCGGTTCTGCTGCCAGCCGTACACTGTCGTGCAGCTCGTAGCGGATCAGCGGCTGTGTGCGCTTAAACAGCGCGGTGAGCAGTACCTTGTCCCCGTAGACACCCGGTGGCACGGGTCGGTTTTCTGCATCCACGACCTCGAAAATGACGAGATCCTCAAACAGATACAATCCACGATGGTCACTGCGTTCCGCTGCCAGTCCACCGCTTTCAGTAGCGGCGTATTCATTAAACAGGACTTTGCCCCAGGCATCTTCCACGCGCCGCCGTGTTTCCTCGGTCAGCACTTCCGAACTGGTGAAAATGACGGTGGGTTTAATCTGAAGCCGTCCAGCGTGCTGCTCTTCGGCTAAAATGCGCGCCATCGAAGCGTAGGCGACAAAGATATCGGGCTGAAAGTCGTTGAGCTGCTGGACGATACTTGGAAGGGATTCCGCCGCCGCTAATCGCAGTGTTGAAATCCAGGGACTTTGAACGGTCAAGCCGACGCGGGATGACATATGCAGGGAAGCTGTGGATGATACCATCGCCATTTTCCGACGATGCCGCAAATCCACCTTGAGACCACCCCATTCCTGACCGCGCGCGAAGGAGGCAATGACCGTTGCCCATTCAGCGCGATTGAACAGGAAAATACCGGGCTGCCCGGTGCTGCCCGAAGTCGCCGTGACCCAGTAACGCTCCAGGTAACGCTGGTCGCCTTGCAGCGCGGTCATATGTGCTCGGATGTCTTCCAGGCGAATCGCACGATCTGTCACCAGGTCGTCAAAATGCTCCATCATCATGGTTTTCGTCAGGACGGGAAGCTCATGCAGTGGGCGATCCATCAACCCCTGGTGAAACCGCTGATAAAACGGCGAGTGTTCATAGACGTACTCACGGAGTTGACCCAGCGCCTGAGCCTGATGTGCCTCCAACTGCTCATGGGTCCAGTGTTCGCGCTTTCGCAGTTGGCGTAGCGTCGTTAACACGGTCAAGATCGTTGCAATACTCATCATGCACCTCCTATATCGAAAAGCGCAGCCTTGTAGCTGTGTCGGTTGTCGCTTGCTTCGGCAACCTTACCGATCAGATGCGACACATCGACTTTAGTCGGAATATAGTTGACTTCTGCTTTACTGGTCATGTGACTGACCTCTGCGCTGACGATACCTGGATGGTCGATCAAGCTGTTGTGAACGCGGTTGGCACAGTGGATACACCCCATTCCCGTTACATCCAGGGTGATCCTTTTTACTTGGTCGGCTTCTTCTAAGACCACCTCTTTGTTGAAGAGGATTACGTGGCATTTGTCATCCATGATGATTGTGATCTCCTTTCAAGGCAACCTTTTATCACTCCAAGCGAAGCGCTTGTTTAGCCGAGCTTTGCCCGATGATTTCAGCTCCATAGTAATGGCAAGCGTCCTTGCCGATTTTCTGTACAACTTTCAGCAATTCATCCGTCGTCGTCATCGCAGGGGCATAGACGATGACGCCAACCCCCTGTTTATAGAAGACATCGACCAGCAACACACTGTCCAGTTGTATCAGGCCGTTATGTAACCAGGTCGCGCAATCGGGGCAGTCCATGTTCCAGATGGTCAGATAAACCGCCGCTGCCTGGACAAGTGCTTCACGATCTACTGGTTTTTGGATGAGTTGAGGATGATCTCTCATTTGTCTGCTCTCCTACACACTAGTTGCCTCTACATCGAGAACTCAGCACGAAACTCGTGCGCCAGAATTCCTTTAATGCTGTTCTTGAGAAAGATCATCTGAAAGGGCGTGCTTCTCTCTATAAGCTCGAACAATCTTCGGTACGCAGCTTAACCAACAGACGGCTAGCATGATGATCAACAGCCCGATGGCAACGCTGATCGCCGCCTGCCTACCAAACAGGGGACCGATGACGAAAGCGATGAGGGGCAGGGTACAGATCCACATGGTCAGAGTCAGCCCCATCGTATCGATTCCGGGGAGAAGACGCTTGATGGCTTGCATGGTTTTGCGCTCCTGCTTCTCGCTGCGCGAACTTTTGTCTTTACTACAGTGTATGTTGAACCGTCAGGGAAAACACGCGCCATATACACGAAACGGAGTAGGCAAAACGGCTTACTCCCTATGGTGTGAAGTAGGTTAAATACAGCGACTGCGCCTGATCAGCGGCTTGTCCGCCACATGCCCTAAAGCGATAGGGCAATGCCAGCCGCCTGAATCAACTGCAAACGCTCGCCGAAAAAGACCGTGCTGATCATCAGGGCAAAAACCGGGGGGAGAAAGGTGAATGCATTCATGCGTGTAAGTTCCGCACGGCGCATCAGCCAGAACCACAGCAAAAGCGGAAGCGCGGTGCCGCCAAGCTCCAACGTGAACAGGTTCAAGCCAAACGTCCAGTTCCAATTCACCGAAAACGGCACTTCAAACCATTGCGCCAGCACCAGTAGAGCCAACCCACCCAGTATAAACTGCCAGCCCGTCGCCATCAGTGAATCAACCTGTCCTGCTATGCGCTTGAGCAGAATGTTTCCTACAGCGACTCCAAGAGCGACGAGCAGAACATAACCCACACCTGAGGAACTGCTGCTCGTCGCCTATGCGCTAAATCCCGGCAGCGCGGTTAGCACGATGTCGAAAACCCCCATCAACCAGCCCCAACAAACTGCTTCGCTTTAATCGTTCACCCAGAAGAAAGAAAGCCAGAATTGCCGCAACTAATGGCTGCATATTGGCAAGCACACTCGCCAGTCCGGGACTGACGACACTCCCTGCCAGGAACATTCCAGCAAAGCTAGCCGAAGTGTAACTCAAACCGACACCCAGAATACCCAGCCACAGGCGCGGTTGGCGTGGCAGCGGACGCCTCAGCGCCAATGCCCGTTCCCATCAAGGCGAAGCCCACGCCAATCTGAATCATCTCGCTGATTTTTCCGGCGAGAAAACTGACTGCGCCTGCCTGAAAAACTGTCATCACTAGCCCGCATCGTCTTTTTCTCTTCCGTCCTTGCTTCGTTTTAGACCCTAGCTACTGGAGGGTCGGCGAGTACCCCTGGAGGCAGCCGTTCCGGCATGTGAAGTCGTGCCACGCCGATTCGGTTGTCGGCCATCCCATAATAAACGTCGAAACGGTGCGGTGAGCCGATATCGTCGCGCCGGTCAATGGCGGTGGGAAACACGACGTTGGGGATGGTCCCTTGTCGTTCCTGCGGTAATTTAGGTGTCAGCACTGGCTCCGGCGAACGATAGCGGATAAAGTGCGGATGCTCCTGCGAGAGCACCATCACCCCGGCCGAGTAGTACAGTTGGCGTCCTTCGTTGTTCGGGACAGCTTTTTCGCTCACGCCGTGGTAAAAGATCAGCCAGCCGTGCTGGGTCAGGACAGGCGGAGTACCACCGCCGATTTTGAGGCGCTCCCAGGGTGCCACAGGAGCAGCCAGCCGGTTGTGCGAACCAAAGTGGCAGAGATCATATGGTTCAGAGTCCGCCATGCTCGTTGAGCAATAGGAAATCCAGATGCTTTCCCGTTGGCGATCTACCACGCGGGATGCTAGGTCGCGTGCCGTTTCCTCCGGACGAGTGTCGGGAAAGAGCGGACGGTGGAGAATGGTCATTGACGGTTGTCCGGATGGATCTGGAACGGCGACAGGGAAGATGCTGCTGTCCTTATTGTCGATGCCGTCGAACTCAAGGCCATCATAAGGCCGGAACGTAGCCAGACCCAAGCGCTGCCAGCGGAACAGGTCGTCGGATATCGCCAAGGCTATGCGTGGGCCTTCCGGCGACAGTGCCGTGTAAGTCATTACGTAGCGCTGGAGCGGTTCGACAAACGTGATACGCGGATCCTCGCAGCCGCCGCTGCCGTTGGGCCGCAACTCGTAATCCGCTTCCGGCTCCAACGCAATGCCGAGCCGCTCGACTCCGACCGGGTCGCCAGCCTCATTAAACTGCACTCGCGCTATACCGATGCGCGAATAATTGCCCGACGCGACAAGCCGCGGAAACAAGTAAAGCTGACCATCAAGACCACGGGCCGCAGCCGGGTTCAAGACGCCTTCGGCCTCAAGAGGATTGCCCGGCTCCGGCTCCATCACCAACCCAAGGCGCTGCAATTGAAATCCAATCATATTATCCATTCTCCTCACAAGGTCACACGGGTTGAACTCAATCTAAACAAGCGATAATCACTTCGATTATCCGTTTCGTCTCATGGGCATCTCTGACCTGTATAGAGACAACGCCTATTTCTTTAGATGACGCACAGAACAAAGCTGACGGCGATAAAGAGTCCAAAAATAAGACCCAGAACCAGTTTGCCAGCAGATCATCTATTTCAAGTTCCTCCATTAGGTTAATTCTCAGAAGCGGAGTTGACCCAATTCGCCATCGCCAGAACTGCTAAATCAACCTGTTTCCTATTCCCTGTTCAGTTAAGGCAGCGCGGAGGATGGCTGGCGAAAACGCAACTTCTTTTGGAAACCGCCGAGATTTCTGAATCTGAGGTGCATGTAGATGAGTAGACTCAGGATCGCCGCGAAGAAGCACCAAACCGAGATCAGGGCTAGGGCAGAAAAGAGATACGCCGCGATGAAAGCCAACAACGCCAACACACCAAACAGCCTCACGAACCCGTGACTTGAGAAGAAGCAGCTGACACACGTCGCCGCAAGGTAAAAACTTATCACCACAAGCCCATAGAAATGGGGTGATGTGTAAACAATATTCCTACCGATGACTTCAGCGACCACCGGGCGGGTCACGATGAAATAGAGCAGGTAGAGTCCCACCGCTACCCCCGCGACCTCGAACGCGAAGAACGCCCTCTTGCGCCAACGCACGGCTTCCAAGATACCCATAGCGAGCGGCACATAGATCGGCCACAGCACATGTGAGAACCCTGAATACAGATACGTCATGGTCTGCTTTAGGAGCGGCGCTTCATAGCTGAAGGTCAGCCAGATGACCCCCTCGATGAGCTGCTGGATTCCGAACAGCAGCGGAATCATCGCAAAGGGCAGTTCGGTTCGCGTCTCCGCTTTTCTTAGCGTCGCTACGCCAACCACAGACAGGGCGGTGCCAGCGATGAAACTGGCTGTCGCTGAAAAACACATTGGATATCTCCTTATCATTCGCGCCGCAACGGATCGGACTGCTAAGCCGGAGCGTGGGCGTCAGACACACGGATCAATTTCTTGTTCACGAATGCCTGGATGCCGCTGTCGCCCAGCTCGCGCCCGTAACCCGAGTTCTTGATGCCACCGAACGGTAGGTCAGCATCAGACCAGTCAATATTGTTAACGAACATCATGCCGGTTTCGATGCGGCTTGCAACCCGCTCGCCGCGCGCAACATCCCTGGTGAAGACTGAACCTCCCAATCCGAAGTCCGAATCGTTGGCAAGCGCCACCGCCTCGTCCTCGTCCTTGACCCGGAAAAAGAGCGCGACCGGACCAAAGAACTCTTCTCTAAAAGCTGGGTTTTGTGGATCGATATCGGTGAGGATCGTCGGCTCCATGAACGATCCCGGCCGGTTGATGCGCTTGCCGCCCATCACCAGCGTGGCCCCATTGGCGACCGCGCCATCGACCAGCTTTAGAAGGTTGACCAAGGCTGACTCCGTTGACAGCGGGCCAAGCGTCGTCTTTTCGTCCATCGGATCGCCTGGCACGAGTGCCGCGAGCGCCGCCTGAAACCGCTTCAGGAATGTATCGGCGAGTTCTTCGGCAACGATGAACCGCTTCGCCGCGACGCATGTTTGTCCGTCGTTGTACATCCGTCCCCAGACAGCCCACTTGATGGTGTGTTCCAGATCGGCATCTTTCAGGACGATGAAGGCGTCGCTGCCGCCAAGCTCCAACGAAGAGGGCTTGAGGTTCTGGCCAGCGCGTGCGGCGATGCTCCGGCCCGCCGCGGCGCTGCCGGTCA
Organism: Anaerolineae bacterium; assembly: GCA_022843385.1. Lineage (GTDB taxonomy): Bacteria > Chloroflexota > Anaerolineae > Aggregatilineales > Phototrophicaceae > CFX2. Next base: position 20,382 of record JALHNT010000071.1, on the reverse strand, counting down.
GCGCGACGCCCTTGATCCGCGCGTCATCTACGACGCGGTTTGCCTGGTCGTGCGAGATAAGCAGATTGGTATACAGACCGGCGGGCGCACCTGCCTCGATCCACAGCTTCTCGAATGCAATCGCGCTTTGCGGGACGTTGGCAGCGTGCTTCACCATCAGGACGTTGCCCGCCATCAGGTGGGGACCGGCAACACGCGCCAGTTGGTAGTAAGGAAAGTTCCATGGCTCCACGCAGAAGATCACGCCGATCGGGCTGCTCTCCATGTGGGCCTCTCCGATAGCCGGATGAAGCTTCACCGGCGCAAGGAAGCGCTCGGCGTTCTTGGCATAGTAGGCGAGAATGTCGGCGCTGAACACAACCTCTCCGCGAGATTCGTCAATCCGCTTGCCCATTTCGAGTGTCACCAGGCGAGCGAGTTCATCGCTCTTTGCATTCATTAGCGCGGCAACTTTGTCCACGATGCGCGCCCTCTCGGCAAAGGTTGTGTGTCGCCATGCCTCGAAACATTTTGCTGCAGTTTGGAGAGCAGTCTCAAGTTGTTCTTCCGTGAATTCTTCGAAGGTCTTGAGGACGGTTCCATTGTAAGGGTTGATACTTTCGTAGGTCATTTACAGCTCCTTCCGGGCGAACCCGGGTGTCAAGGGGACGATTACGGTCGTCCGTCCGGGTGCGAGTGAAACTCGCGGTTGAGGTTTGGGGTCGTATCGTCGCTTACACGACCAGCGGATTCCAATTGCCATACGTATTCTTGATCTTGCCCGGCGGGATGCTCAGCCCGATGATCAATATGCCGACAATCAGATCATTTAAGCCGGATGCCAGCGTTCCACCGCCGATGAGCCACGGCAACACGATCACGCAGAGCGCAAGCACGATGTTGATAAAACGTGCGGCACGCGCCACTTCTGCGAGCGCGATCATGGCGACTGTCACGATCAGCGCGCCAAGCACTTGATCGCTGTTCGCCACCGCACCACTGGTCTGAAAAACGCCTGGCGCTCCCATCAACCAGATGCCGAGGATCACGCTGATGACCAGGTTCCACGGCAAGGTCACGCCCCAGAACATCTCGCGCGGCTGTGTCTTCTCCTGACGACGCAGGGTCAGGTCATCGCCCAGCGCGTTGCCGCCGAGCCAGAAGGTACGCCATACCGATTTACCCGCGCGGCGGGTCTGCACGAGAAATTGGAGCATGGCGATCACTTCGTCGAGCGAGAGCGCAACCATGATCAGCATGAAGAATGCGGAAAGTAGGCAGAAGGTACACCATGCGCCGACCAGCACAGGCTGTGAAATAATCAGCACGACACTCACGATGCCCAGTGGCACGACCGCAGCTCCAAAGATCGCTACCATCCACGGCATGGTGCGCCAGCGCCGTGTGTCGCCCATAAAGCCTGATAGAATTTCGATGAGGTATACAAACGCGCCAAGTCCTGCGTCCGAAATGGGAAAGGCTTGCGAGACTGTCGAAGTCAACACCTGAATCGTCCCATCACCGAAAAGCGGATCCCACGCCGAGGTGATATGTCCCAACTGGAATGCCGACATATAGCGCGACATGAAAAACGTCAAAAAGCCCAGCACGAGGATGGGCGCACGCTGCTGCCAGGTCGAAGGGTTATAAGTCCAACCGGACGGCACTGTGGGTCCCGACATGGGCATCAACATCGGGATAACGAAGGCGAACACCACCACCAGCGCTCCTACCAGGGTATCGTTCGCATACACAGCGGCATTTGGTGCCCACAAAGCGAGCGGCGCGAAGGCGATCCACAAGCCGACAAGCATACTGGCGACCGCTGCCCAGATGCGACCCGTGTGAAACGCGATAGCGCCGAACGTCATCACCAGAAGTCCGCTGATAATGTCGCTCCATCTCAGCGGCACACTCCCATAATCGAGCATGAACGGACTAACAATCAGCCATGCGCCCAGAGCCAGCAGTGGAATCTGCGACCAGCGCGCCATCGTCACCATCTGCCCCATCATAATTCCGGGGTCAGGCATTTTAGCGCTGACTACTGCCTGCGCTTGCAGCAGCTCTTGATGCACCTCTGCTTCACGCTGGAGCAGCACGCGCGGAAGTTCGAGCGACAACTGCCGATGCTCCTGTTCCATCTTCATCATCTCGACATGCCCGCGCGGGTCGTTTTTCATCAGTTTCTGCGCCTTAGCGTCCTCTTTTTTCTGTGCAGCCACTTCGCGGTGGTAGGCTTGTCCCAACTGCGCTTGCCACACGCGCAGTCGTTCGAGATGTTCCGCTTTGTCGCTGACTTCGTTGTCATCCTCGTCCGACTGACCCATATCCATCGTCATCGAGCTGTTGCCATTCGAGTCGCTCATTTTCGACATATCATGTTTGGGCGGTTCGGCCATCGGGGGTGAAGCAACCGACGCGCTTTTTCCCTGCGCCTTTGCGCCCATTTTCGACATATCATGTTTGGGCGGCTCGGTCATTGAGGATGGCGCAGTCGCTGCGATTTCACCCTGCATCTGTTTGCCCATTTTCGACATGTCGTGTTTGGGCGGCTCGATCATTGAGGATGGTGCAGTCGCCGCGATTTCACTCTGCACCTGTTCGTTCAGCTGCATCAATTCATGTGGGTCTAACGCTTTCGCCTGCTCACCCACAAGCGCAGGTGCCAGTTCTCGCAACCACAACGGCGGCTTGATCTCATTCTCGCGATACCATGTCAATGGATCAGCCTTGAGCGCTGGCACCATTTTCGGCAGTGTGTCCCGCAGTGAGCGTTTTGGCGACCAACCCAGCACAGTACGAGCGCGCGTGATGTCAAGTTCGAAGTTATCGTTGGCAAGGTCAATCATCCACGGTTTGATAAAGGGCGGTCGTCCCAGCGGCAGTTTCTCCTGTGCCCACGCGCCCACTTTGGCGAATGGTTTGGGGATGGAGTGTGTTTTCCATTCCACGCTGTGGATCAACTGTCCGAAGGCGCGCTGCAATTCGTCATAACTGAGCGACTCGGACTCGCCGATGAGCAGCATCACTTCGGGCGGCAGTTCGCGGCGGCGCTCAATCGTACTTAAGATCGAGTCCACCACGTCCTCGTTATGCACAAACGCCTGGCGACCGGCAGAGATGTCACCCGGAAAGAGATACGCGGTAATGTCGTGTTCATAGATACGCTGGATCTGTTGTGCCAGCGGAATCGAATGACACAGGTCATCGTATACGCCCGCAATACGCAGAATTACTGTGGGGATCTTGCCGCGTCCTGCATGAATGACTTTCTCGGTTTCGACTTTTGACTTGGGATAAGGCCACTTAGGATCGAGCGGTGACTCTTCGTTGATATGCTGCCCCGGCGCAGAGGGCGCATACACCAGGTCGGTGCTAGAAAAGATAAATTGCTCAACCTCGAAATCTTGCAACATCCGCAGCAGGCGTTCGGTGCCACGCACCGTGACCTCTTCATAGAGTGGACTCGGCGCGCCTGAAAAATCGTAATAGGCAGCGAGGTGTATAACCGAAGCGATACGGTTGCCATGCAATTCGCGGATGGCTTGTAGCCCGCGGCGTAAGCTTTCGTCGGAAGTGAGGTCTACATACAGGCATTCGGCGCTGGGTGGGGGATGTGATGGGGCGCGACGGTCAAAGCCGACCACGTTGAATGATTCCGAAAGACGCTTGGCTAGTGGGTAACCGATCCTGCCGCTGCTGCCTGTGACCAAAATCGTGTCTTTCTGTTCGTTCATACTCACCCTCCTCATTAACCATCCCAAACATAGGTCTACATTTTAGCTTTCAAGCTACCAGTCCCATCGCAGTCGAACCCGCCGCAATTTCTGCCGTCGAACAGCTTACTTTTTCCCGAAGTGGCCCAGCCAGGTAGAATGCCGATAGCAGGGGTAAGCAAGGTATCCACATCCAACTGATTCCGCCCATACCGCCGCTCATCGCCCCGCCGAAGAGCAGGAAAAGCAATAGGACAATAACAAACGCGATGACGAGGCTGGTCTTGTCATGAGATTAAACTCCTTGTCAAAATCATTTATCCCGAATGGAAATATTTCAACAGTATCCCAGTCAATAGAACAATTGTCCGATGGCGGTAGATTGTTCGACTGCCGGTTGTCGTTCCATCGTTATCTCCGTTCCATTTCTACCTACTTGTTACTAGTTGCATTAGATTAGGACAGTTGAAGAAAGACATAAAGCGCTATACAGCGTGGTCATGGATACGCCAAATGGCTTACGTCTCTAGAACGCTATTTTCTCTCCAACTCACCCATGCAATGCTACCTAAGATGAATAGAATACCCCCAATTTCCAGCCAACCCAGACGTTCATTAAAGAAGATTGCGCCGATCATCAGGGCAAAAACCGGGGTCAAGAATGTAAACGTATTAAGGCGCGTCAGCTTGTTACAGTGCATCAAGGAGAACCACAGGACAGATGTCAAAGCCGTACCGAACAGGCTGAGCACCAACAAGTCCACTGTGAAAGAAAAACTCCAAACGATGTTTAACGGCGATTCAAACACTAAAGCCAGGGACAAGAGCGGAAAAGCGCCGATCACCAACTGACAACCAACTGCCACGAGCGGATCAATCTCATCCGCCAGGCTCTTCAACAGGACATTGCCGACTGCCACGCCTAGCGCTGCCAGAAGTATATAAACAGAGCCAAGCAAGGCATTGGTCGCGCTTTGAGAACCCAAACTAGAAAAAGCGGTCAAGATAATCCCGGCGAATCCGAGCGACAATCCGTTTCTAATCCGTGGGTCAAGTCGTTCGCCGAGGACAAAGTAGGCTAAGACCGCAGCAATCAAGGGTTGGGAATTGGTAAGTACAGTCGCAATGCCAGGGCTGACGATGCCACCCGCCAAGAACATACCGCCAAACCCCAGCGATGTCGTGCCCAGCCCAACGCCGACCACCTTTAACCAGACACGCGCATGACGGGGAAATGGGCGGCGTAATATAAGGACTAACACCAGCAGGCTGACGCCTGCTACAAAAGCACGCAAAGCCGCAAAATACAGGGGCGGCACCGTTGTTAGTCCGATGGAAATGAGCGGAAAACAGAGCGCCCACAAGAACATCACTAGCAAAAGAAGAGCGAGAGCGTTGGGCGACAAGTGCTGGCGCGTGCTGTCACTCAATGCTTCGATTTTTTTCATAAGGGTTACTCCTGATAGAAACATCTTTTTCCCTGCCCTTCAGGAGAGAGGATGCTTGACAGCCTTTATGATGTGGCAACCGGACTGGGCTGCGCTGACGCAACCTGTTCGCCGGGACGAGTTGAACGAATGCCAGGAAGTCGGGTACGTTTTAGCAACAAGGCATTGACCGCTACCAGCAATGAGCTGCCCGCCATTGAGATTGCAGCGATTTCTGGCCTCAGCAGCAGTCCGAACCAGGGATAGAGCAACCCGGCTGCGATTGGGAAAGCGATGGCGTTATAGCCGACTGCCCAGAACAGGTTCTGGCGCATCTTGCGGACGGTGGCGCGGCTCAAAGCGATGGCACCAATGACATCAAACGGATCGCTTTTCATTAACACTACGTCAGCCGTTTCCATGGCTACATCACTGCCTGCCCCAATAGCGATGCCGATGTCCGCCTGCGCCAGAGCGGGCGCATCGTTAATGCCATCGCCGACCATTGCTACTCTTTTGCCCTGGCTCTGAAGTTCCTTCACCTTGTCCACTTTCTGGTCAGGTAGCACTTCGGCGAAAACGGTCTCAATGCCGATTTCGCGGGCGATGCGTTCCGCAGTAGCGCGATTATCCCCACTGAGCATGGCAACCTCGATGCCAAGCTTCCCTAACTCCTCCACTGCCTGGCGCGAAGTCGGACGGATGGCATCGGCGATGGCGATAATGCCAGCGGCTTCACCATCTATGGCCGCATAGACGACGGTTCGCCCAGCCCCTTCCAGATTAGATGCCTTCTCTTCCAGAGCGTCCGAAGCAATCTGCTTGTCACGCATGAGTTTGCGGTTGCCGATTAACACTCGATGCCCGTCTACCACCGCCTGAAGGCCATGACCGGGAATCGCATTGAACTCAGATGACCCTGGCAGAACCAACTGACGATCACGGGCATAGTCCACTACAGCCTGCGCCAGGGGATGCTCGCTCGACTGCTCGGCAGCCGCCACCCACCGGATGAGGTCGTCTTCTGATACAGAACTGCCAGTCGGCACCACTTCCACCACGCGCGGTTGTCCGACTGTGAGCGTGCCCGTTTTATCGAAAACAATGACCTGTGTTTTACTGGCCTCTTCCAGCGCGGTTGCGTTCTTGTAGAGGATGCCGTTTAGCGCACCCAGTCCAGTTCCGACCATGATCGCCGTCGGCGTAGCGAGACCCAGCGCATCCGGGCAGGCGACAATCACCACGGTGATTGCCAGCGTCAGGGCAAAAACCAAGCTTTCACCTGCAATCCAATACCATCCAGCGAAAGTTGCCAGTCCGAAAATGACGGCGGCAGCCACCAGCCATTGCGATGCGCGATCCGCCAAGCGCTGTGCGGGGGCTTTGGAGTTCTGCGCGACCTGTACCAGTTTGACAATTTGCGCCAAGGCAGTATCCGCGCCGACTTTGGTTGCGCGGAAACGGAAGGTACCGGTCTTGTTGATGGTTGCGCCGATGACCTTGTCACCCACCTGTTTCTTGACCGGGACACTTTCGCCGGTAATCATGGACTCGTCCACGTTGGAGTCGCCCTCCGTGACCGCACCATCCACCGGGATTTTGTCACCAGGGCGGATGAGAACGATGTCGTCAACCACCACTTCGGATGTCGGCACCTCAACCGGCTGACCATTGCGGATAACCATCGCTTTGGGAGGCGCGAGGTCGAGCAAAGCACGAATAGCGTCGGAAGCCCCGATACGAGCGCGCATCTCTATCCAGTGTCCGAACAGGACGAACGTTAACAGAACGACGGATGCTTCGTAGAACACTTCTGCTTCAAAGAGAAAAGTTGCGCCGACACTGAACAGGTAGCCTGCCCCAACCGAGAGCGCCACCAGCACTGACATATCCAGCGTGCGATGCTTGAGGGCGCGGTAGGCACCCACGAAGAACATCTGCCCGCCCCAGAGGACGGCTGGCGTTGCGAGTAGGAAAAGGAAAAGTTCATTCCGAATGCCGAAAGGTACGGGCAGCCGAACCTTCAGGACCTCAGTGAACAAGGACGAGTACGCGAATACCGGAATTGCCAGGATGAAGGTGAACAGGAAACGGTTTCGCATGTCCCGCACCATTGCCTGCATGTCCATGCCTGAACCGTGACCCATTTGTGCCATTTCGTCGGAAGATGAGGGCTTATCTGATGCTGCGTGTCCGCCATGTTCGGCTGGCTTAGGTGCGTCCGCTGCATGTTCTGCGTGTTCATTAGGGGGTGGCTGCGCGGCGTGGTTTGCCTGGTCGGTCGCCGCAGTCCCCATGATGTGCCGGGGAACAACCTCACCGCGGCAGTGATAGCCGCATTCTTCGATTAACTCGCGGATGCGCGCCTCGATAATCGTGTTCTCGTCATAACCGACAGTCACGGTATCGCTCATTGGATTCGCTTCAACGTGGTGGATTCCGGGTTGACGGCTGAGAAATGTCTGCAATGCGGGCGCTGAACTCCCACCTAGCATCCCGCCTGCCTCAAGAACAACCTCTTTCATGCTTTCCTCCTCAGGATTTCGCCGCGTAAATGATGCTTAAAGCCTGCGTTCATTAGCTTTTGGCCAGCGTGTATTGAGACAATGAAACTCTTCTTAAATTAGTCCCTATGATCTTTTTGAAGTTACAGAACCGTCTGGGAAGTTGCTATCCGCTAAATAGCGCGTTTTTTAACAGGTCGAATGGCGTGTCGCACCTCATCACGGTTGTGGTAACGTTGGTATCCAATAGGAGGACGTATGCTGAAATCTTGGTGTCCTCATCTGTGAATTGGACAGCTTTTGTGTGACACTCCTCCAATCTTTGCCACCAATGACGTATTATCTCCTTAAACCAGGATGGACATTACTTCAAATCTCGATGCGGGCTTTATCGAAGCAGCAGCGTCTTTGACCATTAGTCTTCCTCAATTCGGCGTGAATAGTTGTTGTCAGAACAAATATGAACCCAGATAAGAATCAACCCACGCTCCTTGGCCAAACGTAAAACCACTGGGTTCGCAAGGACCGGCATGGTGATACGCACACCGTCTCTTATGAGAATAAAGCAGTACATCTCCGTACACTGCTGACTTATACAGGGGCTTACCTCAACCAGCACTCTCTCATGTATCTGCCATCCCTCGCGGAGATATTGCAGCAGCACATGGGCAGGTGCATAGGGCTGTGATATTGGCGACCAGTGGTGATAATCCTCGTCGCGCTCAGGTGGAGCGTCGTAAGCGAACGGTGGAAGGCTAAATCGGTTCGCTAACGGGCTGTCGCTTTCCAAATCCACCCGCATGGTTACTTTCGATATTGGTGGCTTCTCAAGGGTATGGAGAGAATCGCTGCGAACAAAGGTATTCATTTTTACCTCTAATTCTCGGACGCCAATGCCATCAGACAACGCTACATGGAGTGGTTTATGAGCTTCTTCACACTGTCTGGTGTCTGTTGGAAAGATGGGGGAAGAAGGACGGCGTGTTCTTGGCGTAAAGCACATACTCCTCGCTAAAGTCCGCCAGAGCCTCGCGTTCCTCGCGCCGCGCCAACCGCATGTACATAATGACCAGGATGGGGAACATCACCAACGTGAGCAGGGTCGGCCACTGGATCAAGAAGCCCAACATGATGAGGATAAAGCCCACATATTGCGGGTGTCGCAGGTGGGCATAAGGTCCGGTGGTTGCCAAACGATGCTCGCGCTGGGCTTTGTAAAGCACCTCCCAGGCGGCGGACAGCAGGAGAAATCCACCACCGATCAGCAGGTAACTCAGGAGGTGAAATGGGCTGAAGTGAGGATCGCCCTGCCAGCCCAGCAGCGTTGACCAGAGATGACCACTATCGTGTGAGAAAATATCAACTCCAGGAGTGCGACTCCCCAGCCACCCGGAGAGCAGATAGAGGGTCAATGGGAAGCCGTACATCTCCGCGAAGAGCGCCACCAGGAAGGACGAGAAGGCACCAAAGGAACGCCAGTCACGAGCGGTGCGCGGGTGGGCGAAGCTGAAGGCAAAAATGATAAATACCGCCGCATTGATAATCACGAGAGGCCACAGGCCATAGGCGGGCGAGTCAGGATTCACAGTTGTCCGCCTTTCGAATGCCCCTCATGGTCGTTCGCTTTGTCATGCGAGTTGCTGTGCCCCTGATGTCCGTCTTCCCCAGCATGTCCGCCGTGCATAAAAAGCATCATCAGTGGGCATAGGAGCAGCAGGGCAAAAGGCAAAAGCCCAAAAACGTGGGCGTAATGCTCAACAACCAAAAAGAACCCCGCAATCGCAAGCAGCGCAATGGTAACGAGTCCGGTGCGTGAACGCGCCCATGCCCCGATTCCCTGCACTCTGTCTTGAGTATTCATGGTGTTTCTCCTCTTTCATTTACTCCACAATAACATGAGACAGGTCAATCGAAAATCGCTGTTCGGCGTATGATGGCATAGGCAAAATGGCGTGTCATCTCAGAGTGGTTTCACTGCAAGGTGCAGGCGCAAGGTACCGAAGAGCGTATTGAAATGACCGACCTCACGAACTTCAGTAAAGCCTGCGTCGTGCATCATTGTCGGCAGCAGTCCATTGAGGTTATCGGTCGTGGTGGTAAAGCCATCCAACATCTGGACGAGGAAGAAGAGTATTCGCATCAACCGATTGGCTGGCTTCCCCCAATCCGCAACACAGAGTTGTCCGCCCGGTTGCAGGACGCGTAAAGTCTCCTGAAGAGTGCGTTGTTTTGCCTCCTGGGTGAGATGATGAAACAGCAAGGTGGAAAATACGCGATCAAATCGGTTAGGTGCATAGGGAAGTTCAAACACCATGCCAGCGTTGAGCAAAAGAGGTGAGCCGGAGTTGATGGCTTTATCCTGGGCAATCTTGAGGACTTTGGGATCACCGTCTACGCCAAACACCTCCGCGACGGCTTGCGTTCTCTGAATGAGCAGAGCCAGTGTCCCTGTTCCACAACCCAAATCCAGAACGCGGTGATTGCTCTGAACATAGGCGATCTCCACCAACCTTCGTTTAAACGCCGTTTCCCGTGTTGTGAGGCGGATGAGGGGATCGTAGAGCCTGGTCAACCCGTCATATCGGAGAGCAGGGATAAACTGGCTCTGTTTTTTGCTCATCACTCTATCCTTACCTATTCTACCGTTATTCTATTCAACAATCAACTTGCCCCGCAGCATCCCCATCTGGCACTGAAACTCAAACTCACCAGCCTTGTCGGGCATTAGTTCCACAGACACGGTTTCGCCTTCGGGTAGGTGAGCACTTTTGTCAAAGTCAGGGAAGAGCACCATTTCCGAGCAGGATGCCGATTCGGTACGGACGAAATTCAGACGGACAGGTTTGCCCTTTTCGACGATGATGATGTCCGGCGTGTAGCCGCCTTTGACCAGCACCATGGCTTCCTGGTAGCCACTGCTGCCCATCGCAGCTTTCACGCCAGGACGTTTCACCAGCCAGAAAAACCACACGATGAAACCAATCGCGGCCAGTCCAACCAGGGTTACAATAATTTTATCGGGGGTCATATCGATTTTCTCCTTGATTCTGTGTTAGTTGCAGCTTTGCCAGTAGGGGTAATGGGAACCGCAGCGGGCAAGCCGCGTTATCGAGCAGTACTTAACTTGTAGGTTTCCACTTCTTGAGCCGGTTAGCATTGCTAATCACCGTGACACTGCTGAAGGCCATCGCCAGACCCGCCAGCAGCGGCGACAACAGGAGACCGAAGAATGGATAGAGCACGCCCAGAGCAATCGGGATACCCGTCGAGTTGTAGATGAACGCCCCGACCAGGTTCTGGTAGACATTGCGCATGGTGGCGCGGCTGATCTGGATGGCCGTGACCACACCGGTCAGACTGCCCTTAATCAGCGTAATGTCCGAGGCTTCGATAGCGACATCGGTGCCGGTGCCAATCGCCATCCCCACGTCGGCCTGCGCCAGCGCTGGCGCATCGTTGATGCCGTCCCCGACCATCGCCACTTTCTTGCCTTCGAGCTGCAACTTCTGCACGTTAAAGGCTTTGTCCTGCGGCAGCACCTCCGCCAGCACCCGATCTACGCCGACCTGCCGGGCAATCGCATTCGCGGTACGTTCGTTGTCGCCGGTCATCATCACGACTTCCAGACCCATTTTCTTCATCGCTGCTATGGCAACTTTCGAGTCTTCCTTGACGGTGTCGGCGACCGCAATGATGCCTGCGATGCGCCCATCTATGGCAACATACATCGGTGTCTTACCATCATCCGCCAGCGCTTGCGCCTGTTCTTCAAGGTTGCCCAGTCCGACGCCCTCACGGTGCATCAGTTTCAGATTGCCGATGAGGACGTGGCGACCTTCGACCGTTGCGGAGACCCCGTGTCCGGGGATCGCATCGAACTTTTCTACGTCACTCAGGGTGAGTCCTCGCGCCTGTGCGCCTTCGACAATCGCCTGCGCCAGCGGGTGTTCGGATGACTTCTCTACTGAACCGGCCAGGCGCAGCGTTTCTTCTTCATTCTGACCAGACGCAAGCAGCACATCGGTTAGCACGGGCTGACCATGGGTAATCGTGCCCGTTTTGTCGAGAATCACGGTATTGAGCTTCTGCGCGGTTTGCAGCGCGTCGCCCGAGCGAATGAGAATGCCGTTCTGTGCTCCAAGACCGATGCCGGTGGTCAGGCTCATCGGGGTTGCCATGCCCAATGCACAGGGGCAGGCGATGATGAGGGTCGTTACAGCCACGATCAAGGCATAAGCCAGTGACGGGCTGGGTCCGAAGTTGTACCAGGTTACGAAGCCGATAATCGCCAGGATCATCACGGCAGGGGTGAAATAGCCTGACACGCGGTCTACAATGCGCTGGATCGGCACTTTGCTGCCCTGCGCATCCTGCACCAGCCGGATGATGTTCGCCAGTGCCGTGTCCTTGCCGACTTTAGTGGCGCGGAACTTAAAGCTGCCCGTCTTATTGATCGTCGCGCCGATGGCTTCATCGCCGACTTTCTTGGAAACCGGCAGCGACTCGCCGGTAATCATCGACTCGTCCACCGCAGATTGGCCCTCGATGACTTCGCCATCGACCGGGATTTTCTCGCCGGGACGGACGATAACGACATCATTTACGAGGACTTCCTCAACCGGAATGTCGATTTCTTGACCCGCCCGCAGTACCCGTGCCGTTTTGGCTTGGAGTCCGATGAGCTTTCGGATCGCTTCGGACGTTCGACCTTTGGCCTTGATTTCCATTGCTAGACCCAGCACCACCAGGGCGGTGACAACGACTGAGACATCATAATACACATCGACGAACTCCTCGCCGGGGAAAAACTGCGGGAACAGCAGGGCGATGGTGGAATACAACCATGCGGTTGCCGTACCAATCGCAATCAGTGTATGCATATTCGCAGAACGATGCTTGAACCCCTGCCACATACCGACGAAAAACTGCCGTCCGGAGTAGGCCATAACGACCAGACTGGCGACCGCCATGACCAACCACAGGATCCGTTGATTGGAACTTCCGTGAGGAAACCAGTCACGCAAGCCTGGGAAAAGCGACGGATACGATAGGATCATGGTGGGCAAGCCGATGGCCGCGGCGAACCACCACTTACGCAGCAGCGAACGATATTCCTGCTCCATCGCCTGCGCTTCTTTGTCCATTTCCGGCTCGGATGCCTCTGCTGCGCGCGCCGCCTTATAGGGACCCGCTGCCTCAACCGCGCGCGATAACCGGTTGAGATCGCCAATTGCCGCTGTATATTCCACCTTGACCTCATTCGTAGCCGCGTTCATGGTGGCGTCCACCACACCCGGCACCGCTTTGAGCGAGTCCTCGATTCTGACTACACATTCGGCGCAGTACAAACCGCTGACTTTAAGCCGCATCGTCTGGCTGCCAAGCGTAAAACCCGCAGCGCGGATCGCTTCTAAGAGATCTGAGACTTTGGAACGCTCCGGATCATAGTCCACAAATACCCGGCTGTCTTTCGCATTCACAATGGCTCGACTCACACCGGGCACGACGGTAATCGCTTTCTCCAGCGCGGGTCCCCCGTAGCGTTTCAAGCCGGTCACGGGCAGCTCCAGGCGCGCCAGATTGAGCGACGTCGGAGCATCGCCGTTGCTGTGATCGTGTTGTCCCGCGCTATGTCCATTCGCCGAATGATGTTCATGGGTCGAGGGATGACCGTAGCGATGCGGGTCCGCATCAAAGGTGTCTACGCATTTCTGTGAACAGAAATAGAACGTTTCCCCACCATGATCGCGCTGGGCAAACGCAGTTTGGGGATCAACTTCCATGCCGCACACCGGATCACTTGCCATCAGAATTACTCCTGCATTCTTATCTTATCTCTACCTTACTCATCATAAGATAAACACGAAGCTGATAGCAGCGCCATCTTGCTTGCCAGCGACCCCGCTGAATGGCGTACTGCGTCCCCAGCGAAAGTCCTGACAGATGGTTGCTTTATTGATGACAGATGACCTGGTTACAGCGGCTCTTTTTTGCTTATACTTTCTTTTAAGTAAAAAAACATCCCAAAGGACTATACAGAAATCCCCTGGAGGAAGGATGTATCAATCAAAACAAAGTTTTACACTGATGTGTAGATGGCACTGTTGGCAAAAACTAGTCAAACACCCGAAGCGTCCTTGTATCACCTTCAGCCTACCCACCTACTCGCGCCCACTATGGGGATATGTGTTCTTATAGTTCTAACGTAAGCCGCGCATGGGATCTCTTGCCATCAGAATCAGTCCTTGCACGCTTACGCTTCCTTTACAGTTTCATTTATTAAGACGGGAATTCTTGATTGCCAGCGCAGCGAGAAATCGGGATTAGGAGAAAAGCCATGACACCTATTCGAGTGGTACTTGCCGATGACCATGCCGTCGTTCGGAAAGGCATCCGCGATTTTCTGGAAGAGGATGGGGAAATCGAGGTAGTTGCGGAAGCCGGTGATGGTGAGAAAGTCAAAGACCTCATCCGCATTCACCAACCCGATATCGCCATTCTGGACATTCAGATGCCTGGCGCAACTGGTATTGAGGTCGCCCGTTGGATACGGGAACAAGCGCTGCCCGTAAAGGTACTCATCATGACCGCTTACGACGATGATCCTTTTGTGGTCGCGGCGCTCCAGGCCGGCGCTAACGGTTATCTGTTAAAGAACGCGGAGGCTGATGAAATGACCGGGGCGGTACGTTCCGTTTATCACGGCCAACCGGCACTCGCACCCTGCATTGCCCAAAAACTCATGAATCATATGGCCGGTAACAAGCAGTCAAACATAGGGGTTGAGCCAGTCACCGACCGCGAGCGAGAAGCGCTCCACTATGCCGCACTGGGGCTGACTAATCGGGGGATCGGTCTCAAATTAGCGATCAGCGACCGCACGGTTCAGGGACATCTCGCCAGCATTTACGGTAAATTGCAGGTCGGCAGCCGCACGGAGGCCGTGATGAAGGCGCTCCAACTGGGTATGATCCAACTGTCGGAGACAAGCGCATGAAATTCCGCTTGAAGACCGTCAGCCTGCACGGGCTGCGGGTTCAAGTTCTGCTCTGGACGATTCTCCCGCTCACCATTCTTCTAATCGTCTTCTCCCTCACCGGCATCAGCAGCCATCATAATTCCATGCACGCGCTGGCAGTCGAAGAAAAGACTAAACTCGTCGTCGCCCTCGCGCGCACCATTGCAGTCCAGCTCGAAAGTCATGCGTTTCGTTCGCAGACCAAGCCCGAGCAGATGCCCGTCAGCGCATTAGAACTCGACCAACTGCTGGACATTGAGCACTCTGGTGCCCCAATCACCATTGCATTACTGGATCAGGATGGGGAAGTCCTCTATAGTCAGGATCCGCTGCCAACAGGCGAGTCAATCGGCATCTGGCCCGGTGTTTCAGAGGCGCAGTCGGGTAACAGTGGAGCACTTTTCGCTTCTGAATTTAATGATGATATCATTGCTTACGCTCCTGTTCCCGGTACGAATTGGGTACTCATTATCCGCGAATCCTGGCATTCACTGACCGTTCCTTTACTTCGTTTCGAGCAGGTGCTGCCGTTTATTTTGTCCGGAGCGGTGATCATTTCTTTCCTGACGCTGTTCTTTGGCATACACTCTGTTGTCCGCCCCCTGCAGTCCGTCGGTGTCCAGGCCCGCCGGATTGGAGCGGGTGATTTTTCGGCTGCCGCCGAATCGGTCGGCGGTGTCCAAGAAATCGAGGACTTGCGCCAGATTCTCGATCAGACGGCGCACCAGCTTCGACAGCACCAGGCCGCGTTGCGAGACTATGTACATGCGATGACCCAGGCTCAGGAAGAAGAACGATCCCGACTCTCGCGTGAACTCCACGATGAAACGGTGCAGACGTTGATTGCGCTGGGGCATAAAGCCCAGAGGGTGCAGCGGTCGTTGGAACGTGATCCAACACAAACGGCTGGTCACGTCGATGAGCTGCGCCAGATGATTGCCGGGGCTGTCGAAGAAGTCCGGCGATTCAGCAAGGCGCTGCGCCCTCTCTATCTGGAAGAACTAGGTTTGATCCCTGCATTAGAGATGCTGGCGCGCGATAGCGGGGCATCTTTCCAGGTGAACGGCACACAACAACGGCTGAAAGCTGAGCAAGAACTGGTGCTCTATCGCATTGCCCAGGAAGCGCTCCACAATGCGCTGCGCCACGCACAGGCAACAAACACTCAGGTCGATTTCCAGTTCAGCCAAATAGAAGTCAAGCTGAGGGTATGCGACGACGGGGTTGGTTTCGAAACACCTGCCTGCTTCACCCGGCTAACGCAAACCGGTCATTTTGGACTGATGGGGATGCACGAACGGGCGCAACTGGTCAATGGACGGCTCAACGTGATTTCTTCACCGGGTAGTGGGACGACTGTTGTGTTCACAGTAGCCGCTTAATATCTGCGGCTCACTGGTACAATTTGCCGAGAATTTACGAAGCGCTATTGCTACCACTTCCTTTTCCAGTAAGCAGTTTCACCGCTTTAACCCCGCCAAATTGCCTACTACTCGGGCGTCAAAGAGCGCATGTTTAGCTCACTCAATCGAGCCTATCCTTAAGTAAGACAAACTAATGATTATCATGAGCGTAGTGCTATTTACGCCCGTGAATCGCCTATAAGGAGCTAAAACCGTGACTAGCAGTAAAAGACCCCGTTGGGGTGTATATGTATTAATGTTCTTAAGTGTCGTCTTCAGCCTCTCTTCCAGAGGGTCTCCCTTTATTGGTGTTCGCTCTGTTTCAGCTCAAGATAATCCAATTCAGGGGACAGTCTGGGTTGCCGATGAATTCGGCAACAGCATCACTGTCATTGATGCCAGCACTAACGAGCTGATTACGACCCTCACTGGTATTGAAGGTCCGCACAATCTTCAGGTTTCGCCTGACGGTGCAAGGGTATGGGCTGTAAGTGGACATGACTCCACTGCCGTGGTGATCGATGCTCAGACTTATGAGCTGATCGGTACTGTGCCCACAGGGGAACATCCTGCCCATGTCATCCTGACGCCAGATGGCAGTACAGCCTACGTGACGAACAGCGAGGACAACACCGTTACCGCAATAGATGCTGCCACTCTGACAGCAGTGGCGACGATCCCAGTGGGAGAATATCCGCATGGCTTGCGTCCCAGCCCGGATGGGCGCTGGATTTATGTGGCGAATACCAATGGCACCACGCTCAGCGTGATCGACACTGCAAACAACACTACCGTTGCTGATATTGAGGTCGGGCAGCGTCCGGTACAAGTCGCTTTTTCACCCGATGGTGAAGTGGTCTATGTCTCGCTGAACGCCGAAAACGCCGTCGCCAGGGTGGATGTCGCAACACGAACGTTGGTGGACACTATCGAGGTGGGTGTTGGACCGATCCAGGTATTTGTGACACCGGATAACAGTACGCTGCTCGTTGCCAATCAAGGAACGGAAGACAATCCTAGCACAACTGTATCTGTGATAGATACCGCCACATTTGCAGTGGTCAACACCATCGAAACGGGTAACGGCGCACATGGAGTGGTCATCGAACCCGCCGGGCAGTATGCCTATATCAGCAATCTCTACGGAAATACGGTATCAGTTCTCGATTTAGCCAACCAACAAGTTATTGCTGATGTTCCCACCGGCTCAGGTCCCAATGGGATTAGCTTCTCACCGCTTCCAGCATCTCCTGCGCCAGCGACTGAGATTGCGCTGGCAACGCATACCGAATCTGCCGAACCCACCGCTGATGAACATGCGGCGCACCATCCAGAGACAGAAGCTACACCGACTCCGCTGCCCGATACCACTCCCGATTCAGGGATGGATATGGGACAAATGGGTGGTATGGATATGATGTCGATGATGCAGCAGATGAGCGATATGATGGATATGATGATGGGCATGGAAATGTCCGACGAGATGCGTATCCAGATGGAACAAATGCAAGGCATGATGGACATGATGATGTCGGGCGAGATGATGCCGGACATGGACATGATGTCGATGATGCAGCAGATGAGCGATATGATGGATACGATGATGGGCATGGAAATGTCCGACGAGATGCGTATCCAGATGGAACAAATGCAAGGCATGATGGACATGATGATGTCGGGTGAAATGATGCCGGGCATGGGTATGATGGACGACACAGCGACACCTGCCCCAATGGAGGGTATGGACATGGGCGGCGGTCATTCCATGGAACCCATCAGCAGCGAGGGTGTGCCGCCTGCAACGGAGAATGTCGGCGGGCTGCCGCTCGAATATCGTGTGGAAGAGGATGTGAAAGTCTTCGATATTACTGCACAGCCAGTCTTATGGAATATCCTCGACGATGTAACGGTGACGGCGTGGACCTATAATGGCACCGTTCCCGGCCCGATGATCCGTGTGACCGAAGGAGATCGGGTTCGCATTAACTTCACCAATAAACTGCCAGAGCCGACGACGATTCATTGGCATGGCATTAATGTTCCCAACGCAATGGACGGTGTGCCCGGCGTGACACAGGAAGCGGTTCAGCCCGGCGAAACCTTCACCTACGAATTTGAAGCGCGTCCCGCCGGGACATTCATGTATCATTCCCACTTCGACAGTGATGTTCAGGTTGGAGTAGGCTTGTACGCGCCGTTCATTATAGACCCAGTGCAGCCGCAATCGCCTGCGCCCGATGTTGATGTCACGCTGATGTTGTCTGAGTGGCGCGTGATTGACGGGCAAACCTATCCTGCCATGCCGATGAGCGGTTCTGAACCCAATTATTTCACCATCAATGGCAAGGCATTCCCGGCAACCGAAGTCATCAACGTGAAAGTCGGGCAGCGTGTTCGCCTGCGCTTGATCGGGATTGGGCAATTCGTTCATCCCATGCATCTGCACGGGATGGCTTTTGAGGTAGTCGCGATAGATGGCTATCCGGTTCCAGAAGGCGCGCGTCAGACACGCGATACCCTGAGCGTCGCGCCAGGGGAACGTTACGATATTGAATTTGTGGCAACGGAACCCGGCACATGGCTTTTCCACTGCCATATCCTACACCATGTTACGAACGACGGTCTTGAGCCAGGTGGTTTAACCCTTGTCATCAATGTGACTGAATAGCATACAGCCTTAAGAAGGGGGATGTTGCAGCTTCATCTCCCTTCTTAATAAAGAAAGGTTGTGAACCATTGAAACTGCGATCATAGCGGCGAAATTACGGTAACGCTTTTTCATGTCGTGGTTCATCTTCTCGTGCATATCCTGATTCACACTTCACGTCCTATAGATGTGCGAATAAAGCAAATAGTCGCCTCTAAATTAGATTTTTTTGGTGCTGAAAGACGATAGTGCGGACTTGAAGGCAGAGCCGGACAGGAGCGTGAGAACGCTCCTGTAGTTTGATGATGCGATTACGCAGGCATCGCTGCCATATTACGACAGGACTCAGCACAACGGCGGCATACTTCAGCGCATGACAACATTTGCTGATCACCATTCGCCATTTTTTCACACTCTTGTGCGCAGCGTTCACACGCTTCAGCACAAAGCGCACAAACACTTCCATGTAAAGGCGAATTGAGCAACATAAAGCTGGCACTCGACTGGCAGATTTCAGCACAAGCGAGGAGAGTTGTAATATGATGAGGTGATGAATGTTCACCTCCCATTTGTAGGCAGTGTGGAACTGTGACTAGACAAATATTGTGGCAAGCAGAGCAGTTCTCAATACACTCTTGCATCTCTTTCACCATTTGATTGTTCATCGTATTCTGGTGCATGTTCTATTCCTTTACATTCACTCGCTAAACGATAGGAGACTGGGGACATAGGAGGGCATGGTGGAACCATTATCGTGTTTTAAGGTTAAATGTGTATTAGATAAAGGTGAACACGTCATTTCGCTTATTTATGGAATCCAGACATACCTAAGGACATACCACCCAAGTGGCTACTTTTATTGATCTCTAAGTCCCAATTAAAAGGGCTTTTGACTTAGATACCCTAAACGATAGGAAACAGGAGAGTGTAAGGGGATTATGGTTGAAATTATTCAACAGTTTTTATGTTAAACGTGATTAGATTCAGGTGAACACGTCATTTCGCTGCAAACGGTGAATTACAGCCTCACCTTTGTTTGCTTGCGATGGTTGATGGCATTTAAAAAGCCTATCACCTGCAATGTAGGAACACTTAAAGCTAAGAAAACAAATGGGGTTTGAAACCAATTTAATGAAGTTGGAACACTTCTGTGAAACGAGGCAGTATAATGCATGAAGAGGAAATAAAAAGTGTGGGCTACGATCAGATAGAATACAATATACGCACCGTTGTGAAGCCATTTCCAAGCTGCACTGCCCAAGCGATTCATTGCCCAATTTAATGATGTAGCAGTTAAAATAAGTAACCAAAAGAACGCTAGCATTCCTAACACATTAGCTAATCCAAAGCCGGGTTCTACACGCGCTAAACGATCAAGTTGTGGAATAAATTCATAACCAAAAAAAACGCTGATGTCCCATCTAACCCAGCCGTTTAGAATCAATCCGCCGTGTGCAACACCCAAAACCCCGCACCAGATACCTATCTCACGTCGCCAGCTTAATAAAGCTCTGGCAGCTAACCACACGCGAGATAAAGGACCAACCACAAGAACAAGCCACAACAGTAGTAAACTGGCATCACCAATGGCACGCCAAAAACGCATCTCTGGATCCCACTCCATTCTGGTAAACCAAAAAAGAGCAAAAAAGAGTAAAGAGGGAATTGCAAGATCGGAAGAGCAC
>JALHNT010000070.1 GCA_022843385.1 Anaerolineae bacterium | reverse complement strand
CGCTCGGCTTCTGTCAGTGTCACTCGGTATTTCTTCATCGTGGGTTCCTCTTCTCGTCTTGCCTTTGAGCAAACCACTTTTTTGTTTACCCGTCAAATCATGACGGTCAGTCCACTAGCCGTCGATGGCGCGATTGTACCACGCCCGGTGTGGCGCGGCTGCGCGGCCTGGGGGTATGCTATTCCAGTGATTAGAGGATGTGCCGGGATGAATACCTTTGTGCGGAAGCTGATGCTGATTGTGGTGCTGCTCTTCGGCAGCGCCAGCCTGGCTGCGCCCCGCATCGGGCATAGCGCACCCCGCCCCGGCGTCCTCGCTTATGAACGGCTGACCGGAGTCAGCAGCCGCACCGTGCTGCTGGATACCCGCCATAACCTCGAAATCACCGTCCCGGCGGAGAATGTCCACTGGGTCGCCCCGGCTGGTTGGTTGAGCCGCGACGAACTGCTGATCCTGGCCGGTTTCTCCGATACGGTGCAGCGCTACTACCTGTGGCGGATGCACGGCGAGGCGGTCGCGTTGACGCCGCAGGGCATCCCCACCTGCCTCAGCGTCATCCCGCAGCAGTCCATTGTGCTGGCGCTCGGCAGCCACATTTACCGCTGGTCTGGCACGGCGCTCGACCCGGTCGGCGAGATCGGCGGTGCCCACATCTGTCCGGTGGCCGGGCAAGGCCATGAATTGATCTGGCAGGACGAGGCCGGCATCCAGATTGTGGATCGGGTGGGCAACCGGCAGCAGCTCACCAGCGACGGCCAGTTCACCGCTGCCGACTGGAGCCGCGATGGCCGGCTGGCGCTGACGATTTTGCGCGGGCGCGCGACCGATCTGTACCTGTGGGATGGCGCAGCGCTCACCAACCTGAGCCAGACGCCGATGTTGAGCGAACTCGCGCCGCAGTGGAACGCCCAGGGTCAACTGGTGTGGATCGAGCGCGATGAGGTCGCCACCACGCTGCAACTGTGGGATGGTGACCAGCGCCAGACGCTGCCCATCGCCATCACCCAATTTCCGCTCATGGCGTGGAGCGACAGCGGGCAGCTCGCCGTGATTGATCGGGAGCGCAATCTGGTAATCTGGCAGGCCGGGCATCTGACTCACCTGACCGGCGGAACGCTTCTGGACGGTGAAGCGAATACCATGCTGGCCTGGAACAGCAATGACGAGTTGGTCTTCAGCGCCAACCGCCGCACCGAAGCCGATCTATGGCTGTGGGATGGTGAACGTCTGCATCAGTTAACGACCTCCCCCGGCTATGAACGCGCCCCGGTCTGGTCGCCGTGATGCCCTTATTGCGGCACCGCCCACAGGGTGATGCCGTCCTCACCGCCGATAGCCAGATAGTGTCCATCCGGCGACCAGTCCAGACTGTTGATCGTCCCATAGGTTTCGGTATACAGCATGGCATTCAGCGCGACCGACTTAACATCGCGGATCTGGATGTTGGTCGGACTACCGGCAAAGTAAAGTGCCATTTGCTGCTGATTGGGCGAAAGCACTACCCGCAACTGACCGTTAACTGGCAGCGGCAACGTGAAGGAATTCATCGGGTAGAAAACACTGGAACGATACTCCAGGACGTCGAGCCGCACAGTAGTATTCGCTTCTCTGGCAGCCAGCAACCGCGGATAGCGATCTCGCGCTAACCCCAGCAAACTGACCCAGCGCCGATCCTCATCCGTCACTTGTATCACCGGGTCCCAACCATTGTGCGGAGACCAGGTCCATACCTCATGCTGAATCAGAACATACAGACGGTCACTCCGTATCCAGCTCATCATCGTCAGTGGGCTGGAAAGGATATTGTGTGCCACTCGTCGCCCGGAATCCTGCACATCCAAAATCACCAGCGATTGGTCAGCCGCATAAGCCGCCAGGTAACGACCATCGGCTGCCCAGCGCATATCAATGATCGAAGCCGCATTCGCCAGTGGAATAACAAGTTCGGTTTGCAGGTCTGCCGCGTTCCAGACCTGTACTTCCGTGTCGGTGACCAGGGCCAATTGACTGCCATCGGGCGACCAGGCCATCGCCCGTGCAGTTGTCATCCGACGCTCTTGATCCATTTGGCTGTGCCATAACCATACCAGATGTTGAGAGTCTGCTATGGCTATCATCTGACCGCCCGGCCTCCATGCCACCTGCCGAACATCGCCCCATCGTGTACTCTGATTGGACGGCTCCCTCACAAAGTCGAGAGCGTCAGTAATTCGCGGTATTTGAGAAGTCGCCCGGATCGCAGCCTCACGCTCACCAATCGCGGGAGTCTGGGCAGCGAAACTCACGATGCAAAGGACGACACTCACTGACATAAGCAGCAGCAGCGCATAGCCACTGGCTCGGCGTGACATGTTACGCGGCGGGAGTTCAGACGCAGCGTAGGACTGAGACGGTGCCTCTAACGCTTCTGCCGCGTAGCCTACCGCTGCTTCATAATCGGCCACATCGGCGGTCAGGTCGGGTTGCAGCAGTTCGCCATCTGTGCCGACTATTCGCCTGGATTCACGGGCTTCCCCCATGGTGACACCTCCCAGATTGACACGGCATCTGCGCCAGCAATCGCCACCTGAAGGCTATCATTTGACCAGGCCACCGCATTCACCTCGCCGAAGTTCGATGCATTAATCGTGCGAAACAGCCGGCCACTGGGATAGTCGTGGATCATCACCTCGGTTGACGCGCCATCGTGATAGAGCGCCATCCACTGCTGATCGGGGGATAGTGCGACGTTCAATTGTGTACCGGGAAGCTGGTACTGCCCCAGCAGCGTCTCGGACTGGACCGCGCGAGGCTGCCAGATGGTGGTGATATACACCGACTCGCCCGGCGTCGCCGCCGTCAGCAGATAGAAAGTGGATGCATTTTCGATCCCCAACATACGAATCCACGTCCGGTTGCGCGCCGACAAATCCAGCGCGATCCGCCAGCCCGACAACACGTTCCACTGCATCACATCGCCCTGTGCGACCACATACAGGCTGTCATGCTCACTCCACGTCATGCTGACCAGTGGAGCATCGAGCGCTCTCTGCACAACCACGTCGCCACCAGAAGTCATATCCATCACCATCACCGCGCGCCCATTGCTGCTATAGGCCGCCAGATAGCGCCCGGTCGGTGACCATTGCATGTCGCTGATCGGTCTCCCGCCGGGCTGAACCCGATAGCTGGGTACCCAGCCAACGACATTCCTCACCTCAACAGCATCGGCCACCGCCAGCGCGATCTGCTGTCCATCCGGTGACCAGCTCATGGCATTGGCCGCGCCCCGCAGTCCTAACACGTTGCTTGCTATATGCCATAACCGGAACTGCGCCTGACCGTCGATGACCACCAGAGATTGACCGTCGGGCGACCAGGATACTTCCCGCGCGTCGCCTAACGAGTGGATGCTGCTGACAAACCCGGCTCGCGGAATGATGGTGGGAGGTGGGATAGACTGGGCGATACCCACAAGCAAGACCACCACGGCCAGCGCCAGCGCAACCAGCCCTACCAACCGCTTCAGCGTGCGTCGCCGCCTGGTGATCGTCCACTCGGCATCCATCATGTCCTGCAAGGCGAAGTGGGATTCAGCCGCCGCATCCAGACGGGTGTGCGCCCGCTGGACCGCTGCTTCATAATCGGCCACATCGGCGGTCAGGTCGGGTTGCAGCAGTTCGCCATCTTCACCGACGATTGGGTGCTGTTTTGGTGTGGGCATGGGTCACATCATAGGCTAAACGAACACTTTCAGCATAGCGCCGAGCGCTGCAAAATAACCCTCAATCATTGGGGGGTTCAGTCAGGAGTTCAGACGATCCAGGTGCATCTCGTACAGGGCGCGCTGCTTCACCGCGTCGCCAAACACGGCGATGCCGCTGTTGAGGACGACCAGACCCACCGTCCCCAGCAGTACCCATTTCCACAACGGAGCACCTTTGCCGCGCAGGGTGGCGGCGTGGGCGGTGAGGCTGAAACCGGCTCCGATCAGGACGAGGCCAATGGGGGCGGATTGCTTCCACTGCTCGTAATAGTGCTGCATCATGACGGCTGCTCCTGTGTTCGACATCGACAGCCGGATACTACCACAAAACGGCGCTTCAGCCCCGGCCTGCAACCACCTTCTGCCGGTCAGCACGGATCAGGCCGCGTGCCAGGTCCGGTGTCTCGCACACCAGAAAACTGTCGCGGAACTGGGTCTGAATGCTGGTGGCGATCCCGACCATCGCGCGGATGAAGCCGCTGTGCGTCACCACCACCAACATGCCGAAGTCCAGCTCCTTGGCCTGTTTCAGCACAGTGATGACATGACTGATGGCCCCTGCCCCGCTTGGCAGGCCCGGCGCATCCTGGAAGTCGCCGATGCAGTCCCAGCGCTGGCCGTTCAGCGGCTTGACCATCTCCAGTTCACGATGATAAGCATCGAAAAACTCATCCCAGGTCCACTTCCCCTGAAACGTCCAGTACAGCAGATGATCGACTTCGGGGTCCCATTGTAGTTCAATGGGCATGATGACCTCCTCCCCAGGAAGCGCAACAATGCATACCTATACTGTAATCCTTTTAAATTAACTGTACCATTAAGATTCGCCTGATGACCTGCGCTCTCTTGAAAATAGGCCTTGCAACCCGGTAGCCGCCGCCGAGGGGTTATGCACTTTAAGAATTAATTCAGATAGTATTCGGACGTGCCGTTGCACGTCCCTACGCCAACCGGTTCGTTTGTAGGGACACCCAACGGGGTGTCCGGGTAAATCGTTATCTGGATATTTTCTTAACCTGCATAACCCCTCGGCTACCAGGAGATACAAAGCCCACTGAAGTGGCTGGAGTCCCGGCCTGTCTTTTTGAGCGCCTTTAGTGCGCTCACCGTATTTCCTGGTAGCTGGGCGGCTTCAGCCCCCAGCGGCTAACACTGATGGCCTATTTTCATCCCTTCGGTCGAATGCGTTTTTCATGGATAGCTGCTGCTCAGAGAGTTCAAAGTGCCAAGTGCCAGGTTCAAAGGAAAAGACCTCTACTTCCTCTCTGCGTCTCTGTGGTCGATTCTTCTGAGTCCCTGGCGCAAGCCCCTCCATGCTTCACGCATCAGCCACCTTAAATTGATGCTATGATGGAGTCAGATTTCGGTCATCAGGGAGACCAGGGGCATGAATGATCTGACCGGGCGAACGCTGGGCAAGTATCAACTGACGGAGCGGCTGGGGCGCGGCGGCATGGCCGATGTCTACAAGGCCTATCAGCCGGGTCTGGATCGCTTTGTCGCGGTCAAGGTCATGCATGGCTCGCTGGCCGAGGAAGCCGAGTTCATCGAACGCTTCCGCCGCGAGGCTCAGAGTGTGGCCGGGCTGCGTCATGCCCACATCGTTCAGGTGATCGACTTCGACATCCAGGATGGCGTCTATTACATGGTGATGGAGTACATCACCGGCGGCACCCTCAAAGCCTACATCCTGCGCGAAGGGGTTGTGTCGCCACCCCAGGCGCTGCGGCTGACGATGCAACTGGCGTCGGCGCTGGATTATGCCCATCAGAAAGGCATGGTTCACCGCGACATCAAACCGGCCAACATCATGTTTCAGGACACCAGCTACACCAACGTGGTGCTGACCGATTTTGGCATCGCGCGCATCCTGAACGCCTCCAATCTGACGACCAGCGGATTGTCCGTTGGCACACCGGCCTACATGAGTCCCGAAGCCGGACGCGGCGAGAAAGTGGATGAACGCGCCGACATCTACAGCCTGGGGGTCGTCCTGTATGAGATGCTGGCCGGTCACGCCCCCTATGACGCCGATACCCCCTATGCCGTCATCATGAAGCACATCCATGATCCCCTGCCCTCGCCGCGTCAGTTCAACGTTGTCCTGCCCGACATGGTGGAACGGCTGTTATTCAAGGCCCTGGCGAAAAATCCGGTAGACCGCTTTCAGACCGCGGCAGCCTTTGAGGCGGCACTCAAGGGTGCGTTGGAAGCGCTGGCGACTGATGAGCCGACCCGCACCAAAATGATGGATGGCCCCACTGTGCGTCTGAATGCGCCAGCAGCCACTTCAACCAGCGACGAAACCCGTAAGCCGGAACCCACCGTCACCCGGTCAGCACCCTCTCGGACTCCCCTGCTGGCTGGTGGTGCTGCGCTGATCATTATTGCCGTGATCGCCGGTGCGGTGATTCTCTCACGCCCAACCCCACCCGCCGACCCCAGCGCGACGCCCCCACCAGTGTCCTCAGCCACGCCATCGCATGTGGTGGTCGGGGCGGAGGTCACAACAACCCTGCCCACCGCATCGCTCACCCATACAGCAGCCCCTTCGGCCACGCCAACACCAACCCTGACGGCCACCTCAACCCCGGTTCAGGTCACGCCTTTGAGCGCCGCCGCCATCGAGACACGAGTTGCCCAGGCCGAAGCCGCCGAAGCCGATGAGGATTATGACGCAGCCCTCGACATCTATACCCAACTGATCGCGCAGGATGCTGAAAACGCCGACTATTATCGTGAGCGTGGCTGGACTTACTACAATCTGGAGGATTACGAGGCCGCCCGCGCCGACTTCCGCCGCGCCACTGATCTGAACCCGAATGACGGCGATGCCTATCTGGGGCTGGGCTACAGCCTGGAAGCCCTGGAGGATTACGAAGCCGCGGTCCGCGCCCTGCGCCGCGCCACCACCCTCGACCCAGAGAATGGCGACGCTGCCGTGGCTCTCGGCTGGGCCAACTATGAGCTGGAGCGCTACGACGACGCGCTGGAGGCCTTCACCAGCGCGCTGGAACTCACAACTGACCCCGACACCCTGCTCGACCTGTACGCGGTGCGCGGCGACATTCTGGTGGACAGCGGCGATCTGGAGGGCGCGTTGGAAAACTACAATCTGGCCCTGGAACGCTTCCCCGACAATGCCGATCTGCTGGCCGATCGCGGCTGGGCCTACTACCGCGACAATCAGGCCGACCTGGCGCTGGCTGATCTGAATCAGGCGATTGAGTTGGGCAGCTCCACGCCAACCACCTACCTGCACCGGGCGCTGGTCTACAATTTTCAGGGCGAGTATGAGAATGCGCTGGCTGATCTGAACAGTGCTATCGACGCCGACCCGGACTTCATCGCCGCCATCCGTGAGCGCGCCGAACTCTATCGTGGCCTGGGTCAGCCGCAGGATGCGCTGACCGACATCACGCGGGTGATCGAACTCGAACCGGATAACCCGGATCATTACGTCCTGCGGGCGCGCATTTATCTGGATTTGCAGGAACCCGACCGCGCGATTGATAACTTCAGCGACGCGATTGATTTGCAGCCCGATTCGCCTTATCTCTACAGCGCCCGCGCCGATGCCCATTACCAGATCGGCCAGTATGATGAGGCCATAGCCGATTATGACCAGGCCATCGAACTCAACGACGATGATCCCTATTTCTATGAAGGACGAGGCTGGGTCAATATTGCCCGCGAGGACTACGAGACAGCGCTGACCGATTTCACCCAGGCCATCGAACGCTACGATGAGCAGGCCACCTTCTTCTATGGGCGGGGACAGGCCGCCTTTTTCCTGGAACGTTATGAAGCGGCCATCGACGATTTCTCCCAGACCATCGATCTCTACTCGGAATATGGCGAAGTGTTCTGGTATCGCGGGCTGGCCTACTTCCGCCTGGAGGATTTTCCGGCAGCGATCACTGACCTGGAACGGGCGGTCGAACTGGAAAGCTGGCGGATGGAATATCTGGCTGACCTGGGGCGCGCCTACGACGCCGCTGGCCGCACGGATGAGGCGCTGCAAACCTATCAGCGTTATCTCGACATGGTGGGCAGTGACGCCGATGGTGACATCGTTGATCGGGTCGCAGAATTGATGCGCCAATGACTTTAGGCCACTGTTAGGCAACAATCTTTACGCTCAATTAGAGATCATGTAAACAATTGTCAATTTGAGCGGAGGTTTTGATGAATCGCTGGATACGTTTTGGACTATTGATCGCCCTGCTGGGTATCGTTGCTCTATTCTTCCCGGCGCGTCCGGCGCTGGCCGGTGACTGTGGCACGGTGGCCTCCGGCACGTTGACCGGGGCGGGCAGCACCAACTTTGGCCCCTTCACTGCCGATGCTGGCTCAACCCTGTTCGTGGTGGTCACCAACACTTCCACCGTCACCATCAACTATTCCATCATCGCCACCCTCAATGGCTTCCCTGCCCCGCTGGTCAATAACGGCAGCGTCAACGCCGGCGAAACCGAAGCCGCCTCGGCTGGCCTCAGCGCCCCCGTCAGCGGCAGCGGGATTGTCACCATCGATGGCGGCAGCCTGAACTATTCGGCGGTAGTGGTTTGCCCCGGCCAGGCTGCGCCGTCTATCCCCGCTATCACTGACGGTCGTCTGCTGACCACCATCACCGTCGGCGCGGTCTATGCCGATGAAGATGGCGTGACCGTGTACGCGATCGACGACAAGAGCGTGGGCAAGCTGGCCCTGTTCGTCAGCGCCGAGGAGCTGGAAGCACTGCCGGAAAATCCGGATGAGAACTTGCTGGTGGCACAGAGCGAAGACGGCAAGTTCACCCTCTACAAGCTGACCACTGGCGAGTATCAGGTCAACATGGGGCCGGATGCCGAGGGCAAAACCCAGGTCATCATCTTCGACGCCCTGCCGCCCAAGAAGGTCTACGGTTATCAGTTCAAGAGCTGATAGGCTCCCAGTGCTCAATGCTCCCCGCCGGGGTGATTCACTAATCGCCCCGGCAAATCCGTCCGTGACCAGTGTGTCAGTCCTTGTCCATCAGACTCAGCGCAGCGTACACAGCGCCTGACGGATTTCCCCCAGATGGTAGGCGGTGTGCGCTACCACCCCAATCGCGCCGGCGATCTGGCGCTCGTCGGAGAACGGTGTCTCGCGCAGCAGTGTCAAAATGCGGGCGTAATTGGCACGTAGTCCTGCTTGAATGGCCGCCCATTCCTCCGGCGAGACGGCGCTGACCGTGTTCCAGATGTGGTTCCAATCGACACTTGGGGTACTCGGGTCGCGCACCGTCCGATCCACCGCATCCAGGTAGAACGCCACATGGCTGACCTGTGCCGCCAGTGTGGCGCACTTTCCCCCGACCGGGATCGAGGCTTCGGCAGCGCTGATGCCGGCCAACGTCTCGAAAAGGGACGTACCTTTGTCGAGAAACATCCCCTGCACCTGCTCGAAGGCTTCGCCGAGCGTCAGCGTCAGCGCCCGCAACAAGTGTTCAGCCTGAATCGTGGACATCGGTTTGCTCCTCTGTTGCATGGTTTTGGGTGATTGTAGCCCGAATTACGATCCGAGTCGAATATTAGTTCTGGTCGAGTGATCGCGAGACTACCTCATCGCACTCGATGACCAGCTCATGGCCGGTGTAACTCACTCACCCTGACGAGGACAATCCCTTGTTTGCCTACCGTTCCAGTGACACCGTCAGCGCGAAGGTCTGCTGGCTGGGACGGGTCAGCCGACCGGTGGCTTGCAGATAGACGAACACCTCGCCATCCGCCGGGATGGTAACATCGGTTGAAAGCACATCGGCTCCGGAAGCCACCCACACACTCTGATTGATGTCTGTGATGGGTTGTCCATTCGCGTCCAACCAGAGGGTGCGCGTGTAAACTGTTCCCCGTGCGATCTCCGCAGTGTAAAGATTGCGCCCATCCTGCGCCAACTCCAGACTCAGGGTGTCAACCGCGTAATCAGCGGCATCTTCTGGAAGTTGGATCACCAGCCGCACCGTTTCCCCTGCTCGGCCAGTGAAGGTCATTGCGCGGGGCGACGGGTTGAAGCGAACTGTGAGCGGTGTCTCACCCAATGGTACTACTTCGTCACGGCTGATTCTCAAACGAAATGCGCCGTAGCCCCTTCTGCCAGGCGCTACGACAGCATAATAGGTGCCAGTATATCGGAGGGGAATGTTCAACAATTCGGCATCGTAGCCAGCACCGCTGTCATTGTCGAGAGCACTACTGAGATAACCGAAACGAACATATTGCAGCCATAAGTCATACAGCGCCAAGGCGGTGTCGAATTCGTCCATGCCTTCAGCGCGAATAGTGATGAAGGCATTGTCCGGTGCCTCAAAACGATACACCGCCACCGGATCGTAGTAGCTGAGTTGACCCTCGATGTCTCGGTCAAATGGCTCGTCACCCAGATCAATTATCCCTACCTGATGGATGGTCAGGCTAAAGGGAATGGGGGCAGGCGACGTGCCATAATTGAATATCGTGATGGTGATCTCATCATCTTGGCGCACCAGCACATCGCTCTGCATGGCATTGACCTGGTCCAGATCACTTAAGCCGACCCCACCATCAAACTCATTCACCCGGTTGATGCTCAGTTGAGCCGAAAGGCTGTTCTCATCGGTTGTTTCCACCGAATAGACAATCGCGCCATCGCGGTCTGCAACCAACCGGTACGCGATCGATTGCAACGACTTCAGTTCGCCAGAGTAGCGTCCGCTGTCGGGCGGGTTGCCTGCCGCATAAGGCGTCACGTCAATTTGTCCAATCAGGGGCAACGGGGTCGCTGTCGCCATTTGCGCGGCGACGGTTTCGGATGCACCGGCTACGATAGCAGTTGCAGTTATGTTCAGCGCCTCGGCACTGAGCGTAAGCGCCGTCGGATCAGCCCAGAGGGTCAACAAGGACTCCATCGTGATCGTCGCCCCGGCAACAATTGCAGTTGCGGTTTGATCAAGAGGCTCCAGAGTGGGCGTTAGAGCATTCACTGTCAGGGTGGCGTCGTCGATCATGCGCGTCAGGGTCAAGTCCGCTGCGCTGGCTGAGGTCTGGGTAAAAAGCGCTGGCGAGGGGCTGGAAGCCAGAGCCGTCGTGTCCGCTTCCAGTGGTGGGGATAAGAGCAGGCTGACGCCAATTCCTAACACGAGCAGCAGTATCAACCCGCCCCAGCGAACCCGTCCCTTGCGTGCAGTTAACACACCCAGCATGGTGATCTCCTCCATGCGATAGCGATTCGATCACCCTGACTCTGACATACATTATCCGATAACGCCATCAGATGAATCTCATATGCCACAATTCTTAACCTGCCTACCGTTCCAGCGAGATCGTCAGGGCGAAGGTCTGCTGACTGGGACGGGTCAGCCGACCGGTGGCTTGCAGATAGACGAACACCTCGCCATCCGCCGGGATGGTAACATCGGTTGAAAGCACATCGGCTCCGGAAGCCACCACTGCACTCCGGCTGAAGTCGGCGATAGCCTGACCATTCTGCTTCAGCCGCAGGTTCAACGTCTCCACTGTGTAGTCATCAGCCGCCTCTGGCAGTTGGATCACCAGCCGCACCGTCTCTCCGGCTCGGCCAGTGAAGGTCAATGGGCGGGGTGGCGCATTGAAGCGCAGCGTGATCGGTTCTTCACCGAGGCGCTGGTCGCTCTCGTGGGTGATGCTCAGGCGAAAAGCGCCATAGCCCGCGCTGCCGGGCACGACCAGCACATAGTAAGCTCCGGTGTAGGGCAGCCTTACCCCCAGCAGTTCGGCATCAAGACCCGCGCCGCTGTTGTCATCAAAGGCCGGGTCGAACTGACCGGTCACATCCGCCGGATCGCCGTAGAATTCCAGGCTGGGGTCGAAGCCCTCCACGCCCTCGGCGCGCACGGTGACGCGGGTGTTGGCCGGCGCGGTGAAGCGATACAGCGCCACCGGATTAAAGTCATTCAACACATTATCAGCATAGCCCTCGAACGGCTGGTCGCCCAGGTCAATCACATCGTTCAGCGTGAGGACTAGCGTATAGGGAACGTCGAAGTCATTCGGTGGAGTCACGCTGCTCAACACGCTCAGGGTGAAGCTGTCGCCCTGTCGCAGGATGGCGCTCCTACTGAGCGACTGGGTGGGCAGTGACGATGGGCTGGATGACCCGCCGCCTCCCCCACCGCCCCCGCCTCCCCCACCGCCCGCTGAAGCGATAGCGAACTGGGTGGTCAGCAACCCGATGTCGGTGACATACACGCGGTAGAACAGCGCGCCGTCGCGGTCAGCCGTGAAGCGATAATCGATGCGCTGACTCGGCGCAACCACGCCCGTGTACTGACCCGTCGCCGGGTCGCTGCCGTAGGTGTAAGGCGTGGCATCGATGACCTGGGCTGGCAGTTGCTCCGGCACAGGCGTCTCGATAATCTGGATGATGACCGGCGTGGCCGTCAGTGCTTCCACCGTTTGCGTCGCGCCACGAATGATCTCGGTCGCTGTCAACACGAATTGATCGGTGCTGATCGGCTCAATCGGCTGGGCGATCAGGCCGCTGGCGCGCTGCGACTGCGACCACAACACCGACCCACCGACCCCGAACAAGCCTATGAGCAGCACCGCCGCCCACCAGCTCCAGCGTGAACGCGGTTTCCGTTTGGGTTTCTCGACTAACATGATGACTTCCCCGCTTTCCAGGTGATTGGTGGTGGATTGCGCCAGCGCAGCTCGCCACATCCGTTCACGCTGAGAACGGTCGGGTCGGGCGCGGGACAAAAAGGTTTGACGGATGAAGGCCGCCAGCGCCGGATCGAGGCCGGGCGGCGGGTCAGCATCCAGGTTGCTCTGGAGGGCGGTCAGATAGCGTTCGATCAACTGCTCGTTCATGGCGCGCGCTCCCCGGTCACTCGCTGATACTGCTGCCGCAGCCGTTCCAGTATCCGATGCAGTTGCACCCGAACGCTGCCGGCGCTCCGTCCCAGGATCATCCCGGCCTGCTGTGAAGTCATGTCGCCGTCGATCATCAGCGCCAGCACCGCCCGCTGGTCATCGGTGAGCTGCCGCACCAGACCGGAAATCACCGCCTGGGCATCCTGCTGTTCCAATGGATCGTCACCGCCCTCCTCAACCCAGCTCGTCTCATCCAGCGGAGCCTGCGTGCGACGAGCGCGGTAGTGCTTGACCACCGTGTTATGGGCGATCTGGAACAACCAGGCCGCCACGTTCCCACCGCGATAACCGCCCAACCCGCCCAGCGCCCGCGCGAACACCAGGCTGCACAAGTCCTCGGCTTCCTGCGGATCATCCACCCGACGGCGGCAATAGGCATACACCCGATCGACATAGCGCTCATAGATCGGCGCGAAGGCTTCCGGATTGTCGCGCGCCCGCCGCAAGAGGTCGGCTTCGTCCTGCATCATCTGTCCTTACGGTATGCGATACCTGCTTCTAAAGACCCCGTGACCGGCTGACTGTTACAGCCTGACCCAAACGACCGATTCTAGCGGCATCATCCAAACGAGTGATGCAACCCTACCCGTTCAGAGGACGGCAAAGCAGCCGGACTCCTCTATGATCGAGTTATCCGTCCGTCATCAAGAGGAACACTCATGAACAACCTGACCTCCACCCAGCAATGGATCATCGTCGCCTTCATCGCTTCAGCCGCCTTCCTGGCCGTCACGCTCTTCCTGCAAGGCGATATTCAGGTTTTCGCCTATGTCATCGTCAGCCTGTTCGTAGCCGGTTTTGCCATCCTGCGCGAGACGAACAAGTCGAAGAATTCGTGAGCCTGAAGTATCATCAGGGTCGGTCGATGGCTCGATGAGACCTGCCATGTCAATTGCCACAAGCCGCCATGTCTGGGAGCGCTGGGATCACGTCTGGCATGTGCTGTTCTACGCCGTGCTGCTTCTGACAGGGTTGCTGGCGCTCGATCCGGCGACTCAGCCCCGCTTGCCCGTCATCGTCATCGGGATGCTGGCGCTGGGCGGCTGGTATGCCATCCACCTGAGTCCAGCGACCTGGCGGCTGATCCGCGACCAGCCGGTGCGCGTGGCGCTGTACCTGGCGCTGGGCTGGGCGATCTGGTACGCCCTGACCCTGTCACACGCGGCGGCCTTAATTCTGCTGTGCGCCCTGGCACCACAGGCGTTCCTCTATCTGCGCTTCCCCTACTCGCTGGTCGCCCTCATCATCCTGAACAGCCTGACGCTGCTGCTGCTGAACCAGATCAACCCGGCGCTGATCGCCACCTGGATGCTGTTGATCGCGCTCTCGACCGGCGGCGCGGCGCTGCTGGGCTTCTTCATCACCCAGCTCATTCGCCAGAGCGAACAGCGTCAGGCGCTCATCGCAGCGCTGGAAGCCGCACGTACCCATCTGGCGGAACGGGAGCGCGAAGCCGGCAGGCTGCACGAACGCGAACGGCTGGCCGGTGAACTGCACGACACCATCACGCAAGGACTGATCGGCATCGTCCGCCTGCTCGAAGCTGCCGAGGATTCGGCCCAGCCTGAAGATCAACGGCTGCACCTGATCCAGGTGGCCCGCGCCACCGCCCGCGCTAATCTGGCTGAAGCCCGACGCTTCATCTGGGAGCTGCGACCGCCGCTGCTGGAACAGGGCAATCTGGCGCAGGCGCTGCAACATCACCTCACCGCCTGGTCGCAGTCCAATCACATCCCGGTTGAACTGGTGATTTCACCGGCAGTGGATAGCATCGCCGAGCCGATCCAGATTGCGCTGCTGCGGGTGACGCAGGAGGCGCTGGCGAATGTCGCCAAACATGCCCATGCCAGCCGGGTGACGGTGACGCTCTCGCTGATGCCCGATGCGCTGGTGCTGGATGTCAATGATGACGGCGCCGGCTTCAATCCGTCCGCGACGCCGGAAGGTTTTGGCATCGGCAATATGCGCCGCCGGCTGCGACAGGTCGGTGGCACGCTGACGGTCGAAAGCGCTCCCGCTGAAGGCACAACCATCATGGCAGAAATTCCACTCCAGGAGTCCGGGCATGAGTCTCATCCGCATCCTGATCGCTGACGATCACCCCATCGTCCGTTCGGGCATCAGCGGCCTGTTCGCCGATCGCGCGGCCTTCGCGGTGGTCGGTGAAGCCGAAAATGGGGCGCAGGCGGTCGAGATGGCGGCCACGCTTCAGCCCGACATCATCCTGATGGATCTGCGGATGCCCATCCTGTCTGGTCTGGAGGCGATGCGCCGTATCCTGAAGCAGAACCCGGAGGCGTGCATTCTGGTGTTGACGACCTACGACAGCGACCAGGATATTCTGGAAGCGATCAAGGTGGGAGCGAAAGGCTATCTGTTGAAGGATTCGTCACGCGAGGAGATTCTTCAGGCGGTACAGGCGGCAGCCCTGGGCCGGCGCGTGATGGGGATGACGGTCTCGATGCGGCTGCTGGAACAACACAGCGCCGACAAACAAACCCTGACCGAGCGCGACATCGCGGTGCTGGCGCTGGCCGCCCAGGGCAGCACCAACAAGGCCATCGGCACCGCCCTGCACATCAGCGAAGCGACCGTCAAAACCCACCTGAAGCACATCTACCTCAAGCTCGGCGTCTCCGACCGCGCTGCTGCGGTGGCGCTGGCGCTGGAACGTAAGATCATCCGCTTGAGCTGATGGCTGCGTGACGATGACCTGCGAACCGTGCTTGACAGAACATAAATTCTGTACTATCCTGATTATACTATGTCATCAGGTCTGTTATCCCACTTCAATCTTCCCTGTTTCAGGTGTCATCTCCTACAATTACCACTCCGGCGGCTGTTTCCCGTGTTCCCGCCCATAGACACCCTTTGTGTCACAGCGGCGGATCGCTCCCGTCGGAATGCTGCACAGCGCGACAACAGCCGAGCCAGCGCGTTGGCAGTTTTTGCACTGTTGCGTCAATCTCTCGTGCAGCCGCCTGCCCATTCGGCGGAAAAATGCAAATCATGCACCCTGCGAATCACGCTCGTGATCTGCCCCCACAATCTGTGGCATAATCAGTCCAATCGGTGTTGCTGAGGATGTCTGCTATGAGTGAGCTGGCTCTCATGACCGCAGCCGAATTTGAAGTCTACGCCTTGCGCTCGGAAAATCGGGATCGTCGCATCGAACTGATCGATGGCGTGGTGTACGAGTCATTTGCTACCTGGTACACCTCATGGGTGGGAGCGAACTTCGTCGGGCTGCTGGGCAACTTTCTCCACCAGACTCGCCTGGGACGGCTGACTGGCGCGGATGGTGGTTATATGGTCAGCGGACAGTGCCTTGTGCCGAACGTCGGATGCATGACGGTCGCGCACCAGCCGCACTGTTTCGACGGCGTGTTCAATCCCCTTGCGCCTGATCTGGCAGTGGAAGTGATCTCGCCGCTGAATCAACAGGCGCATCTCGACAAAAAAATCGCGCTGTATCGTGCCGCTGGCACCCTGCTGTGGGTAGCCGACCCGGAGAGTGAGCAGATCACCGTCCATCTGTCGGAGCAAGCGCCGCTGATCCTCAGTGGGGATGATATGGTATATGGCAACCCTGCCCTGCCCGGTTTTGCTATGCCGGTAGGCGTATTTTTCCAGGATACAATCGGGCGCAGGTAATCGCTGCACCTTGAATCCATGACATAAAAGGACATCATCATGACCGACCATCGCTGCTGGGTCTACGGGGATAACGTCAACACCGATGTCATCTTCCCCGGCAAGTACACCTATACCCTCAAGACCCCTGCCGACATCGCCGCCCACGCGCTGGAAGACCTCGACCCGACCTTCGCCAGCCAGGTGCAGCCGGGCGATGTGATCGTGGCCGGGCGCAACTGGGGCATGGGCAGCAGCCGGGAACAGGGCGTCACCAGCCTGAAGTACAACGGCGTCAGCATCCTCGTCGCCGCCTCGTTCAGCGGCCTGTACTTCCGCAACTGCATCAATCAGGGTGTGCTGCCCATCGTCTGCCCTGGCCTGAACGCCATCGTCCAGACCGGCGACACCATCCAGATTGATCTGACGAACGCGGTCATCACCGCCGCCGGACAATCCTTCAGCTTCCCGCGCCTCTCACCTTCAGTGCAGGCCATCATGGATGCTGGCGGTCTGCTGCCCATGTTGCAACGGCGCTTCGCCCGTTCCGGCTGAGCCCTTGCCCGGCGCTGGCAACCTTTCGGCTTACCGGCGCGGACGCATGGTACAATCAGGTCGGTTATCGCAGCGATGAAGGGAATGCCATGTTCACGAATAATGACCAGACGCTGGACCGCGAACAGGTGGTCCGCCAGATGTTCAACCCGGAAGACCTCGCCATCTGGGGCAAGTACTCGACGCGCGAATTCCTGGCGATTGCCATCCATGAGATGAAGCACGAACGCGCCATCATCGACAAGTACGTCGAGCTTATCCGCGAACATCCAGCCGCGAAGGCCGAGCAGCAGCTCCAGCCCGCGCTTTCCACCTCGCTGCCCCAGGCGCTCGACATCATCCAGCGTTCCAGCCGCATCCTGGAACGGTTACAGAAAACCATCGAAGCCTATAGCAAGACGCTTGAACCCGCCAGGAAACCCGCCCCCGAAGAAAAGAAGTAAACGGCCCTGCCGCCAGTCCCGTTGGCGGCCTCTCACTCCACCCCCCTCCGCCGAGCGCACCGGCCTCGGCAACCACCCATACTCCGGCTCCCGTGCACCAATTCCCTACCCACTTTCCCCACCACTGATTACAATCTGCCCCAAGTAATCGCCCTGGAGAACTGTATGGCATCGCGTACTCGAATAATCGTGCTGTCAGTTGTGTTGTTCGCGTTATTGAGTATATGGGTGATTTTCGCAACACCCATTTATGGGATTTGGTCTGCATTACAGCCCATCGTGTTGATATTGGCAGTAGTTTTAGGGTTTGTATTCGTTCTGTCGAGCAAACACCCAATTGCGCGGGCAATCAATTTGGGGCTTGGTCTCCTATTCATTGTGGGTGTGTTTGCGTGTCCGATCTTAATGGTTTATGTCCTTGTACAAAATCCGTCGGATGCAATTGTCGCAGTACCGCTGGTGTTGGTGACACTCGGATTTGCCGTTTACTTTTTTGTCGTGTTCATATTGGGAATCTTGCTACTGGCACTCAAGAAACTTCCTGAAGCAGAAATGTACTATACCTACTTGCTTAGATGGTACCCACGCTATAGCACTGGATATGTGAATCGTGGTTCTGTCCGCGAAGCGTTGGGAAACCATGAAGGAGCATTGTCTGATTATCGACAAGCGCTTGAAATCGTTGACAGTGAGCATCCCAGTACCACGTTCCTGTTCATAACAGTCACACCAAACGATCTGATCTTGTACACA
Organism: Anaerolineae bacterium; assembly: GCA_022843385.1. Lineage (GTDB taxonomy): Bacteria > Chloroflexota > Anaerolineae > Aggregatilineales > Phototrophicaceae > CFX2. Next base: position 16,593 of record JALHNT010000070.1, on the reverse strand, counting down.
CAGTATGCCATCCTACTTTATGTATCTGGCAATTTTGGTGGTGCCATTGACGTCTGTACAAAAGGCTTAAAGCGGGTAGGCGACGACATAACTGTAAAGTGGAGTCTGTATTCGCTAAGGGTTGGCGCATCTATTTCGATGAGGGAATTCCTGCCAGCAATGTCAGATATTGATACGATGAAAGCAATTGCCTTGAAGCCACACTTGCGTGACCAGGGCATGAACAGCCTGGACGTTTACAAAAGTCTGGCGCTTTATGGTTCAGGTCAAGAGGCCGAAGCACGAGAACTTTGGCGAAAAGTCGTCATGAAGAATCCTCAGTACAATGACGAGAATATCTTAAGATCGTGGAAGTGGTCGCAGACCATGCTCGACATTGCCAAGAATTTGCGCCAGACTTAAGCAGTGGTATTCACTCTGCCTGGAAAAAGCTAACATGACTCACTCTCCCGGTTACACCTTCGTCGAAAAAGCCCTCGCCCGCGCCGCTGGTCTATCCCAGGCCCGCGCTGGCGACATCCTGGATGTGAAGCCGGATGTCATCTTTAGCCATGACAACACTGCCCCCATCCGCAAGCTATTCGAACAGATCGGTGCCGGGCGCATCAAGCACCCGGAGCGCATCGCCATCACCCTCGATCACGCCGTCCCAGCCCCCACCACCGAACACGCCCAGAACCACGCCGAGATCCGCGAGTGGGTGCGGCTGCAAGGCATCGACCACTTCTTCGAGGTCGGGCGCGGCATCTGTCATCAGGTCATCAGCGAGGAAGCGCTGGTGCTGCCGGGCGAGGTCATCCTCGGCTCGGATAGTCACAGCACCCATTTTGGCTGGCTGGGGTCGTTTGGCATGGGCGTCGGACGCACCGAGATGGCGGCGCTCTGGGCGACGGGTGAACTCTGGCTGCGCGTGCCGGAGACGCTGCGGGTGATCCTCAACGGTCAGACGCGCCCCGGGGTGACGGCCAAGGACATCACGCTGCGGCTGATGAAGGATATGGGCGTGGGCGGTGGCGAGTACCGCGCCATCGAGATCAGCGGCGATACTGTCGCCGGCTGGTCGCTGGATGAGCTGCCGGTCATGCCCAACATGATGGCCGAATTCGGCGCGATGAGCGCCTATATCGCCCCCGATGCGCGGGTGCTGCAATATATTGAAAACCGGCGGGACATTCACCACAGAGACACAGAGAATACGGGGAGTTATCGCTTCCGTCCCTATACCCCGCTCTACCCCGATGCCGACGCAGTCTATGACCAGGATTACCGGCTGGACGTGCGCGACTTACAGCCGCAGATTGCCCTGCCCCATCAACCGGATAATGTGGTCGATCTGGCGCAGGCTCTCGGTCAGCCGATCCAGCAGGCTTTCATCGGCACCTGCACCGGCGGGCGTCTGAGCGATCTGGAAGCGGCGGCGCAGGTGGTCAAAGGTCACAAGCTCAAATGCCGCCTGGTCATCATCCCGGCCAGTTCTGAGGTGATGCTGGCAGCCGCCCGCAGCGGTGTGCTGACCACGCTCATCGAAGCCGGCGCGGCCATCAACACCCCCGGCTGCGGCCCGTGCATGGGCAACCACATGGGCGTCCCGGCCCCCAACGAGGCCAGCATCATCAGCGGCAGCCGCAACTTTAAGGGGCGCATGGGGACTGCCGACGCGCCCATCTATCTCGCCAATCCCTACGTGGTGGCCGCCAGCGCCGTCGCCGGCTGCATCGCTGACCCAGCAGAGGTGATGGGCGGGTGAAGGAAATCGCAACTGCGCTGAACAGTGGGAGAAGTCTCGGCAGGTGAAGTCTACGGGTTCCCTAGCCCTACAGCCACTACTCTTCCCGCTTCGGCTTCTCATCCGCTTGCAGACCTTCCTCCAGCCGGCGGCGCGTCTCCCGATTGAGGCGTTGGCCTTTTGCTTTGTCCGATGCCGGTTTCAGGCTGCGATACCATTGCCAGCACCCCAGGTAGGTGAATAGGATGAACGTGATCAGCGCGATGTTCTCGGAATACTGGATGAAGCGATACAGTCCAAGTAGCCCAGCGGCGATGGCTACAGAACCGACGAGTCGATAGATTGTCTTATCCCCCGGCTTCATGACGACACCACCCTTAGCAAGACTACTCTTTCCGTTTGGGCTTCTCATCCGCTTGCAGACCCTCCTCCAGGCGGCGGCGCGTCCCCCGGTTTAGGGGCTGACCTTTCGCTTTGTCTGATGCCGGTTTCAGGCTGCGATACCAGAACAGAACTCCAGCGAAACCTGATACGAGAAATTGCATGACGTAAAAGGTCTGGGACTGTTGCACGAAGTTAACCAAACCCCACAATGCAACAACCAGCATAAGCGAACCGACTATTCGATACAGCGTTTTGTCCCCCGGTTTCATGCCGACACCACCTTTAGCAAGACTACTCTTCCCGCTTCGGCTTCTCATCCTCTTGCATACCCTCTTCCAGCCGGCGGCGCGTCTCCCGGCTAAGGCGCTGGCCTTTTGCTTTGTCCGATGCCGGTTGCAGGCTACGATACCACAAAATGGCACCCACGAAGATGCCAGCAACGAGGGATAAGAATGCCGCTACTGAATCGGGATTGATTGTTACTCGATAAAGAGCAATGGACGCACCCAGCAGACACAGCGAACCGAGAAATCGGTAGAGAACTTTGTCCTGCGGCTTCATCAGCTTCGTTCCCACCACTCACCTTCTCACCACCTGTAGCTTACACCGAATCTGCCGCCAATCCCCGCTGTTTATCTATCCATTAAGAATACCCGACGCTTACCCTACTAGCGCGCATATTCTATCCAAATGATCCTATCCTATACTATAAGCGTGGTTGCACCTCGCCGCTGTCTCGTATCGTCCGTTTGAGTTGTGATGGAGGCTGACCATGTACCGCCGACTGCTTCTGGGAATGGCGATTGTCCTCGCCCTGCTCCTGGCTGCCTGCCAGACGGGAAATCCCTACGACGCCGAAAACCGCAAGCTCGCTCAGGATGCCGGTATGCCTGATGAGATCATCGATTTGATCGACAGGACATTTGCCCTGTCCAGCGATAATCCCCCTTATGAGATTCTTTCAGTTGAACAAGCTACCAACCCGGTTGCGTTCTATGACTTGAACTGGCAGGTGAAATCGGACCAACCCGAGGAAATCTGGTGTGTCATTCTTCTGGTTAATGGTGATGAAACCAGAAAGAATCATTGGGCTGTATGGGGGACAAAAGACGGATGGAACGATGCTCTTGATGTTAGCAATTCTCTCGACAATGATGAACACCGTCCCGTATGGGAAGATGCAGGCTGCACAAACTGGTAGTCAGGTGAACAAAGTGACTCCGCCATGACACACAGATTTGAACGAGGCGGCTGTCATGATGGCATTCGGATCTGCGAACATAGTCCGCATGACCACTTACCGTTTCTGTTTGCCCTGTTGACTTGGTGCAGACTTGAACAGTCGAAATAGACTCATCAGCAAGGCAACAACGCTGACCGCGAGGCTAATGACCAGCAAGCCCAATGTGATTGACTGACCCGACCGTGACATCAGCAGTAGCACCCCTGCAATGCCACAGGAAAAGAACATGAGCAAAGCAATGTAGATTGCCATAACGTTCCGGTCGTTTGAGGTCATCTTTAGCCTGCCTACACTGGTATGGATGAATCCTATCATGTGAACCTTTCACTTCAATGTGCTGTCTCGACATTTTTGGGGGCTTGACACAAATAGCCCTTTTGTTCTATACTGGTGATGTGGGGAATTCCATTATTTTCCCCGTGCAACTTAACAACTCTATCGACCAACCCGATCAGGCCAGCGCCGAATCGAATTGACCGACGGTCATGATTCACGAATCGCAAAAAGGACTGATGCGAATCTGACGAATCTGACGAATCGTGTGAATCAACACTCTGCTTTCTCTCTGTGTTCTCTGTGGTTCAATTCTTCCGGTGGCGGAACGCGGTGCATCGCTCTCGTCGTTCCGCCACCCCATTGTCGATCCGCCGGCGGCAGATCAGTGCAAAGTGCTGAGTGCTAAGTTGAAGGTGAAAGACCTCTGATTGCTCTCTCTGTGTCCTCTGTGCCTCTGTGGTTGTCGTTCCGTCTTTGTCTGTCCGACGACGACGACGACACAACCGGTTGAGGGAAATGTTCACAAAAGGCCGTTGTGAATTTGACGAATTTGACGAATTTTCGCTCTGGTTTCTCTCTGTGTCCTCTGCGTCTCTGTGGTAAATTCTTCTCCAATCGGCAAAATCGGCAGCAAACCGGGGGGTGTCGGATTGCAGCAAAAGCGTCAGAGCGCCGGTTCGGTGGACAGACGACCCCGTCGGATATAATCTCTACCAAGAACTAGAAACTAGAAACTAACAACTATTTATCCAAAAGGACTCTTCTTCATGCACGCCACCTACGCCATTTTTCCCGATCAGGATGTCGTCCGGCTGGAAAGCGAAACGCTCGACCCCGCCGCGCTCCAGCCGACCGAGGCGCTCCTCACCGTCGAGACCAGCGTCATCAGCGCCGGCACCGAGTTAGCCAACCTCACCGGACTCGACCCGACAGTGCGCCAGCCGGGAGCCTGGAACGCCTATCCCTGGCGACCGGGTTATGGCACAGTCGGGCGCGTCGAAGCGGTGGGCAACGCCTTCCCCTGGGCGCAACCAGGGCAGCGGGTGTTCTGCTTCGGTCGCCATGCCTCGCGCCAGGTCTACACCCACATTGATCCTTACAAGACCATCTTCCCGGTGCCGGAAGACCTGCCACCGGTGGAGCTGGTCATGCTGCGGATGGCACTGATTGCGATGACCGCCCCCCAGGTCAGCGGCGTCCAACCCGGCGACACGGTAGCGATCTTCGGCCTGGGGGCAGTGGGCAATCTGGCGGCGCAGTTGTATCAGTTGATGGGGGCGCGCGTCATGGCCTTCGATCCCCTGCCCCAACGCTGTGAACTGGCGCGGCGCTGCGGCATCACGCAGGCCATGAGTCTGCCAATAGCCGAGCAGGTGCAGGCCGTCCGCGATTGGACGGGTGGCAAAGGCGCGACCATCACCGTCGATGCTGTCGGTCAGACTGGCATCATCGAGCAGTGCGTCAAGGCCACCGCCACCTTCGGTCAGGTCATCCTGCTGGGGTCGCCGCGCAAGGCCGCCACCGTCAACATCACTCCGACCTTCTCCGATATTCACCTGCGCTGGTTGAGCGTGCGTGGTGCGCTGGAATGGCGACTGCCGGGCTACGAGTCGTCCGGGCGTACACCTTCTATCGAGGCCAATCTGAACCAGTTGATGAGGTATATGCAAAAGGGTGAACTACAGATTCAGCCGCTCATCAGCCACATTATCGCACCCGACGCCATCCCCTCGGCCTATGCAGGGCTGCTGCGTCAGCCAGATACCTACTGGGGTGTGGTCATCGACTGGCGCGGCTGAGTCTCCATCAAGTGCAGGCTGCGGGCGTAAGCGGCTGGGGTCTGCCCGATGATGGCTTTGAAGGCGCGGATGAAATGCGCCTGGTCGAAGTAGCCCAACTCCTGTGCCAGCCGTGACCAATCCGGGTCGGGCTGCGTTAGCAGGCAGTCAACCGCGTCGTGCAGCCGGTAGCGCTGGATGACCCACTTGGGGCCGACGCCGACATACTGGCTGAACAGCCGTTGCAAGCCGCGCACCGTCCAGCCGAAGCGCTCGGCCACTTCATCCACCCGCGTGATGTTCCGCTGGCTGATGATGGTGTCGATCATCGCGTTGATCACCGTCACGGTTTCATCCGGTTCAGGCCGATGCGCCATTAACAGCGACTCCATCAGGATGACCTGCTCCGCCGCGCTCGACAGGCCCAGTGCCTCCGCTTCAAGCTGCCGAGTCGGGATGCCGAAGACAGCTTCCAGCGTCGTCCCCCGGTTCATCAGGTGCGACACCGGGGCGCGATAAAACGGGTAGAACGCGCCGGGGCGAAACTTGATACCCAGCACTGTCCCCTGCCCTTCCAGCCAGCGGCTGAACTTGCGTGTCACCACGCCAAAGATACCGGAAGCCCCCGGCTCGATCACCAGGTTGACGCAGGGGAAGAGGATGTTCTCTTGAAGATATGGCTCTTGCCCGCGCAAATCCCACTGGACGATCCAGTAACGCTCGACGAAGAACGCCAGATCAGCCGATGGCGGCAGGCGCGTGATGGTGAATTTGCTCGGTGCCATCGCCGGGTTGAGCATCCCTTGTGCCTGGGTCGGAACAGCAGACATCGCGCCCTCCTTCGCTGGATAGGCGCATACGGTAGCACAGATATTCGGATTTGTCGCGTTTTTCCAATACGCGCCGGGCTGAATCGCGTATGCTGAGGGTCTCGTCTAGATGCACATGGAGCCAATGATGAACCGCTTGATGCAGGAAAAATGGCCCTGGATTGAAGGATCAAATGATATGCGCACCGGCTTGCTGGATGTCCTCAGCGATGCCGATCTGGCCTTCAATCCCGGTGGGCAAAACAAGACGCTGGGGGCGTTGTTCCGCGAAATGGGCGAGATCGAACACAGCTACGCCCAGTCCTTCAAGACCTTCAAACAGGACTGGGATTATCGCCATGACGCAGCCATCGAAAGCAGCGTGGCGAAGCTCAAGGCGTGGTTTGCCGAAATGGACACAGCGATGAAGGACACGCTCGACGCCTTTTCCGATGATGACCTGAAGCGGACGATTGTTCGCCCTAGCGGATTTGACACGCCGATTGAGATGCAGGTCGATATTTACCTGCAAGCGCTGCTCATGTTCTTCGGCAAAGTGACCATCTTCCTGCGGGCCATGAACAAACCCCTGCCCCCCTCGTTGCAGGAATGGGTCTGGTAGCCGTTCTCCGAGGCGCAGTTTCACCCGGTGTTGCTCGTCTCCCTTGCCCTGTGGCAGAGGCTGTGAGCGACCCAAGCGAACGTGGGGGTGAGGGCAAACACGAGGGTCATTTAGGCCAAGCTGTACTAGGGGTGGCTGTAGGGGCGGTTCGCGAACCGCCCCTACGGGAGACATCAAAAGCCCTCGTGCCGTGAACCTGAGCGCGGTCAGTTTTCACCCCACCGACAGCGCACAGCGGAAGCCGATGAACCAGTCGCGGGTGTCCGGTGTGGCACGGAAACGGGTGGTCATACCCGCGCCGAAGTCGATGTAGTTGTGGATGCCGCCGCGATACGCCCGCTGGTCGCTGGTGTTGGTCGGATCTTCCCGTCCATCACTGTCATCGAAGGGATAGCGTTCATACAGGCTGCTCGTCCATTCCCAGACATTACCGGCCATGTCGAGCGCACCGACCCACGAGGCACCCTCTGGCTTGCTGCCCACGTCGGCCGGTTCGTTGTTAACCCAGTTCTGGTCGAACACCAGGTAATCGCCCACCAGATCATTGCCCCAGGGATACAGCAGTCCATCCGGCCCGCGCGCCGCGTACTCCCACTCGGCCTCCGTCGGCAGCCGCTTCCCCTGCCGGGCGCAGAAGTCACGCGCTTCCGCCCACAACAGATTGGTGCGCGGCTGTTCCGGGCGTAGGAACACCCCCACTTCCCCATACTGCTGATTGCTGACCTCGGTGCGGTCAATCCAGTACGGTTGGTCGAAGCAGATTTCGCTCACCGGCTTCTCGTCGCGGCGTCCGTCCTCGCTGCCCATCGACCAGCAGCCCGGCGGCACCAGCGCCATCTCGACTCCGTTGATGGTCTGGATCACTGGCGTCCAGTCGGCATTACGACTGACCGATGCGATGTCGGTGGGTGTTGGCGGGATAGGGGTGGCAGTCGGGGGAGGCGGTGTGGCCGGGGCGCAGGCCGCCAACGTCAGCAGCACCCCGATCCATAAACGATTGAGTGACATGATTTGTGACTTTTCTCACTAACGAACGACACACACGCTGTTATAATAACCCACGTTGTGGAGGTTCAATATGAGGAAAATCATGCTGAAGCGGTTGATTGTTATCCTGATTATTTTCGTCATGAGCAGTCTGACCCTGGCGCAGGATGTGGTCGTCCCCGACCCGGCCAATTACCAGTGGACGGTGATCGCCAGCGACTTCGATAACCCGCTGGGGCTGGTTAACGCCGGTGATGGCAGCGGGCGGTTGTTCGTGATCGAGCAGGCCGGGCTGATCTGGATTATCGAGGATGACGAGGTACTCTTTGACCCCTTCCTGGATATATCAGCGCTGCTGCCTCCGGTGGTCTTCCAGGGCGGCTACACCGAGCGCGGGCTGCTGGGGTTAGCCTTCCACCCCGATTACGAGAGCAACGGCCTGTTCTTCATCAATTATACTGACGTTCGGGGTGACACCATCATCGCTCGCTATCAGGTCAGCGCCGATGACCCCAACCGCGCCGACGAGAGCAGCGCGACCGTCATCCTGAAGGTCAACCAGCCCTATGACAATCACAACGGCGGCGATCTGGCCTTCGGGTCGGATGGCTACCTCTACATCGGCCTGGGCGATGGTGGTTCACAGGACGACCCGCTGGGCATGGGACAGCGCACCTCGACCCACCTGGGCAAGATGCTGCGGATCGATGTCAACGCTGAAACTTATGTTGTTCCTGCCGATAACCCGTTCGTCAATAACCCGGATTACAAGCCAGAGATCTGGGCCATCGGTCTGCGCAACCCCTGGCGCTACAGCTTCGACATGGCGACTGGCGACCTGTACATCGCTGATGTCGGGCAGTGGAAATGGGAAGAGATCAACTTTCAGCCGGCGGGGGTCGGTGGGCAGAATTACGGCTGGAATGCGTTTGAGGGCAGCTATGACCACCCGGAGAAACAGTTCGCCGTCGATCCGGCGCTGGTGACCATGCCGGTCGCCGAATACCCGCATGAACAGGGCTGCTCGGTCAGTGGCGGTTATGTTTATCGCGGCGAGGCCTTGCCGGAGCTGGATGGGATCTATCTCTATGGCGATTATTGCAACGGGCGCATGTGGGCGCTGACCCGTGACGCTGCCGGGCAGTGGGTCAACACCATCTGGATGGAGACCGGACGGGTCATCACCGCCTTCGGTCAGGATGAAGCTGGCGAAATCTATCTGGTCGATTACAAAGGCGAGGTCGCCCGGCTGGTGGCGAAGTAAGCCACGGCTGCTCGCTCTCTGGACGTGGATGGTGAGGAATACCTCGCCATCCGCCCTATCCTGCGACCGGATATCATCAGGGCTCGCGCCAGAGCGACTGCCACCAACGATTTCCCCTCGCTCATTTCGCGAAAGGGTCATTGCGCGTAGAATGGATTGAGATAGCTTGATGAGATATACAAAATGACCTTGATGGTCCGCGCTAAAGAAATGGATAAGGATCCGAACAAATGGATTAGTAGAGTTTTCTACATCTATCGCGGATTGTCATCCGAATATGATCGGAAGCTGGCGGAGGCTGCACTAGGTCTCAAGCATTTGAATGACGATGGTGCTGTCTGGTATGAGATGATGCCCGATGATAGCAAACGGATCTGGCGGCTGGATTATGCATGGATGGTAACGATCGGAGGCTGGTGGAATAAACTGGTGGTTGCGGGGTTGGCGCGTTTCGAGGATCGTACAGGCTTCGAGAATCATGAAACGCCGGCGCGGTTGTGCGGGGTACTGCTGGCATGCAAGGATAGGATGAATGATCCCGCTACCGATGCCTTCATCGGGGCGAATCCCGTACGCTGTGTCCCAGTGCCAGAAACCGCATTGGAGCTGACGCAAGCCATCGTGTCGATCAATCTCTTTGACAAGAGCGCGGAAATGGTTCCCAGCAATGAAACCCCAATCAGCCTCAACCTACGCATCTACGGAAGCCGCAAGAGACGGGATGTTGATTTTGCCATTTCCAGTTCTTCCCCGGTTACGTTCTGGGATCACCTGTTGGTCAAGTTGATTGATTATGCTGAAATGCTGCGAACACTCTATGGCGATCCCGAACTGAATGAGTGGCTATTGAAGGAGATTCGCGTGCACGGTCCGGCCATAATGAACGAGCGCATCCCAAATTCGATGGATGCCTATATTCAGGCGCGCATCAAATCTGACAAGTGAAGACTCTGCCTCTGATACTTCCACAATTCACCACGTCACCTGAGGACTTTTGCAGCTAACGACTGGCGTGAATGCCCCTTGGGAATCCGTACCAACCAACGGATGGCTGTAATCCTCGTCGCCTGCAAACATATGCCAAGCTGAGGCATGAACTAACGACTTCTCGTCCATACCATCAGAACATTCGTGCTTGACAATCCACAAAATGATTTGTACAATAAACTAGATTTTTACGTCAGGATGTGATCATGCAGGATGTGTTGTACATTGAACAGGTCGATCAGGCTCAGGCGCTGCTCCACCCGCTGCGGATTGATCTGCTGCGTCAGTTGGATGAGCCGCGCACCTGCCCCGATCTGGCTGAGCGCTTCGGCACCTCACCCCAGAAAATCTACTATCACATCAAGGCGCTGGAAAAAGCCGGGCTGGTCGAGAAAGTCCGCGAGCAGCGGGTGCGCGGCATCGTCGAAGGTCATTATCAGGCGCGCGCCCGTTCCTACTGGCTCTCCCCTGCCCTGGTCGGACAAGTGGGCGGCGAACAAACCGCCCGTGACCAGACCAGCCTGCGTTATCTGCTCTCGTTAACCGAAGCGGCTCAGGCCGATCTCGGTCGGCTGGGGCAGCGCTCCGAAGCCGGCGACAGCGTGCCGTCGCTGGGGTTATCCGCCCAGATTTATCTGCCCGATGGCGAGCGCCGCGCCGCCTTCCTCAACGATGTGCAGGCGCTCTTTCAACAGTTGGCCCGCAAATATGGCCTCCCTGCCGACGACGATGCTGACGAGAAGATCGGCGAGTTGTTCCGGCTGATGCTGGCGTGTTATCCCCAGGAATGAAAGGATTGGCTGATGACTGAACCGCTGTTGATGCAGATCACCCTGGCGGCTGAACCGGGGCGCATCTTCGATGCCCTCACCCAACGCCTGCCCGACTGGTTCGCCGAGTACGCCGATGTCTCACTGGATGAGAAACGCTACGACTTCTGGGGACGCTACACCCCGGAAGCGCCGGATCGTGAGGCCGGGCGGCATCCGCTGCTGTTCGTCGCCGCAAACCGCGAACTGCGCTATGGATGGGCGCTGCGCGGACGCGGCATCGACTCGGCGGTTCACATCCGGCTGCTGCCACGTGGCGCACAGACTATCGTCGCCGTCCAGCACAGCGAGATCAACCCCGACCACAGCATCTCAGCCTACACCGACGAGGACTTCTGGTTTCTCTCGCTGGAGAACCTGCGCCGTCATCTGGATGGCAAAGCGCCGGTGCGTTGTGACTTCACCCAATCGATGCTCGGCGATATTCATCACACAGTCGAAATAGAGGCCAGCCCGTCGGCGGTCTTCGCCGCGCTCATCACTCCCGACCAGCTCAACCGCTGGATCGCCAGCCATTCACAAGTGGAAGCGCACGTCGGCGGCACATTCGATCTCGGCTGGAGCGGCTTCCCTCCGCTTAAAATACTTGAACTCGTCCCCGATCAAAAGCTGGCGCTGCGCTGGAGCGAGGGTGAAGAAGAGACCGTCGTCACCTGGACGCTGGAAGGCAGCGGCGGAAAAACCCGCATGACGCTGGTGCATAGCGGCTTCGCCCCGGATAAACCGACCGGTGGCCTGAAAGCCGGTTGGCTCAACTTCGCCAGTTGGGTCAAGTCACTTTGCGAGTACGGCCCATCGTGGCAGCCGACCATCAAGCGCCTCGCCCCCGGCACCGAACCCTACTATGCCGCCGCTATCGGTAGCGCCCAATCGACTCTCGTCGCCATCGCGGAGTGAGGGCGAACAATCGTTGAGCATTTCGGAGAGTAAGCCGGCTTGTAGGGGCGATTCGCGAATCGCCCCTACGGGATCAATTAGCGCGTGGTGAAGAACCAACAGCAAATAGCCCATCACCGTTCAATTCAGGAGACCCAAGCATGACCCGTCGTTCCGTTGTCCACATCGAGATTCCAGTCGCTGATCGTCAGGCCGCTTCCCAGTTCTATCAGGAGGTGTTCGGCTGGGATCAGCTCGACCACCTGCCGATTGACTACACCTATGCCCAGATGGGCAATGCCTCGGCGGGTTATCCCGGCCTTAGCCTGGGCAGTTGGAAGCCCGGCGATGTCATCCTGTACGTCGAAAGCGCCGACATCGATGCCGATCTGAAGGCCATCGAAGCGCGGGGTGGCAAGGTCCTCATCCCACGCACACCGATACCCGGTCGCGGCTGGTTCGCCTGGTTCATCGACCCCACCGGCAACAAGCTGGCGCTCTTCACCGACGCGCCATCGGGTGGTTCATCAGGATGACAACCTTGAGTGACGATGAGAAGAAGGATTGACTGTAGGGGCGGTTCGCGAACCGCCCCTACAGGAGAAAATTCCCCATCCTTCAATGCTGTAATGCTGTGAACCTGGGAAAACAGGGGATCCGGGTAAAGACCTGTATCGCTCACTTTTCACTCAGCACTTTAACCTTTTCACTATTTTCGGAGCATCCCAATGACCACTTCGTTCATCGGCGGCGTTCATCCCAACACCGCCTCCATCCGCAACGTCCTGGCCGTCCAGGGCGCAGTCTTCAGCGAAGCCCTGCTGCTCGGCATCGGAGGCGGGCTGGGTGCCGGTTATATTCTGTGGGAATTCAAGTCGCATGGATCGCCCAACATCGTCATGTGGTTTCGCAACCGCGCCCACTACGCCGCCGAACGGATGCGCACACTCTGCGAACGGTTGGGAGCCGCCTACACCGAGCAGGAGACTTCCGGTGCCAAAGGTGCAGCCGCCCACCTGCAAGCCGCGCTGGAGGCCGGGCAGCCCTTCATCACCTGGGTCGATAAAGCCCACCTGCCCTACCAGCAGCTCCCCGAAGCGCTCAAAGCCTACATCAGCACTGTCGTCGGTGTGCATGGGCAGCGCGGCGACGAGCTGTTAATCGACGACCTGGGCGACCAGTTGTATAGCATCTCATCTGCCGACTTCGCCGCGGCGCGTGGGCGCATCTCGTCGGACAAGAACCGGCTGCTGCGCGTCACGCCCGGCACCACCGACCTCCCCAGCGCCATCCGTGCCGGCATCGCCGATCACATCGAGCATGTCGGCGGCGACTCGGATTCGTTCGCTCTGCCGGTCTACAAGAAATGGGCGAAGATGCTGACCGATACCAAAAATAAGAAGGGCTGGCCGACTGTCTTCGCCAACCGCAAAGGGTTGTACGGCACCCTGGCCTCGGTCTACCAGGGCATCACCTTCGACGGCAGCGACGGCGCGGGGTTGCGGCTGCTGTACGCCGACTTCCTCGATGAAGCCGCCGGGCTGCTCGGTCAGAATGATCTAAAGGATGCCGCAGCAGCCTATCGCGCTCTGGCCGCCCCCTGGCAGGCCTTCGCCGATGCCGCTCTGCCAGCCAAGCCCTTCGCTGAAACCCGCGACCTGCTGAAGCAGAAATATGCCCTGCTCAGGCGCAATCAGCAGGACAAGCTGCGTCCGGTGGCGGAACGGCTGGAAACGCTGGAGCGCGAGATGAACGACGCCTTCCCGCTGGATGACGCGGCGGTGCAGGCGCACTTCAGCGCCATGCAGTCCGCCCTGCAAACCGTCTACGAGGCCGAAGTCGCCGCCCTGACGACGCTCAAGGCGGTGTCCCCCGCGCGCTGATGCACGCTGGGTTTCGCATCACGGCCTTCGACCCGCCCCTCCCAACACCCTTTCTGAAGACAATCCTTTGCAGTGGTCACGGGAAAGACGTTTGGATATAGGGGCGGTTCGCGAACCGCCCGTAGAACATTGACAGCTTGTTCACTCCCGTAATGCAGTGAACCCATATTCGCCACCTGTCCATCCGGCCTCCCCAATCAGCACAGCCATATAACCGGCTTCTGAAAAACAGCAAACCTTTATGTTTTCGCCGAGGCTTACATCGTATGCTGGAGTCAGCAGGCGAAATGTTGTAAGGTTGCCTGTTATGGGAAAGCAGGTCGTTCATGAGCATACCTATATCCATTCCCGAATCGACACGGGTAGTTCCGCTTCTTCGCACTCCTGCCCAATGGTGGCGCGATCTGACCGCGCCGCACCCGTCGCTGACGGGCGAAGACTGGCGCAGCGCCCACCTGATGCTGTCGATGGCAGCGGCCATCCTGCCCATCATCTTCATCGGCATGGTTTATACCCTGTTCCGCGATACCGACGCCGCCAACCAGGACCTCGGCATTATCTCGCTGCCGGTCATCGCTTTCGTCATGGTCGCGTTGGCCTACCTGCTCGGGCGCACCCGGCGGCATCGCCTCGGCGCCTATCTGTTCGTGGCTGTCCCGACGCTGGCAATGGGCGCGGGTTCATTGCTGACCAATGAGCTTCCGTTCACCTACCAGTTGTTTTACTTTGTGCTGGGCGCGGTCCTCGCCAGTCTGCTGCTGAACCCGCGCGAAACGCTCATCGTATCGGTCGCTAATTTTGTCCTCGCCAACCTGCTCATCATCGTCCTGCCGCAGTGGGATTATCCAGCGCTGATCGATGAGCTGATGTTCAACATCCTGGTGCCGGCGCTGCTGATCGTCTCGGCCTCGGTTCGCGCGCAATACCTGGCGCAGATCAACCAGCAGATGGGCGAACTGGCGCAAGCCGAAGCCGCCGAACGCGCCGCCCGTCAGACTGCCGAACGCGCTGAACAGGTCAAATCATCCTTTTTGGCGAGCATGTCACACGAGCTGCGGACGCCGCTCAACGCCGTCATCAACTTCACCAAGTTCGTCATGGATGGCGACCTGGGCGCCGTCAACAGCGAGCAGCAGGAGACGTTGGGGCGCGTCATCAGGAGTGCCAAACATCTGCTGGGTTTGATTAACGATGTGCTGGATATGTCGAAGATCGAGGCCGGGGCGCTCAATCTGTTTGTTGTCGATCAGGTCAATCTGGATGAAATCATCGATCTAGTTGTGATGACCGGCAGGAGCCTCGTCGGCGAGAAGCCAGTCACAATCACTACCGAGATCGAGCCGAATCTACCGGCGTTGCGCGGGGATCGCCAGCGCATCACCCAGATCCTGCTCAATGTCATGTCGAATGCCTGCAAGTTCACCGCACACGGTCAGATCACGCTGCGGGCAGCCATCAGCGGCGATGATGTTCTGCTGTCAGTTAAGGATACCGGTCCGGGAATCATGCCGGATGAACTGCCGTTGGTCTTCCAGCCGTTCAAGCAAACCCAGGCTGGGCTGCGGCATGGCGGTGGCACCGGCCTGGGGATGCCGATCTCGCGCAATCTGGTCGAGAAACACGGCGGTCAACTGTGGGTCGAAAGCGAACCGGGACAGGGCGCGACCTTCTTCATTTCCCTGCCCATCCGATCCGAATCACTCAAGCCGACCATCAGTGCGGCTTAAGCACAGATCTCTTGTCATCTGGAGTAGTACCATGACTAGCGTTCAATTGTTGAGTAAGAAACGTATCTTCGTCGTCGAGGATAATCTCGAAAATCGCATCATCACCCGCATGATCCTGTCTAAGCACGGTGCCAGCGTCGGTTTTGAGATGTTTGGTCATTCAAGTGTGCAGAAACTGCGCGAATTCGGCGCAACCGACCTCATCATCCTTGACCTGATGCTGGCCTTTAATTCAGGCTACGAGATCTTTGACCAGATCCGGCAGCTTCCTGAATATCTGCACGTACCGATTGTGGCCGTTTCGGCAGCCGACCCCTCCGGTGCCATCCCAGCCTGCATCACCCGTGGCTTCAGCGGTTTCATCGCCAAGCCTATCGACAGCGAGTTGTTCCCGGCTCAGCTCGCCAGCATTCTGCAAGGCAAAGCCGTGTGGTCAGAGGGAAATCAGCATCTTCCAACCTTTACCTAAACCAGGAGATCATCGATGCCCGCCATCCACGCCCTGTTGATTGACGACAACGAAGAAAATCTGTCAGTCCTCGCCAGCCTGCTGCGCCGTCAGCAGGCCACCACCACCGTCATCGCCAGCCCCCAGCGCTTGACCGACCACTTGCGCACCATCGCGCCGGTGGATGTGGTCTTCCTCGATCTGGAGATGCCCGGCCTGGATGGCTACGATGTGCTGGCGCTGCTGAAGGCCGACCCTCGCTTTCAGGCCGTGCCAATCGTCGCCTGTACTGTTCACCTGAATGAAGTGACGACCGCCCATTCACACGGCTTTCACAGCTTCATCGGCAAACCACTGGATGCCACCCGCTTCCCTGACCAGTTGTCGCGCATCCTGTGTAACGAGGCGGTCTGGGAGCCGGCCTGACCCAGCCGCATGACCCAGGGGCGAGGGGGCCAACCGCCTTCCCGCCCCACCCACCCGCGCGTCAGCACCGTGTCAACCCCCTACGGGCATATAGGAGTTGGATCGAACGTGGAAATCACCCATTCCGCGTAGGCCACCTGCAACTGACTATCCGCCGTCCAGCGAATACCGCCGATAAAGCCACTGCTATAGGGCGACTTCTCGTACCTTATAGTTGAGCAGATTAGGAGTTACGCAACTTGTTGGTATCATTGTGCCATTGTCAAGAAAGGGATGGAATGATGGCCTATAGCGTGGATATGCGTAAACGAGCGATAAAGTTACTGG
>JALHNT010000069.1 GCA_022843385.1 Anaerolineae bacterium | reverse complement strand
TATGGCAACTTTGAGTACACCGCCTCGGAATGCTTCGCTGGCGAAGACCGATTTACCTATGTCGCCAGCGATGGCGAATTCCAGGTTGAAGGCGAAGTCACGCTGATCGTCAGCCTGGCTACCCCGCGCCCGAATGCCAAAAATGACTCATTCGGCATTGTGACCAGCGGTCAGCCTTTCCAGATCATGCTGGAACAGATCACCCAGAATGATGACATTCCGCCCTGTGACCCTGGCGTCACCATCACCTTCGGCACCGCAGCCAGCGGTACGGTGACATTCGATGGTTCTGTCGTCACCTACACGTCTGCCCCTGGCTTCTTCGGGGAAGGCCAGTTCAGCTATACCCTGCGCGATAGCGGCGGACAGGAAAGCATAGCAACAATCAGCGTTATGGTCAGTCTGCCCGACACTGAACCAAAACCCACTCCAACACCGCCGCCCACCGATGCCGGGCTGGCGATCAGCCAGGTTAATGCCGGTACCGATGATGTCAATCAGGAAAACAGCACGCTGCTCGATGGTTTTGCCGTGGTCTATCATGGGCGTGGCAATGCGGCCACCACTTATACTGGCTATCGTTTCAATAACCTGCTTATCCCACCCGGTGCGACCATCAGCGAAGCTTATCTAGAAGTGTATTCGCCTGCCGGGCAATGGATCAAGCTGAATCTCTCGATTGCCGGTGAACTGAGCCTCAACAGCCAGCCCTTCGCCAGCGCGCTACCCAACAGCCGCCCGTTGACCGGTGCGCGCGTTGAGGTCATCAATGATGTCTACAATCCGCTGGGGTGGGATCGCTACGCCGGGCTGGAAGCGATTGTACAGGAGATCGTCAATCAAGCGGGATGGGCCAGCGGCAACAGCCTGTCGCTTATCATCGAAGGTCGAGGCAGCGATTGGGCGCGCAAGTTCTACACTGCCTACGAGATGAACCCGCTTCAGGCGGCGCGGTTGGTGGTGCGCTATGGCAGCGGGAATGTCACACCGGTCAATCAGGCACCCCTCGTCAACGCTGGAGCCGACCAGGTGATCGTACTGCCACAGAACACCGTCACTCTGAACGCCAACACCAGCGATGATAACCTACCGTTTGGCTCGACTCTCAGCCTGTCCTGGTCACAGATCAGCGGGCCGGGGAGCGTCAGCTTCGGTAATCCGACAGCGCCCAGCACCAGCGCCAGCTTCAGCCTCGACGGAGTCTATGAACTGGAATTCAGCGCTAGCGATGGCGAACTGACCAATCGGGATCGCATTGTCATCACCGTGGAGCCACAACCGGCCAGCTATACCACCCTGACCGTGCCAATCACTGCGCCGACCGATGATGTCAATCAGGCTGATGCGCTGCTGGAGGATGGTCTGCCCACCGTTTACCTGGGGCGCAACGGCCTATCAGTGGCGCTGACCGGACTGCGCTTCAACAACATCGACATCCCGCAGGGCGCGATCATCGCCAGCGCCAGCCTCAACCTGTACGCTGCTTTCGATCAGTGGCAAATCGTGGACATCGAATTCTCCGGCGACCTGAGCAGCAACAGCCTGCCGTTCGATACTGTGAATCTGCCGGGGGCGCGGCCGCGCACAGCGACGCGCATCAGCAGCGTCAGCAACGTCCGCTCACTCACCGGATGGACCAGCTTCAGCGGTTTGGAATCCATCGTGCAGGAAATCGTCAATCAGTCAGGGTGGGCCAGCGGCAGCAGCCTGTCGCTGATCGTCGAAGGGCGCGGCAGCGATTGGGGACGCAAGTTCTACGCTGCCTACGAACTCGATCCCGCCCTCGCGCCCCAGCTCATCATCAAGTATTACCTGCCCTCCGGTGCCGCCTTCTTCACCAATCCGGTCAACATCGCCCCGGTCTATCCGCCGACGCCAGAGCCGGTGGTCATTGAAGCCACAGCAACACCAGTGGCCGAGGTCATCCCAACCGAGACTCCGCTCTCGCCAACAAATGAACCAGAAGTGACGCCGACGCCCGAACCCATCTTGCCGACAGAAACGCCCTTGCCGACAATGGACAGCCTACCTGATGCCACATCCACGCAGGCGCACTTGCCAACAGACCTGCCCGGTCAGCCATCAGCCGCGCCAGCCGAAGCGTTGGTTGTGCCAGCCCAGCAGGTCAGCATCAGCGCCGACGCTCTGACCGGGACTGCTCCGCTGACGGTGCAATTCAGCAGCATAGTCGATAGCAGCGTAGCATATGCCTGGGACTTCGGCGATGGAATCGGCAGCAGCACCTAGGCCAACCCTGTCTACGTCTACTCAGTGCCGAGAACCTACCTGGTCACTCTGACCGTTAGCGGGGCTGGCGGTGTCAGTAGCGCCAGCCTGACCATCACCATCAGCGGATAGAGCTGCAACCGGTTCACCTACCGACATTCACCTGATTACAATGGTGCCACCATGGGGTGGCACTTATACGTTTGGCTGCCTGTGGAAGAAAGAATTAACCTTCGTTAGAAATGAAACATCCCGCTTGGCAGCGGAGTGTTTACAGGAGATTCAGTCTTTTTCATCGCCGCGCCATTAATACAAGTTTGTCGGATTGCGACCATGTCATAAGGCTGAATTTAGGCAAATGCAATGAAAGTTATCTTTCATTAATCTGATTCAATGAAATGAAGCCCCCTAACCTATTGAGGAAAGTCATCATGCAGAGTATTCTTGCGGCGTTTGTGCCCATTGTTGCCCATACCCTGGAAGGTGGCAGCAGTGCCATTGCCGGTTTCCTTCACCCATTACTTGGGTTAGATCATCTATTGGCAATGGTGACAGTTGGCTTGCTCAGCGCTCAGATCGGCGGAAAAGCCATCTGGGTCGTACCAACTACTTTTGTGGTTGCGATGGCGATTGCCGGTGTGATGGGATATTTTGGGGTCCCGCTGCCCTTGGTTGAAGTGGGTATCACCGGGTCAGTGGTCATTCTTGGTCTGGCGTTGCTCGCTAACCAGAAAATCCCGATGAGGGTTGCGATGATTTTTGTCGCCATCTTTGCCATATTTCATGGTCACGCACATGGGGCGGAGTTACCGGCAGTCGAAGGCGATGTCCTCTACATTCTCGCTTATGTATTGGGTTTCATGACCGCCACAGCTGGCCTCCACGTCATTGGTGCTCTGATTGGCTACATCGCCCTACGGAATCAACGCAGCGCGATGATCCTCCGGATCGGCGGATTGGTCATCGCCCTGATGGGCATCTATCTGGTCGCCCAGGTCGTCACTGGAGTTTAGGTATTCAACAAAGGAAAAACTATGGCGGTGACAGCATCTCAATCGTCTACCGACACACATCCACTTAAAGGTTGGGCGGCCTTTGAGCATCGTGTGGCACAGTCAGCAGAATATTTGCTCATCCTGACATTTGTAGTCATCTTCTGGATGGCCGGATTTGTGGATCTCTTTACCCATACAAGCGAGCCGAAGGAAGTGCTGGGGCTGTACTCCTGGTCATTCTTCATTCTGCTGCTGGTCTATGCAGCCGGTTTCATCCTGTGGGGCATGTTCCTCTTTTACCCTAAGGGACTTGACCGCTTTAAGGGAATCGTTCGCTTTATCCAGGAACGGGCCTGGGTAGGCGTTCCTATCCTGCTGGTATTCGCCATCTTGATCGCCAGCATGTACATCTTTGGCGAACGCTGGATACGCTTCCCGCTCCTGGAAATCGCCGTTCTGTTGATGATAGCCCTATTCACAATGGTCATCCTTTTCGCCAATCCATCCGGCGGAAAGCTTCAGCTATGGCGCAAGGTGGTGATCGGGATTCTGGCAGTCATCATCGGCGCGGAAGTACTGCTCCAGATTGGCGCACTGCTGCGGATCTCCCCGGTACAGAATCTTAACGGTCTTTTCACTCCTTACGGTCGGGTCTACAACCCAGCAGAGGGCGGCAGCAGCGGGCAGACCAATGCCAACGGCTGGTACTACCCGAACTTCCGCCTGCGCGAAGGCTCCGACCGTTATGTGCTGGTAGGCGGCTCCTACCTGATGGGACTACAAGTCGCACCCAATCAGAACATGGGAGTGGTGCTCGATCGGCTGATGAACACGGATAAAGAGAATCCACGTGAGGTCATCAGCATGGGTACGCCGGATTATGGGCTGGAAGTGTATCTGCATCAGCGCATGTTCCAGTTCACCGCTGGAAGTGTGCAACCGCAGGATGTGCTGGTGGTATTCCATGTCCTGAATGATTTTCAGACAGTGGATATGCCCAGCGGGATTATCCCCCGCGTGGGGTTCACGGCTGACGGGTTGGTGGATGTGCCGGAAAACGAGTACCTGCTGCGGCATGACCTATGGCACATCGTCATCCGGGGATATGATCCGCCTAACCCGGCGCAGACCATCCAGAGCCACCTCTTCCTGGCGGATCTATTAGGCGGCGCACTCAGCCAAGCAACCGGGCAGCTCGCCTATACACCAGAGGGCTACTCAAACAGCGAGCATGTGAGCGAAAGACAGCCTTTTGCCGGGCTGGAATACCTGTTTGCAGCCGATTCTGATGACCCGCAGGCAGAGGAAACATTTCGCCTGGTCACAGCCCAACTGGAAAGCTGGCGATTACAAGTAGTTGAAGCAGGTGCGACCATGCGACTGGTCATTTTGCCTTACTATCCTGCAGCGTTCTATAGCAACGACGGCGAGGTCATCGGTTACGACTTGTACGCCCCGGAACGCGCATTACGGGCCTACGCGGATGCCAAAGGCATTCCAGTGTTGCCGCTTGGGCAATATCTGCAAGCAACCGGATTAGCACCTGCTGAACTCCAGATGTTATTCCTGCGAGATGGTATTGGGCACCTAACGGTACAAGGACATCAGGTCGTTGCGGAGGCAATTTACGGTTGTTTCTACGCTGGTCAGCCAGGAGCGGCGAGCGCCTTGGCGGCAGTGGGTTGCAGCGGATAGTGTCAATCAATCAGGCTGCACGGTTAGATTGGGTAATTCAATCAATCCCCCGTGCATCTAGACAGGTATTTCTTTCGTTCTTCGGTATATTCAATGGTCCAGGCCGCGCGATAGGATGGGGTAAAAACGATATACACCTCATCCTCTCTACACGGTGAGAAAATCTATTTGCCGAGTTTTGAGCGCATGATATTAGGAAGTGTAGCCCAAGCGACCATTCTAAGGCTCAACACCTGACTTTAGTCAGATTTTAGAGCGTCTGAAAGGCGCATGTTAGGTGAAACTCGCCATAGTAATTTCCATTCACAAAATGCGAGAGATTTGCATCAATTGACTACTCTTGTTTTATCAGCGCCCGATGTTCGGATGATTGTCCAGCGCGTGGGTTTGAATGCCCTTATGGACGCGATGATCGCTCGGCTGACCAGCGCCTTCCGACAATTTGAACCGGCCTGTTACGACATTCCGCCCCGTTCCGGCTTCACTTATCACAACCCCTACCTCGGCTTATTGGAATGGATGCCAGTAATGCGGCGCGGGGCGGAGGTGGCGATCAAGGTGGTGGGCTATCATCCGGCCAATCCGGGGAGCAATGGCCTACCGACAATTCTCTCAACCATCAGCACCTATGACACCCACAGCGGGCATTTGATCGGTCTGGCAGATGCCACTTTCCTGACAGCACTGCGGACGGGTGCGGCTTCTGCCATCGCCAGCCGCGCCCTGATGCACCCGGACAGCCGCGTGGTGGGGTTGATCGGTGCCGGGGCGCAGGCCGTCGCCCAGTTGCACGCGCTCTCGCGAGTGATTGAGATCGACCAAGTGATGGTCTACGATAGCAATCCGGCGGTGACGCGCACCTTCAGCCAGCGAGCGGACTTCCTGGGGTTAGAAGTCTCCCCGGTTGAAGCACACGATTTGCCCCGGCTGGTCAGCGAGGCGGATGTCCTGTGCACAGCGACCTCGGTGGACATCGGCGATGGCGAGGTCTTCCCGGATCGCGACCTAAAGCCCCATCTGCATGTCAATGCGGTTGGGGCGGATTTCCCCGGCAAGTTTGAAGTGCCATTGACCTTGCTCCAACGCAGCTTCGTTTGCCCAGATTTCCCGGAACAGGCTTTGAAAGAGGGCGAGTGCCAGCGGCTTGGCCTGGATCAAATCGGTGCATCGTTGGTGGAGGTGATCCAGCAACCGGAGCGTTATGCCTATGCTCGCCAAACCACCAGCGTCTTCGACTCGACGGGCTGGGCGCTGGAAGACCAGATCGCTCTGCAAATGCTGCTGGATTACGCAGGTGAACTGGGACTCGGCACGCCCCTCGAATTGGAAAGCGCCTCCGATGATCCGCGCAATCCGTATCACTTCGCTCGTAATGGGCATTCCCACCATAACAGTCATTCATGATATCACGCACTAGGTAAAGGACTCGCGATGGACTTTAGTTGGTCACCTGAGCAACTCACCCTCAAGCAGCAAATCATCGACTTTGCCAGGCGTGAACTGAACAATGATGTGCGTGAGCGTGACCGCGAAGGCACTTTCTCGCCGAAACTTTGGCGTAAGTGCGGTGCCTTTGGTGTGCAAGGCTGGTTCATGCCCAGGGAATACGGCGGCGCGGGTTACGACCTGCTGACGACCACGCTGGCGCTGGAGGCGCTCGGTTATGGCTGCCGAGATAACGGCCTGACCTTCGCGCTCAATGCCCAGATGTGGAGTACACAACCAGCCCTCCTGCAACATGGCAGCGCCGAGCAGAAAGCCAGATACCTGCCGCCGCTCATCCGGGGTGAGCAGATTGGTGCCTATGCCATGACGGAGCCGGACAGCGGCTCCGACGCCTACAGCGCCAAAATGACCGCTACCAAAACCGACGGCGGCTACCTGCTCAACGGGCACAAGATGCTGATTACCTTCGGCCCGATTGCCGATTTTGCCATCATCTTTGCCAGCACCGACCCCGGCAAAGGCATATGGGGCTTGAGCGTCTTCATCGTCGAGAAGGGGATGTCCGGCTTCCAGCAATTGCCTGTACAGGAAAAGATGGGCCTGCGGACGGTACCCATCGGGCAGTTCATCTTTGAGAACTGCTTCGTACCTGCCGAAAACCGCATCGGCGCGGAGGGTGCGGGTGGCAGCATCTTCAGCAGCTCGCAGGAGTACGAGCGCGCCTGCATCCTTGCCAGTCAGATCGGTGCGATGGAACATCAGTTGGAAATCGCCATCCAATATGCCCGCGAGCGTCACCAGTTCGGACAACCGATTGGCAAGTTTCAGGCGGTTTCCCACCGCATCACCCAAATGAAGCTGCGGCTGGAACTGGCGCGGCTCATCACCTACAGAGCAGCCTGGGCCAAGGCCAACGGCAGCAGCACCATGATGGAGTCGGCGCTGGCGAACCTCTACCTGGGCGATGCTTTTGTCGAATCCAGCATGGACGCCATCAAGATACACGGTGGGCGTGGTTATTTGACCGAGTATGAGATCGAGCGCGATTTGCGGGATGCCGTCGCTGGGCCGGTTTACGGCGGCACCTCCGACATTCAGCGAAACATCATCGCGCGCTTCCTGGGGTTGTGAGCATGATCTACCTACTGCCACAGGCGGTTGACCAATCCGCCTCGAAATACCCTGACCATGAGGTCATGCGCTGCAACGGGCAAGGGTTGAGCTACGCTGAACTCACCCGACGGACGGATAACCTGGCGCGCGTGCTGGTCGAGCAGGGTGTCCACAAGGGCGATCGGGTGGGCATCTACCTGAACAAGAGCCTGGAATCAGCTGTTGCTATCTACGGTATCATGAAAGCCGGTGCGGCTTACGTCCCGCTTGATCCGCTGGCGCCGATCTCCCGGCTGAGGCTGGTCATTGATGATTGTGGCATCCGGCATATCGTAAGCCATCCGCCGAAGGCGAAAGCAGTGACCGAGTTGATGGCCGAATGCTCGGCGCTGGAATGCGTGATCGGCCTGCCCCTAACCGATTCTTCAGTGCGGTCGATGACCTGGGAGGCGATCAATACGTTACCTGCTGGGCCTGCCCCTGCGCTGAACCTGATGGAACACGATCTGGCCTACATCATGTATACCTCTGGTTCCACTGGCAAGCCGAAGGGCATGATGCACACCCACTACAGCGGTCTGAGCTACGCCAAGATGGCAGCCCACGTCTACGATGTGACCCACGCCGACCGCCTGAGTAACCATTCGCCGCTGCACTTCGACATGTCCACCTTCGACTATTTCAGCGGACCGCTCTGTGGTGCGACGACCATCATTATCCCAGAGGCCTATACCAAGCTGCCCGCCAGCCTGTCAAAACTGGTACAGGATGAACGGATGACCATCTGGTATTCGGTGCCGTTTGCCCTCATTCAAATGCTCCTCAACGGAGTGATGGAAGAGCGCGATTGGAGTGCGCTACGTTGGGTACTCTTTGGCGGCGAACCCTTCACGCCCAAGCACCTGCGAGCACTAATGCGCCGCTTGCCACAGACACGGTTCAGCAATGTCTACGGCCCAGCGGAGGTCAACCAGTGTACCTACTACCATGTCCCGCCGCAGCCGGAAGACAAAGACGAACAGGTGCCCATTGGGCGTGTCTGGGCCAATGCTGAAGGACTGGTGGTGGACGAAAACGACCATTCCGTATCAGTGGGTGAGGTCGGCGAGCTGCTCGTCCACACGCCGACCATGATGCGCGGTTACTGGGGCCGCCCGGATTTGACCGAGCGCGGTTTCTATCGGCGCAAGACGCTCGGTTATCTGGAGGATGTTTTCTACCGCACCGGCGACCTGGTGCGAGAACTGCCGGATGGTGAGCTGCAATTCCTGGGTCGTAAAGACCGGCAGGTGAAGATACGCGGCTACCGCGTCGAACTGGACGAAGTGGAGACAGCCCTCTCCCGGCACCCGCAGGTGGATGAGAATGTTGCTTACAGCCTGCCGCTGGCGGATGGCAACGCCATCATCGAGTCGGCGGTCATCCTCAAGCCGGGGGCGACCGTAAGCGCTGCGGAACTCAAGGCCCACTTGGGGAGTCACTTACCACCCTATGCTATGCCGGAGAAAATCCTGCTGATGGCGGATTTCCCGCGAACCACCAGTGGCAAGATCGACCGCCGAGCGCTGAAAGAACAGGCATTGGCTGCGCTGGAAGGGGTCGCAAATCCCCAATGAACGCCATCCTGCACCTACCCGCCAGACGTCGCCAGCGGCA
Source organism: Anaerolineae bacterium (assembly GCA_022843385.1). GTDB lineage: Bacteria > Chloroflexota > Anaerolineae > Aggregatilineales > Phototrophicaceae > CFX2. The sequence continues at coordinate 25,659 of JALHNT010000069.1, read as the reverse complement.
TCTGCAACTGACCTTTATTGCTTCTGGGTGTGTGCTGCTATTGTATGCGCTGTTCGGGCTTTCGACTGAGGGATGGGTCGATCATGTCGAAGGGCGGAAAGCGGCTATGTTCGAGTGGCGGATGAGTATGGCGCTGGCGTACACAGCCATCCTCTTCCTGGGGGTGACACTGGCGATTGGCCCGGTGAATGCGCTGCGCCGGCGTCCGCTGGCCGTCAATAGTTACCTGCGGCGAGACATTGGCATCTGGGCGGGGCTGCTGGCGCTGACCCATGTCGCTTTTGGAGCCAGCATCCACATCGACGACTTCCAAGTCTGGACGTTGTGGCTGCAAGATACCTCGGCAGCGGATGGCGGTTGGATTTTGCAGGGCGGGTGGTTCGGCATTGCAAACTTCAGTGGCTTGTTCCAGACTGCCATCATCATGTTGATTCTGGTCATCTCCAACGATATAGTGATGGACCGCCTAGGCATGACTCGCTGGAAGAACCTGCAACGATTGAGCTATTTGGCGCTGGGTTTGATCTTCCTACATGGCTTTGCCTATCAGCGGGTGGAAAACCGGGATACGCTCTTGCGGATTATTTTGCCGACTCTGATCGGATGCATTGCTATAGTCCAGGCGGCAGGCTTCATCACTATCGTCCGGAAGCGCCGTGCCACCGTATCTAGACAGACTATACGAGGAACATCAACGTGGAACTAAACACACACATCAAGCACTTCATCGCGACGGAAATGGTCGGGCAGCCGCATTTACACATTGGCGATGACGACGACTTGCTCTTGAGTGGGCTGGTCGATTCGCTGGGTGTAGTGCGCCTGATCGCCTTTCTGGAAGAAGAAACCGGTGTCAGCATCCCAGCAGGGGAAATCACCATCGAGAACTTCGGGACGGTCAATGCGATGGTAGCTTATCTCGGAGCAAAGGCAATAAGTGGTTAGTCGTGCAAGTGTGATAGAACAATATGATTATTGAAAAAAGCATCATCCAAGCCAATAACAGCGACCTGGCGGCGCAATCGAACCTGACGCGCAGCCAATTCCTGATTTGGCTGGGGCAGACCCTCGCGCCGGATGTGCCGTTGTACAACATGATCCAGACCTTCAGCTTTGCGGCGGCGTTGGATGGAGCAGCCTTTCAACGAGCCTTCGCCGCGCTAATCGCCAGCAGCGATGCCCTTCGCACTGTGATTGACGAGGTGAACGGAGTCCCACAGCAGAGTGTGCTGGAGTCGCTGCCTTATGCGCTGGAGTTGATCGACCTGAGTGCAGAACCAGACCCGATTGGCGCTTACCACCTGTGGCTGGAAGATCGCCGTACCCGTCTGCATGATCTGGGCAGCCGCCTGTTCGATAGCGTCTTGCTCAAGCTGGACGATTCACGTTACATCTGGTATCTGAACCAGCACCACCTCATCACCGATGGCTGGTCGTTCGTGCTGGGCTACCGACGCATGGCAGAATTGTATGCACAGGCGATCAACGGTCAGTTAACCTCAACTGCCGATTTACCCGCTTACGTCGATTATGTGCGGCACGAACGCGCCTTCCGGGACACAACCAGCTTCGCCAAAGCCGAGCGCTACTGGGCGGAGAAGCTCGCCACACCCGTTCAATCGCTAAACTTCTATGACCGCGCTCCGCGCAACCCCACTCATCGCACCGAGCGAGTGGTCTGTGACCTGGAGGTAGAACGCACTGCTCGCTTGAAGGCCATCGCCGCTGAGAAGGGCATCCACACCCTCAATGCCGAGCTGTCGCTCTATAACATCCTGGTAACGTTGTTCACCGCCTACTTGCACCGCATGAGCGGCAATCACCAGATCATGTTGGGTTCGCCCTTCCACAACCGCCCGACTCCCGCCTTTAAAGAGACAATCGGCGTCTTCATTGAGGTGTGTTCGCTGCGGCTTGAGGTGGCCAAGGATGATACCTTCACGAGCCTGTTGCAGAAGGTCATGCAAGAGAGCCTGGACGCGCTGCGGAACGCACTACCCGGCACCAGCCGCGCAGAATACAACCGGGCATATGAAGTGCTGTTGAACTTCGTCAACGTCACCTTTCCACCATTTGCCGGTATGCAACCAGAGGTTGAGTGGGTTCATTCTGGCTATGGGGACCGTGACCATGCCCTGCGCCTACAAGTTCATGACTTCAACGGCACCGGCAGTTATAAGCTCCACTTTGACTTCAACACCCACATCTTCACTGAACCACAGCGACAACTCGCCATTCAACAATTCCTGCGGGTGGTCGACGCCTTCCTGGAGAACCGAGAACAGCCCATCAACCGTATCAGCCTGCTAACCGCTGATGAACACGGGCGTTTGATCGAGGCCTTCAACCAAAGCGCGGCAGACTACCCTGCCGACCAGACTATCATCCAGCTGTTCGAGGCGCAGGTGACACGCACCCCGGCGGCCCCGGCGCTGCGGCTGGGAGATAGCAGCCTGACCTATACCGAACTCAATGCGCGGGCGAATCAACTGGCGCATCACCTGCATGCGATGGGAGTCGATTTAGGATCGCCAGTCGTCATCGGCATGGAGCATTCGCTGGAGGTGGTGATTGCTATCCTGGGTGTGCTGAAGGCGGGCGGCGCTTATGTGCCGATTGATCCGGCCTACCCCCCGGAACGCGCCCAAGTCATTCTGGACGATCTCGGTTTGGCACCCATCTTCCTGACTCAGGGGCATCTCCAGAACAAGTTCGCCGGATTAAATGCTCGTCTGCTCACACTGGACGGACTCTCGGATCAAGCAGCCGCCAATTTACTGCCGACTGCCACCCCGGATGATCTGGCCTATATCCTCTACACCTCTGGTTCTACTGGAAAACCCAAAGGCGTGATGATCGAGCATCGCTCGTTGGTCAACTACATCTGGTGGGCGCGGGCGCAGTACCTCGATGGTCAGGTGCGGGATTTCGCGCTGTTTTCCTCACTGTCATTTGATCTCACGGTCACCTCGATCTTTACGCCCCTCATCACCGGCGGGCAGTTGATCGTCTATCCAGAGGATAGCGGCGTACGCGGCATGTCTATCCTCAAGGTGATTGAAGAGGGTGTGGTCGATGTTGTCAAGCTAACCCCGGCACACCTGACTCTCATCCGGGAGATGGATTTCACCCAGACGCGCATCAAAGTCTTCATCGTCGGTGGGGAGGACTTCAAGACTGAGCTAGCACGCGCAATCAGCGCGGCTTTCCATCATCAGGTCGCTATCTACAACGAGTATGGGCCGACGGAGGCAACCGTTGGCTGCATGATCCACCGCTTTGACCCGGCAGAAACGGCGCTTTCTGTGCCAGTCGGCGTGCCAGGGGCGAATGCCCAGATTTATGTGCTGGACTCCCAGCTGATCCCGGTGCCGACCGGCATTATCGGGGAGATGTATATCGGCGGAGATGGGCTGGCGCGCGGCTATCTCAATCGACCGGAGTTGACCGCCGAACGGTTCATCGCCAATCCGTTCCAACCAGAGACCCATTTGTACAAAACTGGCGACCTGGCGCGCTGGACGACCGCCGGCACCCTAGAGTTCCTCGGTCGTGCCGACCATCAGGTGAAGGTAGGCGGTGCACGCATCGAACTGGGGGAGATCGAGTCTCGGTTGGCAACACACCCACAAATCAAAGAGAGTCTGGTGACGGTGGTGCATACCCATCGCGCCGCGCCAGAGAGCGAACTACACTATTGCACTCGCTGTGGGCTGGCTTCCAACTTCCCCGGCGCGAGCTATGACGATGACGGAGTCTGTCAACTCTGCCGCGCCTACGACGGCTATAAGGGTCGGGCGCAGGCCTACTTCAAGCCGATGACCGAATTGCAGATGCTCTTCGACCAGATCAAGGCGAACCGCACCGACGACTATGACTGCGTAGCGCTGTTCAGCGGCGGCAAGGACAGCACCTACATGCTAGCGCAGTTGGTCGCTTCCGGGTTGAAGGTGCTGGCTTTCACGCTGGATAATGGCTACATCTCCGAACAGGCGAAGACGAATATCCGGCGCGTGGCAGCAACTCTGAAAGTCGATCACATCTTCGGCACCACGCCCGCCATGAACGCTATCTTTGTCGATAGCCTGAAGCAGTTTGCTAACGTCTGTAATGGCTGTTTCAAGACCATCTATACGCTGGCCGTCAATCTGGCGCGAGAGAAGGGCATCCACTACATTGTTACCGGGCTTTCACGCGGGCAGTTCTTTGAAACCCGCTTGACTCCTGAAGTGTTCCAGAACCCAGATTTTAGCGTCGAAGAAATCGATAAATCCATCCTGGTAGCTCGCAAAGCCTATCATCGCCGGGATGATGTCATCTCACGCGAACTGGATGTCGATGCTTTCCGCAGCGATGCCTTATTTGAAGATATTCAGTTCATTGACTTTTATCGCTACTGCGATGTCTCCCTCAGTGATCTATATGCCTTCCTCGATCAATATGTCCCCTGGGTGCGGCCTTCGGATACCGGGCGTTCGACCAACTGCATCATCAATGATGTAGGCATCTACCTGCACAAGAAGCAGCGCGGCTACCATAACTATGCGCTACCCTATAGCTGGGATGTCCGCATGGGGCATAAGCAGCGGGATGAAGCGTTGGATGAACTCCACGATGCCATTGACGAGGCGCAGGTCAAGCGCATCATGCAGGAGATCGGCTATACCGAACTGAACCTGAACGATGATCCCTCAGCCAAACGGTTGGCTGCTTACTACGTTTCCGACGGGCCAATGACCACGTCCGACCTGCGAGCCTACCTCAGCAGCTATCTTCCGGATTTCATGCTGCCGACCTACTTCGTCCGGCTGGAGGCTATGCCGCTGACACGCAACGGCAAGATCGACCGAACTGCCCTGCCGGATCCACAGGCCGAGCGCCCGCAACTGACTGCTACCTATCAGGCACCGGAAACCCTATTAGAGACTCAGCTTGCCATCATCTGGTCGAAGGCACTCAACCTGAGACAGATCGGGGTACACGATAACTTCTTTGAACTGGGCGGTAGTTCGCTGCCCGCCATTCAAGTGATCTACCAAGTCAATCAACGTTTTGGGGTGGAACTGCCGATCCCTCGCTTCTTTGAGAACCCGACCATCCGTCAGATGAGCGCTCAGATCGAAGACTTGCTCATCGCCCAGGTGGCAGGCCTGAGCGATGACGACGCGGCCCGCCTACTGGCGAGCCTGCAATAATGGACACAGCTATGACCGAAACACGCGATAAACTTTCGGATGCCAAACGCGCCCTGTTGGATAAGCTGCTAGCGGGCAAGCGCCCAATTCCGGCAGAATTGAGTGGAGTTCGTCCACGCCCGGCGGATGTGCCGGCACGGCTCTCTTTCGCCCAGGAACGCCTGTGGTTCCTCAACCAGCTTGACCCCAGCAGTACCGCCTACAACATGCACGAGGCCCTCCGGCTGCATGGGCCGCTGGATACCGCGTCGCTGGAACAGGCCATCAATTTCGTCATCGCCCGCCACGACATCTTGCGGACCATCTTTATGACAGATGCGGGCCGTGTGACCCAAGAGGTAGTGCCTGAACTCAAGATACGGCTTAACCTTGTTGACTTGAGCCATACGTCGCCTGCAGAGCAGGAAGCCGCTATCGAACTTCATGCGGCAGCAGCAGCCCGGCATCGATTCGACCTGACAATTGGGCCGTTGCTGGTTGTCGAACTGCTTCGGCTTTCGGCGGATGACCATGCCCTGCTCATCACCATGCATCACATTATCTCCGACGCCTGGTCAAACGGACTCTTCTGGAGTGAACTCAGCACAGCCTATGAAGCCATCACCCACCGAATGGTTCCTTCCCTACCTGCGTTATCCTTGCAATATGCCGACTATGCCTACTGGCAGCGCCAGTGGTTAAACGAAAGCCTCATCCAGAAGCAACTGGACTACTGGAAGGCTCAACTCGGCAACGAACAAATGATCATCCAGTTACCGGTTGATCGCCCACGTGCCGCCAGCCAGAGCTACCGGGGTGAGATGCGCAGCCTGCGCTTGCCGTCCCACTTGTTACCAGCCTTAGATACACTCTGCCAGGGGGCAAGGACAACGCCCTTCATGGTGGCGCTGGCGGCTTTTCAAGCGCTGCTGCACCGGTATACAGGTCAGGCGGAAGTCAGCATTGGCACACCGATTGCCAACCGGAACCGTCCGGAAATTGAGCCGCTGATTGGCTTCTTCCTCAATACGCTGGTGCTTAAGGCTGACCTGAGCGATGACCCTACCTTTGCGGCTCTGCTGGCACGGGCGAAGGACACCGCTCTAGATGCTTACACCAATGCTGATTTGCCATTTGAAAAGCTGGTAGACGAGCTGCACCCTCGCCGTGACCTGAGCCATAACCCGCTGTTCCAGGTGATGCTGGTCTACCAGGATGGAGCAGCCAAAGCCCACACCCTCCCTGGCCTGACGGCTCAAGTCATTCCGGTGGATGGCGGTGTAGCCAAATTTGATCTGACACTTTTCGTCACCCGCCAGGCAGATGGGCTAGAACTCGCACTGGAATATGCCAGCGACCTCTTCGATGCATCGACAATCGACCGACTACTGAGTCACCTCGGTGTGATGCTGGCAGCAGCGATGACCGATCCAGAGCAGCGGGTAAGCGCGCTGCCGTTGATGAGCGTAGCTGAACGCCAGCAAATACTCGTTGACTGGAATGCGACTGGGGCGGATTACCCCCGCGATAAATGCATCCATGACCTGGTCGAAGCCTATGCTGACCAGACACCTCATGCAATTGCTGTCGTCTACGACCGTGAGACACTGACTTATGCTCAACTGGAAGCGCGGGCCAATCAACTCGCTCATCATCTGATCGGGCTAGGAGTGCATCCAGGTAGCATGGTCGCTCTGTGCCTTGAACGCTCCCTGGAAATGATCGTCGGGATTCTCGGAGTCCTGAAGGCAGGTGCCGCCTATGTCCCACTCGATCCAACCTACCCCCGTAAGCGGTTGGCCTTCGTGCTGACGGATACCGTCGCGCCGGTCGTCATCACGCAACCACACCTCAAGGGTGTCTTGCCTGCTTCCAACGCTCGTGTGGTTACATTGGATGCCACCTGGTCGGCGGTCAGCACCCAGCCGATCACACGCCCAAATATGAATGTTACATCGGATAATCTAGCCTATGTGATTTATACCTCTGGCTCAACTGGCACACCCAAAGGTGTTCCGATCACCCACCGCAATCTGGTGCATTCGACGACTGCGCGCTTCCGCTTCTACCCGGAGCCGGTCAAGCGCTTCCTGCTGCTCTCATCCTTCGCCTTCGACAGCTCGGTCGTAGGGCTGTTCTGGTCGCTCTGCCAGGGTGGGACGCTGGTGCTACCGCGCCAAAAGCAGGAGCAGGATGTCCATGAGATTGCCGCTCTGATCGCCCGGCATAACATCACCCACTTGCTCTGCTTGCCCTCGCTTTATCACCTGCTCCTGGAGCATGGTGGCGCGGGAAATCTGGGTTCACTAAATACCGTGATGGTCGCCGGCGAAGCCTGTGCCGCTGAACTAGTACGCGCTCATTACCGTCTGCTGCCCCGCGCCACCCTCTACAACGAGTACGGCCCAACCGAAGGCACTGTCTGGTCAAGTGCGTGTGCTGTCCCGGCAGATTTCAACGGGAGCATCGTCCCTATCGGCAAGCCCATCCCCAATATGCGAGCCTATGTGCTGGATGCCCATCGGCAGCCGGTGCCCGTGGGAGTTGCAGGAGAGCTGTACATTGGCGGAGAGGGGCTGACCAGCGGTTATCTCAACCGCCCGGAACTGACGGCAGAGCGCTTCTTGCCCAATCCCTTCCGGGCTGGCGAGCTGCTCTACCGTACCGGCGATCTGGTGCGCTGGCTGGCGGATGGTCAACTGGCCTTCTTCGGTCGGGTCGATCATCAGGTGAAGATCCGCGGGCATCGCATCGAGCTAGAGGAGATCGAAGCGGCGCTAATGGATCAGCCCGGCGTCGCTCAGGCAGTGGTCATCGCGCGCGGGGATGCCCCGGTCTTGCTCGACCCCGATGACCTGGACGGGCTGACTGCTGCCCTCGAAGCCGCTGGGGAAGAGGGGCTACGCCTGCTGACCGCACTCGAATTGGGTTCGTCTGTTCCAGTGGAAAGCGTAGCGCTATGAGCCGTAAATTCCGCCGCACCTCGGATTTTGAAATCGTCTTGGAGGTGAAGCATGATCGCTTCATCGCCCCGCCGCGTGAAGCCCAGCGTAACTGGCTGCTCAATAAAGTGGTCAGCGAATTCGCTGATGACCTCAACCAGTTGAACCGGCTGGCGGCTCGTTTCGTCCCCGGTCTGGATGCGCCCCAGATTGACGAGCGCACCCACACTGAACTGAGCGATGAAGACATCATGGAAGATTGGCAAATCCCACTGATGCGGGCTATGGCCTCTATCGCCACTGAAACGCATGGTGACTTGCTGGAAATCGGCTTCGGGCGGGGTGTCTCCGCCGGGATTATTCAGGATATGGGGGTCCGCTCGCACACCATCGTCGAATGTAACGAGTCGGTCATTGACCGGTTTCATGGTTGGAAAGCAGGCTACCCCGACAAGGACATTCGCTTGCTGGCAGGACGCTGGCAGGACGTGGCCGATCAATTCAGTGACTATGACGCTATCTTTTTCCACACCTATCCCCTGAATGAGCAGGAATATGTCGATCAAGCCGTCAACAGCGCCACATTTGCCGAGCATTTCTTCCCTACCGCCGCGCGCTTTCTGCGCCCCGGCGGGGTCTTTACCTACATGACCAACGAGATCGACTCGCTCAGTCGTGGGCATCAACGGGCGCTGCTGCGCTACTTCAGTGCCTTCGGCGTACAGCTTCAACCGCTGCAATTACCCAGCGATGTCCGTGATACTTGGTGGGCGGACTCGATGGTCATCGTCCGAGCGGTGAAATAAGATGAGCGAACTGCTGCAACGTCTTCAGCAATTATCCCGCGGTCAACGAGCGACCCTGCTGAATCGGCTTAAGGGACAGACGAGTACCGCCGCGGTCTATACCCGCTTAATTGCCTATGTGGTACCGACTACGGGGCAATCACTGGACGTGGCAAGCCTGCGTACTGCCCTGGCCTCCCGACTGCCAGATTACATGCTCCCAGCGCAAATCGTCCAGTTGACAGCAATGCCTTTAACACCCAATGGAAAGCTCGACCGATTGGCGCTGCCTGAACCCAACGAGATCATCCCGGCTCCTGAGTCTGGCTTTATCGAACCGCGCACGGAAACTGAACTGGAAATCGCCCGTATCTGGGCCGCGCTCCTCGGCTTTGATATGATCGGCATCCACGATAATTTCTTTGAACTGGGCGGGCATTCTCTGCTAGTGACACAAGCCATTGCCCGCCTGCGGGATCGGTTCCAGGTCGAACTGGGAGTGACCGCTTTCTTCGAGCGCCCCACCATTGCCCAACTCGCTGCTTATATCGGATCCCACCAACCATCCGGCGAACGGGATGAACTCGAATTCTGATGCAACATGCTTGAATCGCTTGAATTGTTCCACCATCTCATTGAACAGGGCGTTGTCCTCTATGCCGAGGGCGAACGCCTGCGCCTGAACGCCCCCAAAGGGGTCATCACGCCGGCTCTGCAGGCGGCCATTGCTGACAAGAAAAATGAACTCCTCCGTCTGGTGCAGCAGCGAAAACTGACCGAATCCAGCTTCCCGCGTGTCTCGCGGCTGGAGCCGCAGCCACTTTCATTTGCGCAGGAGCGCCTGTGGGCGTTGACACAAATGGCTGGGTCGACCCCGCTTTACAATATGTATTTGGCGTTCCGGCTGCGCGGCCCCTTGCATCTGACAGTGCTCGAAGCCTGCCTCCGTCAGTTGATTGACCGGCATGAGCCCTTGCGGACACGCTTTCACCTGGATCACGACCAACTTATGCAGCGAGTGGAGCCCACAGGAGAATGGACTCTGCCATTCTTGGATGTAGAGACCGACCCCCAACTCCAGTCCCGATTGACCGAGCGCATCGCAGCCGAGGCGGCCTATCTGTTCGATCCGCTACATGAAGGCTTGTTCCGCGTACATTTGCTGCGGCTGGCGACAGATGAGCATGTGCTGATTCTGGTCATGCACCATCTGATTTCGGATGGCTGGTCGTGGAACGTATTTCTGCGTGAACTGACCGTCCTGTACGCGGCGCATAGACGCAGTGAACCCGCCTCCCTGCCGGACTTGACTGTCCAATACCTAGATTTCGCTGCCGGGCAGCGCACCTACATCGATACACCCCGTTACATAGCCGACCTAGCCTTTTGGAAAAAAACCCTCGATGGTGTTACCCCGCTGGAACTCCCACTGGATGCGGCCCGACAATCGACATTCGATTTTGCCGGAGCGAGAGCCTCGTTCGATCTGGCAGACGGTCTGGCAGAACAGCTACATACCTTCAGCAGTTCCGGGGGTGTTACGCCCTTCATGACCTTGTTGGCAGCCTTTGTCGCCACCCTCCACCAAATCACTGGGCAGCCCAATCTACTGATTGGAACGCCCGTTGCTGGCCGCGCTCAAGCCGAACTACAGGGCATCATGGGGTATTTCAACAACATCCTGCCGCTGGGTATAATCGCTTCCGGCGAAGATCGTTTTCAGGATGTGCTAGGGCGGGTGAAGTCGGCCGTGCTCGGGGCCAATGACCATGCCGAGGTGCCGCTGCACCGGCTGGCAGCATTGCCGGGTCTGGCGCAAATTCCCTTTACGAGGGCGGTTTTCGGTGTGCAGGATGGCAGCGGGCATACCCTCAGGCTGGATGGCCTTCAGATCGAGCTGCTCCCGGTCTATAACAACACCACTAATTTCGATCTGTTCCTTACTGTCCAGATGGAAGGCAAGGCTTTGCGGCTGGTGATGGAGTACCGCAGGGCGCTGTTCCAGCCCACGACAATTGACCGGCTCTTTCAGGATTACGCCACTCTCCTCAACGCCGCGCTGACACAACAACAGGCACGGCTGATCGAACTGCTGCCATCGGCACAAACCATCATGCAGCCACAGCCAGTTGCTGTGGGCAGCCACGCCTATCGCCCTCCACAATCACCTCTCGAATCGCGGCTGGTCGCCATCTGGGAAGAGACGCTCAACCAACAGCCTATCGGTGTGGCCGATAACTTTTTCGACCTCGGTGGTCATTCGCTGCTGGCGCTGCGCCTCTTCAGCCGCATCCAACAGGAATTTAAGGTCAATCTACCCTTGGCGACCCTGTTCAGAGAGCCGACTATTCACGGTCTCGCCAGCCTGATTGAACAGGGAGAAGCCCGCATGACCTGGGATTCCCTGGTCGCCATCCAGCCAAAAGGCTCGCGCCCGCCCTTCTTCGGTGTACACGGTATGGATGGCAACGTGCTGTTCTGGCGTAACATCGTCCTGCATCTGGGCGAAGACCAACCTTTCTATGGCCTGCAATCACGCGGCATTGACGGCTACCACCCTGCGCTGGATTCTATCCCACAGATGGCCTCGAATTATGTGAAGGAAATTCGGCAGGTCCAGCCACACGGTCCGTATCATCTAGGCGGCTATTCCCTGGGTGGAGAAATCGCCTTTGAGATGGCACAGCAGTTGCGCCAGGAGGGTGAACAGGTGGCTCTGCTAGTCATGTTCGATACTGCCAACCCCAATCGTGCCATCCGGCCAGTTGTCATCGCCGAGCCACAGCGGGATATTCATCCGCCGAGCAAGTTTCGGCAGAGGCTAGAAGCCTGGCAGCGCAAGCTCAAGGGTCACATGCAACGTCTGGAAAGTTTGCCGGTCGATCAAAAGGTGTCCTATATGTGGAAAGACGCTGCCATGCGTCTGGAACGCATCCGCTTGAAATTCACCGCTCGTCTGCTGCATCGGACGGGTCGCCGCCTGCCGAATCATCTACTGCTGCAGTATCTGCGGGAAGCGCACATCAAAGCCGTGATGAATTACGTCCCCGGCATATATCCAGGAAAAATTACTATTTTCCGCGCCCGCGAGAGCCTGAAAGACAATCCGGTGGATTCCCTGATGGGCTGGGGGCCACTGGCTGGTCAGGGACTTGAGTTGGTTGTCTTTGAGGGCAGTCATGCCGATGTCTATAACCCAGACCATGCAGACAAAATCGCGGAGATGCTACGGCAGTGCCTCGATCAAACCCCATGAATGTTTACCAGATGACCTATGGCGACCCGCCCCCGTCCCTGGCTGCCATGGATGTACACATTTGGTTGCTGCCATTAGTGCAATCGCTTGCTGAGCAAGCGACTCTCTCCCCAGAGGAGCAGGAGCGCGCTACCCGTTTTCGCTTTGAACACGATCGCCTACGTTGGATTAGCGCCCGTGCTATGCTACGGACGCTGTTGGGCTGGTACACGGGTAAAGCAGCATCGACCGTATGTTTGGGCTACACGAAGTATGGCAAGCCCTTCCTGCTAGCCCATCCCACGCTCTGCTTTAACCTCTCCCACGCTGGAGATTATGGTCTGCTGGCAGTCGCACACGGGCGCGCTATCGGTGTGGATATTGAATGCATCCGCCCGGACTTCGCTGATCCTGCCGTTTCCCATCACTTCTTCTCCAGCGCCGAGCAAGCCGCCCTGGTTGGGTGCCCACCTGCTGATTTCCCAATCGCCTTCTTCACCTGCTGGGTTTGTAAGGAGTCTTACATCAAGGCGCGGGGAGAAGGGCTTTCCCATCCGCTCAAGGATTTCGATGTCGCTGTTCAACCGGATGCCACCGATCTCCTGATCGCTACTCGCCCGGATGCGCATGAAAGGGACGACTGGTACATGCAGATGGTGCGTGTACCAACAGGCTATCTAGCAGCGCTCACTGTTGGATGTTATAGCAGTGCTAAAGCTGGAGCAAAGTGTAATCCCATGACTGAAACTCGTTAGCTGTCGATCCCAAAAATCTTATCTGGGGCTCGTTCTGATGTAAAACCACCCCAAAGGTGCGGCGCACTGGCGTGTAGGCTCGAGCGCGTTATGGACTTCGCTCCTGTGATTTCCCTTACCCCCAAACCTTTTCCCACGGGGCGAGGGGATTCGCGGCACCTCATTCATGGCGACTCCCTTTCTGGCAGCATAGCGCGTGAGAGAATGGGCGGCGGTTGAGGGCCAAAGGGTGCATATTATGCTCCAGAGGAAATAGCCGTGCTTCTACCCGGCAAGATGCCGATCCCACCAGATCTCCTGACGCAGTTTGAATAGCTCCTGATTCTCACAAGACTCCTCCAGCATAGGTTTGACCATTCACGTCAGCCACCAGCACTTCTTAGTGCCTCTGCGCCCACTGTGATCAGAATGCACGAGAACAGGATAATCTGGAACTGCGCTCACGGCTGATCGGTTGGCACAAACAAGGGACGCTGCGCTATAGACATTCAGCATCGCAGAATTGCCTTGGTCATGCCAAGTCAGTATATGCCAGTGTCATCGAGGATGACTTTGCTCGGCTGATGGATGCGATACAGGTTAGTCAAGAATCGATTGATCTGATGGCAGAATTAGCGATTGCGTCTCGTTTCCGAAATCTTGACGGCTCAAACGAGGCGGAGTTTGAAGACCAGAAAAGGATCCATCTGGCAACACATCGTCGGGCGCTAAAGAACAATCTCCTGCTGTTCCAAAACGGTGAAATTGAGGCTGAAGAATACTACCGACAGAAGGATTACCATGAACGACAGATCGCCCATTGGGAAGCGCAGACGACAGATCGACAGCAGATTGCGCTGGAGCTGATGACCACACTGGAGATGGTGAAGCGGTTGAAGCAGTTCTGGGATGTGACTGAAGGGGAAGACCGTCGGTTGCTGGCGCACAGCCTCTTTGAAGAGATCGTCTATGATCTGGATCGCCAGCGGATTATGGACTTCAAGCTGCTGAGTTGGGCAGAGCCATTCCTCATAATGCGGGCGGCTGTGCAGATGGATGCGATGGGAGAAGAAATGAAAAACCGCTTCAACAGCGGTTCTTCAAGTGCTGGACAGTTTCATAGCCCCAACGGGTTGCCAGCCGTTGCCTAGATATTGGTCTCACTCCTTCACCGTGAGAGGTCGCACAAATCCTTCGCGCATAGAGAGGTACAATCCCCGGGCTGAAGATCTTCGCCTGCGAGCGCGACAATTACGAGAACTTGGCATGAGCTACCCCAGCATTGCACGTCAACTAGGTATCAGTACGGGTGCAGCATGGAATTTGATCAATCGATGAAGGCTACACATGTATAGCACTTACGCAAGAGAGGCAGAAAAAGGGTAAGATGATAAATCACAAACATGAGCATAGTAACACTGTTGGACTATTGTCAGTTTCTGTTGGTGAGTCAGACAAACTATAGCTAATCAGATTTAGAGTTGCGCATATGCTTGATTTGCTGATTGATATTTTGAATCAGGTAGCGGCGCCAAATAGCGTGGAGTGGCAAAAAGAGAGTTCATTGGCGAGACTGTTATCACGACAACAGCAGTCGAAGAAAGCCAATGAACCCAGAGCAGCAATTCTGTCCCAATCGAGAGTGTCCGGCTAGAGGGAAAGTGGGAGCAGGCAACATCGGGGTACACAGCCGAGTGGAGCAGCGCTATCGCTGCCACGCGTGTCGGCGGACATTCAGCGCGAGTAAAGGGACAGCCGTGTATGGGCTGAAGCATGAGGTCAATGTGTTCGTGAAGGTGACGACACTACTGGCGCATGGTTGCCCGGTGCGAGCGGCAGCGCTGGCGTTCGAGTTGGATGAGAGCACGGTGCAGGACTGGCTTGCCAGGAGCGGCCAGCACTGTCAGCGGGTGCATGAGGCGCTTGTCGGTGGAGCACGCCTCGATCTGGGACAGGTACAGGCCGACGAACTGAAGGTGAAGATACGGAGTAGGCAGGTGTGGATGGCAATGGCGCTGTGTGTGCCGTTTCGCTCGGGGCTAGGGGCGTGGTCAGTCGCCAGCGTGACTTGAGCCTGATCGGTGCCTTGGTGGCGATGGTCGTCACGGTCGTCTTGTGTCGTCCGCTCTTGCTGGCGGCGGATGGCTTGAGCAGCTATGTGCGGGCCTTCCAGGACGCCTTTCGCTCGCCCCTGCCGCGTCACACCCCCGGACGACCGCGTTTGCGCCCCTGGGACGACGTGGCTATTGTTCAAGTGGTGAAGCAGCGCTGCCAGGGAGTTCTCGATGTGCAGCGCCGCATCGTGCAAGGCAGCCAACCGTTGGTGCAACGCCTGTTGCGGCAAACCCAGGGCGGCGGTCAGATCAATACCGCCTACATCGAACGCTTAAACGCCACCTTTCGCCAGTGCTTTGCTCCCCTGACCCGGCGTGGACGCGCCCTCGCTTGCCTGCCGCAAACCTTGCACGAGGGTATGTTCTTGCTGGGCTGTGTCTACAACTTCTGCACGGACCACCACAGCCTCGTCCTCAAGCTCTGCCTCCCCCATGCCGCTCATTGCTGGGTACGCCGAACCCCTGCCATGGCTGCTGGCCTGACCAACCATCGCTGGTCGATGCTCGAACTGCTCACTTTCAAGATCCCTCCACCCCCCTTTGTCCCTCCCAAACGCCGTGGCAGACCCCCAAAACCCATTTCTCACGAGGCTTTCTCATGACCACGCTATCTTGGAGTGCTACCCCGAATGCAATTATCGCCTCAAATCTCCTCTCTTTGGATTAGGCTATTCCAGAAAAGAATGATCCCATTGGTCAACCGAATTGCCGTTTAGGGGCGGTTCGTGAATCGCCCCTACGAAGACATGTATGGGCTAAATATTTTCCTGGAACAGCCTTAGATAGGGGATGAGTGGAGTAGCCCGCCAGGTGCTTATCAAATTTTCTTGCACAGGTGCTGGCAATTTGCTCAACCAAAAGGATGATCAAATTATCCTGCCGACGACCGATTGATCTTGATGTTCATGACAATTACAGTAAACCATGGATATAAAGACGCGCCGCTAGTCGAATTCAAAAAGATTGCGGCAGATTGCCCTACCTTCCATATCGTTGCTAATCCCACCAGTACCAAAAGTTCTCGCCGAGGGCGGAATTTAGGCGAAAAACAAAATCCGACGAAGATGTCATTTGAAACCACGTGTTCGTGGAATATCAGGTTGAAGTGATTTGAAGACCTATCAGAACGATTCCGAATAATAGCTCATAGAAAGTTGTCGTCATGGCAATCAATCACATAAATCAACTAGAGAAGCTCACCGACGATCAATTGTGGGAATCGGCTGCCGATAACGCGCAACCAACGTGCCTGAAGTTCCCCAGCAAGCGAGTCTCCTTTGAGCAATATGAACTTCACTGCGTCATAGCAGAGAACCAAACCTAACCTACTGAAATTAGACAATTGGAAGACGTATATGAAAGTTGCTGTATTTAGCACCAAACCCTATGATAAGGTGTTTCTAGAGGCTGCTAATGCAAATCATGAGCACGATTTGGTCTTTTTTGAAACACACTTGACCGGTGATACCGCAGCACTCGCCTCTGGCTTTCCAGCTATTTGCGCCTTTGTGAATGATCAACTGGACGAGCCTGTTCTTCGTGTCATTGCGGACGGCAAAACACGGTTAATTGCGCTTCGCTGCGCCGGGTTTAACAACGTTGATCTGGCAGCAGCGCATGATTTGAGCATGACTGTTGTGCGTGTCCCGGCTTACTCACCCCATGCTGTTGCCGAACATACTGTAGGGTTGATGCTCACTCTAAATCGCAATATCCACCGTGCGTATAATCGGGTTCGTGAGGGTAACTTTGCCCTGGATGGACTACTGGGTTTTGACTTCAACAATCAGACGGTAGGCATCATCGGCACAGGACAGATTGGTACAGTTGTTGCCCAAATCATGAAGGGTTTCGGATGCCATCTGATTGCTTATGACCCATTTCCGAATCCAGCACTTGTGGAATTCAATGTCAACTACACTGATCTGTTTGAGGTTTTCTCGGAGTCCGATATTCTCACGCTGCACTGCCCCCTGACACCCAAAACTCATCATCTGATAGGCGCACAGGCGTTGCAAGAGATGAAACCCGGGGCGATGTTAATCAACACGAGCCGAGGCGCGCTTCTCGATACTCAATTAGTGATTGATGCTTTAAAATCTGGCAGAATCGGACATCTTGGATTGGATGTCTATGAAGAAGAAGCCGATCTTTTCTTTGAAGATCTATCAGACCGCGTCATGCAGGACGACGTGTTTGCCCGGCTGCTCACCTTCCCAAATGTCCTCATCACCGGCCACCAGGCGTTTTTCACTCACAATGCATTGGAGCAAATCGCATCCACGACCCTGGCAAATATAACCGCTATTGAACGCGGGGAACCCACACTCAATGAAGTCACGCTAGAACGGCTAAAAGGATAGGTCTAAAGGCGAGTGAGTCTTTCTGAATGCAGACCCACTGATAAACCTCCTATTTTACTGTCTTGACAATGGGGTACACCTTACCAGAAGTTTCTGCAGCATCGCATTGAAGTGATTTGACCTTCAGAAAGATCACAGATAGGCGTCAATAGAAAGTTGTCATCATGGCAATCAATGACTTCGATCAACTCGACAACCTCACCGACGATCAATTGTGGGAAGCGGCTGCCGATACGCGCAACGTGCCTGAAATTCGCCAGCAAGCGATTCTCCGTTGGTTATATCCTGACGAAACGGATGCTGACGCTGATCCTGATGAGCTGAGCGGTGGACGACTCCGTGTACTGCGCCAGCGCGCGACTGTGCTGGACAGAGATGAGACGGATGAGGATGGTATCGAGGATGTCGAAGAAATGGCTCCCTATTTCGATATAGAGGGGCGCTTGGTGCTGGAGCATGATGGTGTGTCCTACCTGATTGAGAGCCTGGAGGATGATGGCACCTATTTTGGTGTCGACAACATCGACAATCTATACACAACGGATGACAAAATGAACCCCAATAGAGACATGTGATACTTTAAAATCGATAAATGGTGCCTGTTCTGCTAGGACAGCGACAGTTAGTCTTTGTTAGAGGGTTATTTAACGCTGGCAAATTGACCGCCAATCCGATTGAGGCAGTAGCTTACCAACACTTTCGAGAAACATTGTGGTTACGAAAAAGCAAAGGAAATTTTCATGAAGTCCAATTATCTGCTGGAAGCACTTGAATTTCACGACACAGGTGCGTTTGCCCAACCACTCTTAGTTGAAAACCAGGGGCGCATCTTGCGCTGGATGCTGTCACCGGGACAAAGCATAGCAGAACACCGAGTGCCACATTCACACCTTTACATCATTGTGCTTAAAGGACATGGAATGTTCGCAGCCAACGGTGAACCAGAGCAAGCGTTTGGCCCGAATATGCTGCTTACTCTTGAGCCAAATGAACCTCATAAAGTGCGTGCATTAGATGAGGAGTTAGTTTTTGTCGCCTTTTTACAAGGGGTGGCAAGTATGCGAACCGACCGGGTCGGCGGCGAAATGAACGAGATGCAGATGGAAGAAACGACTTTGGCAACAAAACCACCGACGAGTTGACATGCGTATCAACGAATGGGACCAGTTCTTGAACGAGTGTAATCAGAGTCAGGATGAGTGCCGCGAAATGTTCCCTCGATGGGACAGGATGGGTCATCGCTGTAATCGTCTTGTGACGGCTTTGGCGCAGTGAACAAGGTAATACTGATAACGAATTACTGTGGGGCTTAACATAGGAAAAAAATGTCCGAAAGTATGCAACATAATCGGTCGTGGCTGTGGCTGACCTCGCCGATTGCAAATGGGCTTAGAAAATTTACTCCGTTGTATGCCGTAGACCGTAGCAATCCAGCGGACGCACATGGGTAGATACCCAGTAGGAAGAGTGACCACATGGAACATGAGACCATACCATCAACGCATCAACATTCACAGGAAAACCATAGTGACCACCATAATGGTCTTGCTCCCAATATCCATAAAGGGCATAGCGGACATGAGGTCGATCACAGTGGACATGAAATCATGTTCCGTAATCGTTTCTGGGTCAGCCTGGTACTGACCATTCCGGTACTCCTGTTCAGTTCGATGATTCAGGAGTGGTTCAGCTTCACCATGCCCGCATTCACAGGCAGTAATCTGATCGGCCCCGGCTTTGCCATCGCAATTTTTCTCTATGGGGGCTTGCCCTTTTTGCAGATGGCACTCCCCGAAGTTCAGAGCCGTAAACCGGGCATGATGACGCTGATTTCGCTGGCGATTACGGTGGCCTTTGCTTATAGCCTGTTTGCCGTTTTTGCTGTTCCCGGCAGCGGTTTCTTCTGGGAGATGGCGACCCTGATAGACATCATGTTGTTGGGGCACTGGCTGGAAATGCGGAGTGTACGCCAGGCATCGGGTGCCCTCAATGAGCTGGCAAAACTCATGCCCGATACTGCCGAGCGTATTCGTGACGACGGTTCTACAGAAGAAATCAGGGTAACTGATCTGAGCAATGGTGATGTGCTGCTGGTACGTCCCGGATCGAGTCTGCCAACCGATGGCGAAATCATTGAAGGGCACTCCGAACTGAACGAGGCGCTGATTACCGGCGAATCGCAACCTGTACCAAAGGGGGAAGGGGATAAAGTCATTGGTGGCACGATCAACGGGGATGGCAGCCTGCGGATTCGGGTCACCGCCACCGGGGATGAAACGGCCATCGCTGGCATTATGCGACTGGTTGAGGAAGCCCAGGGTAGTAAATCGAATACCCAGATTCTGGCTGATAAGGCGGCTGGCTGGTTGTTTTACGCCGCATTGGGTGTGGCTGCTCTAACGGCTGTAGGCTGGATCATCGCACTTGGTTTTAAGGTTGAAGTGTTGGAACGGGTTGTCACCGTGCTGGTGATCGCCTGCCCTCACGCCCTGGGACTGGCAATCCCGCTGGTAGTCGCCATCAGTACCTCGATGGGTGCGCGGAACGGCATTCTGGTTCGTAATCGGCTGGCGCTGGAAGAAGCGCGGCTGATCAATACCGTCATCTTTGATAAGACCGGAACGTTGACTGAAGGGCGCTTTGGCGTCGTCAACAGCATCATTGCGGAAGGCTGGCAACAAGATCAAGCACTGGCGCTGGTACTCGCCATTGAAGGCGACTCCGAACATCCGATTGCGCAGGGTATTCGTCAAAAGGCTGAAGAAGCGGGTGTGAAAGCAGCCTCTATCAGTGATTTTGAGACGATCAAAGGACGAGGAATCAAAGCACTGTATGAAGGCAAATCTGTTTATGTCGGTGGGCCACGTTTATTGGAAATGCTGGAACTCAACCTCAGTGGTGATATGGATCGTTTTCGGAACGGAACCAATGACAGTGCGCAGACCGTCATTTATTTGGTGGTCGAGAATGCGGCCGTCGCGGCGTTTGCGTTAGCGGATGTGGTGCGTGCGGAGAGCAAACATGCGATCAAACGACTGCATGAGATGGGTGTGGAAGTCGCAATGTTGACGGGTGACAGTCAGCATGTTGCCGATGTCGTTGCCCGTGAACTGGGTATCGATACAGTATTCGCTGAGGTGCTGCCAGAAGATAAAGATAAGAAGGTCGCTGAACTGCAACAGCAGGGCAAAAAAGTGGCGATGGTCGGTGATGGGGTGAATGACGCGCCCGCGCTGACACGTGCTGACATTGGCATTGCGATCGGTAGTGGTACCGATGTGGCGATTGAGTCCGCCGATATTGTTCTTGTACAGAGCAATCCCCTCGACGTGGTGAAGATTTTCGAACTCAGCCGCGCAACTTACCGCAAAATGATCCAGAACCTGATCTGGGCGACCGGCTACAACGTGGTCGCGCTGCCACTGGCAGCCGGGATACTTGCACCGGTTGGATTTATCCTGTCACCCGCAATCGGCGCGGCCTTGATGTCGTTAAGCACGGTTGTGGTTGCTATCAACGCACAGTTACTCCGGCGGACAGATTTAGCCGTTCAATCCACATAATACCATGCTCCCATCCACAACAGCATTCAGGAGGACTCTGTGCAGAACAAAATCATTGCGTTCTTGCGCGAAAACCCGGTTCCCTTCGTGGGAGTGATAGGTCTCCTGGTGGGAGCTTTTGTTCGGTTTGTACTACTGAGGCCAGATATCGCTGACATCATATGGTTGATCGTGTTAGTCATAGGGGGAGCACCCACCGTTCTACAGACGATCCAGAAGATGCTGAAAGGCAATTTCGCTGCCGATGTCGTCGCTATGCTCGCTATCATTACTGCGGTCATTATGAACGAATACTTCGCAGGCGTAATTATCGTCATCATGCAGTCCGGCGGCGAAGCGCTGGAAAACTATAGTCTGAAACGCGCTTCTTCCACGCTTGAACAATTGCTGGCACGTGCGCCGCGTATCGCCCACCGCAAACAAGATGGGGAAATTACAGAGATCGAAGCCAACCTCGTCCGCATAGACGATGTATTGGTTGTGCGTCCTGGTGACTTGATACCCGTGGATGGCACACTTCTATCGTCCGATGCGAACATCGACGAATCGGCGCTCACTGGCGAACCCCTCACACGAAACAAACAGACGGGTGACAGGTTGTTGAGCGGGAGTGTTAATGGCGGCGATGCGTTTGAGATGCGGGCAGCGAAGATCGCGGCGGAAAGCAAATACGCCCAGATTGTTCAGCTTGTGCAAGCAGCCCAAAAGGAGAAACCGCCGCTCCAACGCCTGGCAGACCGCTATGCGGTTTGGTTTACACCTGTCACCCTGATTATGTGCGGAGTTGGCTGGTTTATCACAGGAAACCCCACCACCATTCTATCTGTCCTTGTCGTGGCAACGCCTTGTCCTTTGATTTTGGCTGTTCCGGTAGCGGTGCTTGGCGGGATTAATCGTGCCGCATCCGCAGGCATTGTGGTCAAGAATGGCGCCGCAATCGAGCAGATTGGTCGAGTAAATGTGATGGTGTTCGACAAGACGGGAACCCTCACCTTCGGCACGCCTAATATCGAACAAGTGATTGCCTTAGACGGTGTATCTAAGGACGATTTGCTGCGAATCGCAGGCAGCGTTGAGCAGCTTTCCTCACACACGCTTGCCCAAGCCATAACATCAGCTGCACAGCAGGCGCACGTCCTTTCGCTTCCAACCAACTTTCACGAGAGTCCAGGTTTTGGGGTCGAAGGTGACGTAGATGGGCAGCATGTGATACTGGGGTCGCCGCGCTACCTTACAGACAAAACCGGCATGCGCATTCCCACAGAAGCCGCGGGAACTGAACTAGCTACCTATATCGCGATTGATAACCAGCTTGCCGGGGTGGTGACACTTAAAGATCAACTTCGCCCTGGTGTCCCGCAGCTCATACAGCGCTTGCGGGCAATGGGCGTGAAACGAACGGTCATGCTGACCGGTGACAACCTGGAACACGCGCAGTCAATTGGCAAACAGGCGGGAATTGATCAAGTTGAAGCAAACCTGCTGCCAGAAGACAAAGTGCGGTTGATTAGAGAAATCATGCGGCAGTATCCCATTGTGGCAATGATCGGTGATGGCATTAACGATGCACCTGCCCTGGCGACAGCCACTATCGGCATTGCAATGGGCGCACATGGGACAGGTGTTTCGGCAGAAGCGGCGGATATAGTTCTCCTGGTCGATGATGTCACACGGGTCGGTGCTGCCGTTGAAGCCGGGCAGCGGATGCTGCGAATCGCCAAACAGAGCATTTACGCCGGGTTAGGGCTGAGTTTCACCTTCATGGTACTCGCCAGCTTCGGATTAATCTCGCCTGCTGTTGGCGCATTACTCCAAGAAACTATTGATGTAATCGTCATCTTGAATGCGCTTCGGGCACGCTAGACGGAAAACGTTTTGAATAGGAGTGAATGCGGTATCGTTCAGAACACAGCTTAAGGACCATTCTGATGTACACACCGAATACGGCCTACTGGAGCCAACCACCTGACATACTGTTCCCTCAGCTAGACAGCACCATTCAGGGATTAACGACTGACCAGGCGCAGCAAAAACTGGAAGCGCTTGGATTGAATTCGCTCAAGCCTCATAAATGGCGGGCGGTTCTGCTGGCTTTTCTGAAGCAATTCAAAAATCCATTGATTCTGATTTTGATATTCTCCGTCTGTGTTTCGGCGCTTGTTGGCGAGTGGGTGGATGCCAGTGTGGTTCTGGTCGTCATCATTGGCAGCACACTATTGAGCTTTATCCAGGAATATAACGCGACCAACGCTGTCGAAAAACTGCTGGCACGGGTGGAGATCAAAGCGAACGTACTACGAGATGGGAAATCCGTTCAAGTTCCTACCAGTTCGATTGTACCCGGTGATGTCGTTCTCCTTTCGGCAGGTAACTTGATTCCGGGGGACGGTGTGCTGCTGCATAGCAAGAACTGCTATGTCGATCAGGCTGCACTCACAGGTGAAACTTTTCCGGTCGAAAAGAAACCGGGTATTGTTGCCGAAACTGCCAGCACTGCTGAGCGCAGCAACTGCGTGTTCATGGGGACAAGTGTCCGAAGTGGCAATGGGTCGGCACTCATTGTTCATATTGGCTCCCAAACCGTTTTTGGTGAGATTGCTCAGCGTCTCACACTACGTCCACCAGAAACTGAATTTGAGCGTGGTATTCGTCATTTCGGTTATCTGCTCATGCAAATCATTCTGGTGCTGGTGCTGTTTGTCTTTGCCATCAATGTGTTTGCTGCCAGACCACCCGTTGATTCACTCTTATTTGCCATCGCGCTGGCAGTCGGTATTGCACCTGAAATGCTGCCCGTGATCGTGACGATCACCCTGTCCACAGGTGCCCAACACATGGCGGCAAAGGGCGTGATTGTACGGCGGTTGAATGCGATTGAGAATTTTGGCAACATGGATGTGCTGTGTGTCGATAAAACCGGCACGCTAACCGAAGGCAATATTCGGCTCAAAACTGCGTGCGATGCACAGGGGCAACCATCCGATGAAATCCTACTGTATGCCTATCTCAACGCGCATTTGCAGGTTGGAATGCGTAATCCACTAGATGACGCACTAATCGCTAGCGGCACACGCGTGACAAAGCAGGCAAACGCTTATCGTCTGATTGATGAAATTCCATATGACTTCGAGCGTAAGCGCCTGAGCGTGATTGTTGCAACACCCGACGACACACACATGATGCTGACAAAAGGAGCTTATGAGAGCATCATAACTGTATGTGACCATGTATTGATGGGCGATACGATTGTAGTTCTGGATGATGCCCACCATCACGAATTGAATGGGCGCTTTGCCGCCTGGAGCGCACAAGGTTTTCGTGTACTGGGGTTAGCAGCGAAACCAGTTGACACTCAGGCAACTTTTGCTATGCCAGACGAAAATGGCTTGATATTTCGCGGCTTCCTGTTATTTTTTGACCCTCCCAAAGCGGACGTGCAGCAGACACTGACCGATCTTGGAGAATTGGGTGTAGAACTCAAGATTATCACGGGCGATAACCCGCTGGTAGCTCAGTATGTTGCAGAACAAGCGGGGTTAAAACTGTCGGGAATCGTAACGGGTTCACAGTTAAACGCGCTGCGTGATGAAGCATTGTGGCAGCTTGCCGAAGGCACCAATCTATTTGTCGAAATTGACCCGAACCAGAAAGAGCGCATCATCCGCGCGCTGCAAAAAACCGGGCATGTCGTGGGCTATATGGGCGATGGCATCAACGATGCGCCAGCACTACATGTAGCTGATGTTGGTATTTCGGTAGATCAGGCGGTTGATGTGGCTAAGGAAGCCGCCGATTTTGTGTTGATGGAACACAGCTTAAACGTGCTGCGCGATGGGATCATCATCGGGCGCAAAACATTTGCCAATACCCTCAAGTATGTCTTTACGACGACCAGCGCCAACTTTGGCAATATGTTCAGCATGGCGGGTGTATCGCTATTCTTGCCATTTTTGCCATTACTTCCTAAACAAATCTTGTTAAATAACTTCCTCTCCGATATTCCCGGCATTGCATTAGCGAGCGATAATGTTGACCAGGAATGGATCGACAAGCCGCATCGCTGGGATGTTAAGCTCATCCGCAACTTCATGATCGTCTTTGGTCTGGTGAGTTCGGTGTTCGATTTCCTGACATTTGGCGTGCTATTGTGGCTGCTTAACGCCTCGCCACAGGAATTCCGCACCGGTTGGTTCATCGAGTCATTAATGACCGAACTGGTCATCGCCCTGATCGTGAGGACACGCAAACCATTCTTCCGCAGCAAACCTGGGCGCTGGCTATGGTGGTCGACAGTTGCTGTTGCTGCACTGACATTCTTGCTACCCTATCTACCGATCAATACCTTGTTTGATTTTGTGCCGCTGCCTTTTACCACCCTGCTACTGCTCATCGCAATCACAGTGCTGTATGTGATCGCCACCGAAATTGTGAAGCAGCACTTCTACCAATGGATGATGCCGGTCACTCGCAAAGACCCTCGATAGCGGTTGATTCCTTTGGTATGACCGTTTTGCCTAAAGCAAATATTACGTCACTATCACAAGTGCAAGTACATACAATCCGATATACGGTTCCATCAGGCGAAAGCAGATAGTGAAATGAGTGATCAAAATCAAAATCAAAATAAAAAGATGGCTCATGGGTAGAAAGAGTGCAAACGGACCAGGGATGAGATGAAAGCAACGGAGACGCGCTTGAGATTGACGCGAAACTCATGGATCGCGACATAGCCACTGAGAAAATGCTTGC
>JALHNT010000068.1 GCA_022843385.1 Anaerolineae bacterium | reverse complement strand
ACAGCAACGGCGACCTTTACGCCATCGAACACACCGACAAACACAGCGACAGCGACTTTCACCCCGTCGGATACGCCGACGCACACCGCTACAGCGACAGCTACCGCCACCAATACACTGCCGCCGACTCCGACCGCATCGAATACACCGACGAACACGGCGACGG
Source organism: Anaerolineae bacterium (assembly GCA_022843385.1). Classification (GTDB taxonomy): domain Bacteria; phylum Chloroflexota; class Anaerolineae; order Aggregatilineales; family Phototrophicaceae; genus CFX2. The sequence goes on along the minus strand of JALHNT010000068.1, from coordinate 35,087 downwards.
CAACATTTACCCCGTCGGAAACGGCGACGAACACCGCTACAGCGACGGCTACCGCCACCAATACACTGCCGCCGACTCCGACCGCGTCGAACACCCCGACGAATACAGCGACGCGGACGCCATCGCCAACTCACACGGCAACGGAAACCGCGACGGCTACGCTGACGAATACACCGACACGCACACCATCGCCAACCCCAACGCCGACTCCGACCGCGTCGAACACCCCGACGAATACAGCGACGCGGACGCCATCGCCGACCAACACGGCAACGGAAACGGCGACGGCTACGCTGACGAACACAGCGACACGCACACCATCACCAACCCAAGCGCCGACTCAGACGGCAAGCGCCACGGCGACGAATACAGCGACGCAGACATCATCGCCGACCAACACGGCGACCTTAACGCCATCGAATACGCCGACCAACACAGTGACAGCGACTTTCACCCCGTCCAATACACCGACGAACACGGCTAGCGCAACGCTTACACCATCGCTGACCAATACCCTGACGCCACGCCCATCGAAGACTCCTTCCAGTACGCCTACGCTAACACCCAGCGCGACGGCGACGGCGACGGTGACGGTGACATCAAGTGCCACTGCAACTGCCAGCGCGACAGCAACGTTTACGTCATCACCGACGGCGACGGTGACATCGACTGCTACTGTAACTGCCAGCGCGACAGCAACGTTTACGTCATCACCGACGGCGACGAATATACCCAGCGCAACCGCAACCGCGACCGCGACCGTTACATCGAGTGCCACTGCAACTGCCAGCGCGACAGCAACGTTTACGTCATCACCGACGGCGACGAACACGCCCAGCGCAACCGCGACATCAAGTGCCACACCAACAGCTACTGCTACTGTAATCGCGACGGCCAGCCCAACGATACGGCCGACCAACACGCGCTCTGCCACTGTGATTGCTGTTGCGCCGCAGCAGGCTGGCGCTGCGACTGCCACCACAGCCCCAACCGACAACATGGTTGTCACCCTCATCATCGAGGTGACTGCGACTGTTTCGCCGTTGCCGGCGACGGCAACCCCAACCGCGCGCGCGACGCTGCCTGAAGTGACCAGCACCGCTGCTGAGATTGCAGTCGCGACACTCCTTTCGACTACGCCTGCTCCAAGCGGAACACCAGTGGCGACAGTAACTGCCACCGAAGGGATGGCTGTGGTTTCACCGCTGCGCTTCAGCGTGACGGGTCTGGTGGCGGGAGAAACGGTCGCCGATGCATCACGCGAGGTCGTCATCACGATTGAGTCGGGCGAGGCCGAGCGCGTGAGTGTGGCACTGGACGACGGCGCAGCAATCCCGCTGATTCTTGAGCCATATGTTTACCGCCTGTTCACTACCACCCTGCCGGTTGGTCGCCATTTGTTGACGATCAACGTGGAAGGCGCAGATGGGACAACAGCAGCACAGGAAATTGAATTCTTCGTGGCTGGGCCGACAGCTGCCCCAACGACAGCAGCACCTCTGCCAACGCAGATGACCGCCGTTACCGCTACGTTACTGCCAACCCCTACGCCCACTCCTGGCCCACTGGTGTTCGGTGTCATGGGTATGGTGCCAGGTGAGGCGTTGCTGGATACGCCCACACGAAGCATCAGTGTGCAGCCGATTGGGCAACAGAGCCCATATACATCGGTCGAATTCGCGCTGGATGACCAGCCTATTATCACTCTGACCGAGCCGCCTTTCGCCGTTGATCTTGATCTCAGTGTGCTGGTTGCCGGACGCCATCTGCTGAGTATTCAGGTTGCGAATGCTGCTGGAGAAACTGCTGTTCGCCAGATCGAGTTCTTCACTGGTTTGCCGACGGCTACGCCCAGCGGTGACTTCATCTCACAGAATTTGCAGCAACCAACGCCGGAATTCCTGATTGCCAGCCTGATGCTGCTCATTTGCTGTATCCTGATGCTGGTTGTACTGGTGACGCTGGCGCTGATCGGCTATATCATCCCGCGTTTCACTCGCCCTGATAGCGAGAGCGAGGAATAGGATGCACTGCGACAGCGCTCCTGCCTGACATTAAACAGGGTGATTGACTCGATCACCTTGCTTTCATGTGGTTTCTGTGAATTTGGGTGCGAAACACGGGTCGTTCAGACGACTACAGTCTTAGCTTTCGCGTTCAGGCAGCCGATCACAGGAGGCTGTCAGCGTGAGGAATTCGCCGCTGATCCAGCCGGCTTGCCCTTCATATTCCCCATACCACCAGGCTGAATCCTCGGTGCGCCCAAACAAGGAAACAGTGTTGTCGAAGGGAATGGTCAGCACCAGCTCGGCATCCAACGATGGCGCAGCTCGCAAGTTGACATTGAATTTGGTCAATGCCAGACACGGCGTAGGCAGAGTCTGGGTTGGCTGAGGTGTGCGCGTGACGAACTGGTAACGGGTGGCTGTGGCCGTGGCCGTCGGGCGCGGTGTTCGGGTGATAGTCGGTGTTTCGGTCAACGTGACCGTTGGCGTGAGACTGGGGGTTGCTGTCGGCCCATCAGTCGTGGGCGGTGCAGACAGAAGTGCTGAAACCTGAATAGGGGTGGGGGTCGCAAGTGCGGCGGTCACCAGTTGCTCGGCTGCTAACGGTACGAGGAATGAGGCTCCCAGCAGTAGCAGTCCGGCACCTGCCGCTAACACACCGCGTGAACCCTTGAGCCGTTCGCGATGGCGGATAAGTTCAATCAGTCCTACCAACAGACCGGCAGCCAGCAGACCCACACCAACTGCCTGAACGGCCAGTGGTAGCAGACTTTCTATCGGCCCATCCCAACCTGCAACAATTTGCCCGATTAGTGGCAAGAGCGCGGCCAGGAATATCAACAGAATATCCCAAAAGGTGATTTTTGCTTCCTGACGAAAGGCGTTGAGCAGGGCGATCAGCAGGTAAAGCAGGCCAAACAATGCGCCCACCGCAATGAACAGTAATCCCACAATAGGCCTCGATGGACATTGGTTCTGTGATGATTTACGAATGAACGGCGTCCAGGTTGCGCCGCAGAGGATTATCGGACAATCAGCCTTGCCTGTCTAGCCAGCATGAGCGTTTTCTCATTCGCAGGGACGTGCCAGATGGCTACACCTGAGCCATGCTGGCATACCGCGTTTGGAAGAAGATGCTGCAAGTCCGCTGTCGAAAGCGTCTCTGCAACTCAAGCGGAGACGAATTAATCCTCGTCATCCTTCGGTGGCGCACCGGCGGGGAGCGGGACGGCCTTGTGCGCGGCGATGGCCTTCAGCATCTCATCGACGCTGGCGAACTTGCGGCGCGGCGCATGACGATACTCGCCATTCTCCTGCTCGATCTGATCGAGGATCTGCCAGTCGGCATAGGTGACCACCTGAACCCCCCGGCGCGCCAGCAGCGCATCGACCGACTCGCGGCTGGGCTGATCGGGCGTCAGCAGGTTGCCGGCGCGGAAATCTTCCAGCAGGCTCTCGACGGTTTCGACCGAGTCGGGCTTGTTGGTGCCGATGATGCCGCTGGGGCCGCGCTTGATCCAGCCGACGACGTAATCGCCGATCAGGGGGCTGCTGCCACCGGGAGTCATCAACACCCGGCCTTTCTCATTGGGGATGACGCCGCGCTTCTCGTCGAAGGGCACATCGGGCAGCGCCACGCCATGATACCCCACCGAGCGAAACACCAGCCCGACCGGGATGGTCTCATATTGATCGGTGGCTTTGGCTTTGACGCCACCGCGATCATCCGGCACCAGTTGATTCTTGACGATCTTGATGGCCTCGACCCGTCCATTCCCGATGATTTCCACTGGCGAGACGCAGAAGCGCATGATGATCTTGCGCGGTTTGCCGGTGTCGCCCTGGGCGGCATAGCTTTTCAGGATTTCGACATTCTTGGTCACGCTCTTGTCGCTGTGGGAGTCCACCAACTGCTGGCTGACCGGGTCGAGGGCGACTTCTTCCGGCGCGACGATCATGCTGGCGTCATCGAGTTCGCCCAGTTCCTTGATCTCCGGGTTGGTGAAGGCCGATTGAGCCGGGCCGCGCCGCCCCAGCACATAGATGGTCTTCACCCGGCTGTGGCGCAGGGCATCCAGCGCGTAATCGGCGATGTCGGTCTCGGTCAGTTCCTCCGGGGTGCGCGCCAGGATGCGGATGACATCCATCGCCACATTGCCCAGCCCGATCACCGCCACATTCTCCTGGCTCAGGTCGAACTGATAATGGGCGTAATCCGGGTGGGCGTTGTACCAGGCGACGAACTCGGTGGCCGGGTGGCTGCCGGATAAATCCTCGCCGGGGATGTCCATGCGTTTGTCGCTCTGGGCACCGACCGCGAAGATGATGGCGTGGTAGCGGTCGATCATCTCGGCATGGGTGATGTCCTTGCCGAACTCGACATGACCATAAAAGCGGAAGTTGGGGTCGGCGGCGATGCGGTCATAGGCGCGCGTCACCGACTTGATCTTCTGATGATCGGGGGCGACGCCGCCGCGCACCAGCCCATACGGCGTGGGCAGGCGGTCAAACATATCGATTTCGATGGTCAGATCGCTTTGCTTTTGCAGATGATCGGCGGCATAGAAGCCCGACGGCCCGGAACCGATGATGGCGACTCGGAGTGGATTTGATGCAGTACCCAATGTCATGATGCGGTTCTGTCACCTTTACTGATTGTTGTGCGGTTCTTCACAAGTATAGCATCCCATATGCTCTCACAGCAGCAGGCTATTGTATAGTGAGTAGGCACACACGAAACGGGTTAGGAATGTACCCGCGTCATGAACGAAAGCTGTCACCTCCGCATTCTTGATCATAACGTCTGGGAATTTACCTTTGACGAACCCAGCCATAAGGCCATTGATGAATGGTTTGATCATCAGGAAAAGCTTCTTCAGCACTATTCTCCTGATCAGATCGGCGTGGTGCGGATGCTTCTGATCGCGCAAACCAGCAACATACCACCTATTCGATATAGCTTTCAGAGGGCGGCGACATTTCGTCGTCAACATCCCGAAGTGGAACGGCTGCCACTGCGTGCAGCGCTGGTCACACCGATGGGATTCAGTTCGACGAGCCATGGTCTGGCGATGATGCTGCAAACCGGCATCCACGCTTTCACGCTCCGGCGGGTACAGATCCGTCTGTTCACCAATGATCGGTCTGCTGCTTTAGGTTGGCTCTTATCCAGTGGCTGATTTTCGCAACTCACCAGCCTGCTCCGTGTTATGGTTGTCGATGAACATATTCAAACGCAAACCCAAAAAGCTCGACCTCACGCAGCTTTCCGACCTCGAACTGGTTGACCTGTGCAAAACCAATCAGGAAGCCTTCGGGGTGTTGTATGAACGCTATGTGGAGAAGATCTACAAGTACATCTACTATCGCACTGGCAACTCCCAGGATGCCGAAGATCTGGCCTCGGCGGTGTTTCACCGGGCGATGGCGCATGTTGGCGACTACACCGATCGCGGTGTGCCGTTCCAGGCGTGGCTCTATCGCATCGCCCATAACCTGGTGGCGAATTTTCACCGGGATCGCGGTCGGCGCAAGATTATCCCATTAGAAGATTTTGTCAGCGGCGGGCTGGACTTTGATGCACCGGATGCCGCCACCGAAGATGAAGAAGAACGGGCGCAGTTGATGGCAGCCATCGGGCGGCTGCCGGAAGAGCGCCAGCAGTTGTTGTATCTCAAGTTCGTCTCCAACCTCTCCAACGCCGAGGTGGGGGCGATCCTGGACCGGACTGAAGGGGCGATTAAGTCGCTTTATCACCGCACACTGTTAGCGCTGCGGGATGACATCCAGATGCAGCAGAATCGGGTTGGTCCACCGACCCGGCAGGAAGGTAAATTCCGCAATGGCTCATGACCTTGAAATGCAGGAACTCCTCACGGCAGTGACCGAGGCGCTGTTACGCGATGAAGCCGCCGACATCCAGACCCTTTCCGGACGTTACGCGGTGGCAGCCGACGAATCAGCCGGCTATCTGCTGCTGATCCAGCGGTTAAAACGTAACCTGACGGCTCCGGCCCCTTCCAAACGCTTCACCCGCCGCCTGAAGCACGAGCTGGTCGGTGTCGAGCCAACCGACCTGGTCAGCCGGGTGCGCTACCTGCCGCCGCGCGTCCAGATCGCCGCCGGCATCGCGCTGATGGCGACCTTCATGCTGCTGCTGCGCCGCCGCCTGACGTTTGGGGCGCGCCGCGATGATGAGGTGCCGGCTTTGCAGCAGTGAATGCCCAGCGATTATAATCAGTCCACATGACAGGGGCGACCAGAGCGGTTGCCCCTTGTGGTGTTTTTTGACAATCTTGGCTTTTTACGACGGGAGTTGGATGATGAGTGTGCGCGCGGAAATCACCGGGTGGGGCAAGTATGTCCCGGAAAAAATATTGACCAATCACGACCTGGCGCAGATGGTCGATACCAATGATGAGTGGATTACCAGCCGCACCGGCATCAAGGAACGCCGCATACGCACTGAGAAAGATACGACGACGACGATGGCGGTCGCTGCCTCACAGGATGCGCTGGGTGTCGCCGGATTGACCGCGCACGACATCGACCTGATTGTGGTCGCCAACTCCTCGCCCGATTATCTGCTGCCGGCTTCGGCCAATCTGATCCAGCACGCGCTGGGTGCCACCTGTCCAGCATTGACAGTGGCGGCGGGTTGTTCCGGTTGGGTTTATGCGCTGGTGACCGGCAGCCAGTTCATCCAGACCGGTGCCTACAAAAATGTGCTGGTGATCGGCGTCGAATTGATTTCGTATGCGCTGGATTACACCGACCGTTCGACCTGCATCCTGTTCGGCGATGCTGCTGCTGCTGTTGTGCTGCAACCCAATACTGATGGTGCCGGTGTGCTGACCTTCGAGTTGGGTTCGGATGGTGGGCTGGCGCAGAATCTCTGGGTTCCCGGCGGTGGCACCGTCAATCCCGTGTCGCAGTCGGTTGTTGATAACCGCGAGCATTATATCCGCATGAACGGGCAGGAAGTCTTCAAGTTCGCTACCCGCCGCCTGACCGATTGTCTGAAGAACATCACCGGACAGGCCGGTATGACCCCGGAAAGTCTGGATGTCATCATCCCGCACCAGGCCAATCTGCGCATCATCGAATATGCTGCCCGATCGCTGGAACTGCCGTTGGATCGTTTCTTCATCAACCTGCATAAGTATGGCAACACCTCGGCGGCTTCGATCCCGCTGGCGCTGGTGGAGGCGATTGAAGAGGGGCGCGTCAAAGCCGGGCAGATCGCTGGCATGGTGGCGTTCGGCAGTGGGCTGTCCTGGGCCGGGGCCGTCGTCCGCATGGGCGAGCGCATCCATGCCGGTGGCGCACCCGAGCTGGCTGTGCCGGCGATGGCGTGATTTCAGGCGAGCGCATGTTATCCGGTCTACATCACACTTCGGGATTATGGCAAAAAAAGTCTTCGTTAGCGGATGTTTTGATATGCTCCACAGCGGGCATATTGCCTTTTTTCAGGCGGCAGCAGCCTATGGTGATCTGACTGTGGCACTTGGCTCGGATGCCACGGTATACCAGCTCAAGGGGCGACTGCCAGTCACCAATCAGGATGAGCGCCTGTACATGGTGAAGTCGGTTAACTGTGTCCACGACGCCTTCATCTCTGACGGCTCTGGTATGCTGGATTTCGAAGGCGAGCTGCGGGCGATGAAGCCAGATTACTTTGTCGTCAATGCTGATGGAAACATCCCGCAGAAAGAAGCGCTGTGTCGCGAGATCGGCGTTGAGTATGTGGTGCTGGAACGCCAACCTCATGCTGATCTGCCGCCGCGTTCGACAACTGCCCTGCGCCGGGTGGAACAGATGCCTTATCGCATTGATCTGGCGGGTGGTTGGCTAGACCAGCCATTCGTTTCCAGGCATTATCCCGGCTCAGTTGTGACGATCTCGATTGAGCCGAGCATTGCTTTCAATGAACGCAGTGGCATGGCGACCAGCACCCGCAATCATGCGCTCGATCTGTGGGGACCGAAGCTGCCAGCGGGCGACCCGGAAAAACTAGCTTTCATCCTGTTCTGCTATGACAATCCGCCGGGTAAGCAGCCCATCAGCGGCTCACAGGATGCCATTGGTATCGCCATGCCCGGTCTGAACCGCGCGCACTATGAAGGCGAATACTGGCCGAAGAAGATTGACCGAGTGCTGGATGAATTGACGCTGCAATTCGTTGAGCAGTCGTTATATCTCGTACCACTGGGACCGCGTGGTGCTGATTATGATCCGCTCGATGACACACGGATTGATGAAACTGGTGCGAAAGCCTTGAGTGAGGCCGCTGAAGCCTGCTGGCAGGCTATCCTGCACCAGGATCGCCCAGTATTCGGGCAGATGTTGCGGGCGGCCTTCGATGCCCAGATTGCTATGTTTCCCCACATGGTCAATCCGACAGTCTGGGATGTTATTAACCGCTATCAGGATCAGGCGCTCGGCTGGAAGCTCTCTGGCGCGGGGGGTGGCGGTTATGTCATCTTTGTCGCTGACCAACCGATCAGGAATGCAGTCCGCATTAATATCCGCCGCGAATGGGAATAGTCAGACCAACACCGCTGATCCAGTAGGATGAACAATCAACCTCGTTGAAGAGATACTCTAGCGGATGTCCGGTGGACTGGCAGTGTCATCTGGCAATCGGTTATGCTTGAGCGAAATGTATGGATTCACACGAGGAGGAATGAGATGCCAATTGATTATGCGGCGCGGCAGGCCAAGCTACGCCAGATTGCCGGAGCCGACGCTGTGGCGCTGGTTCCAGGCGCGAATATGTTTTATTTCACTGGTCTGGAATTTCATCTTTCTGAACGTCCGGTGATCGCCATTGTCACGCCGGATGATGGACTGTCCTTCATTATCCCACAACTGGAGATGCCTAAGCTGCATCAGCGACCTGATCTTGAGGCGCGGGCTTTCGCCTGGAGCGATACTGATGGCTATGACGGCGCTTTCCGTCAGGCGGTCGACGAATTAGGGTTGCGCGGCAAAACACTGGGTGTCGATGGGCTGACGATGCGCGTGACTGAGTGGCTGGAATTCCAGCGGATTGATGGCTCGATGCGCGTCAATGCCGTCGAACGTCAGATCATCAACATACTGGCGCACAAATCTGCCGAAGAAGTTGAGTCGATGCGCCGGGCAGTCAAGTTGAGTGAAGTGGCATTGGATAGGTTGCTGGCATGGGTGCAGCCGGGCATGACTGAACGGCAGATCGCCAACAAGCTGAGCGAGGAGATGACTGCTGCTGGCAGCCAGGGCATCGCTTTTGAGCCGCTGGTGCAGACCGGACCGAATAGCGCGCTGCCGCATGGGATGCTGACCGAGCGGGTGCTGGCCCGTGACGAATTTCTGCTGATCGATTACGGCGGTAAGTCCGATGGCTACCCGGCAGATATCACCCGCACGTTCTGTATTGGTACCCCGACACCTGAGATGCAGAAGATCTATGATACGGTGCGCGCAGCCAATGAAGCGGCGATCCGTGTGTCGGGCCCAGGCGTGGCCATGGGAACAGTGGATAAGGCAGCGCGGGATGTCATTGAAGCTGCTGGCTATGGCGCGTACTTCATTCATCGTACTGGCCACGGACTGGGTCTGAATGGTCACGAGATGATCCCGCAGATCGCAGCCGGCGTCACGGATCGGCTGGAGCCAGGGATGGCCTTCACTATCGAGCCAGGGATTTATGTGCCGGGGTTGGGTGGTGTTCGCATCGAGGACAATGTGGTTGTGACCGAAACCGGACTGGATGTGCTGACGACGTTTACAAAGGATCGGTTCACGCTGTAACAGGCTTGGCGCAATTCGTGATTTCTTCTCTTTCGCACTGAGAAAAAAGGGCGCGCTCATTTACACTGAAACCCCTCTGCTCCGACCGGTTTCAACGAGGCAGAGGGGTGATTGATCTTCCTATGGTTAAGGATACTTGCGGTTGAGCATCCGCGCATAAGGGATGGTCTCGCGGATGTGTGGCAGACCACAGATCCAGGCGACGGTGCGCTCCAGGCCGATGCCGAAGCCGGCGTGTGGCACGCTGCCATAACGCCGCAGGTCGAGATACCACTGGTAGGCTTCCAGACCCAGCCCCATCTGTTTGGCGCGTTCTTCGATCAGCGCCAGATCATAGATGCGTTCGCTCCCGCCGGTGATCTCGCCGTAGCCTTCCGGTGCCAGCAGGTCAACGCTGCGGCAGACCTCCGGTCGGCCTTCGACTGGCTGCATGTAGAAGGCTTTGAACACCGACGGGAAGTGATAGACGAAGACCGGCTTGTCGAATATCTCGGCGATGGCCGTCTCGTGCGGGCTGCCGAAGTCGGTGCCCCAGTCGATTTTGAGCAGGGCTTTCTGTTCCGGGTCTTCGGTCTTATCCGCCAGTTCATTCAGATGCTTCACCGCGTCGTCATAGCTGATGCGTGGGAAGGGCGGCAGCGCCTTCTCCAGATGCGAGGTGTCTCGTTCCAGAATCTTCAATTCTTCCGGATGCTTCTCCAGCACGCTCTGGATGATATGGCTGACGAACTGCTGCTCCATATCCATTAGGTCTTCCAGGCTGAAGAAGGCCATCTCCGGCTCCAGCATCCAGAATTCCATCAGATGGCGGCGTGTCTTGGATTTCTCGGCGCGGAAGGTCGGGCCGAAGCAGTAGACCTTACCGAAGGCCGCCATATTGGCTTCGTTATAAAGCTGACCGGTCTGGGCCAGGAAGGCTTTCTCGCCGTGATAATCCAGCTCAAACAGGCTGGTGGTATCCTCGCCGGCGGATGGGGTGATGATCGGGGTATCGACCAGCATGTAGCCGTCGTTATCCAGCCAGTTGCGCATGGTGTTGATGATTGTGGCACGGATGCGCAGAATGGCCCATTGACGCGACGAACGCAGCCACAAATGACGATGATCCATCAGAAATTCGACGCCATGCTCCTTAGGGGTGATGGGATACTCATGCGCCACCTGCACCACCTGCATCTGCTGGATGCCGACCTCCCACCCGCCGGGGAAGCCCGGGGCGCGCGGGTCTTTGCGGACGCTGCCAGTGATGATGACCGAGGATTCCTGGGTCAGCTTGCTGGCGGCCTCGAATTCCGCTTCAGCCATCTCCTTCTTGAAGGCCACGCACTGGATGATGCCGCTGCCGTCGCGCAGTTGGATGAACTGGAGCTTGCCCTTATCAGTGCGGTTATAAACCCAGCCGCGCAGCGTGACGACCTGCCCTTCGTGCTGAGCGATGTCACGAATGGTGACGATGGGAGTCATGGGAAGAAATTCCTTTCATCAGGGGCCAGCATTCGTCCGACCCAGAGTTGATGCATAAGGTCGGATTATACCATGTGGCGGACTGTCGATTTCTTCACAAAGACTCATGCGGAATCCTGTACGCTTTGCCGTATACTCTCGTCAGCGCTGGTGATAAGATTTATCGTAACTTTACAGGATTACATTGTTTGGTTAACACACACGCGCTATCGTTGGGACGTTCTTCCATAAGTTGAGTAGAGGTTTACTGTCATGCAGCAGGAGCAAATCACCGACTTCCATTTCTCGTACCTTGATGTCTACCGGCATTTCCACGCCGGATCGGAACGCTTCACCGGGGGCGATGCGCTCATCACGGCCATTATTGATGAAGGATGGAGCGTCAGCCATGTTGTTGGGCTGGAAGAACGCTGGCGCAGCGGCGGACATGGTACGCCGATCTATTACTTTGAACTGGAACGCGACGGTCAGACCATGACCATGGCAGTCATCGGCAATCCGTATGTTCGCCGCATCATCCGTCAACTGCAAGTCACCCTCGTCCCGGTGCCACTGCCTCGTTGATTATCGATCAAGCGACCATCTGTATATCTCTCGACAGGCAGCGCTACACTCGGCGCTGTCTGTTTTTCGATTCATCGAGTGTCATTCAGCACGACTATATTCTGACAATTATTAGAAACACTCTGTCATATCTTGATCTATAATCGCAAACGGATCTATAATATGAGTATCAGATGAGAGACACCTCAGGAGTCTTCATGAACCGCAAACGTATTGGGCTTCTTGTTGGATTGGTAGTGCTGTTGGCGTTCACCTTTGGTATGGTAGATGCCCGGCAGGGGAACTCATATTACTATTATGCCAATGGACATGTCATTCCATTACAGCTTTCTACAAAATGGGCCGCTGTCCGCTTTGCTGGTACCAGCAATATGGCAGCAGCAGCTTCGATCAATGGGGTCGGGGATGTCTCCAAAGCAATCCAACTGAGCAACCGTAACCTGACGCTGGTGCCGATCCAGGCCGGTGCATCGTCAGCCAGCGTTGCTAATGCTATCGCGAAAAATGCAGCGGTGGGCAGCGCCTGGGCTAATCCGGTGTTCGAATCCGGTGATGTGACTGCAATTGTCACCGATACCTTCCTGGCTTCCTTCCCGATGAGCATGACCGAAGCCGAGATCGATGCCTATAATGCTCAATTTGGCGTCCAGCGCCTAAGAAAAATTGATACTAAATCAGAGAATCTGTGGTTGCTGCGGGTGACACGCACATCCCTTATGAATGCTCTAGATATGGCAAATCGATATGAAGAAGGGGGCGTAGCACTTTATGGTTCACCGGGTTTTATTCATCTCTTCCCTGCTCCTAAACCAATGTTTGTTCCCAATGATCCATATCGTGCTACCCAGTGGCATCTGAATAACACTGGTCAATTCCTCGGCACCCTTGATGCTGACATTGATGCCTATGAAGCCTGGGATGTGGAGCAAGGAAACTCCAATATCATCATCGCTGTACTGGATGATGGAATGCAGCTTAATCACATTGACCTCGATGGCAAAGTCTTCATGCCATACGATATGTATAGCCGTGATCAGGACCCTACACCTGACACTCCTTATCGCTGGATACATGACGCACACGGTACGAATGTCGCGGGACTTGCAGCTGCCGAAACGAATAACACTACTGGTGTCGCTGGCGTATGCCCCAAGTGCCTCCTGATGCCCATTCGTATTGCCGCCAGCATTAATTCACCTCAAGGTCGTGTATGGGACTCTTACATAGTTGATATGGTAGATGCATTCTATTATGCAGCTAACAATGGGGCTGCAATCATCAACAACAGTTGGGGTTTTGAGGAGCCCTTTTTTGATACTGCGCTCTTCAATGCGATTAACTCGGTCGCAAGTAATGGACGGGATGGATTAGGATCGCTAGTCTTATTTGCGGCAGGGAATGATTACAATCTTCCGATATTGTTTCCTGCCACACTTGATTCAGTAATGACAGTTGGCGCCACCAATCAATGCGACCAGCGCAAACAGCCAGTGCTTGACTACTGTAATGGCGGCGAAGACGATTGGGGGAATAACATTGGCGCGGCAATGGATATTGCCGCGCCTGGCGTGTGGTTAGCCACTACTGACCTGACTGGTGATAATGGTTATAGCAATGGCACACCTGTCATACCGAATGGTGATTACAACGATCTCTTCAGTGGCACCAGTGGCGCGACGCCGATTGTATCCGGGGTGGCCGGACTGGTATTGTCAGCGAACCCCAGCCTTGATCGAGCCATGCTCAAGTCGGTGCTGGAATACAGCGCGGAAGACACAGTGGTCGGCAACAGCACCGGACCAGGCTGGGACGTGGCTTCCGGTTGGGGGCGCGTCAACGCCAACATCGCGGTGCGGCTGGCGAACTGGCTGGAGACGGTACCATCTTCAACAACCAATAACGTCACCAATCGTCCAACTGTAAGCTGGACCGGCTGGGACTGGATTGATTGGTACAATGTCGAAGTCTGGGATTTCAGCACCAATCCCGCCACGCGTGTAGCCGCTGATTGGTTCCAGGGGTCGCTGATTTGCAGCGGCAATGCCTGTTCGACGCGGCTGACCACGCCGATTCCGAATGGCACTAACTACCGTGCTTATATCTCGCCGTATGCTTTTGAAGCAGCGCGCATCAGCAATCTGTATACCAACGCCAGCAATACCTTCACCGTGATTGGCCCGACCATCAATGGGCCAATTGGCACGATCACAGCCTCGTACGGCAATCCGCTGTATAGCTGGAGTGATGTGGCCGGGGCGACCTACTATTACCTTCAAGTGCTCAGCAATACCGGACAGATTCTGGTTGATGAAGTCATCAGCGATGGCGGCTACTGCAACGGCACAACCTGCTCGGTGGATGCGACCACGCTGCGCGAAAGCAATCGCTTCTACAATGGCACCTACTGGTTCCGCGTTCGCACGTGGAATGCGGCGGGCGAAGGCAACTGGACAGGCTATCAGCAGTTTGTGCTGAATGCGGCTGCACCCAGCATTGCGCCGACGCTGAGCATTCCCAGTGGATTGAACACGCTGCGCCCGACCTTCAACATGACTGTGCCAGATAATGCCATGTGGGTGAATGTGGCGGTTGAACTCGCCAACGGGACGCCGGTCAGTGATAACTGGTACACCCGTACTGAGGCATGTGGTAGCCCCACGACCACCAACTGCACGCTCATTCAGTCTTCCACTCAACTGCTGGATAACACTCAGTATCGTTATCGCGCCCGCACCTATGGTGCCGGTGGATTTGGTGTATACAGCGGCTATCAGAATTTCACAGTGGATGTGCCCGATCCGGCAGCGCCGGGCAGCCCGGATTTCACTATGCTTGCCAACCATCAGGTACGCCTGACCTGGACGGGCAGCACGACGGTTGACCGTTACAATGTCTGGTTTGGCGTTTCTACCTATGCCTCTAACATCGTCTTCCGCGAATACAATCGCGCCGACGTGTGCAGCGGTACGGCCTGCCAGATCACTCTGACCCAGTTTGTTCCCAACGGCTCCTATACGATGTTTGTGATGCCGATCAACCAGGCTGGCAGCGGAGGGTGGGTGCAGAGTCCGGTTAGAACTTTTAGCCTGCCAGTACCCGGCGCGCCGACTGGTCTGACATCCAATCTACCGGCCGGTAGCAGCAGTATGAATTTGCAATGGAATGCTGTCACTAATGCCAACTGGTATAACGTCAGCATTCGCAATACGGCCACCAACGTGGTAATTCTGAATCAGTGGTATGAAGGGCTTGGTCTATGCAGCGGTGCAACCTGTACCTTCAAGACGGCACCGCTGAACAACGGCAGCTATAGCTGGACGGTGATGACCTATGGACCAGGTGGTGCGGGTGGCACTTCTAACCCGGCAAACTTCAACGTCGGATTCGGCGTTGTACCGGCCGTCCCCACCATGTCGCCGCTGAACTTTGCGACTAACACGGCGACGCTGACCTGGACACGCGACACGAACGCAACGGCCTACGACATTTACACTTCTACCCAGAGCTTCGTCATCATCAAGTATGAGCTGAAGCAGGCAGACGAGATTTGTAGCGGGTCTAGCTGTACCTACATCATTCCGAATGTCGCGAATGGCGTCTATAAGTGGTACATGCGGGCATACAATCCAGCAGGTTTCAGTAATTGGTCATCCGAGTCGTCGTTCACGATCAATGTGGTCGCGCCGAATGCGCCGTTGCTTGCCTCTCCGGCCAGTGATGCTGTGATCTTCCAGACCAACCGGCCGACGTTTAGCTGGAACGTGGTCAGCGAAGGCTGGTGGTATAACCTGCAAGTGCTCAACCTGCAGGGGACGGTTGTTTTCGATCAGTGGATCCAGACAACGGGGACCCTTTGTGCCGCTGGAGTGTGTTCGTTCAAACTGCCGAATATCCTTCCATTTGGTGTCTATGACTGGCGTGTGCGCGCCTGGAATCAGGGTGGCATCGGCAACTACAGCGCTTCGCGCCGCTTAACCTCGCTCTCGATCAACACCACGCCGTTGTATATCCAGTCGGACAGCGGGCTGATGCTCAATCCGGGCAACTGGTCGGTGGTCAGTGATGCCAACGCGATGGATGGACGGTATGCCACCAACGCGGCTGGTACAGGAGAACCGATGTCGCTGACGTTTGAAGGCAGCGAAGTGTATCTGGTGTATCTGGTTGGGCCGTCGTTCGGCAGCTTCATGGTCGAACTGGATGGTCATCCGTTCCAGACCATCAATGCCAATGCTGCTGTACCGGACTACAACTATGTGGTGCCGATCCAGGGCTTGCCTGCCGGACAGCACACGGTGCGCATCTTCCCGTTGGATGGCGCGTCGGTAGCGATTGATGCCTTCATGATCAGCCAACTGATGCGTCCGACGGCAGTGCTGCCAACGGTAGTGGTGACGGAAGCGCCGACGACTGAGGCGACCACCATACCGACGGAAGTCCCGACTGAAGCGCCGACCGAAGTGCCAACCGAAGCTGTGACCGAAACACCGACGGAGGTCGTGACAGAAGCCCCCACTGAAGCGCCAACCGAAGCGCCAACCGAAGCCCCGGTTGAGGGCAGCGGCGGCTGAGACAGGTCCTCTCGATGACGACAGGGGCGGGGTTGCATCCTCGCCCCTGTTTTATCGATCTCATCAATTCACATATGAATCGCATGCGATTCAGCACTGCTTTATGCTGACAAATATTAGAAGCGCTCTATCTTTGCTTGAAATAAAATACTGAACGGAACTATAATATGAGTATCAGATGAGAAGCCTCTGAGGAGAATTCATGTACCGGCGAAAAATCACGGTTCTCTGTGGGCTGATTTTGCTAATGGCCTTCAGCACTGGCATTGTAGATGCTCAACAAGCCAATCCATACTTCTATTATGCCAATGGGCAGGTCGTTCCTCTGCAACTTTCCACTGAGTGGACTGCGGTACGCTTTGGTGGCGTGACCAATACAGCGGCGCTGGCTTCCATCAATGGGGTCGGTGATGTTTCCAAAGCCGTCCAATTGAGTAACCGCAACTTGACGCTGGTACCGCTGCAAGCCGGCGCTTCCTCCGCCAGTGTCGCCAGTGCGATTGCGAAAAGTGCGGCGGTAGGCAGCGCCTGGGCCAATCCGGTCTTCGCAGCGGGTGATGTGACCGCGATTGTTACCGATACGTTTCTGGCGTCTTTCCCGATGAGCATGACAGAAGCCCAGATCGATGCTTATAACATGCAGTTCGGCGTGGAGCGCATCAGAAGAATTGATACGCCTGTTGAGAATCTCTGGGTGCTGCGAGTCACGCGCACGTCCGGAATAAATGCTTTGGATATGGCGAATCGCTATCAGACCGGTGGCGTAGCCCTTTATGGCTCACCGGCCTTTCTTCAACTGATGCCTGCTCGCCAAGCGATGTATATGCCCAATGACCCGCTTATCGACTCGCAATGGCACCTCTACAACTATGGTCAGTACAATGGGCAGCCAGGGGCCGATATTGGCGCATATGGAGCCTGGCAAGTGGGGCATGGCGATCCCAATGTCATCATCGCCGTACTGGATGACGGGATGGAAATTACCCATCCTGACCTGGATAGCAAAATCTACCGTCCGTACGATATGTATGCGGGCGATACCAATCCCACGCCTGACACGCCTTATCGCTGGATTCATGATGGACATGGAACCAGTGTAGGCGGCCTGGCCGCAGCCGAGACCAATAACAGTGCAGGTATCGCGGGCGTCTGCCCTGATTGTCGTTTGATGCCTATCCGAATCGCGGCCAGTATTCCAACAAGTGAGGGGCCGCTGTGGGACCTATACACGATTGATGTGATCGATGCCTTCTACTATGCGACTAACAATGGTGCGGCTATCATCAATAATAGTTGGGGATTTGAAGGGCCATTTTTCGACACGGCCCTCTACAACGCCATCAACTATGCCAGCACTTCGGGGCGCGGAGGATTGGGTTCGCTCGTCGTGTTCTCAGCCGGGAACTCCTATAACCAGCCTATCCTGTTTCCAGCTAATCTTGATACGGTTCTGACTGTCGGTGCCAGCAACCAGTGCGACCAGCGTAAGGTCCCTCTGGTCAATGTCTGCAATGGGAATCAGGGCGACTGGGGCAACAACATTGGCGCATCAATGGATATTGCCGCGCCGGGGATGTGGCTTGCGACTACCGATCTGACCGGAGTCAATGGCTACAGTGGTGAAAATGGTGTCATCACCGATAGCAACTATTACGACGGTTTCGGCGGTACCAGTGGGGCAGCGCCGATTGTATCCGGTGCAGCAGGCTTGCTGCTCTCCGCCGACCCAAGCCTCGACCGTGCCACACTGAAAGCAATACTGGAATACACAACAAATGATATTGTTGTCGGCAACAGCACGGGGCCAGGGTGGGATGCGGCATCGGGTTGGGGACGATTGAGCGCCAATAATGCAATGCGACTGGTCAACTTTCTCAGTCAGACTCCCCGCGTTTATGCCCCTACGAATGCTACTAATCGTCCTACCATTGGCTGGTTGGACTGGGAATGGCAAGAATGGGACTGGGTTGATTGGTATAACGTCGAAGTCTGGAACAACTCAACTAACCCGCCGATACGTCTTTCCAGCGACTGGTTTCAGGCAAAACAGATTTGCAGCAGTGGTAGCTTCCCTAACTGTAAAGCTAAACTGACCACCCCGTTGCCTAGCGGCAATAATTATGTGGCTAAAGTCTCGCCTTTTGCCTTTGAAGCCGGGCGCATCAGCAATCTGTGGACCAAATCGACGGAGAGCTTCTCCGTTCAGGCTTTGATGCTGAACGGACCAAGCGGCACCATCAGCGCCTCGTATGGCAATCCAACCTTTAGCTGGAACGATATGTATCTTGCCAGCTATTATTACCTTCAGGTCGCTAACAGCAGCGGTCAGATCATCATTGATGAGGTCATCAGCGACACTGGTTATTGTAATGGCACAACCTGTTCGGTGGATGCGACCAAACTGCGCGAAAGCAACCGTCTCTACAATGGCAGCTATACGTTTCGTATGCGCGGCTGGGAATTTAACGGCGAAGGTAACTGGACCAACTGGCAGCCGTTTGTGTTGAATGCTGCTCCCCCAGCTGCCGCCCCCGCGCTGGAACTTCCCAGCAACCTCAATACCCTGCGACCAACCTTCATGCTGACGGTGCCGGGTGAGGCGATGTGGGTCAATGTGGTAGTGGAGACCAATGGCGGCAGCGTCCTGAGCGATAACTGGTATAGCCGAACCCAGGCTTGCGGCAGCCCCAGCACCACCTATTGCACCCTCATCCAGTCGGCGACACAACTAGCCGACAACACCCAATATCGCTTTCGCGCCCGCACCTATGGTGCTGGTGGCTTTGGCCCATTCAGTGCCTATTTGAACTTCGCCGTCGATATTCCCAATCCAGCAGTACCGACCATTCCCGATTTTACGATGCTCAACAATGGTCTGGTGCGCCTGACCTGGACAGGCAGCACAACCGTTGACCGTTACAATGTCTGGTTCGGTCTTTCCGACTATACATCTAACATCGTCTTCCGTGAGTACAATCGCGCCGAGGTGTGCAGCGGCACAACCTGCCAGATCACCCTGACCCAGTTTGTTCCCAATGGCACCTACACCATGTGGTTGCTGCCGATCAATCAGGCCGGTAACGGGGAGTGGACGAAGGGGCCGGAAAAGGTCTTTAACCTGCCGGCACCCGGCGCGCCGGTCGGTCTGACATCCAATCTACCGGCGGGGAGTGGGCGCATCAACCTGCAATGGAACGTTGTTAACAATGCTGGTTGGTATAATGTTACGATTCGCAGCGCAGCCACCAATGCCGTTATTCTCAACCAGTGGTATCAAGCGCTCTCGCCGATGTGTGGTGGCGCGACCTGTAGCTTAACGTCATCCCCCCTGAATGTAGGTTACTACATCTGGACTGTAACAACCTATGGTGCAGGCGGGCAGGGTGGTACCTCCAACAATGCCGAATTCGGCGTGTATTTTGATGTTCCACCACCTGTCCCAGTAATGCCCGCGCAATCCTTCCAATCATCAACCGTGAAGTTGCAGTGGCCGCGTAACATGGATACGACTTCCTATGATATCTATGTCGCCTCATGGGAATGGGTCATCCTTCGATACGAGATCAAACAGGCTAACGAGATTTGTGATGCTGTCACTTGTACTTACATCATCCCGAATGTATCCAACAACACGTACCGCTGGTATATGCGGGCGATTAATCCTCGCGGCAGCAGTGCATGGTCTGAAATGCATTCTGTCGTGGTGAGGATGCCTGCCCCCAACAGCGGCGCACCCTTGCTTTCACCGGCCAGTAACGCATTTGTCTTTCAGACTAATCGACCGACCTTTACCTGGGCGGTACAACAGGAAACTGTCTGGTACAATCTTGAAATCATGGATCTGCAGTGGAAGGTCGTATTCACTCAGTGGATGCCAGCAACAATCTGTGGTATCGACACCTGCTCGTTTAAACTCCCCACTATCCTGCCTTATGGGGAGTACAATTGGCAGGTACGCACCTGGAACCCGGCTGGATTTAGCCCTACCTACGGTAGTTTCAATCGTCTGACCTCGCTCTCGATCAACACCACGCCGTTGTATGTCCAGTCGGACAGCGGGTTGATGCTCAATCCGGGTAACTGGTCGGTTGTCCAGGACAGCCTGGCGATGGACGGACGTTATGCCACCAACGCCGCTGGCACCAGCGAACCGATGTCGCTGACGTTTGAAGGCAGCGAAGTGTATCTGGTGTATCTCGTTGGGCCGTCGTTCGGCAGCTTCATGATCGAACTGGATGGTCATCCGTTCCAGACCATCCATGCCAATGCGGCTATACCGGACTACAACTATGTGGTGCCGATCCAGGGCTTGCCTGCCGGACAGCACACGGTGCGCATCTTCCCGTTGGATGGCGCGTCGGTAGCGATTGATGCCTTCCTGGTCACACCGCCGCTGATCCCCACTGCTGTCCCAACGACGGTCCCGATGGAGGTGATTGTGACCGAAGCGCCGACTGCTGAGGCGACCGCCATGCCGACGGAAGTGCCAACGGAAGCGGCGACCGAGGTGCCAACCGAAGCCGTGACCGAAACACCGACGGAGGTAGCGACAGAAGTCCCCACTGAAATCCCGACCGAAGTGCCAACCGAAGCCCCGGTTGAGGGCAGCGGCGGCTGAGACAGGTCCTCTCTATACGACAGGGGCGGGGTTGCATCCTCGCCCCTCTTTCATTAAGCTGAAATCAGTAATCAGGAAATTTGGTGATGTTACGAATGACTTTGCTCCTGTTCATCGGGGTGCTGGCATGGATGGTGGTTGGCTGTGCTGCTCCGGCAGAGGAAACGCTTCCCACGCTGGCGGTGCTGCCGTCGCTCACTCCATCGGTTACACCGGCAGAAACGCAGCCTGTGTCCGAAGGCAGCCCACTGCCCGCCACTCCAACAGTGTCTTCAGTAAGCGGAGAGCCCACGCGGACACCGTTAGCCGACGCTGCGACCACAACCCCAACGTTAATTGCTGCCACTGAACTCAGTCTGTGGTACAGCAATAATCCGCTACCGGTTCATGAATGCCCAGCGACTACCTGTGCTGTGCTGACCAATTTTCCGCCCGGGGTACAACTCCTGGTGGTGCTGACTGAGAATGGATGGCACGAAATCCAATTGGGTCAGCAGCGTGGGCGTTATGTCGAGGCACGCCTCACAACCCAATCGACGCCCGTTCCAACGCTCAACAATAGCGTTGTCAATGCCACATCCCTCCCTGGCGTGGTTAACCCAACAGGAGCTACGATGGATGGCGCGCAATTCGGCCAAAGCCAACCGCCGACGAGCGTTCCTGGCGAACCGCCACCTTTCCTCACTCCCGGCGCACCGGTTGCTGGGCCGACGGGAACGCCACCCAACGAGCCACTGGTCACAGCTCGCCCTGATGTCACGATCACGTTACCTTTTCAGGTGAGCGCGACGCCGCCTGGGAGTGTGGCGACGGCAACACTGAGTGGTCCGCCCGGCATCATCAATCCGGTGATAGCTACCAATGTCATCGGCGGCCTGACCTTTATCCCGCCGACTGTCGCATCTCCTACGCCGAATCTGCCGCCAGGGTTTATCGCCGGGCCAACGGCCACTCCCTTTTTGCCACAACCACCGGGATCGTAGTCATGCGCATTCTGTTCGTCGCCTCGCTGCATCATCCCGAAGCACTGCAAGCGGCGCGTCAGGCCACCCCGCCCGGCACGCCGCCGCCCTTGTTTCCGCCGAGCATGGGGCAGCATATGTGGGACAAAGCGCTGCGACGACGGGGGCATGAGACGGCGGTGTTTTACCGCAACATCCCGGTGCTAGGGGTTCAGGGCGGACGAGAACGCTTTCGTCATGGCCTGACCCCGACCAAGATTCTCAATGGGCTGCTCAACCGGCTGCCGCCTCATCTCAATCCGGATTTTCAACTGCGTAATCGCCGGCTCATGGAACAGGCGGCGGCTTTCCGCCCGGATGTGCTGTGGGTGGTGGGCGATAACCGCGTCATCTACCCGACCACATTGAGCGCCATCAAAGCTGAGACGCGCTGCCAGATCGTCTATTCCACCGGCGTTTCGCCCATCGTCTTCGCCGTCGCCAACGAGCGCCAGGCCGCCCGGTTGTATGATCTGGTGCTAGTGAACGACTTTTATCACGGCATTCAGTGGATCGAACTGGGGGCGAAACGGATGGAATGCCTGCCGATCTCGGCCTGTGACCCGGACTTCCACCATCCCTATGATCTGACCGAGGCCGAGCGTCAGGTCTATCGCTGTGACATCGCTTTCGTCGGCACACTGGTGCCGGATCATCTCTACAGCCGCCGGGTGGGGGCGCTGGAGGCGCTCCGCCCGTTTGACCTTGGCATCTGGAGTGTCCATGATACGCCGCCCAGCCTGCGCCCACAGGTGCGGGGACAGGCGCTCGGTGAGGATATGCTGGATGTGCTGTCGGCGGCCAAGATGACGATCAATGTGCATGGCGACTTCATGCGCTATGGCGGCAATATGCGCTTGTTCGAGGCGGCGGGGTCTGGCGTGTTTCAGATCGCGGATGATCTGCCGGGGACGCGCCAGTGGTTCCAGTCGGGGGAGACCATCATCCTGTTCGACACGCTCGATGACCTGTGCACCAAAGCTCGCTATTACCTCGATCACGACGCCGAGCGGGAAGCGCTGGCCGGCCGCGCCCGCGAGTATGTCTATGCTCATCACACCTATGACCAGCGCATGGCCCGTTTCGAGTCGCTGCTGTGACGGTCTCCATCGTCATCGTCAATTACAACACGCGCGAGCTGCTGCGCCGTTGTCTGCTGTCGATCCAGGCTCATGCCGGGATAGCGGTTGAGGTGATCGTGGTCGATAACGCCTCGCAGGATGGTAGCGCGGCGATGGCGCGCGAGGTCATGCCCGATGCGATTGTCATCGAGCCGGGACGCAACACCTGGTTCAGCGGCGGTAACAACCTGGGATTTCAACGGGCGACCGGCGACTATAGCTACATCCTCAACAGCGACACCCAGCTCCAGCCCGGCACACTGCCGGCGCTGGTCGATTATCTGGCGGCTCATCCGGCGGTGGGCGCGGTCACCTGCCGCATGGAGTATCCCGACGGCGGTCTGCAAGCTACCTGCTCGCAATTCCCAACTTTCGTCGATCGCCTGCTGGACTATACGCTGCTCGGTGTCCTGTTCTCTGGCTGGCGTCGGCAGCGCCGCCGCGCCATGTGGTACGAGGGCTGGCTGCGTGACAGCACCCGCCCGGTCGAGGTCGCGCCCGGCTCCAATATCCTGTGCCGGACGGCACTGATCCGGCAGATCGACGGCTTTGATGAGTCGCTCAGGTTGTACTTCACCGACGATGATCTGTGCCAGCGTTTACGCCAGACCGGTCATGACATCCACTTCGTTGGCGGCGTCCGGCTGATCCATGAAGAGCAGGGCAGCGGCAAACAGACCTCTCCCTTCATCCGCCGCGTCTATTTCGACGATCTGCTGACCTTCACCCGCAAAGTCGATGGTCGGGCGAAAGCCCTGCTGCTGCGGCTGCTCCTCATCCCCACCCGGCTGGCACTGGCGCTACGCTCCCGTCAGACTGGCTGACCGTCGATTGGCCCGGAGTCGGGGTTGCTCTCCTCGTTCAGGTCATTCAGCCACTCCTGAAAAGCGGCTCCATCCGGCAGCGTCCCATAAATATCCGCATGACCGGACTCGGCTTCATCCGGACATTCCGTCGGGCGCTCGCCGCGCAGCCGGTCTTCGAGCAGCGTTTGATTGGTGGCGGCGTCGATCAGCGTCAGGTAGACGGTGCTGCGAAAACGCCGGATATGAAACAGCACCCGCTCGGAATCATCCGCCACGTATTCGCAGTCCTCGACCTCGTTCCAACGAATATCGACGCAGACAAGATGCGTCAGATCGGTGCGGGAAGTGGCCTGCTGCTCGGCGGACAGGGCATCGTGATAGGGCTGATAGGCTTCATCGGCCGGCGGCTGAACCACCAGCAATCGGGCATCCGTCAGCGACAACGGGGCATCGCTGCTGCCGGGGCGTGGCTGACATAACACCTGTCCACCAGGGCGGAAGGCGCTGACGAAGGCATCGCGCCGCGCCTGTGCCTGCCCCTCGTTCACCAGACCGGCGAGGGTCGTCACGCTGATCACCAGCACAACCGCGATCAGGATGAAGCCCCAAACGGCGGTATAGAGCGAGAGGCAGCCTGGTTTGATACGCGACTTGAGGTAACGGGCTTGCAGCTCGGCGAAGTGGTTTTGCCCGCGAATGGCATCCAGGAGGCCCATCAGATAATAACCCTGCACCGGGGGGAGGCCGCCGATTTTCTGAGGTTTTTGTCCCTCGCGCTCGATCATCAGGCGGGCGTTGTTCTCGTTGGAAAGCCAGCCGAACCGCACCCGCGCATCGGTGATGGTAGGCCAGGGGTACTGTCCCTTGACCGTGCTGATGCCCTGGTGGTTGACGGTCAGAATGTTGAAGTTGATGGCTTCGCCAGCGCGATAGGCGGCGATCAGATTCGGTAGATGATTCTGAGCCATCTTCATCTGGATGTAGCCGGCCAGTTCATTGGCGCCGTTGGTCAGCACTGCGATGTCGAAGATGCGCTCATTCCCCGCGTAGATATGATTGGCACCGGTCGCCCAGACCGGGATGCCGTTGACATACTGGTAATGGCGGGTGCCATCCATCCGCGTGATCTGCGCCCAGCGCCAGGTGCGCTCCTCGCCCTGCTGCCGAAGGCCGACGCCGTGTTCATAAACCCGGATGCGGGGGCGGCGCAGCGAGAGGTACAGTCCTGTCAACAGGAACAGGATCACCGCACCGAGCAGGGCATACGGCGCAGCGACCTCGAACGAGGGGAAGCTCCCAGGCACCGTCTCCCAGATCACTGCCGCGATCACAAATGGGATGAATAATCCAAGTGCGAAGCGCTGCAACAACTGCAGCCAGTTCAGGCCGTAGGTCTTTAGCAACTCACCCAGCTCATGCATTTGCCCGCCCCTTGGTGATTGATTGGTGATCTTCTATCAGTGTATACAAAAACCGATTATCGTGAACTATATCTTTTGGCTATCAGGCGGATGTTGAGCCTTTGCTGGATTGTCCGTTATAATCAGCGCCACACTTTCATCTACAGACTGTCATCAGTAAGGAACGATCCCGTGAAAATGGATTTTGAGAGCAAAATATTCGAGAAAGAAAAACTCGTCCTCGGTGATACCGAAGAATACATTGTGCGCGGCGGACGCCACCTGTTCAGCAAACTGCCGCAGGCGCTGGACGGCATCAAACAGATCGGCGTCATTGGCTGGTCGTCACAGGGTCCGGCGCAGGCACAAAATCTGCGCGACTCGCTGGAAGGAACCGGCATCAAGGTGGTGATCGGTCTGCGCGAAGGCAGCGGTTCGTTTGCGGCTGCCGAGAAGGCTGGTTTCAGCCGCGCGACTGGCACCGCTGGTGAGATGTTCGAAGTCATCCGCAGCTCTGATCTGACGCTGCTGCTGATTTCTGATGCCGCCCAGACCCAGCTTTACAAAGAGGTGTTCGCGGCGCTGCGCCCCGGCAGCACACTGGGGTTGTCGCACGGCTTCCTGCTCGGTTTTCTGCAAAGCATCGGTCAGGACTTCCCGGCCAATATCAATGTGATTGCCGTGTGTCCGAAAGGGATGGGGCCGTCGGTGCGCCGCCTGTACGAACAGGGCAAATCGGTCAACGGTGCTGGCATCAACAGCAGCTTCGCCGTCTACCGTGATGTCAACGGCAAGGCGACAGATTACGCGCTGGGCTGGGCGGTTGCCATTGGCGCGCCGGCTATCTTCCAGACCACGCTGGAGTCGGAATACAAGTCGGACATCTTCGGCGAACGCGGCATCCTGCTGGGTGCGGTTCATGGGCTGGCCGAGGCGCTCTATCGCTGGTTCATCGCACACGGCGCGACGGCGGAGCAGGCTTTCCTGCGCTCGACCGAGTCGATTACCGGGCCGATCAGCAAGACCATCAGCAAGCATGGCATCCTGGCGGTTTACGAATCGTTGAGCGAAGAAGGCAAGACCGAGTTCATGCGCGCTTACTCGGCGGCTTATCATCCGGCGTTTGAGATTCTGATGGAAATCTACGCCGATGTCGCCAGCGGTGCGGAAATCCGCAGCGTCATCAATGCCGACGGCCGCTTCAAGCGCTATCCGATGGGCAAGATCGACGGCACCGATATGTGGAAAGTGGGCGAAAAAGTCCGCGCTGAACGGGTTGAGTCGGCCATCCCGATTGATGCAACGACGGCGGGGGTGTACATCGCCACCATGATGGCGCAGATCGACCTGCTGATGGAGATGGGACATCCCTACAGCGAAGTCGCTAATGAGTCGATCATCGAGAGCGTGGACAGCCTGAACCCCTACATGCATTACAAGGGTGTGGCCTACATGGTGGATAACTGCTCAACCACTGCCCGGCTGGGGGCGCGCAAGTGGGCACCGCGCTTCGATTACATCCTGACACAGTTGGCCTTCACCAAACTGGATGAGAACAGCCCGATTGATGAAGACCTGGCGGAGAACTTCCTCAACAACCGTATCCATAAGGTGCTGGCGGTGGCAGGCGAACTCCGTCCGCCAGTGGATATCAGCGTGGTGGGATAGCTCGTTTTTCCAACAGGGCACCGCCTAGTTCGTGATCTGAAATCCCTCAAACTGCGCGCTGAAGCCAGTTCCTTTCGGCGCGCAGCACATCACCCCAAGCATCACGCGCGGTTCTGGCGGAAAATAGGACTGGCGCAGCATGGCATAGCGTGCGCCGTCCAGGCTGTACTGGATCTCAACGGTGTGCTGATGACGGCTCATTTTCAGCCAGATGGTGTCAGGATTGGGGATGGTCACAACCGACCAGTCAGAATAATCACGGGTGACAACGGCGCTGGCGTACTGCTGACCATCAACATATTCGACGCCGCACTTGATCCAGTTTTCGGCGTCCAGCCGAAGCATCAGACCAGCCTGATCGTAGAGCGCGTTATAGTGACCGGTGACTTTCACGTGGGCGGTGAAGTCACCCTCGATGGTCTCATAGTAGAAATGCCCATCATCCTTGATGAAATCGGCATGGGTTTTGCGCCAGAAGTCGGTCTCCCCGGCGCTGGTCAGGCTGATGTAGTTGGGTTGCTGCTGCCATTGTGGTGGTGGATTGAACCAGTCCATTCTGATCCCTTTCATAAACTTGCATTTACTGACGTGAGAACAGTACAATGGTGTCTACTGTATCCGAACTCAGCGGAAAATGCTGTATTATGACCGAGCAACCGAAACCGGAAAAACCTCTGACACCCCCGGCGGAGGCTCCCAAGGCGGATGCCGCACCTGCGTCTGTCCCACCGCCCGTCGAGGATCCTAAAATTCTGCCAGCGAAGCGTAATGAGCTGGACGAGGCGCTCAGAGCTATCGAGAAGATCATTGAAGAGCAGAAGCCTGCTGTACCTCCTCTGCCGGTCGAGAAATCGATTCCGGCTGAAGATACTGGATTGCTGGATGCTGCCAAGCCGGTGAACCCGCCGGTCAGTCCCACTACAAATCCGCTGCCAGTCAATAGTCCAACCACCAAGCTCATCCCATCTCCCGAAAGTCTGGGCATCGCCAAACCACAACCGCCGAAAATTGATATGACGCCGGTGCAGGGGGTTGGTCTTCCCGTCACTTCGACTACCGCGAGCAATGCCACATCTGTGCCACCCGAGGTTAAGTCGGCTGTTCTGTCTGGGCCAAATGCTAAACCGACCGGTGAGAATAAACCCCCTGCATCCGCTGGGACTCAAAAGATCACGCAGCGCTTTGGGACTGATCCCAATCTGGCAGCTGGTGGTGCTTCCGGTACTATCTGTCCGACCTGTGGACATCGGAATCGACCAGGCGTCCTGATCTGTGACAATTGTGGCACTCATCTGATTGGTGGAGTGGCTGGTGCCATCGGCACACGTGACTTGCCCGGGAAGGATAAAGAGGCTGAAAAGCCGATGGATGCCGATCTGGTCAAGGAAATCAAGAAGGCTGGCACCGCCGTTTTTGATGATGAGATGGTGCTAAAGATCGAAATTGAAGGCGGCACCACACCGATGCTGGTTTATCCCAAACAGGAGATCTTCTTCGGAAGGCGTGACCCAAACAGTGGTACACTGCCGGACGTTGACCTGACTGCTTATGCCGGTTATCGCATGGGTGTGAGCCGGCGGCATGCCTCGCTGCGCCTGCAGGACAGACAGCTCAGCTTATCTGACCTGGGCAGCAGTAACGGTACATTCCTCAACGGCAGTCGCCTGGTGGCGCATCGCCCATATCCGGTGCGTGACGGCGATGAAATCCGCCTGGGTCAAATGGTGCTGAAAGTCTTCTTTCAAAATATCAAGAACAAGCCCTGAGCTGGTTCTTACTTTAGTGCCATTCTGCCCACAGCTTGTCGTTGCCTGGAGTCATGTCTGTTAGTTGATTTGCAAGGCTATGTTGTCAAGCCTCTGTATAGTCGTCAAGCTAGACCCTGGTCGACAAATTGTTCCGAGAATTGAACGGGCGTGAAGCGTTCCGGCAGGTGATTATCCGATGAGCCGATGGTATGCCAGGCCCAACCCGGATGGACTTCAGTGCCATTCAGGATCATCTTCTGGTAACGTCCAAAAAAGATGCGCCACAGATCACCATCTTGGGGTGGCAGAGACCGCCCATCCGCCAGCCACTTCATGCCACTCCAGGGGAAAGCCAGTTCTACCGACCAGCCCTTGTCGACGATGTCGGGTTGATTGATTGCCCCATCGACATGAACGGCCGTCTTGAGGCCAGGGAAGTCCCAATCCAGGAAGGCCCAGCGCAGTCCCCGTGGATGAGTACCACGCCAGAACGTTGCACCGGTGCGGTCATGGTTGCCGCCGAATGTCACAGCCTGGCGACTGAACAGGTCAAACTCCGGCACATCAAAACGACTACCGCGCGTATAGGCATCGCGCCAGATAAAGAAAACTTCGTAGATGGTGCCGAGGGCATTGATCTCGAATTCATAGTAGGTGTCTCCGCCATCGATGAAAACCTCGACATCATTTTCCAGAAAGACCAGCGAGTCGCGTTCGGTCTGGTGGGCGGTGATGTTGGGTTCTTCACTCCAGAATGCAACATAAAGATTCGCATCATCCCATAAGGCAGCGGTGCGCGAGTCATAAGGGGCGGGTGCGCCGTCGATGATGTCGACAAAGCGGGGTGACCAGGTTGCTTGCTCCCAGACTGATTTATGGATGTTGCCATCAATGGTGATGGGTGTACGTACCTTGCGACAGGTATAGGGTGTGATGTCTAGTGGTTGCGATGATAACACAAACGCTGCTCCTTGATAGCTGTACCGTCACATAGCAGTATTGATGATAACGCACTCTACCCACACGGCGTACTTCTTTTCCCACTTGGACGGCTATGTCATAGTAGGTCAAGCAGTCCATCTGTTGGAATTGCCAGTAGGTGTATCCAGACGCGATGCCGGTGGAACCGTAAGAAGCCTTCCCTACTGATCAAGGCCAGCCAATTTATACAGCCGGCGTAGATCTTCAAACCGGCATCTGATTGAGTGATCAGGCTTCTGACAGACTGCGTATCTGATACAGCGCCCCATCCACGAAGCCGCGCTTGCGGTAATACTCGCGGGTGCCGATGGCCGAGATGACAGCCAGGCGGGCATAGCCACGCTGACGGGCAATCTCAGCAGCGCGTTCGATGAGTTGTTTGCCCAGCCCGGCGTGCTGCGCCCGTCCATTGTCCGCCGCGCCGATCTCCAGCGATTGGCCGTAGACATGCACCTCGCGGATCATGGCCGCGCCGTCCAGTTCGGGCGTGATGGCCTCGGCTGTGGGCAATGACAGGCGCAGGAAACCGGCGATGTCACGACCCGGCGTGATGTATTGCAGGAAGACCTCATCGCTGCACCCGCCCTCGTACCACACTTCATCGAGCTGAAGCTGATCGGATGCGACGGTCTTGAAGCGCACTTCGCGGGCGCGGATGTCCGGGCTGCGCTCCCCCTGCCGCGACAGCTCATCCTCGACCAGTTGGCGGAAGTTGGTCATCAGATTGCCGACGACAATATCGGTGGAGGGAATATCGCGGATGACGCGGGTCAGGCGGCAGTATTCGGGTGTCGAACGGAAGCATTCAACCAGCACGCGCAGCAGTTCGTCATGGGTGTATGGTCGCCACGAGCCATCCTCGTAGCGCTGCATCAGTTCGGCGCTCTCGATCAGCGAGCAGGGGTAGACCTTCAATTCATCCGGGCGGAAATCTGGGTCGGCGAACATCTGCTGATAATCGGCGATGTCGTCGTCTGGGGTCGAGCCGTAAAGGTTGGGCATCCAGTGGGCGTGAATCTTGAACCCGGCCTGACGCAGCAGCCGGACAGCGCGACGGGTGGCCGCGACGGTGTGACCGCGCTTGTTCAGCCGCAGCACCGAATCATTCAAACTCTGGAAACCAATCTGAACTTTGGTGCAACCCAGCCGCCGGACGCGCAGCACTTCCTCGACGCTGATGTGATCGGGGCGGGTTTCGATCACCAGCCCGACGCAGCGACAGAGCGCGTTCTCATTTTCCCGATGCACCGCGTCCAGTTCTTCCCAGGTGGCATACTCATCGACCGGTGAACGGTTATGGCTTCCCTGCTCGATGGTCTGTGCCGCCTGATGCGAACGCTGCATTTCCTCGCGGTAGACCTGCTGCACGACCAGGTTATAGCGCTGCTCGATGTGTCGTCCGTCGATGGTGGCGCTGATGGTGTTGCGCTCCGGGTGAAGCTGCGAGGTGGTCAGCAATGCCTGTTCGACCTGGACGCGCTGATCGATGCCCTTGCCGAAGTCATGCAGCGCGTCGAAAATGCGTTTGACGAACCAGATCTGATAGCTTTCCGGGTAAAACGACCAGGTTCCACCCAGGATGATGACCTCGATCTTGTCGGTAGGATGGCCGGTGTTGTGATAGCTGACCAGCCGGGTGTAGGTTTGCAGATAGGGGTCGAAGCTGTTCTGCTCGGCGCGCTGCGCCCCTGGTTCATCCGAGAGGTAGCTCTTGGGCATCCGCACATCGTTGGGACAGAAGATGCACTCGCCGGGACAGGGGAATGGTTTGGTCAGCACCGTCACCGGCGTCACACCGGAACTGGTGCGCACCGGCTTGCGCCGCAGCCGTTCCAGCACCGACTGTTCGAAGGGCGGCAGCGACTCACCGGCAAAGGCGCGATAGGCAGCGATCAACTCATCGCGGCTATAGATGCCGTCGCCGCCTTTGGGATTATCGCGCAAGAGCTGCTCTAGCTGGGGACGGGTCATCTGTGGACTGCTGACCACCCGGCGAAGAATCTGGAGCAGCGGCTCGCGATGGTGTTGCAGATCAAGCGATTCGCGCAGCGTCATCGTCACTCGTTCATCTAACCGACATCCAGCGCATTGTATCACCGACCGCGCCGCGTTGGACAGCCATGAAATCAAGCGCGAAATATTTATGAATTTGATAGAAATGACTCGCTTTTGTTTCAATCTGACCTACAATAGTTAGAAGGTGTAATAGTTTTCCAACCCCAGGTTCTTATGCGCCGTCTTTGGCATGATGCGCTCATCATTAGCCCTGTCGCCGCAGGGATATTCCTTCTCCTCTTTCCACAGCAGCCGCTGCCGGGTATAGCTTGCCTGCTGGTCACGCTGATGGCGCTGGGTCAGTTGTTGGTTCAGGAGTTGGCGGCGTCCCAACGCGAAGCCAACCAAACTCGCGACCAACTGCGTCAGATACAGGATGCGCTGAATGAGGCGCTGCTCATGGTGAGCGCCGATGGGCGGGTGACGCTGGCGAGCGCCCGACTTGACCAACTGGGAGTCCGGTCAGCGGATTTGTTGCAGCAGCATTTGCCAACCTGGCTGAACCGATCGGGCGAGGCCGCCGCGCGCCTGGGCTTTCCCTCGACGGCTCAGGCACAGGCCTTCTTCACCCAGGCGGCCTCCGCCGCTGTCAACGCTTACAGCCTTCAGCAGGGCGATCAGACGCGCCGCATCGAGCGTATCGTTCATCCCCAACGTGGCAGCGATGGCGCCTTCCAGGGCTGGTTGTTCATCTTCCGCGATATCACGGCTGCCCATGATGCGGCCCAGACCCGCGATGAATTCTCCAACATGTTCGTCCATGATTTGCGCAGCCCGCTGACCGCTGTCAATACCGGACTCAAGCTGCTGCGCGATCTGATACCGACTGATGGCGAGGCCGGCCGGGCGCTGCTCTCGACCGCCGAGGCCAGCCAGCGAGCGCTGCATAAAGTGCTGGCGCGGGTCGATTCGCTGCTGGATATTTCGCGCATCCAGAATGGACGCAATGATCTGGAAACCGAATCGCGTGAGTTGAACACCCTGGTGCAGAACGTGTTGGCAGAACTCAGCCCGCTGGCGCGCGAGATGGATGTCCGCCTGGTTAACCGGATCAGTGCTGATCTCCCCTTAGTCGAAATTGATGCTGATAAAATTGAGCGCGTGCTACAAAACCTGGTCGATAATGCCCTCAAGTACAGCCCCAGTCACAGCCAGGTCACCGTTCAGGCGCGGCTGGTGGATGCGGAACTGCGGGTCGAAGTGATCGATCAGGGACCGGGCGTGGCGGATGAACAGAAACAACGTTTGTTCGAGCCGTTCGTTCAGGTCAGGCGCAGCAGCCGGCGCGGCACCGGATTGGGTCTGACTTTCTGCAAGCTCATCATCGAGGCGCATAGCGGACGCATCTGGGTCGAAGACAATCCGGATGGCGGCAGCGTCTTCAGCTTTACCCTGCCTATGGCGGAAACACCTCAGCCGGTTGAAGCCTGAATCCATTCCCCGAATTACCAATTTTTCATAATTTACCCTCTTTACTTGTCTGCAACTCGTCATACAATTAATTTAGAATTGATGACGTGATGAGGTGTAGGGTCTATGGCATCGGATGCTTTATCTTTATTCCGTGAAGGTGTCATCTCTATTCGCGACCATGAAGCAATTGATGAAGGTCGCAAAATGCTGGTCGAGTCGCTGCGGCAAGACCCGCACAATGAAGTCGCCTGGCTGTGGTTGGCACGCACCACCCTGGACACGAAGCGACAACTGGAATGTGTTCGCCGGGCGCTGAACATCAACCCGGAAAACCAGCAGGCGCTGGATTTTCTGGTGCGCCTGAACGCCGGCGAATCAGTAGCGCTGGAACGGGATACTGTCACTCATCCCTATAATCCGATCAAGGTAGTACTGGAAGAAAACACCGACGATCTTGGCGAGGTGAAGCTGACCAGCACTCCCGAAATGACGAGCAAGTTTATGACGCTGGTCGCATTTGGCCTGCTGGGAGCGGCTGCGCTGCCAGCGCTGGAACAGGCACAGAGCAGACTGAATCTCTCGCCGACGGCGGCGCTGGTGATCGGTGTGGCATGGGTGGGAGTATGTGTCGTAGTCAGTCTGATCAAACTGATACAATTAATCTCCCGCGCTGGCCAGCGGATTGAACTCTATGAAGAGGGGATTGCTTTCTACAAAGGTGAGCAGCGTCGTGCTGCCCGTTGGCATCATATCACCGAAGTTCGGTTTGAAGATCATGTGCTGCCGCTGCCGGGTCTTGGCACGATGATCTTTGCCCTGTTCAAGATCTATCACTACCGCGTGACCGTCATTACGAAGGGTGAGCAACAGTTCCACTTTGGCAATGACTTTCGCAACTGTTTTGATATCGCTCATGCCATCAAGGATCGGACGCTAATGCGGTTGCTGCCACCCCATGAAGAGGCCCTGGCAAAGGGCGAGATGCTGAACTTCGGCCATGTTAGTTTCGATCAGCTCGGACTGAGCTGGAAGGGCTCACTGGGGCAGCAGCGAGTGGACTGGAAAAAGGTCACTGGCTGGAGCGAAACGCTGGAACATCTGACGTTCAAATGCAAAGGCTCGTTGGTCAAACAAACGCTCGCTATGAGTGGAATTCCGAATGGGCATGTACTGCGCCGGTTGGTCAATCAGCGACTGGGCTAGATCAGGAGGGGCCGGGCTTCCCAGTTTCGGCCCTCAGATGTTAAGAAGTGCGTTTCGCTTCTACCATAACCTCAATAGGTTGTCCCTCATAAGCACGCATCCGATACAAATCCAGAAGGGTAGCGCCAGGTTGTTAACCCGGAGCATACCCCTTCAGTGACTATGCTATTTCAACGATTGGTACTACCAGTTCGACTGCGGTATCTGACGATTCAATTCGATATCGGCAAAGGTCTGCCAGCCTTCGATGCGGGCGGCTTCGCGCTGTTCCCAGTCGGGTGAACTGAACGAGGCGATGATAGTGCGGAGGAGACGAAGAAAACGGTGGATCATTCTGACACCTTTCTAGCAATGGTGAGCAAAGACCATGTGTTTCCCCGTATACTTCAATCGTATCATCATTTTGTCGGAAATAAGTTAACGATTTTACTAACTGGCAGCTCAAGCGGTATCACGCGAAGCTGGATCGATGACTCGCGAGATTTAAGCATCGTCGATGCAGTAATTGAGGAGCTAAAGCGTTGTCATGGATTGACTAAGGGTAATGCGCTGGCACAGGTTATGCAGAGCACTTAACCCCTAATTCTTGTTCCATAGGAAATTGGCTCATGGGTAAAAGTAGTGGAATGCAGTAAACTGAGGGCATGGACTTTCCAATCATTGATCTACTGGAC
>JALHNT010000067.1 GCA_022843385.1 Anaerolineae bacterium | reverse complement strand
CTGCAACTACAGGAAATCTGGAGCAAGCGCCCGATTGTGACGGCCTTCACCCGCCTAGATGAACGGGTGGCTGCGATTCAGTCGGCTGTCAGCTTTCGTATCGAAGACCTGATTCCCCGTCTGTCTCGGCTGAAGCGCTCGGTGACCTGGCTATCCAATCGCGCTAACCTGGAGCTTGATCCCGCGCGTATTCCCCTGGGGGA
Source organism: Anaerolineae bacterium (assembly GCA_022843385.1). Taxonomy (GTDB): domain Bacteria; phylum Chloroflexota; class Anaerolineae; order Aggregatilineales; family Phototrophicaceae; genus CFX2. Next base: position 37,586 of record JALHNT010000067.1, on the reverse strand, counting down.
TCTGCTTCCCGAATATCTGATAGAGTTGTACCCCGAATCGATATCAGCCGATGCTCAGCGTCAGCATCTTTTCAGTGCAACCTATTATCGCTATGTGGTCACCTATTATCGCGGTGATCTGGACGGAACCTGCATGGCGCTTCGGGCATTGGCGCAGGCCCGTTCGATTGACGTGGACAGTTGTATCGGCTGGGACTGTCTACCGCTGCAGGGATCACAGGAATGGATTCCGGCAGTCATTACTGACGAGATTCGCGGCCTGGACTGGCGCTATGTCGCCTCTGAAGCCGGCACACCGGCGACTTATGTCATCCACGATGAATTCTGGCCGCTGCTGACCAAAGCGACAGAGGCCGATATTGAGATTGCGCTTGAGCAGACACACGCCTCAGATCAGAACGATGCCGTGGAAAAGACCCGCCAGACTTTGACCGCGCTGATCGAGTTGGCGCATACCTGGTATCGCTCGCCATCGGTGGTTGGATTGTGCTATCAGTGCGCCGATTGACTCCATTTTCGCAGGCAATAGAGGTTAGCTGGATATGGTAAAGGTTCTGTTTGTATGTACCGGCAACATTTGCCGTTCGCCGATGGCCGAATATGTCTTTCAGGAATTGGCGCGGCAGGCTGGCTTGTCGTCTGTCCTACAGGTGGACTCGGTGGGGACCAGCGATGAAGAGGTCGGGAGTACAGTTCATCGCGGCACGGTCAAAGTGCTGGAGCAGCACGGCATCCCCCATAATCCGAAGCGGCCGGCGCGTCATATCACGGCTGCCGACATTACGGCGTCGGATTATCTGATTGCGATGGATCGCAGTCATCTGAATTACTTGCAGCGGCAATCCATTCGCACATCTGGCGTTACTGATCTGCTGCTGCGTGAACTGCATGAAGCGGGTCATGTCCCCTTCGATCAGGTGCCTGACCCCTGGTATGACGGGAAATTTGAACGGACTTATGAACTGGTCACCAAAGGCTGCAAGATGTGGTTAGCTCACATCCGCGCTGAGAAGGCTCTCTGATGCGGCTGGCCTGGCTGACCGATATTCATCTGAACTTCCTCAGCACCTTTCAGATCGAACGCTTCCTCGGCAGCATTCAAGAGACCGATGCAGATGCCGTCCTCATTTCGGGCGACATCGCTGAGGCTTCGCGCCTGGTCTGGTTTTTGCGGCGCATGGCTGATCGTTGGCAGCGCCCGATCTATTTTGTGCTGGGCAATCATGATTACTATAAGGGTTCATTTCGCTATGTCCACAACGCGGTGCGCGAGCTGAAGCTGCAAATCCCTCATCTGGTCTGGTTGCAGTCTGCCGGGATCATCGAGCTGACGCCAGAGACAGCCTTGATCGGTCATGATGGCTGGGCGGATGGTCGCTGTGGCGATTATGCTCAATCGACTGTCATGCTGAATGATTATGTCTACATTCGTGACTTTGTGAGTCTGAACCATGCCGATCGCGGTCTGCTGCTCAACCAGTTGGGCGATGAAGCGGCCATGTATGGACGAGTATGGCTGTCGAAGGCGTTGGAGCGTTATCGCCGGGTGTATTTTGTGACGCATGTCCCACCCTTCGCTGAGTGTGCCTTACACGAGGGGCAAACCTCCAGCCCGGATTATCTCCCCCATTTTGCCTGCCGCGTGATGGGTGAAACATTGCTGCAGGTGATGCAGCGCTTCCCAGCGCACCACCTGACTGTGCTGTGTGGACACACGCACGAAGCAGTTGATCTGGCTGTTGCCGATAACCTGCGCGTGGTGGTCGGCGCAGCCGAATATGGTCGGCCAGCCTTGCAGCAAATCATTGAAATTTAGGGTGACGGTGACTCAATCTGCACCCGGCGGCGCTCACCATAAGCGGCCACCCAATCGGCGAAGGTGATGCGCTCGACTTCGCTGAAGTTGACTGAAACACTGGCGATCACTGGAGCGCCGGTGCGCAAATGGGTTGCCTGTTGTGCCAGCGCATCCGCTTCCCAAATTCCAGGCCGAACCCGGATGACCTCCTCATTACGATGCTGGATGCTGACAACAATCCCTTGGATGATCAAGACCCCAGTGAAGACCAGCGACGCCCAGCGCAGCCAGGAATGCCTCATGCGCCCATACTGAATGGGCCGCATCACCAGCAAAATAATGGCGGGTAATGCCGTCATGTAACGGACGTACAGCGGCGCGGCCGGCCAGATGACTCCGCCGAACACGGTGGTCAAGGCGAGGAACAGCAGCAGAACAATGGTCATCGGGTGGGTCAGGTGCTTCAGGCTCAGGACTGTACCCAGCACGAAAGCTATCAACATCAGCAGTGGGAGCAGTGGACTATCACTCAGCCAGAAGGGGGATATGTCCGGTTGCCCCACCCAGGCCATCACGGCGCGCAGGGCATTGTCAGCAAGATCAACAGGTAGGCGAACGCCATCCAGATTGCCAGTAAGGGGCAATCCCGCCGTGAACATGGGGGCGAAGCGCGGCAGACTCACCAACAGCAGAGGTATCCCGACGGTCACCATCACCCGTCCAATGGTTCGCCACGCCCAGTGCCGTTGGTAGGCGATGAGTAGTACGTAGATGACTACCAGCAGCAGCAGCAGGCGCGAACCATGATAGAAATACTGGGCTATTCCGGCCAGCATTCCGGCCAACAGCAGGTGATTCGGGTGAGGCTTGGGACGACGTAGCCCACGATGCAGCGCCGTCAACGACAGCAACATGAACATGGGGTCAATGCTGTTGTACAGGGCGAGGCGGCTGAAGTGCATCTGCGCCGGATAGACAGCGATGACGAACGCCGCTATCCATGCGCTGGGATAGCCCAACCACTGCTTGACCAACAGGTAAGCTGACGGAATGGTCAGCGTCCCGGCGATCAGAGAAATCAGGCGCATCGCCCAGCGGGTCTGCCCAAACAGGCTCATGCTGCCGGCCATCAGCCAGGAATAAGTTGCCGGGTTGCCGTTATGCCCAGGGGCGAAGATTGGGATAGGGTCATCATGCAGCATGTCAGAAGCGCGGGCCGCGAACCCAATTTCGTCGATGATGAGTGGGAGCTGATCCAACCGATACAGACGCAGGCCAAATCCCAGCAGCGTTGCTGACATCACCGCGAACAGAATGCGACTATCCGGTTTCTGAGCCCATCTGGTCTGGTGCTTCCAGTTCAGCGTCAGCAGCAGCGGGACTATGATTCCCAGCCATAAACCGAACTGCAAGAGATAACTCGGCCAGGGATAATCAAGCACCAGCGGGATATATGCACCAGCCGAGTTCAGTCGCGCCCAGTCGCCGGGAAGGGTTGGTGGAACGATGGTCACCAGTGTCAGCACAAGGCTGCACACCGCTGCAATGCCCCACTTCATCCCGGTGAACGGGGTGTGCGCGTGGTGGCAGCGCGTGGTGCAGGGCTCTTGGCGACTGGTTTTTTTGTGGGGGTACTACTACGGGCGCTGCTGGTGGTTAGCGGTTTGGTCGCCGTCGGTTTCTTTGTGGCGGCAGGTGGAGTGGATTTGGCCTTTAGCACCCGCTGCAACTCGTGAATCAGGGTCTGGCTGTTGGTGTTGTCGCCTTCCAGCGGGATGTTGAGAAAAATCGGTGCCAGGATCGCCAGACTCCCGATCAGAATATTGCCGCTGCTGAGTGCAATCACAACGCCAGCCAGGATGAGGATGCCGTAAATGATGATGCGATTGCGCTGGTCGGCCCCATCCGATACATAACCCCGGATGACAGTCATGCCATTCTCACGTTCAATCCGGGCGTTGAGCCGGGTGCTGCGCGGGAACAGCCGCATCACCGTGCAGCTTACTGCCAGCGAAAAACGACCATCTTTCTGCACCCAGCCATCCAGCTTGGCGCCTTTCTGGTTCAGCCGTTCCATCAGCGCCGAGGTGGATTGCGCCAGCGTCTTTTCCGTGTAAAAGGTGAAGTTCATAACTGCTCGTCGTGATTCCTATATCGTCGGTACAGTGACCCCGCCATCCACCACGAATACCTGCCCAGTGGCATAATCCGAGGCGGGGGAGGCAAGATAGAGCGCAATCCCGGCAATGTCATCCGGCGTCCCAATTCGTTTGGCCGGGGTGCGGCGCAGAATTTCGTTCAGCAGCTCGTCGTTGCCCCAGATGGCGCTGGCGAATTTGGTTTTCACCAGACCGGGCGCGATGGCGTTCACCTGAATGTCATCATCAGCCAGTTCCATTGCCAGCGTTTGCGTCAGATTGATGACTGCCGCTTTGGTCATGCTATAAATGCCCTGCATTCTCCCTGGCCGCAGACCGTTGATCGAGGCAACATTGATGATCTTGCCGCCACCTTGCCGTCGCATATGTGGGACAACTGCCTGGGTCAGCCACATATTCCCCATGATATTGACCTCGATGGTCTTTTGCCACAGGCTATCTTCTGCGTCCAGCAGCGTCCCAAAGTGGGGATTGGTCGCCGCATTGTTGACCAGAATGTCGATCCGCCCGAAGGTGTCGATGGTGGTCTTGACCAGCGTGTGCAGCGCATCCTTTTGCCCATTGTGCGCCGTGACGGCTAATGCCTGACCGCCAGCATCCTGAATCTCTTTGGCGACCTCGTCCAGCCCATCCTGCTTGCGGCTGCTGATGACGACCCGCGCCCCTGCCTCTGCCAATCGTCCGGCGATGGCCTGCCCGATGCCGCGCGATGCGCCGGTGATGATGGCGACTCTATCGGTCAGATCAAACAAACGGCTCATCATTTCCTGCCTTATAATTAGAACAATTGTATCATTTTGGCGTCTGGCTGTCAAACTCTGACAACATTCCAACAACCGTAATTGTGCCGAGTGCCCGCCAAACCTGCAAATCGGTTACAGTAGATCATAGGTCATTGTTTCTGCATCAGGTGGTCTTCGAGCATGCTTTATGACATCACCCGTATGGTAAAGCCATCCCTGAGCGTCTGGCCGGGGGACACGCCTTTCAGTGTACAGCGTTTGCTCCAGATCAGCGATGGCGCTGCTGTCAATCTCACCACGCTGACTCTCAGCGCTCATACCGGCACCCATGCCGATGCCTACTTTCATTACGAACCCGGCGGGGCGCATCCGGCTGCGATGAACTTGGATGCCTATATCGGGCCGGCCAAAGTGGTGACAGTGAAGAGACGGGATGGCGGGCTGCTCCCCGAAGATTTCGCCCATGTTGACCTGACAGGTGTCCGTCGTCTGCTGATCCACAGCCATGTCAGCGACCTGCCGGATGATGAGTGGCCGAGCGAGTTCCCCTATCTCACGGTAGAGCTGATTGACTGGCTGGCCGATCTGGGTGTGGTGCTGATAGGACTTGATTCCCCTAGTGTCGATGCCTTCGATAGCAAAGAATTAAGATGTCATCACGCGCTTTATCGGCATACAATGGTGAATATCGAAACGCTGCAATTGCGCGGGGTGCCGGATGGCGATTATAAGCTGGTAGCACTGCCGCTTAAGCTCGACCTGGCCTGTGGTTCGCCGGTGCGTGCCGTGCTGCGGACGCTAGAGGAGACAGAACGATGAACGGAACAGCCTTTATCTTATTTGCCCTGTTTGCGCTGGTGCTGGCAGGCATCTACCTCTCGATCCGCCGCAACTGGTTCAAACCGGCTGTGACGGCTGCCGCTGGCGTTTTCGTCAGCATCATCCTGATGACGCTGGTTTCGCTGGTGCAGACCAACTATCCCTTGCAGTCCATCATTTCCGGCCTGCTGGTGGGTGGGTTGTTCAGCGGGGTGACCATCGCGGCTGCCTGGCACTTCCAGGCGCAGGAACTCCGCGCTCGTTATGTCGAGGCTGAACGAGCCGCCGCCGAGTAGACACCCTCAGTGACGTGGGATGCTGCCGATCAGATACAGGCCAGCTTCTTCCACCTGCTCGCGGCGGCGCACCATCGGGTCCATGATCTCCACGGCAAATGCCAGTCCGATGCCACCGAGCAGCGCCACACCTAACCGCAGCAGAGGAGCGAAACGATTGGTCAGCGGCGGGGGAGCAGCGACGATGGTCGGCGTATCGAGGATGGTGACGGCTGCCGGTTGACCACCCAACTGCGGGAAGTAATCCTGTGCGTTATCTTGAAGCACGGCGATGGCCGCGGCAGTGATCGCTTCCAGATCCGCCTGTTGGAGATGGGTGAGCGTCAACTGACCAATGCTGCGGCGGTTGTCGGCAGCGATGCCTAAGCCAGCCAGATTGGTATCGGGCAGGCGTTTCTGGATTTCATCGCGAAAGCTGCTGCTGCGCACCCAGTCGGTCAGTGCATTGACCGTGAGTTCTGATGCCAGCCACACATCCTGAAAGTCGCCATCGCGCTGCGGCAGGTTGGAAGCCGTCTGGGCGGCACTGTAACGAATGGTGACGGTGAATCCGCCTGATTGATTGTCCAATCCCCGCAGCAGTTCTGGTACGACGAACACACCTGCAACCACTACCGGTACCAATACGAGCCACCAGCGGCGCAGCAGTGCGGCGATGAAAGTGCTGAGTTCCATAATTCTTGTCTCCTCGAAATCCACTTAACGGCTGTGCCGCTGCTGAAGGTTCAACGTGCTAAGTGCAAAAGACAACGTAAAAGGCGCTGATTCCTGGCGTCGTGGCACTGAATCAAGCTAGACCTACACACCTGAAAAGTAAGTAAATCCTAACTTTTGCCTGTTCTTGCCTGTTTATCAGGTTCAATCGCACTCAACAGCGTAACTCATTTTGCTCATGTCTGAGAATATCTGTGAGTCCTGGTCAATCGGTTCTGCTGAAAGTCTGTTGCAGCCCGCTCAACAAATTGCGTGATCTGCTCGTTGAAAACCTGCGTGTCGAACTTCAGCGCATGGCTGCGGATGACGGCTGGATCATAGCGCGAGGCGTCGAAGCCGTCCATCACGGTTGCCAGACTGTCCACTTGTAGCTCCGCGAACAATTCCCCGGTAATCCCTGGCAGCACCGTGTCCAATGCGCCACCGGCACCATAGGCGATCACGGGACGACCCGCCGCCTGTGCCTGTACCGGGGTGATGCCGAAATCTTCCAGCCCTGGAAAAAGAAAGGCACGACAGCGCGCCATCAATCCTGGCAATTGCTCATCCGGCACATATCCCAGAAACTCGACAGTTGGCCCGGCCATCGCCTTCAGTCGCTCAAGATCGCGCCCTTTTCCGCCGATCTTGAGTTTCAGCCCCAGACGGGTCGCGGCCTGTACCGCCAGATCAATCCGTTTGTAAGGAATCAAGCGCGAGACGATCAGGAAGTAATCTTCAACTTCACTCGCTGGCACCGGTTGAAAGCGTGTCGTATCCACTGGCGGGTAGATGATGACCGAGTCACGTTGATAATATTGCCGGATGCGCTGTTGAATGTCGCTCGAAATGGCGATGAAATGATGCACCCGCTGGGCGGCGGCGTAATCCCAGCGCTTCATCCACTCGACCAGAGGGCGCAGCGCCATCTGTACCGGCTTGCCCAACCGTTCACGATCAATATAGCCGTCAAGCTGCCAGACATAACGAGTGGGTGCGAGGCAGTAGCAGATGTGCAGCGTGTGGTCATCGTGGCGAAAACCATGACAAAAGCCGGATTTGTTGCTCAGGACTACATCATAATCAGACAGATCCAAACCGCCCCAGGCCAACGGATACAGCGGCAGATAGGGCTGGTGATGGGTGTGGATTCCAGGCATCCGGTCAATCCACTGTGTGCGAATGTCCCAGGCGCGAAAATGCGAGGGCATCAACTCCGGCGCGTAGATGCTGGTATAGAGAGGCGCATCGGGATACAGCTTCACCAATGTATCCAGCACATCTTCCGCACCGCCGATTTGGTTCAGCCAGTCATGGACGAGGGCGATCTTCATGAGGCGGAGTCGCTCAATAACACGGGCTGTCTCAGCGCCAGGTGGCGGATCGGGGCGAAGCTCATGCGGTGTTCAGGGCAGGGGCCATGTGTCCGCAGCGCCGCCAGATGACGCGCGGTGCCATAACCTTTGTGCTGATGAAAACCGTAGGCCGGGTATATTTCATCCAGCCGGTACATGTGTTCATCGCGCCACACTTTGGCGAGGACGCTGGCTGCCGCGATACTGAGCGATAGGCTGTCGCCGCGAATAATGCTTTGGAAGGGGATGTGCTGCGGATCATCCCATTTGATCGAATCCAGCAGCAGATAATCGGGTTGCACTGCCAGCTTCTCCAGCGCCCGTCGCATCGCCAGCCGTGTCGCCGGGACAATGCCCAGCGCATCAATCTCGGCGCTGCTGGCAAAGCCAGTCGCGTGAGACAGCGCGACTCGCTGGATGGACTCTAGCAACCGCGTCCGCTGCCGGGCCGTCATCTGTTTGCTATCGCGCACACCGGCGAGTGACTGTGTGAGATCATGTCGATCGGAGGGCAAACATACCGCTCCTGCGACCACTGGCCCCGCCCAGGTGCCACGCCCGGCTTCATCCAGACCGACCACATAACGGCGACCTTCAGCCCAGTGGGTCTGTTCAATTTGCAGGCTGGCGGTCTGCGGTCTGGTTAGCATAAACTCCCTGTAGCCAGTTGCGCCGGATCTGCCAGATTTCGACCAGCAGATGGGTCGAGTCCCCGATCAGCCGGATGCGACTGTCGTTATCGAAATACCAGGTGATTGGCACTTCCTTGATGCGATACCCGCGTTTCTTGGCGATGAACAGCAGTTCGATGTCGAAGCCAATGCCGACCATCTGCTGCACACTGAACAAGTCTTCAGCCGCTCGTCGGCTGAACATCTTGAAGCCGCACTGGGTATCGTTGAACCCACGCACGGCTGTGAGCTGGATGATCCAGTTGTTGATGCGTCCGATCCAATGCCGGTGTGATGGCTCGCCTACGCGCACCGCACCTTTGCCCTCACGGCTGGCAATGATGACATCGGCACCATCGATATGCGGTGGCAGAAACTTCACAATGTCGTCGATTCGCATCGAGAGATCAGCATCACAGATGAAGCGGTAATCGCCGCGCGCTTCCAGCATACCGACTTTGACTGCCAGTCCTTTGCCGCGCACCGGCGCTTGAATGACCCGCACATACGGATGGGTGGCGGCGAAGGCTTCCGAGACCTCGACGGTGCGGTCCTTGCTCCCGTTCTCGACGATGATGACTTCCGCACTGAAGGATTGAGTCTGCAAAAACTGATCGATCTTCTCCAGACTGGGGGGGAGGCGAAATTCCTCGTTATGAGCCGGGATGACAATCGAGAGCAGGGGATTTTGCGATGCGTTCAAGTCAGGTTCGTTCCTTACCGTTTACTGTGGCGGCCAGAGCAGCGCTTCCAGGCTCTCGACTGAGACGGTTCGCATCTGCTGGATGGCACGCCGTTTACGCCACATCCGGGGCAATTGCCGGATGCCAGCCCACATGCCGCGCAGCCGGGCCCGTGCCGCAGCACCGCGCCAGGCTCGCAGCGCTTCAACCGCCAGTTTGAGCTGTGCTTTGACCACCAGCCCACCATACTTGCGCCAAAGTGCCGCTGGATAATTCTTCACCAGCGTGAAGATGAGATTGCGACCATCGTAATAACTGGCCGTCACGCCGCCGCCGGTGGCTGACAGATGATGGTACACGATGGCTTTGGGCGTGTAAAGACAGCGCCACCCGGTCAACTGCGCCCGCCACGCCAGGTCAATATCCTCGAGCGAGAAGAAGAAATCATCATCCAGCAGCCCGATCTGATCGAGCATGGTACGCCGGTAAACGGAAGAACCGCCGCAGGCGCTGAAGACATAGTCTTCCTGGTCGAACTGGCCTTCATCCTTCTGCCACACGCCGCGATTGCCTGCTCGTCCATCAATCGTGAAATAATCCCCGGCGGTATGGATGTGATCGCGCCGGTCAAACAGCAGCATCTTGCTGGCGACAATGCCGATTTCCGGGTGACGGTCAAAGGCGTCGATCAGGGCTGCTGCCCAGCCTGCGTCAACTTCGGTATCATTGTTGAGCAGGGCGATATAATTGCCGCTGGCCGCTTCAATCCCGGCATTACAGGCTCCGGTGAAGCCGCGATTCTCCGGCAGTTCAACTGTTTTTACACGGGGATACCGTGCTTTCACCAACGCCATCGACTCATCATGCGAGGCGTTATCGACAATGATAACCTCGACAGCCGGATAGGTCTGGCTTTCCAGCGCATCGAGACAGGTGGGCAGGAAGCGCGCCCCATTCCAGTTAGGGATGATGACGGAGATAAGAACCTGATCAGTCATGTTGAATGAGTTTGTGCGCTTGCTTTTTCTTGTGCCAGCCATTCGTCATTTGACAATAAGGTGGATTGAATGAGATCGGCTTGCAGCACATGCTGAAGATATTTCAGTTCAAGTCGGGCTCCTGTCATCAGGAACTCGGTCGCGGTTGTTTTATGCACATATGCCTTACGATCCACTTTTCGAAAAAGCGCTTCAATCACTCTCTGAAACCTCGCTCTCTCGATTAGACTCGTTAAGGTGATTGCGAGAAAGTATTTCCCCTCAATTCTCTGGAAGTGACGTGACCAGAATTCACTTGGGATGCCGAGATTCTGATATTCCGATCTTGTACCACAGATGCAGGAAGAGCCAGAATCGAGGTAGAGAACTGGATCTTCTCTGTTGACATACAGCAGGAGCGTCTCACATTCAATAAGGCGACCACATCTGTCACAGACCTCATCCTCGACGAACAGGCTCTCAGTCTCCGACATTGCAACCATGCGTGGTCCGCTCGACATTATGCCAAGAATCCTTCTGCTTCCAGAAACGCATCCACCGCTTGCTGCCAGGGACGCAACTGGATTCCGACCTGTTTGCCCGCCAGATTTGCCAGCCCGCAGTAGGTGGGTGGGATGGAAGGACGCGGCCATTGTGCCACGATGATTTTCTCGACCGGGGTATCCACTAAGCCAACCTTGTCAAGAAAGTAACGGGCGAACGCCCAGCGTGAACAGCTTCCCTCGTTCACCAGATGATACGTGCCGTAGCGCTCGGTCACGATCAGCCGGGTGATGGCCTCGGCCAGGTCATCATTATAAGTTGGGTTGGCAACTTCATCGGTCACCACGCGTAGCGGTTTGCCCTGCTTTGCCAGATTGAGCACTGCCTGAATGAAGTTCTTGCCCCCATGCGCGAACAGCCATGAGGTGCGGACGATGTAATGTTTTGGGTTGACCTGCGCCAAGGCTCGTTCGCCCACCCATTTGCTGTAACCGTAGGGATTGATGGGATTGGTGGTGTCATATTCACGATAGGGACGGTTGAGCGTGCCGTCGAAGACCTCGTTGCTGCTGACATAGACCACTGCCGCGCCGATATGAGCTGCCGCGACGGCAACGTGCTGCGTGCCAAATCCGTTGATGGCAATCGCTTTTTCCGGCTCACGGGCGCAGCCATCGACATCGGTCCAGGCGGCTGGATGGATCACGACATTGGGGTTGATGTCGCCAATCGCGGCGCGGGTCGCAGCGAAATCGGTGATGTCGAGCGTTTGCACGCCTTCGCCTACCACATCAACTCCTGTGACCTGATGCCCTTGCCCGCGCAACAACGTCATCAGCTTGCTACCTAAACGTCCGGCTGCGCCGGTGACCACAATTCTCATGTTTCGCTCCAGTAATCGAAGACCGCTTCCAAATCAACTTTCCACATCTCTACCGGATCAGCGCTCGGCTCATCGCCGGTGACACGTTCACCGCCAGCTTTGAAATATCCGGCTCCTGGCATCCCGCTCCCTTTGCCTACCACCACTGCTGGCAGCACCGGACGCCCGGCAGCCATCTCTTCAGCCCCGATTTCCATCAGCAGCCGCGTCACCATAGGCGAATGATAATGCAGGTATACGGTCGTCAGGGCGGCGCAGAGTTCACTATAGGTGATGGTCGCGCGATTGCGGGCAGTAGCAATCATGATCTGGCGCATCTCGTCGCGGGTGGTATCCCAGGTCGCTTTGGAAAAGGGTTGTCGGGTCATCATCTCACCGCAGAATCAGAGTCAGGCTGGTTTCGTCCAGCCGGATTTCGTCTAACGTATATCGTCGGCTGCTGGCATCCAGACTCATCTCGCGCAGCAGGCGGTTGGCCTGGTTGACCACCTCGTTCAACTGGTCGCCCAGTGCGCCAGTAGGCAGACTGTACAGCGTACCAGCAATATCGACGCCAGCCAGCATCATCTGTCGTTGGTCGGCGCTCAGACGCAGCGCCAATCCGACCGGCTGCCAGAATCCAACTTCCCGGATAAACAACTCGCCATAAATCACAGCAGCGCCGGGGCGGAAATCAATCGAGGCATTCCGTAACTGATTGTTGCCGCTGCTGCAAATTGTGCTGCGTTCACGACACAGATCGAGCGCTCCTGCCTCACTCACGTTGACAACAGCCACCGGTGACCCATCACCGCCAATCTCGATCAGCGTCGTGGCTGGATCATTCGCGATGGTCTGCGTCCCCAGCGGGCCGAGGTTGAGCGTCACGGTTGTCGGGCGCGTCGGGTTGCTGACCGGCACGGGTGGCAGCGATGCCGGTGCATTTTGCAGCGCCTGACTGGTGCTTCCTTGTGGTGCAAAGCCCGCCAGCCGCAGCGCTAGTCCTGGCAGGACGGGCAGCAGCAACAACACGGCTGCGATGCTGATGACCAGCACGAATCCAATCACAGCCACCAGACAGCCACAGCCGCTCCAGCGTGGTGATGAACGTCGTCTCGCCCGTTGAACCTGCACGCTTTGTCCTTTACCGCTCGACTAAACCTCTTCATTCTAGCCGATTATTTAGCTCTAGTGAACCATAGGCCGCCGAGATGCGGTAATATGGCTGATGTCAATCGGCAGAAGGGATTCGCTATGCGTTACCGACTTGTACTGGTGCTGTTTCTTAGTTTATGGATGGTTTCGCCGCTGTTGGCACAGGATGCCGTTCCAGGATCAGATGGGGTGGGAGACGAGTATTTCCCAAGCCTCGGCAACAGTGGTTACGATGCCCAGCACTATACGCTCGAATTGAGTTGGGATGCCGAAAGCAATGAGATCAGCGGCACCGTGACCATGCGCGCCCTGACAACCGAGTCGTTGAGCAGCTTTAATCTGGATTTTCTCGGCTTTACGATAGAGGCGCTGACAGTCAATGGAGTCGCAACCCGCTATCAACGGGATGAGCGCGAACTGATTATCACGCCGCCCCAACCGCTGGTGAATAGAGAAGCCTTTGAAGTGGCTATCACTTATGCTGGCGTTCCAGGCGAAGACGTTGACGATTACTATGACGTTTTTGCGCGAGGCTGGACGCGCTATAACACCGGCGTCTATGTTGCCAGCCAGCCCAGCGGCGCATCGCTCTGGTATCCAGTTAACGACCACCCACAGGATCGCGCTACTTATACCTTCATCATCACGGTTCCGGATCGGTATGTCGTCGCCGCCAACGGCATGTTGCAGACGGTCGTGGATCGCCCGGATAAAACGACTACCTATACCTGGGAAACCCGTGACCCGGTGGCGAGCTATCTGGTGACGGTCAACATCGGTGATTTTGTGGTACAGACGATGGATGGGCCGGGCGGCATTCCCATCCGTAATTACTTCCCCGAAGATCAGGCTGACACACTCATCCGCGTCTTTTCCCCGACGACCGACATGATGGCCTATTTCGAAGCCATCTTTGGCCCGTATCCGTTTGAAGCCTACGGCGTCGTCGTGGCCGACCGGACGCTGCCCTTTGCGCTGGAGACACAAACGTTGTCGCTCTTCGGCAGTAATGTCGGGTTAGGACGGCGGTATGATGCTGAGAATGTGATGGCGCATGAATTGGCGCATCAGTGGTTTGGCAACAGCGTCAGCCTGGCACAGTGGAAAGATATATGGCTGAATGAGGGGTTCGCCACTTATGCTGCGGTATTGTGGGAAGAACATCGTTACGGACGCGCCTCGCTCATCAACACCATGAATGATTACTACCTCATATTTTCCAACCCGGCAGCAGGATTTACCGCCCCCGGTGCGCCGCCGGAGGATGATCTGTTCAATGGAGGCGTCTATCTACGGGGAGCCTGGACGCTGCACGCCCTTCGTTTGCTCGTCGGGGACAACGCCTTCTACGACATCCTGCAAACGTATTACCAGCGCTTTCAGGGCAGCACCGTCACAACCGATGACTTCATCAATGTCGCGGAAGAGGTGTATGGTCAGGATTTGAACGCCTTTTTCAATGGCTGGCTGTATGCCGAGAAAGTGCCGCCTAAGCCTTCGATGCGCACCCGACCTTAGCTCCAGCGCACTGGATTGCCGCTGTCGATGGACGCCTGGAAAATCGTCAACAGTGGTTTCAGCACAGCCTCATAATACGCTGTCTCAACAGTGCGTGCCTCGATGTGCATGAGCCGAGGGTATTCCTGCCTCAAACCCACTTCGCTTTGCTTGAAGACTCGCACTGGTAAGCTGCATATGAGATGCTGTTCGGAGTCGAGATCGCGGTAGTCATACTGGTTGATTTCGCCCTGGACGACCCGCTGCTCAAAGCGTTTGGCGCGGAACAGTTCACGTTTGAATTCCCAGGTATCGATGATGAAGAATCCGTCGTCATCAAACCCGATGCGTAAACCTTCGGTTCCGTCACGGCTGTATTCGATGCTGTCGCTGCCGATGCTGTCGCCGGTTTCGCTGTTGACCAGAAAGGTGCGCGTGACCCCATTCAGGGCGCGGAAGCGTTCCAGTTCCGCCAATGCCTTGGGTGCAGCGTTGGCTGGCATGAGGCCGTAATTTTCTTCTGGCAGCACATGCTTCAGCGTTGGAAACTGCTCCCAACCGATCTGTCCCAACGCATCGCGAAAGGATTCGTAGCGCTTCCAGCTCTCGATGGAAACCAGCTGCAATTCCATATACGGATGGGGACAGCAGCTCGCCAGCCAGCGATCAAACGCATCGGACTGATCATCATCGGTTTCATCCCCCGCCAATTTCACCGCTGGATAGCCTTCGTTATCAATGTAATAATCATCTGGGAAAGGGCAGGGGCGAGTTTTGCCATCCCGGTAGCAGGTACACATGACACTGGCATCTAGACCCAAACGACATCCTTTCAACTGTTGCAGAAGGACGGAAAGTTTAACCACGGTTTGTTAGGTTTCAAAATTTGTGAGTCTGCAAGGGATTACTGACTATTCTTAGGATAGCAGCCAAGACCATTGGGGGATACACCTGCATATTGAAGTCGATTAAGCTCACATGCAGGGGGAAAGAACATCGAGGTTCTCATGACAACGAAGTATCTGGAATCAGATGAGTTTGCTTACGGGGGATACAAAGTTCAATACGTGACTTGGAACGATCAGCAGCGGGAATGGATCGGCACCGGTTTCTGGCTGCGCGCCG
This sequence comes from Anaerolineae bacterium, assembly GCA_022843385.1. Lineage (GTDB taxonomy): Bacteria > Chloroflexota > Anaerolineae > Aggregatilineales > Phototrophicaceae > CFX2. Next base: position 22,249 of record JALHNT010000067.1, on the reverse strand, counting down.
TCATCACCAACCGCCGAATGCTGGTGTTCCCGGAAATGGGGGAATATCCTCGTGATTGGGAAATTGTGAAGTCTGCGGATATTCGCAAAGCCTGGAGCGTGACTTTGCAAGGTCGTGATGGCATTCTGATCCGTCTGCATGACAATCGCTGCCTGTATATGCTGGTCGATTGGAGCCAGAGCAGCAAACTGGTGAAGGATATTCGCAAGCTCATTCACCCCCCGGCGCGCCCGCGTATTTCGCCGCGTCCCGTGAACGTTTAGGAATGTGAAGCCAGGGTTATAAGACCGTTATAAATTTGGCGTTGCGTCAATGTTTAAGCCTCAATCACGGTGATGCGTGCGGTACAATGAGACTCAGTGAGCGCAGCATGATTGTGGAAGATAGGTCTTGTGTTAACCAATCAGATAACGCTAGTGCCGGGTGAATCAACCTTAGGGCAGTATCAGGTCGCCATCGTTCGCTACACGGCTTCCGGATGGGTGCCAACTGTACCGCCCTTGAATGCTGTTGTCACCAATTTTCGGATCGTGCTCCAACCGCAGACCCGGCGGCGCTATGACCCGGCGACCATCCCCAGCACCTATGTCATGCGCGTTAGTGAAGTTCAGTTCGGTAATACGCGCGGCGTACGGGTTGCATTGCGTGATGGCCTCGTCCTCTACCTGCAAATGAACTGGAGTGATGGTGATCTTTTGGCCGATGCCATCAAGAAGATGTTGATTTCCCCAGTAGGAAAGTCCTTCGCTCTTCATCCCACCAGCAGAGACCTGTCGCGCCTGCTGCACTTCATTCAGCAGCTCTAAAACAGCGAAAGCTGCTTGGGCTTGGCCGGCGGTTCGTCTGGTTTGACCTCTGGCGCAGCTGGTTGATTCTTGTTGCGCAACTCCTTCACCTGCTTCAACACCTCTGGCAGTCGCTTGAAATCCGCTTCCATCGCTGCTTCCTTGTTTGGGTCACGCAGCACCGCTGCGGGATGGAACAGGGGGTAGTAGGCGCGATGCTCATCCAACCGGGCCTGTCCGTGAATCTGCGTGATTTTGCCGTTGGGGAAGTAACGCGCCATGCTGAAGCGCCCCAGCGTGACGATCACCAGTGGATCAATAATTTCCACCTGCTGATCGAGATAGGGTTTGCACGCCAGAATTTCCTCCGGCAGTGGATCGCGGTTCTCCGGCGGACGATGTTTGACGACGTTGGCGATAAACACCTGATCGCGCGTCATGCCGATTAATGCCAGCAATTTTTCCAGGTACTTGCCGGATGGGCCGACGAACGGCAGCCCCTGTTTATCTTCATGAAAGCCTGGGCCTTCACCAATGAACATCAGCTCGGCTTGCGGACTGCCAGCCCCTGGAACCGGATTGGTTGTGCCTTTGTATAGATTGCAGAGCTGGCAGGTGCGAAGCTGTTGGGCGATAGCGGCTAACTGTGCCGCGCGATCTTGAGTCATGGATCATATCCCTCGACAGTCAATAACTGCTGAATGGTAACGCCGCCGGAAGATGAACGCAAGTTCGATTGGCGTAGGGCAATAGTGGGGTAAGAATCAGGTTTGCGTACGGGACTTTTGTCCGGTTAGCGGTATGCTCAGGTCAAATAACTTTACCTGAGTGTCAGGCGCAATGCCATGTTACGCTCGTTCAGTCTCTCCATCGTCTGCCTCCTGGTTCTGGTGAGCATGGGCTGCCAGACTTCACCCACTGCAGCCAAAGTGAGCATCTGGCTGCAACCGGATGCGCCTGCCCTGATTGATTTCCCGCTAGCGGCTGATCTTCAGGTCTACGGCTTTCAGACCACGCCCAACATCCTTTCCTACATGTCACTTTCATCGCTCTCGCCTGACCTGACTTACACCGCTGACGTTATCGACGGGCAGGGGAGCGTGGTCGCCACCCTAACCAACCGGATTGCGGCTGCCGTCCTGACGCTGGATAGCACCAGCGCGTTCTATCAGGTGGCTCTGCGGGCTGGTGATAAGAAACAGGTCGGACGACTTTCGTTGCAATTGACCCACGACAATCGCATCACCACCAGCCGTCAGACCGCCAGCGCTGCTGCTGTGATCCCGACGCTGACCTTCGACCAACCCCTCAATCAACCTGTGGTCTTGACTCGCAACACAACGACGGTCGCTGATACCCTGTGCCGTGCCGCCAGCGCCAGCGGCCTGAACATCAACATTCGCAGCGGTCCTGGTCTCGATTACCCGGTGATCGATACGCTGGTTGTCAATGAGCGCATCGTTGTCAGTGGACGAACGGCCAGCGGATGGTATCGGGTGGACGTCAACGAGCAGCCCGGTTGGATTTCCAGCACGGTGGTGACGGTTGCCGGAAATTGTGCCTCACTCCCGGATACGAGTGCGCTCTCAACTGTTTTCCGCCTGCCCAGCGCCGGCGCGGCTGTGATTCCCTTCAACCTGTCGATTGACCGGGATGGCTGGGGCAGCTTGAATGAGGCGTTGAGCAGTGCTGACCCGCTGGCGCGCGACCTGATTGATTTCAGCGCCTACAACCTGGTCACTGGCGACTTCCGTGAATATACCCTCAGCCTGATCTGTTCTGGATCCGGGCTGGAGTCGGTGCGCTGGGGAGCGCCGCAGAACCCCACGCTGCTGTGTGGGTCAACGACCACGCTGCCGCTGACCGCTGGCACTCCCCGCCTGACGCTGACGGTTACCCTGGTCAACCCGGTGCCATTGAGCGATGTGAATTACACGCTGATGGCGGTGCGCAAAGCATAAAACGCGCTTGATTTCAATTCTGGCGCATGATATAGTTTTCACAATTCGATAACAGTGCGAACAGCACTCATCAAGAGCGACAGAGGGAAACGGCCCGCTGAAGTCGCGGCAACCCCCGAAGCGTCGGGAAGGTGCCAAATCCGTCAGAGTGATTACTCTGGAAGATGAGCGGACGAACCTTCAACACGCCTCTCGTATTCCAGAGAGGCGTTTTTTATTGTGGAGGAATAACCCATGCCCGATTCCCGTGGTAACTCGACGTTCATGAATTCGCCGCGTTACTTCTACACCTCGGAGTCTGTTTCCGAGGGACATCCTGACAAGATGTGCGATCAGATTTCTGATGCCGTCCTGGATGCCATCATTGCTCAGGACCCCAATGCCCGCGTCGCCTGTGAAGTTTCCACCACCACTGGGTTGGTGGTCGTCATCGGCGAAATCACTACCCACGCCTATGTCGATATCCAGGAACTGGTGCGCCAGACGGTGCGCGACATCGGCTATACCCAGAGCGATTATGGCTTCGATGCCAACACCTGCGGCGTGATGGTCTCGATCAAGGAACAGTCGGCTGATATTGCCCAGGGCGTTGACAAAGCGCTGGAAGCCCGCGAAGGCAAAATGAGCGAGGCCGAAATCGCGGCGACCGGTGCCGGCGATCAGGGTATGATGATTGGCTTTGCCTGCGACGAGACCGAAGAATTCATGCCATTGACGATTTCGCTGTCGCATAAGCTGGTGCGCCGCCTCTCCGAAGCCCGCAAGAAGGGACACCTGACCTGGCTGCGTCCAGATGCCAAGAGCCAGGTGACGATTGAATACAGCTTTGGCAAGCCCAAGCGCGTCGATACCATCGTCGTTTCGACCCAGCACGCGCCGGAGATCAGCCAGGAAGATATTCGCGCCGCTGTCATCGAACACATCATCAAGCCGGTGGTGCCGGAACATCTGCTGGACGCCAACACCCGCATCTTCGTCAACCCGACCGGGCGCTTTGTGACCGGTGGCCCGCTTGGCGATGCCGGTTTGACTGGGCGCAAGATCATCGTCGATACCTACGGCGGTGTGGCGCGGCATGGCGGGGGCGCTTTCTCTGGCAAAGACCCGACAAAGGTCGATCGCAGCGCGGCCTATATGGCGCGGTACATCGCCAAGAACGTCGTTGCGGCAGGGCTGGCCTCCCGCTTTGAGTTGCAGGTATCGTATGCCATCGGCGTGGCCCAACCGACTTCGCTGGCGGTAGAAACCTTCGGCACGGGCGTTATTTCGGATGAGCGCCTGGAAGAATTGATCCGCGCCCATTTCGATATGCGCCCTGCTGCCATCATCCGCGATCTGGGACTGCGCCGCCCGATCTACCGGCAGGTGGCCTCTTATGGTCACTTCGGTCGTAATGATCTGGATGTCCCCTGGGAGCGCACCGACAAGGCCGATGCCCTGCGCCGCGCCGCCAATCTGGCCTGATCCTGTTATGCCCTGATCCTCCCCGCTCCTTCTCCCACTGGGAGAGCCGTTAGCAACGACCCGTTTTGAAGGTGGGCGTTCTATCGAAACGAAGTGGGCGATCAGGTAAGGTTCGGGCGAACTCTCAAGCCGCTATCTCAGCAATGAGGCAGCGGCTTTTTTGTTGGCGGGTCGGTTAGAAATCCATTTGCCCCGCTGTGCAAAACTCGGTTATAGTCTTAGAAAGTCGTTATGTCCACTTCAGGAGCAGCCGATTATGCGCGCATTGAAGGCGTTTGGTAAGTATTTCTGGCGCTTCATGGTGATCTTTTCGTTCATCGTGAACATTGTTCTGGTGCTGGTCATTGTGGTGCTGGCGCTGACCATCTTCGACATCAAGAAGAACATCGCCCAACCGCTGATCGAAGGGCTGCACAGCAGCTTCGTCGGCTTGAATGACTCGACGATTGACTGGACGATCCCGGTGCGCGAAGTGATCTCGGTGCAGAATGCGCCGACGCAGTTGGATGCGACCATCCCCATCAGTCTGGCCGAGACCAATGTGGTGCTGACGCAACCGGTGCCGATCAACGTCTTCGCCAACATCAACCTGCCTGGCGTCGGCAACCTGAACAATGCCCAGGTCGCGCTGACCTTGCCGGAGGGGTTGGTGCTGCCGGTGTCGCTGGCCTTCGATCTGCCGGTGCAGCAGCAGGTGACCGTCAGCCTGGATGTGCCGGTCAATCTGGATGTCCGCGCGGTCATCCCCTTGAGCCAGACGCAACTGCACGACCCGGTGGACAATCTGCGCCTGTTGTTCGAGCCAATCGTGCGTATCCTGGGCAATCTGCCCGATGATTTCAGCGGTGTTGGCCCATTCGCCGGCCAGTTGTTGAGCAACAATCCACCGAACCTGCTGGCTGAAACGCCTTACAGTCAGAACCCCTGGCCCGGCTATTCCACCACTGCTGGCCTGTATTATGAAAACTTCGCCAATCTGCCCATTCCGCCGCGCAATGTGCCGCTGCTCACCGGCATTGTGCCGACGGGTGGCATTCCCCTGCTCGATCAGGGATTGCGCCCCGGCATCTGGATGCAGGGCGGCCCGGCAGCGGTGAATGCTCAGGCGGCGGCTGATGCCCAGGCGCAAGGCGTCCCGACACAGAATTATGATGGCACCTATGCCGATACCGTCAACAGCCCGGCGAAGGTTGCGGCGGGCGAGGCGGTGCTGCCCATCGACGCCACACCGGTTGTGCCTCCACCCGATACCCAACCCCCGCCAGTGGATGGCGCGGCAGTCACCCCGATGCCACCGGACGACCTCGGCATCGTCCCCACCCCTACGCCAACTGGATGATGAGCGCTGCCGGGGAATACATATCTTGTATTCCCCGGTTTGCCTGTTCACAGTCATGAGTCATCAGATATGAATAATCGCAAAACTAATTTATTTTCGGATTTGCAACGTGCACAAAATTCGTCAAATTCGTCAAAGGCAAAACTGCATTTTGTGAACTTTTCCCTCAAAAAATCTTCAGTCATCAGTCGATAGTCGTCAGAAAGGGCGCTCAGGTGTTTGTGCCGCTGATTGACCCCACCCTGTGTTGCTGCTGATTTTGCTGATTGAAGCCATCAGCCTTGCGCTATCAGCTATCGACTGGTGACGACAGACTGCGGGTGCAACTCCGTTTTGTGTCGTCGTCGTCGTCGGACAGACACAAGAGTTCACCGCCAGGCCGCCAGGAAGTAGAACTGACCACAGAGGCGCAGAGAACACAGAGAGAGAAAGCAGAGGCTTTTTCCTTTGAACTGCTGCACGCCTTTGCCGCCGGCGGATCACCATTTGCGGTGGCGGATTGCTCCCTGAGATGCGCCAGTATTAACGCAACCTGTGTCAGATTGGGCGGCACCCTTGTGTTGATTCACAAGATTCTGCAAATTCGTCAGATTCGCATCAGTCCTTTTGCAGATTCGTGAATCATGACCGGCGGATAATTCGATTGGGCGGCGGTCAGTTCGCGGGAGAAGTTGCCCGGCACAAGTGAGTGCAAAGTGCTCAGTTGAAAGTGATGAGTAACAAGCATCCAGTGCTTCATCTGATGTTTGTTGGCTATCTGATAGTCCTATGGCCGTTATGGAGGGTAGATTTATGATTGTTAAGTTGCAGCGGGACTCAAGCGAGTTTCTGACAGAGATCAGTATAGAACAAAAAGGCTATCCGTGTCAACCCCTCAGTTTGTCGGTGCGGACTCTGCAAAAGTGGGTAGACTTCGTATAATGATAACGACAACCAGTGGTTAGCCCGGATGAGGATCGTATGCCCAAGCCCGACACGCGCCCGCGCATCTGTGATTACGAAGGCTCCAATTATCGCACCGAATTCTGGGAAGGTCGCGGACGCGATTATGAAGATCAGGTCGAACGGCTGACCCTGCGTAAGTTATTGCCACCGCGTGGCAAGCGCCTGATGGAAGTGGGTGCCGGGTTTGGTCGCCTGACGTCGGAGTATCACAACTACGAACAGGTCGTCCTGGTCGATTATTCGCTGTCGCAGCTTCGCTATGCCCAGGAGCAGCTTGGCACATCAGATCGCTTTGTGTATGTCGCTGCCGATGCCTATCATCTGCCGTTCCGCGCCGGCGTGTTTGATGGCGCGACCATCATCCGCGTCATCCACCACATCGCCGATGTCAAAGCCGCGCTGGGTGAAGTGCGTCGGGTGCTGGCACCGGGTGGGACGCTCATACTTGAATATGCCAACAAGCGCCACATCAAGGCGATGCTGCGGTATGCGCGCAAGCAGCAAACCTGGAGTCCATACACGCTGGAACCGGTGGAATTCGTCGAATTGAATTTTGACTTCCATCCGCGCTACATGCGCCAACGGCTGAATGAGGCTGGCTTCACCCTGCAACACAGCATCCCGGTCTCGTTCTTCCGGTTGGATGCGCTCAAGCAGCGGGTGGATGCGTCGCTGCTGGCACGGCTAGATGATCTGCTGCAACGCACCGGTCTGCATTACACCCCCAGCGTTTTCACGCAGAGCATTGCCGCCGGGGTCTCGCCCAATCAACTGGACACGGGGTCGCTCTTCGTGTCACCGCTCACCGGCGCGGAACTCAGCCGCGAGGGCGATGTGCTGGTGTGCCAGCAAACGGGTCAACGCTGGGCCATCCGCGATGGAATTTATGACTTCAAAGCGCCGCTGGATGAGTGAGCCGGAATCGTTATCCCCTGGGCTTCGTGGTCAGGAGTTGCCCATTTGATGCTGAATTCTCCCGTAGGGGCGCAACATTGACCGTTGATAAATTAAATCGGTGTTATGAGTGGCGAACCAGCGGACACCCCATTGGGTGTCCCTACGAACGATCGATGGGTGTAGGGACGTGCAACGGCACGTCCGCCGCACCCCATAACGATTGCCGAATCAATTTATCAAACCTCAATATTGCGCCTCTGCACCCCCTGAATTGCATAAGTCGTGTTTGAGACAAACGAGAAATCCTCTAGAGCATTCGGCGTGGCGTGGTACAATCGCTCCGTTACAGGTGCGATAGGGTATCGGAGCAGTCGGTATGAACCTGGTGGATTATGGACGTATTCTGGTGCGGCGCGGATGGATCATCATCCTGTTGGCGGCCCTTGCTGCCGGAAGCGCTTATGTCCTCAGCACCCAGCAGCAGCCGGTCTATCGCGCGCTTCAACGGGTTCTCATTCAGCCGACTCGGCCTGATCTCAGCCTGACCACCTCCAGCCGTGAACTGCTCAACAGCCTGCGTTCTTATCTCGACAGCAGCCTGATCGCCGCCCTGGTCATTGACCAGCTTCAACTGGATATGACCCCGGTGGGATTAGTCGGCAACGTCGATGTCACCGTCAGCCAGATTGATCTGGCGATTGAGATTGCGGTTGATCTGCCTGATGGCGAAATGGCGAACCGGGTCGCCAAAGCCTGGGGCGAGCAGTTGGTGCGCTACCGCAATGAGCAGAACCAGGCCAGTCGTCGTGAAGATCAGGTGAACGCCCTGTTGCAGGATAATCCCAGCTACAGTCTGCTGCGTCCGCGCCCGACCATCAACGCCGCAGCCGGTGGCGTGCTGGGACTGCTGTTGGGCGCTGTGGTAATCTTTGTCCTCGAAGTCCTCGAAAGCCGTGTCATCCGCCGCCGTGAAGACCTGGAAAAAGCGCTGGAGATTCCGGTGCTGGCGGTCTTTCCCGATCAAGGATAAACCATGCCTAAAGTGAACCTGATTACTCTGACCGACCAGCGTTCAGCCGCTGCTGAAGCCTATCGCTCGCTGCGAACCAATCTGATGTTCAGCAGCGTTGAGAACCCGATTCACACGCTGCTGGTGACGGCCTGCGCCCAGGCCGATGACAAAAGTGTTGTGCTGGCGAATCTGGCAGTGACGTTTGCCCAGGGCGGCAATCGCACCATTGTGGTCGATAGCGATCTGCGCCGTCCGACACAGCATGACATCTGGGGCATCAGCAACGAGCGCGGCCTGACCAGCATGATGCTCGACGACGCTGCCATGTCATCGCCGCCATTGGTACAGACCGAAGTCGATAACCTGCAAGTGCTGCCCAGCGGCCCGCTCCCACCTGTTCCGGCTGATGTGTTGAGCAGCCAGCGTATGAACGCCGTCATTGGTGTGCTGAAGGCGCGCGCCAATTACATCCTGTTCGATGCCCCGCCGGTTCTGGCGGCCTCCGATGCGGCCCTGTTAGGGACGAAACTGGATGGCGTGCTGCTGGTAGTGCAGGCCGGTCAAACGCGCCGCGATCACACAGCACGCGCCCGGCAAACGCTGGAGAGCGTCCATGTGCGGATTGTTGGCGCAGTGCTGGGGAATGCCCCGAAAGAGAATAGCGGACGATACTACGGCTAGTTATGCAAACGCCCAATGACATCCGTGTGCAGAACTGGGGCGAGCTGAATGAGCTGGTCTTTCGCGATTCATGGAGTGAACGCTTAGGCCGCTATCGTTCGCCGTTTGCCTTTCGCGGTCTGTCGGATGCCAGCTACGATCTCAAGACCAGCCTGATCCGGTTAGGACATGCGCCCGATGTGACCCAGCGGCTTGAGCCGGTCATCCTGCGTAACTTTCAGAAATACGCTCATCGCAACACCGGGCAGAATGACTCGATCTGGAACTGGCTGGCGATTGCCGCCCATCACGGCCTGCCGACGCGCCTGCTGGATTGGACGAATTCGCCCCACATCGCTATGCACTTCGCTACGATTGAGCTTACCCGCTATGACAAGGATGGCGTGATCTGGTGTGCCGATCAGCATCAGATTCGACGGCAGTATTTGCCGGTGGCGCTGCGCCATGCCCTGGAACGGGAGAGCGCTGCGGTGTTCACCGTCGATATTCTGTATCGCCTGGCCGATTCGCTGGAAGCCTTCGATCATCTTTCTCAGATTCCGTTCGTCATCTTTCTGGAGCCGCCGGCGCTGGATGAGCGCATCGTCAACCAGTTCGCCCTGTTTTCCATGATGTCCAGCCCAACGGCTCGGCTGAATGACTGGATGATGCAGCACCCGGATACCTTTCGCCGCATCATCATCCCGGCGGAGCTGAAGTGGGAAGTGCGCGACAAGCTTGATCAGATGAATATCACCGAACGAATCTTGTTTCCCGGTCTGGATGGCCTGAGCAACTGGCTGAGGCGCTACTACAGCCCCAAGCATAAACTGGAGTGAATCTTTGGCCTTTTGTTAGGCGAATCGCCTTATTCTGAAAGGGTGGAGTGCGCGTTCGGCGCATCCTTTGTGTATCATGACGGTGTGACAGGCGGGCGGTGAAGCTGCCCAGCAAATAGTGAGGGTGATATGAAGGGACTGATTCTGAGTGGTGGCAAGGGGACTCGTCTGCGTCCGCTGACGTATACCAATGCCAAACAACTGATCCCGGTGGCGAATAAGCCGGTGCTGGTGCGTGTGATCGAGTCGATCCGCGATGCTGGAGTGGATGAAATCGGCGTGGTCATTGGCGAAACCGGGCCGCTGATCCGCGAGACCATTGGCGATGGCAGCAAGTTTGGGGTGAAGATCACCTACATCCCACAGGACAGTCCGGATGGATTGGCGCACGCCGTCAAGATTTCACGCGATTTCCTGGGCGATGATCGCTTTGTCATGTTCCTGGGGGATAACGTTATTCAGGGGGGCATCAGTCGCCTGATTGGGGACTTTGCCAATCACGACTGGAACAGCCAGATCGTGTTGAAGGAAGTCGAGAATCCGACGGCCTATGGCGTTGCCAAGCTGCGCGCCGATGGCAGCATCGAACAGCTCATCGAAAAACCCAAGAATCCGCCGAGCAATCTGGCGCTGGTCGGCATCTATATGTTCGACCAGACTATCTGGGAGGCGGTCAACAGCATCAAGCCCTCTCCGCGTGGTGAACTGGAAATCACCGATGCGATTCAGTGGTTGATTACCGCCGGGCGCACGGTTTATCCCCATGTCCATAAGGGCTGGTGGGTCGATACCGGCAAGGCGACCGATATGCTGGAGGCCAACAGTCTGGTGCTAGAAGAGCTGACCCCGACCATCGCCCCGGACGCGATCATTGAGAATTCGCATGTGGATCGCCGGGTGACGCTGGAAAAAGGGGCGAAGATCATCAACAGCACGGTACGCGGCCCGACCATCATCGGCGAGAATACCATCATCGAGAACAGCTACGTCGGCCCGTTCACCAGCATCTACTACAATGTCACCGTTCTTAATTGCGAAATCGAGCGCAGCATCGTGCTGGAGAACAGCACTTTGAGCGATCTGAATGTGCGTTTGCAGGACAGCCTGATCGGGCGGTATGCCAGCGTCAGCCGCAACGACAGCCGGCCACAGGCCATGAAGATGAATATCGGCGACCACAGCAACCTGTGGGTCGTCTGATTGCACCACTACCCATAATCGAGATATAGAGGATCGAATGACAAAACGGGAAATCAAGCTGATCGCGATTGATCTGGATGGCACACTGCTGAATTCACAGCACGAGATGAGCACGCGCAACGAGAAAGCCATCCAGTCCGCGCTGGCGAAGGGCGTCAAGGTGATCTTCGCCACGGGAAAGACCTACACCGCGGCTGAGTGGATTTATAAGAAGCTGGGTTTGACCAGCCCTGGCGTCTTCAACCAGGGAACGGCGATTTACAGCGCTGATGGCAGCCTGCGCTCACAGCTGGTGATTGAATCGCGCGTGGTTCGCCAGGTGATTACTTATGCCGAAGATCGTGGTTATTTGACCGGTCTCTACTGTGGCAGACGCATCGTCGTCCGCGCAGCGCATCCCCGCATTGCCCAGCTCACGGTTGATTATCACGAGCCGCAGCCGGAAGTGGTCGGCCCGTTGCAGAACCTGCTCGATACCGTTTCGGTCAACAAGATTCTCTTCTTTGCCCCCGGCGACGCCCGCCGCATCACAGCGCTGCGCTGGCAGTTGGGATTGCAATTGAACGGCGGCGGCGAACTGCTGTTTTCGGGTACGCCGGATATGCTCGAAGTGCTGCCGCCCAAGTCGTCGAAGGGCGCGGGGGTCAAGCAACTGGCGAAGGATCTGGGCATCTCGATGAATCAGGTCATGGCGCTGGGCGATGCGGAAAATGATCTGGAGATGCTGGAGATGGCTGGCTGGGGTGTGGCGATGGGGAATGCCAACGATCACCTCAAGGGCGTGGCCGATGCCGTGACCAGCACCAATGACCAGGATGGGGTGGCCGAAGCCATCGAGAAGTATGTCCTGGCGGAAGAAGCTGAGGTCAAGGCAGAATCGGTGATTGCGGCTGTTCCGGCAGCCGGCTCATAAAGGAGCGAGGGAATACTGATGAAGAATATCATGGTCACGGGCGGGGCGGGCTTCATTGGCAGCGCGTTCGTCCGCCGGATGGTGCAGAAGTACCCGGATTTCAGGATCGTCGTCTTCGACAAGATGACCTATGCCGGCAATCTGGATAACCTGCTGCCGGTTAAAGACTCGTCTAACTTCGCCTTTGTGCAGGGCGACATCGCCGATCGTGAGGTGGTGCGCGGCGCATTGGAGCAGTACGGCATCGACACGGTGGTGAACTTCGCCGCGGAGACCCATGTGGATCGCAGCATCCTGTCACCCGATGCCTTCATTTTCTCCAATGTGGTTGGCGTCCACATCCTGCTCGAATCGGCCTTGAAGCACAAAATTGAGCGCTTCGTGCATGTCTCGACCGATGAAGTCTATGGCGATGTCGAAGAGGGCTTCTCGGTGGAGACCGATCCGTTTGCGCCCAACAGCCCGTATGCTGCCAGCAAGGCCGGTGGCGACCTGATGGTGCGCGCCTATCACATCACGCACGGCATGAACACGGTGGTGACGCGCGGCAGCAATACTTATGGGCCGTATCACTACCCGGAAAAGCTCATCCCCTTCTTTGTGACCGAAGCGCTGGATGATCGCCCGCTGCCGGTCTATGGCGATGGCAAACAGGTGCGCGACTGGCTGCATGTGGAAGATCATGCCGGCGGGGTCGAGACGGTGCTGATGAAAGGCGTCGCTGGCGAAGCCTACAATGTGGCTGGCGAGAATCTGCAATACAACATCGACGTGACTCATCGCATCCTCAAGCTGCTGGGCAAGCCGGAGTCGCTCATCAAGCATGTGCCGGATCGTGAAGGCCATGACCGGCGTTATGCCATGAATTGTGACAAGCTGCGAGCCCTCGGCTGGCAGCGGGACTACAACTTCGACAGCGGTCTGGAAGCCACCGTTGGCTGGTACAAGGCCAACGAGTGGTGGTGGCGCAAGATCAAGACCGGCGAGTATCTGGAATACTACAAGCAGCAGTACGCCGCCCGGTTGGCCGCCGTCCAGGGCTAAGCCTCATCATCTTCAGGGACACTGTCGCGTGTCCCTTTTTTCACCTATCCTCAGTTCCAACCCCGATTCGTGACGATCTGTTCACACCCGTGAGACTTTGGTCATCTGTTGCCCCTGGCCGTTCCTCATTATGGTAGATTGAACGCAAACAATGAAATCTGATGGGGGTTCCGATGCGGCCTGTTCTGTGGTTATGCCTGGTCTGGATGCTGTTGGCTTATCCCACGATGCCCCGAACGCTGGCGCAGGGAGCTGCACTGATGGTGCCAGACTTGCCCAGCACCATTCTCCCGGCCAATACGACTCAGATGCCATTCGCGATGACGACACAGCAGCCGACCGAGTGCCGCTATGCGCTGGGTGACGCGCTCACTTATGACCAGATGACTCCCTTTCTGACCAGCGGCGGTCTGCGTCATGAAGTCATCCTGTCGGGATTATCGCCGGATCCGAATACCGTGAACCGGGTTCATGTTCGCTGTGCGGCCTTCCCGGATGAGGTGTTGTCGCTCAAATACCGCAGCCTTTCCAGCGTCAATCCATCATTCCCGCGCACCGGCAATCTCTGGGGATCGTGGAACTTCACCGACGAGGGATTGGCGTATGCCTCGCGCATCGATCTGTGGCTGGGGGCGCACTGGAACCCGGATGAGATTCGCCAGTTGCGGCAATTGAATCCGGCCACTCGGGTGCTAACCTCCTACAATGCGGTTGAGCTGGGGTTGGATGGCTGGCAGGAACCGCCACCGGATGACTTCTGGTTGCAGGACATCAACGGCAATCGGATCGAGGTGTGGCCGGGCGCTTACCGCGTCAACATGACCCGCCTCGATGTGGCGGAATACATGGCGCGTAATGCCTATCAGCTCATTCTCGATAGCGACCTGATGCTGGATGGCATCTTCATCGACAACATATTCGTGCGCGCCTCGTGGTTCACGGAAGACATCTATGGCAATCCCTTTCCAATTGATGCCGATCAGGATGGCGTTCAGGATGACCCGGTGGCGCTGGATGCGGCCTGGCGGGCGGGCCTGATGCACCAGTTGCGGACGTTGCGCCAGCTTCTCCCTTACGCGCTGCTCAATGGTCACGCGATGGACATCAATGACCCGGAGCTGGCAGCCATCTTCAACGGCACCAGCATTGGCTTTGACGTGCCATATGTGATTGAAGGTCGGATGACCTTCAGCGATTTATGGACGCGCTATACCAACTGGATGACGCTGGCGGTGCCACCCCGTGAAATCATGATCGAGTCGGCGGTTCCGGTGCAGATTGGCTATGGCTATGGTTTCCTGCCCCTCAATCCCGGTCATATGCCGCCGGAGACGTTGGCCTTTGCCCGTGACTATTATCCCTATATGCGCTTTGGGTTGGCGCTCACGCTGATGCAGGATGGCTATTTTGCCCATGAGATCGGCGATACCTATCATGGCAATGACTGGTGGTACGACGAACTGGATTTTGATCTGGGTTATCCGCTGAAGGCCGCCAATTTCATCCAGTCCGGCAGCCAGCAGGTGGCGAATCTGGTCAAGGATGGCGACTTTGATGATCGCATGAGCGTTTTCTGGTCGTTCTGGGCCAACACCGACGCTGGCGCAGCCGCGACCTTCACTCGTGATCTGAACGACAAAGCCCAAAGCAGGGCTTCAGCCCGGATTGATGTCGCATCCGTCAGCGGTCAGAACTGGCATATCGAATTCTCTGTTCGTGATCTGGCGCTGGAGCAAGACCGTACCTATCAGGTGAAATTCTGGGCGAAGGCCAGCGCTCCCCGCTCTATCAGCCTCAGTTCACAAAAGAGCAGCCCAGACTGGGACAATTATGGGCTGTGGCAATCGGTGAATCTGGACACACAGTGGCGCGAATACACCTTAACCTTCACCGCCAGCGCCAGCGCCAATGATGCCCGGCTGCAATTCCTGCTGGGGGAGAGCACCGGCAGCGTATGGCTGGACAATATCCAGTTGGTGGAAGGCCCGCCAGCCGTGATGCAGCGGGCGTTCACGAACGGGTTGGTGCTGCTGAACGCCACCCGTCAACCGCAGACGGTGCGCCTCGCCCCCGGCTACCGGCGCCTGGTGGGCAACCAGGCTGCCTACTACGAGTACATCGTTGATGACATCGCGCCCGACTTCAGCGTTCAGGGCAACTGGCAGGAAACGGTTTTCGACAGCGACGAGTGGAAGGCGCTGGGCCCGTACTATCATGACTGGGGGCCCGGCAGTCATCTGGGGAATGGCGCTGCTCGCTGGGAACTCGATATTCCAGAGGCCGATACTTATACCTTAACGGTGTGGTGGCCGGCAGCGCCGCAGGCCAGCAGTTGGAGCAGTAACGCGGTCTATGAGGTGGTGTCGGAAGGGCAGGTTGTCGCGTCGGCAACCTTCGACCAACGGATGGGTGGCGATGTCTGGCATACAGTGGGGCAGGCCAGGCTGGTGCCGGGTGCCTATGTGCAGTTGCGCTGTGAAGGCGGCGCACCGTGCCTGGCGGATGCGGTTCACGTGCGTTCAGCGCGGCGCTTCAACGATGGTTCAGCGGCGGATGTCATCACCTTGCAGCCGATGGACGGGATCATCTTGCAGCGGGTGCCATAAGCACCACTTGGCACTTAGCGTCCACCTCTGAAAAGGCTATAATCCTGGTGGGGGTGGAAGTGTCCCGGTGGGTGCCCCGGTCTTCAAAACCGGTGACGGGTTGCGTCGCAGGCCGTGGTGGGTTCGACTCCCATCCACTCCCGTCCATTGAAGGCAAGAAGCCGGAATTGCTCCGGCTTCTTGTATTTTCAGCGGGTCGAACCGAATTAAGGGATCAGCACCGTGTCGATCACATGGATGACGCCATTGGTGGCCTGAATATCGGTGATGATGATCTGGACATTGCCGTTCAGGAAAACCTTGCCATCACGGACGGTCACGCTCACCACGCCGTTGAGGGTGTTCAGGCTGGTGGCCTTCACCACATCCGACGCCAGAGCGCGACCCGCCACCACATGATACAACAGGATGTTGGTCAGCAGTTGCTTGTCGGCCAGCACGGCTTCCAGCGTACCGGGGGGCAGCTTGGCGAAAGCGGCGTTGGTCGGAGCGAAGACGGTGAACGGGCCAGGGCCGTTGAGCGTATCCACCAGACCAGCCGCCGTCACGGCTGTCACCAGTGTGCTGAAGCGAGGATCAGCCGCGGCGATCTCGACGATGGTGTGGGTCGGAACGGTGTCGCGGATGATTGGGGCAACGGTTCCCAGCGGAACGACGGCCAGTGCCACCTGCGGAGCCGCAAGACGATTGGTGGCCGCGACGAAGTAGTAATTGGCGCTTTCCAGGCGGGTGCCAGCCAGATTGATCACCACCGGGCTACTCGCGCCAGCGGGGACCACGCGCAGGTCATAGGTGTTGGAAGGCACAGTCAGGGTCGCCGAGCGACCAAAGGCCAGGTTGGAGATCAGCTTAGTGCCGTCCGCCAGGATAACATCGACCGCCGGGGCATCTTCAATCCCATGGAACACCGTCACTCGCGATTCGCCAGCTGTCAGCGGACGATAATCTTCACGGATGGTGGTCGCTGTCAGCGTGCCACTGCTCAGTGAACCGATGGCGGCGATGGTGGTAAAGGCGCCGGCGCGGAAGCTCAGGCTGACCGGGCCAATGGCGGCGTTCTCAACCGGTTGACCGGCCGGAGCGACGGCTACGCTGTAAGTGCCAGCCGGGACTTCAACCCAGCCCGAAAGATTGCCGAAGCTCAGATCCTGGATGCCGCTCGGCGCACCATTCAGGAACACGGTGACGGCCGGGGTATCCGGCGAGAAGTGGGCGATACGCACCCGCGATACGGCCTGGTCAGCCGCGCCAGCGAAAGCCGCCGGAACCAACCCCAGCACCAGAACCACAATCATCAGGAACAACGAACGTTTTGCATTTCTCATGGTAGCTCATCCTTTGTTTAGTCTGGACATTCACACCAGCTATCGGATGCCGACCATGCTTTAGATCAAACCGGATGGGCAGGTCTTAGGGAAGCCTTATCCCCCGGTTACGGCCCAACCCGCAATCCAAACAACCATTTCGCTCACACAGTTAGCGAATGTTAAGTCGGGATTAAGAAAACCCTTGCTATCGACTCATCGGACATTTACTCATCGAATCTGGTACTCAGCCCGATAGCTTTTGCCGGTAGGCCCTTGAACCTCGACCCCGATGATCCCCTTGCGATTCAGCCGCAGCCGCCCGCGATTCCCGATGTTGTCGCTCAACTGGAGTTCGCCGTAACCCCGCACCAGCCACGATTGCAGCAGGCGCGGTGCCAGTTCGCTGGTGATGATGCCATCGGCAGCGGCCTGATACGACTCGTCAATGTTACGATAGGTGAAATGCGATGGCGCGGGCATCCCCAACCCCTGCCAACCGACAGTGGTGCCGGTGATGCTCTCCTCACCCTGAACCGCGCCACCATCTGGCAGCCGGACGTCGAAGTGGAAGGTGTAGTGCGGTTGATCGGTCACATAACGCGCTGTGACTGCCGCGCCGGTATCAGGATCAGCCTCGCTGACCACCGCGCCGGGTCGGTGAAAGGTGGGTTGGTACAGCGCCGGCCCCCAACTGGTCGCCCCGCTGGCGGCGTATATCCCGAACTGGATCAGCCCCAGCGCCGGCTGTTCCTGCGCCAGCCGCTCGATGCCCTCCAGCAGCCGCGTCTTGTGCAAACGCCGCACCACATACCCGGTCAGGGTGATGCCCCCCGGCGGCAGCTCGTAGTTCATGCGGTGCGTCCCCGCCAACGCCAGCGCCGGTAAGGTCAATTCCAGGTCAATCATGGTCTTCCCTCTGTAATTCCATACTTTATCTATAATGAGACTCATAAATGGGAGGAGGATGAGATGAGGCTGCCATTCCGCGAACCGGTGAATACCATCACACATCTGATCGGCGCGCTGCTGTCACTGCTGGGCTTGCTGCTGCTGATCTTCCTGGCGCGGGGTGAACCGCTGCGGCTGCTGGCATCGCTGGTCTATGGCATCAGCCTGATCCTGGTCTTCGTCTCCAGCAGCCTGTATCACGGCGCTGATGTCACGGCGGACACGCGGCAATGGCTGCACAAGCTCGACCATGCCACCATTTATCTCCTGATCGGCGGCACCTATACCCCCTTCTGCCTGCTCATCCTCGACGGCGAATGGCGCTGGCTGCTGCTGGGGCTGGTGTGGGCGCTGGCGCTGGGCGGCGTGGTCTACAAGCTGCTCTACCTGACCAAACCGGGCTGGTTCTCGCTGATCTATTACCTGCTGCTGGGAGCCGTCGGCGCGATTTCGCCACCCCGTTATCTTCAGATGATCCCACCGGTCAGCGTCATTTACCTGCTCGCCGGCGGACTGGTCATGGTCATCGGCTGCCTGGTATTTGGCCTGGAAGAACCGAACCTGCATCCGCTGTTCGGTTATCACGAATTGTGGCATATCTTCGTGCTGCTCGGCAGCGGCCTGTTCTATCTGGCCGTGCTTCAAGCGCTGCTGGCCTGAGTTATACTCGGCTGAGGCGTTTGATCGAGTGGAACTGAAATGGCGTAGAATAGAGAGCCGCGATGAGGAGGTAATGCGATGATCTTCACTGATGTGATGAAAGCAGTTGAGCAATTTTCCCCTGAGGAATTACGCCAGCTTCGAGAATACATCCAGCAGCGTGAACAGCACCCTGAGCTAAAGGCGGGTACGCTCGACATGGATGAACTGCTGGAAGGCTTGGAGGAGATGCGCCTTGGATTGACGGACGACGAGTTCCGTGAGATTGAACGTGCCATGAACGAGGAATATGTCGAACCACTGGATAAGAATCAATGACAGTCTACGTGTTGGACACGAATGTTGTTTCCGACATTGCGGCACCAGTTCCCAATTCGACTGTCCTCGCAATTTTGCCGGGCATCGTCAGGATACGCTCTGTTTATGTGAGGCAGTCGACTACGAAATCCGGCGTGGCTACCTCAAAACCAGCGCAACAACCCGACTGAGCGCATATGAAAACAGAGTGAAGCGACAGTTCCAATGGGTCATCATCACCGAAGATGACTGGAAACAAGCGGCACGATTTTGGGCAGACATGGCGAACAAGGGTAAGGCATTTTCAGATGTTGATCTGCTTGTCGCCGCAGTCGCCGAACGGCTCGGTGGTGTCATTGTCAGCGCCGATGCCGATTTCGACGCGCTCCCTATCAAGCGCGAAAACTGGCGTACATCCTAAGCACTGAACCGGGTTTCCCGCCGCCCGTGGGATGCAACAACCTACACGCTCATCAAGACCGTTCCGGTCAGCGAATTGCCGGAGGTCAACCTGCCTGAACAGGAAGCACCCGGATAAGCGGCACGACCGCCCGATTGAGCGTCACCGCTGGGCATGCGTTATACTCGGCTGACACAAGTTAACCGGGAGGGATGTATGAGCGAGTTTGTCCTGGTGCAGCGGCGCGATGACTGGGTGGAACTGGTGCTGAACCGCCCGGATAAACGCAACGCCATCCACTGGCCGATGATGACCGAACTCGATGCGGCGCTGAACGACATCGAGAAACAGCCGGGGGTTCGGGCGATCCTCATCCGGGGTGAAGGCAGCGGCTTCTGCTCCGGCATTGATGTCAGCGCCTTTCCCCAGGCCGTCGAACGCTTTGGCGAAGGCTGGCGCGAAAACCTCTTCCCGCTGACCCAGGCGTATCAGGCCATCATCAACAAATTCGAGCGCTGCTCGCTGCCGACCATCGCCCTGCTGCACGGCTACTGCCTGGGGCTGGGCTTTGAACTGGCGCTGGCCTGTGACCTGCGCATCGCTGCCGAAGGCACGCGCCTCGGCCTGCCCGAAACCCGGCTCGGCATGATCCCGGATGTCGGCGGGACAACGCGCCTCACTCGCCTCATCGGCCCGGCGCGCGCCAAAGAATACATCATGACCGGCAAGAACCTCGCCGTCGAAGATGCCGAACGCTGGGGCGTCCTCAATCATGTCGTGCCGCCGGATCGTCTACAAGCGAGTGGTGAAGCGCTGGCACACGAACTGAAGCAGGCCGCACCGCTGGCCGTCAGCTATGCCAAGCGCGTCATCGATGGTCTGAGCGATGTGGATCGCGGCTTGCAGATGGAAGCCTGGGCTCAGGCCATGCTGATGCAGACCGAAGACTTCGAGATCGGCGTCCAGGCTATGCTCACCCGCCAACCGCCTGAATGGAAAGGCCGCTGAGGCAGGCTGAAAACAGTACAGTGCCGGACAGCGCACAGCCAGAATTCATCTGGCACATCGCTTGACAGAACAGATATTCTTATGCTATTCTGTTGCTATGGCTATGCTATCTGTTGTCCCCTACCCAATCTCCACCCATCAACAATCATCCTACACACCACGACATCTGGCGGCAGCTTCGCCGGTTCCCGCCCGTGTGTCGTTTTATGTCACAGCGACGGTTCGCTCCTGTGTAGATGCTGCACCAGGCGACAACAGCCGAACCTGAGCGTTGGCATCTTTCGCACTTTTGCGCCAATCTCCCGTCCAGCCGCCTGCACATTCGGCGGGAAATGTGCACAAACTGCAAAACCGTGAATCAACGGGCTGCGCGATGCCAGCCATCTCCTTCATTCCATCAACCCCGCTCCCGTATTTTCACTTTACACTTTGCACTCAGCACTTAGCACTGCCCGATTGATGGGTTGCCATCAGGCGCAGTCGGGATTATGATACTGAGCCGGGTGGGGGAAATGTGTTGGATGTTTGGGAGATTGTTATGGTTGATCCACATGGCTTTGTAGAACCGCCCATCGACCCGCTGGCGGATACCAACCCCTCGCAGACCATTCGTCAGGTACAGCTCCAACGACAGGCCAACTCCGGTTGGCGACGGGCTGCCGGGCTGCTCAGTCTGCTGGGGGCGGTGGCGCTCACGCTTGCAACGACGGTGCTGATTGTCACCACACCCTCAACGCCGACCCCTGCGCCGCCCTCCATCGAAATCCTGCCGACATCGGTTCCGGTCGAAGTCACGATTCCGCCGACGACCGTGCCGGTTGTGATCGACGGTCCCGGCCTGCTGCCGACCGCCAATGCCGAGACGATTGCCTCGATCCTCAACGCGCCGGTCGCAGCCCAGCCCGCTGGCGACACGCTGGCGATTGGGCGCGATAACTTTCAGCCGTTCACCATCGTCAAGCAGGATCGTCCGCGCAGCGAGGTGATTCAATATGTCGCCGTCCAGGGCGATACCATCAACAGCATCGCCGATCGCTACAACATCACCGCCGAGTCGATTGCTTGGTCCAATTCCCGGCGCATCGTGCTGGTGCTGCGCCCTGGCGACGAGATCAATATCCCGCCGGTAGATGGCGTGTATGTACAGGTCATCGGCAGCAAGACGGTTGGTGAGTGGGCGGCTCAGTATAAGGTCGATAATGCCTTTACGGTGATCGATTCAGAGTATAACACGCTGCCAGCCGGAACAACGCCTGACTCGATCCTTCCCAGCGGCACCTGGCTGTTTATTCCGGGCGGACAAGGCGAGTCGATCACTTGGACGCCGGAAGTTACTGTCGATAGCTCCAGCCCCAATCGCCAGGGCTTTGTGCTGGCCTTCGCGCCGGGTGAGCGTGGGAGCTGCGGTAATGTTGACAATCAGGGGGGCGGGGCAGGCTGGTCTAATCCCCTGCCCAACGGCGTCTACACGCGCGGCTTCACCTCATTCCACACCGGCATCGACCTGTCGGCTCCGGTCGGTACACCGGTGCTGGCTGCCAACAGTGGCACAGTGATCTTCGCGGGTTGGAATTCCTGGGGCTACGGCAATACCGTGGTCCTGGCGCATGGGCCATTCCTGACGCTCTACGGTCATATGAGCGCCATCAGCGTCGGCTGTGGACAATTTGTTGGAGCCGGACAGGTTGTGGGACAGGTCGGCAGCACCGGCAACTCATCCGGGCCACACCTGCACTTTGAAATCCGCAATGGCCTGAACCCCAGCGATCCGCTGGCGACGATCCCCAATCTCGGATTCTGATCCGTTGCTTATGCACAGGACGGGTGTACTGACTCGTCCTGTACGATCAACCCAGAGTCAGGGCAAATCGATTGCATTGCTGTCATAATGATGCGCCCATCTATCCTTATTGGACGGCGGACACACCATTGCCGTGTCCCTACAACAAGCCGATTTCCCGCCC
>JALHNT010000066.1 GCA_022843385.1 Anaerolineae bacterium | reverse complement strand
TACGCCAACCGGTTCGTTTGTAGGGACACCCAACGGGGTGTCCGGGTAAACCGTTATCTGGATATTTTCTTAACCTGCATAACCCCTCAGCGGCGCAACGCCACGAAATCGTCCTGATGCATAAGCAGCCCTCCCTCACGCCAGCGACGCTTCTCCCACTGGCGCAACAGGCTATGTACCAGCCGCAGGCTGATAGCACGGATCTCATAAAATCCAACGACTTGAAATGTACGCTGACCCGACGCGCAAATCGGCATTTGGCGGTACACTGAAGCGTAATCCGAGGTGTACATGACCAATCCTGAACTCCACGCGCTCTATGATGAAGACCGTCGCGACGCCCAGACTTACCCCGGCGACGAAGCCCTGATTGCCAGCCAGGGGCGGTTGCCGCTGGTACAAGCCATGCTGACCGAGGGCGCTGTCCATGATGCCGATGATTATTACCATGCCGCTGGTTTGTTTCAGCATGGCGAACGGCTGGAACACTGGGCGCAGGCGCATCTGCTGGCGCGGCTGGCGGCGGATTTGGGGCATCCACGCGGGCGTTACCAGGCGGCTGCGGCGCTGGATCGCTGGCTGATGCGGCAAGGCCGGCCACAGAAGTATGGCACCAACAGCGTTATCGATGGCGATGGCTGGCGCATCTGGGATACGGACCCGCGCACCACCGATGCCGAACGGAGCGAGTGGGGCGTTCCGCCGCTGAACGAGTTGATCCGCCGCGCCGACCAGGCCTTCGCCGGGCTGCGACGTTCGACGATGTTTGCCCAGCCTTTCCTTAAAGTCGAATTGCAGGGCATCAAGATCGGCCTTTATGAGACCGGCAAGCCGCCATCAGAGGCTGATGGCCTGGATTTCGGCGTGCCGCTGGATGAACCGCTGACGCCGGGCGAACCATTCCCCGCCAACCTGCCGACCGACCTGACCCCTTCGCGCTATGGTCATCTGTACTGCGCCCGCAACCGTCGCGGCGATGTGATCTGCTCGTGGCATCGCTGCCGCTGGCAGGTGTTGGAACCGGCCGATGCCGACCCGGACATCATCTATGCCGGGATGTTCGCCCGCCCCCAGCTCATGAGCGCGGAGGACGCTGTCTGGTCGCGAGTGGGTGTGGCGACCGGGCCGGAACACTGCTGGCTGGTGGGCGGCATCCAGCGCCGCAGCGAACTGGGACGGCTGGCGCTGGCGCTATGATAAGTTAACCACGCTTATGTTCGTGATTTTTGTCACTTAAGTTCTTTTCCCAAACGGTTGCACACACCACCCCCACCCCCAGGCAATCCACAAATGAACCACCTCGGTAGATTTCCCCACAGGTTGCAGGCACAATGGGGACTGTCTGATCACAACTCAAGGAGACATCATGCGTAAATCGGCCATTGTTTTTGCATTTCTCGGCGTGCTGCTGCTGGGGATCGCCCCGGCGCTGGCACAAACGCCGGTGGTCAATGTGTATTCGGCGCGGCATTACGGTGCGATGGAAGCGGTGTTCGCCCGCTTCACTGAAGAGACGGGCATCGTGGTGCGCTTATCACAGGGGTCGGTTCAATCCTTGCTGGAACGGCTGCGGGCTGAAGGTGCCCAAACCCCGGCCGATGTGTTCTTCTCGATTGACGCCGGCGGCCTCGATCTGGCTGCCGAAGAAGGACTGCTCCAGCCCATCGAGTCCGAGGTGCTGACAACCAATATCCCGGAAGACCTGCGTGACCCGGAAAATCGCTGGTTCGCCCTCAGCCAGCGCTTCCGCACCATCATGTACAACCCGGCCACGGTTCAACCGGAAGAACTCTCGACCTATGAACAGTTGGCCGACCCGATGTGGAAGGGCCGGCTGTGCCTGCGCCCGGCGACTCACATCTACACCATCTCGCTGGTCGCCAGCCTGATCGCCGCCGATGGCGAAGCCAAGGCCGAAGCGGTGGTGGCCGGTTGGGTAGCGAACGAACCCCAGTTCATCGACAGCGACACCCGCATCCTGGAGACGATCCAGGCGGGCGGCTGTGACGTGGGCATCACCAACCAGTATTATCTGGGGCGCAAGCTCAGTGAAGACCCGGCCTTCCCGGTCAGCCTGTTCTGGGCCAACCAGGGTGAGGATGGGCGCGGGGTGCATCGCAACATCTCCGGCATGGGCGTCACGGCTGCCGCGCTCAACAAGGATAACGCCATCGCACTGATCGAATGGTTAAGCCAGGCCGATAAGGGTCAGTTGGCGGATGTCGATGGCATCCCCGGCGGTAACTTCGAATATCCGGTCAATGCTGAAGCGCCGGTCAACGAGATCATCGCCGCCTTCGGTGAGTTCACCATTGATCCGCTGCCGTTGAGTGAGTACGGTGATTTGCAGGAACAGGCCATCGCCCTGCTGGAACGCACCGGCTACGGCTTCTAAAGCATCATCAGACTTGGGGCTGATCGGCTTCGCTGCACGATCAGTTGAATAATCAATCCGTTATTTCCTTAGGGGCACTGAGAGTGTGCCCCTAAGGGAGAACACCTGCAGCTATGGGCAAGAAGTTTTCTGGAACAGTCTTACCCTTCATCCACCATAAACAATCTTAATGCGGTCGCGGAAGTCGTCGTAAGTGCGCTCGAACAGATCGTTGGACTTCTCGCCACCGATCAGCACACTGCTGGTCAGCACCAGCGGCGGCTGCCCGGCTTCGGTCAGCTTCTGCGCCACTGCCACCTTGAGCGCGTTGACAATCAGCGTATAGCCGATGGTCGAGCCAGGGCCAACCGGATACTCCAGTCCCTCGACCTGCACCAGCGCGTCGCCCGACGGTGTGCAGTTATCCAGCGTGATGTCAGAGACATCCGGCAGCCGCAGCCCGCTCTTGTGCCGGGGCGAGGTCGCCAGACAGTGATCCATCGACACCACGCTGATGACCTTCATGCCACGTTCCTTCGCCCCCAGCGCCACCTCCATGATGACGTTGTTGACGCCGCTGTTGGAGAAGATCAGGAAGGTGTCATAGCTGCGAAAGACGAAGTTACGCAGGATGGCCTCGCCCAGCCCTTCCATTTTCTCGATCAGCATCGCCTGCCGCTGACCGTTCGCCCCGACCACCTGGGTGTGGAACGTCAGCGACAGGTCAATGATCGGGTGAAAGCCGGGGAAGCTGCCATGCCGGGGGAAGATTTCCTCCACCGGGATGCGCGAATGTCCGGTGCCAAACAGATGCACCAGTCCATGCTGGAGGATGCTCTCGGCACAAAGCTGGGCCGCCGCCTCGATCTTGTCCATCTGGGTGGCACGCACCTTGTCGGCGATCTGCTGCGCTGCATCCATATAGGCCAGCGCGGTTTGCTGCGAATTCATCATGTTGCTCCTTGAGTTGGTGTAGTAGTTCGTTCTTAGTTGATAGTTGTTGGTTCAGATCAGATCGCATCACGGATGTACGCCATCTATAGACGCTGAACGGGGCGTCCACCCTTCTGAATATTGTGGCTATCGGATTCTTCGGCTCTTCACAAGATCGAGGATAACCGGATCCCCCTTCAGGTGAGTAAATTGCAAACACAGATCCATGAGCTTGTCCCAAATAGCCCATCCATTTTCATCGGCTGGCAGTTCACCCATGTCAAAATGAAGACGCCCCTCAGCACACTCACGATAGGTGTCAATACGATAGGTTGCAATTGATTGCCCGGTTGCCGCCCCATTACGGGTGTCGGGCAACAAATCGATGTGATGCAAGTGACCGGCAATTGGGTCAGAAAAATCACCCAATGGGATAGGCTCTAAGGGGTGAATGACCTCAGTTTCACCCTCGTGTAAATTCAGAACAATAAAGCCCATATAAGATAGAATCTTAGGATTACGTTTCTCCGGACTGGTGGCAATCACACCCAGTGTTACATTTCGCCACCAATAACCGTCAATGGTTGCCACCCACAGATAGTCGATCCAGTAGATTTTTCTATAGGAACCTTGCTCTTCTTTTTCTTCGTGCCACCCAGCTTGTAACCGCCTTATTCCAAGCGTCCGACATATTGCCTCTTTAAGATAAGGTTCCATCTCTACAGCGACTGGCATAACAGCCTCCCAGCACTCTTGCCTGTCAGTCATTTCCTTCATCGAACCGCGTAGGTGTTGGGTCGATGCCCTGATCCCGCACCAGCGTTTTTCAACTCGTCCGATCATCGGGCAGCGGCGACAGTCGCGCCGGAGAAAAGCGCACCATCGGACCGCAGTTGTTCCTGTAAAGTGTCGATTGCCAGTTGGCGCGGCGAGCGACTAGCCCGCGCCGCCAGGGCTGCCGCTGTCCCCGCCGCCTGTCCCATCGCCATGCACTGCCCCATGCTGCGCACCGAGGCATGGGCGTCATGATCGGCTGAGAGGCAGCGCCCAGCCACCAGCAGATTATCCACCCCCTGCGGCAGCAGCGCCCGGTAGGGGATGTCGTAAGTGCCGCCCTCCGGCACATACTCCCAGCGGGTGCTATTCCCGGCGTGGTGATCTTCAATCGGCGCGCCGCACTGGGCAACCGCGTCGGGGAATTTGCGCGCGCTTAACACATCATCGCGTGTCAGCCGGTACTCGCCCCAGATGCGCCGCGTCTCACGGATGCCGATCTGGGTGCTGAAGTTCATCAGATAGGCCTGCTCATAGCCGGGGATCTGCTGGCGCAGGAAGCGGGTGTATTCCAGCGCCTGCCGCCGTCCTTCAACTTCGGCCTTCGTCAGCTCCAGTGGATCGGTGCCATCGACATAAGCCACCCGCGTCATGTTGGTCGCCACCACATCGGCCATCGGCATGCGGTGGACGCTGCCTTCTTCACGCGGCAGGCGATACTCGCCGGAGAGATTGGCGGCCTTCATGCGGCTGACCATCTCATCGCGTTTGACGGCTTGGGCTCGTTCGGCATCGACTCCGCCCAACCGGAAAGTGGTGGTCAATGACTGAGCCGGCTGTCCATCGCTGCCAGCCGCCTCGAAGGGTGCGCCGCCCCGGAACACCAGGTCAGCATCGCCGGAGGCATCGACGAACACCTGCCCCCGGATCAATCCCAGGCCGCGCTTGCTGGCGACCACCAGCCCGGTGATCCGGTCTCCCTCGCGCAGGACATCGACACAGAAAGTGTGCAGCAGCAGCCGCGCTCCGGCTTCCAGCGCCGTCTGTTCCCAGACGACCTTGAGCGTGGTCGGATCATAGGTCACGGCCTGCCCCGCGCCGTAACTGCTGGGGCGCTCGATCACCATGTCATAGGCATACAACCGCTCGACGATCTCCCAGGGGATGCCGGCCACCACCCGCGCCGCTTCATTGCCCGGCGTGTAGAAGCCATAAAACGTATCCAGCACCATGGTCGAGGTGCCGCCCAGAAAGCCGTAGCGTTCGACCAGCAGCGTATCCGCTCCCGCCCGCGCCGCAGCGATGGCCGCTGTCGAACCGGCACTGCCAGACCCCAGCACCACCACCTGCGCCTCGGCCAGCAGCGGTAATTCCTGTGTGTAGACGGGCATGTTATTCCCTTCCTCGTCTCATGCCGACGGTCCCTGCTGGCTGGCCCAGACCGCCGCGCCGATCACCCCGGCATCCGCCCCCAGCGCCGCTACCACGATTTGCAGCTTGTCCAGCGGCACGGTATGCACCCGCTGCTGCACCACCTCGCGGATCGGCTTCATGATCCAGTCGCCCAACTGCGTCAGCCCGCCGCCGATGATGACCCGTTCCGGTGCCAGGATGGTGACGATGTTGGCAACGCCCACGCCCAGGCAGTAACCAGCCCGATCCAGAATTTGCTTCGCCACCGCATCATCCAGCGCAGCGGCGCGGGCGATGACTTCCGGCGTGATCTTGTTCAGATCAAATTCGACCAGCTCGCCGATGCGGGTGGTGACGCCCTGCGCCACCGCTTTCATGCCCATCGCGGCGATGGCCGGGCCGCTGGCGAAGCTCTCCAGTGTGCCGGGGACGCCCGCGCCATCCGGCAGCCCATCCAGCGCGACGCTGTGATGCCCGACCTCACCGGCACAGCCATCGATGCCCAGATACAGCCGCCCGTTGATGGCGATGCCGCCGCCGATGCCGGTGCCGAGCGTGATGCCAACGCAGGAGGCCGCGCCCCGCCCCGCGCCAATCGTGGCTTCCGCCAGCGTGAACGCCCGCGCATCATTGACCAGGTAGACCGAGGTGTTCAGCCGCCCGCTGAGGATGGCCGCCGCTGGCTTGCGATACCACTCGCCCGGCAGGTTGGCGATCAGCATCACCAGCCCTTCAACCAGATCAACCGTCCCCGGAATCCCCAGCCCGATGGGAGGGATCGTCGTCAACCCGACCATCCCCGCCAGGTCGCGAGCCAGATCGGCGATGCGTTCCAGCACCGCGTCCGGCCCCAGATGTCCCTGCGTCGGCACCGTCTTACGTGCCTGTACCGCCTGCGCCTCGGTATCCCAGACCGCCCCGGCGATCTTGGTGCCGCCCAGGTCGATGCCGATGACCGCCGTCATGAGACCACCTTCTGGATGACCTTGCCGCTGGCCTTGTCCTTCAGGATCAGCTTGGTCTGTCCATCCGGCATCTTCTCTTCCTTAATCAGATAATGCTGGGCATCGTATTCGCGCAGCACACCGCTGGCATCGGCTTCCGCATCGCCACGCCACACCGCCAGATTCACCGGCTCCCAGCGCTTGCTCTGCGCCGAGCGATACGCCGCGTCCATGATGGCGTTGACGACGTAGCCGTCGTAGAAATCCTCGACCGGCTTCTGCCCTTTATCCAGCGCGTTGAGCATGTCGGCGAACATCTCGAAGTAACCGAGCGAGCCGCTTTCGTCACCCACCGGGAAAATCCAGCCGGTGCTGCCCTCGGCCTTCTCCGCCACATACCCGCCTTCGCCCACCGAGGTGAACATGTCGAAGCCGGTGCGCAGCCAGTGATTCAGCCAGATGGTGCCTTCGGTGCCGGAGACCTCATCGCGCAGATCCATGCCGCCGCGGAACGTCCAGCTCACCTCGAACTGTCCCACCGCGCCGTTGGCATAACGCACCAACCCCACCGCGCTGTCTTCCGCCTCAATCGGATGCACCTGGGTATCGGCCCAGCACATCACCTCCAGCGGCTTAACGCGCTTGCCGATGAAGCTGCGGCTGATCTCGATGCAGTGACAGCCCAGGTCGATGATCGCCCCACCGCCCGACTGCTCCTTATCCCAGAACCAATCGCTGTGCGGCCCCGGATGTGTCTCGCGTGAGCGTGCCCACAGCACCTTGCCCAGCGCCCCGTTCTGCGTCGATTTGATGGCCTTGAGCGTCTTGGGGGTGTAGACCAGGTCTTCCAGGTAGCCGTGAAACACCCCGGCTTCCTCGACGATCTTCAGGATGCGCAGCGCTTCGTCGGCGGTGCGCGCCAGCGGCTTGGTGCAGAGGATGGCTTTCCCGGCTTTGGCGGCCAGGGTCACCGCCTCTTCATGCAGGTTGTTGGGCAGGCCGATCACCACCACATCGGTCTCCGGGTCATGGATGGCCGCTGCCATATCGGTTGTCCAGCGCGGGATGTTCCAGTCGCCGGCGAACTTGGCCGCCCGTTCCGCCGAGCGCGAATACACCACCTGCACCTGGTCGCGGCTGCGCAGCCCGTGCAGCGTCATGGTGTAGAACATGCCGATCAGTCCGGTGCCGAGCATCGTAATCTTATGCATAAGGGGTTGCTCCTGAATAAAGGGGTTCGGATATATCCTAATGTCTAAATGTCCGCACCTTTGAGGATACCATACCTGCGGCCCGCGCGCCAAAAGTCGGGGGTGGGGGAATTGACCTCACCCCCGTCTCGCTGCGTTCGACTCCCCCTCTCCAACCCATTGGAGAGGGGGCTGGGGGGTGAGGTTGCCTGTGAAGAGGGAGCGCGGCTCATTTCCCGAATTCAGTGTATCATTACTCACAAACACCCGGATGACAGCGGAGTTGGGGCATGTCCGACGTATTCATCTCCTATTCACGCCAGGATAAAGACTTCGTGGGGCGGCTGCGCGACGCCCTCAACGCCCAGCAACAGGATGTCTGGATTGATTGGGAGTCCATCCCGCCGTCGCAGGCGTGGTGGGACGAGATTAAAAAGGGCATCGCCAAAGGCAACAACTTCGTCGTCATCCTCTCGCCCAACAGCATGGCCTCGCCCATCTGTCAGATGGAGATCGAAGTCGCCCGCCAACTGGGCAAGCGCATCATCCCGGTGCTGCACCAGGACTACGCGCGCGACGAGGCCATCAAAGCGATGGCGCTGCGCTTGGCCGACCCTGACCAGGACGCCACCCGCACCATCTGGGGCAGCCGCCAGCCGCACAGCCTGTTCGACGCCAACGACAGCGAACTGAAGCACATCAACTACTTCTTCTTCCGCGCCGCTGACGATTTCGCCAGCCGCTTCGACGCCCTCTTCACCATCATCCGCACCGACTACGCCCACAAGGAACAACACACCACCCTCGAACTGCGCGCCGCCGAGTGGGATCGGCGTGGACGCGATGCCAGCTTCCTGCTGCTGGACACCGAACTGGCGCAGGCCCAGACCTGGCTGGCCGCCAGCGCCGACAAGCAGCCGCCCCCCACCGACTTGCAGCAAGCCTACATCCAGGCCAGCGACCGCCGCACCCGCCAGCTTCGCGCCATCCGCCGCGCCAGCATCGTCGGCACGCTGGTGGCCGTCGTCGCCATCCTGTTCGCCATCGCCGCATTCCTCACCGGCTTGCAATCCACCGAGTCGGCCAACGCCGCCAACACCCAGGTCGCTATCGCCAACGCTACTCTGACGCCGGTTCCGGTCACGCTGGATGCCGCCAACACCCAGGTCGCCGACGCTGCCGCTGAAGTCGCCACCTCCCGCGCCGACGCCACCTATGCCGCGGCCATCCTGCGTGAAGTGGTCGATTCGAGCAATCAGCAGCTCGATCTGGCCGCCACCGAACGGGCTGCCGCTGAACAGGCCGCCGGTGATGCCAACACCCGTGTCGCCGTTGTCATTCCCACCCTGACCACTGTCGCCGAGCAGATCGCCGTCGGCGAGGAACAACTGCGCGTCGTCGAGTCGCAGCGGCTTGCCTCATACAGTGAAAGACTATTTGAACTACCTAATGGAAACGATGAAACGGCTTCTTTGCTGGCAATTCGTGCTTTACGTACAGCTAACACGCAGCAAGCCCGTGACGTCTTACAGGTGAGTCTTGATCGTCCCAATTATGGCCTAGCGGTGCTGGAAGGCCACACTGAGACCCTAATGGGCGCGCTGGAGCTATCTGATGGTCGTCTTCTTTCATGGTCACAAGATACCACACTAAGGCTTTGGAGCAGCGATGGGCAAGTCCTGGCCGTGCTGCAAGGCCATACAGAAGAGGTGAATGGTGCTCTGGAATTGTCCGATGGTCGCATCCTCTCCTGGTCAGATGACGCCACACTGCGGCTGTGGAGCAGTGAGGGGCAAGCATTGGACGTGCTGGAGGGGCATGCTGAGAGGGTGAATGGTGCGCTGGAGTTGTCCGATGGCCGTATCCTCTCCTGGTCATTTGATGGTACGCTGCGTCTATGGAGCAGCGACGGGCAAGCACTGGCGGTGCTGCAAGGGCATACTCAAAGAATATTGAGGGCGCTGGAGTTGTCCGATGGTCGCATCCTCTCCTGGTCATTTGATGGTACGCTGCGTCTATGGAGCAGTGACGGGCAAGCCTTGACCGTTCTAGAGGGACATACTGACAGCGTATGGGGTGCGCTAGAGCTGTCCGATGGTCGCATCCTTTCCTGGTCGGAGGATGGCACGCTGCGGCTGCGAAGCAGTGAGGGGCAAGCACTGGACGTGCTGGAGGGGCATAGCGAGTGGGTGGATGGTGCGCTGGAGTTGTCCGATGGTCGCATCCTCTCCTGGTCAGATGACGCCACACTGCGGCTGTGGAGCAGTGAGGGGCAAGCGCTGGACGTGCTGGAGGGGAATACTGAGAGGGTGAATGGTGCGCTGGTGCTATCTGATGGTCGCATCCTCTCCTGGTCAGATGACGCCACACTGCGGCTGTGGAGCAGTGAGGGGCAAGCGCTGGACGTGCTGGAGGGGCATAGCGAGAGGGTGAATGGTGCGCTGGTGCTATCTGATGGTCGCATCCTTTCCTGGTCAGCAGATGGCACGCTGCGGCTGTGGAGCAGTGAGGGGCAAGCATTGGACGTGCTGGAGGGGAATACTGAGAGGGTGAATGGTGCGCTGGAGCTGGTCAATGGCCGCATCCTCTCTTGGTCTTGGGATACCAACATACTGAAGCTGTGGAGCGGCGACGGGCAAGCGCTGACTGTAGTGGAGGGACATACTGACAGAGTATGGGGTGCGCTGGAGTTGTCCGATGGCCGCATCCTCTCCTGGTCATTTGATGGTACGCTGCGTCTATGGAGCAGCGACGGACAAGCACCGGCTGTGCTGCAAGGGCATACTGAAAGACTATGGGGTGCGCTGGAGCTGTCCGATGGTCGCATCCTCTCCTGGTCAGCAGACAATTCGCTACGGTTCTGGGGCAGTGAGGGGCAATCACTGGCCGTTCTGGAGGGGCATACGGACGAGGTGAATGGCGCACTGGAACTGTCTGATGGTCGTTTCCTCTCCTGGTCAGCAGACAATTCGCTACGGTTCTGGGGCAGTGAGGGGCAATCACTGGCCGTTCTGGAGGGGCATACGGACGAGGTGAATGGTGCGCTGGAGCTGTCGGATGGCCGCATCCTCTCCTGGTCATTTGATAACACACTCCGCTTGTGGAGCGGTAACGGAGAAGCGTTGACCGTGCTGAAAGGCCATGTGTTCAGCGTTTGGGGTGCGCTGGAGCTGTCGGATGGCCGCATCCTCTCCTGGTCATTTGATAACACACTCCGCTTGTGGAGCGGTAACGGAGAAGCGCTGAAAGGGATGGGACACGCTAACGATGTGCATGGTGCGCTGGAGTTGTCCGATGGTCGCATCCTCTCTTGGTCTGGGGATGGCACGCTGCGGCTGTGGAACAGCCAGGGGCAACCGCTTGTGGCATTAGAGGGGCATACCAATGGTGTGCGTGGCGCGTTGGAGCTATCGGATGGCCGCCTTCTCTCCTGGTCAGAGGACAGCACACTGCGCTTGTGGAAGAACGACGGGCAACCGCTAGCTGTGCTGGAAGGGCACACTCAAGCCGTACGGGTCGCAGGCGAGTTATCCGATGGTCGCATCCTCTCCTGGTCAGAAGATGAAACACTGCGCTTGTGGTATGTGAATGACGAAGCCTTTCTCGCGGCGGCCTGCGCCCGCGTCTTCCGCGACTTCACGCCAGAAGAACGGCAGCAGTTCAACCTCCCGGATGACGAGCCGACCTGCCCCCAGTTCGCCGGGACGTAGGGCATGTCGGGTGGCGCGGGGGCTGTTCCGTCGCTCGCGCCATCCTGTCCTAAATCTGCTCCCTCAACCCTGATTTATCCCAACCGTTCTCTAACCCCGCGCCGACAGCCTTAACCTCCCCGCTCCCGCAGAAGGGTTAACGCCGACTCGGCTTAAGTCGTACCAAAAAGTTTACCAAAAGTTCACCCGTAACGGGGCAATCGGGAGTAATCTTCTCGTAGGCGGTGTGGCAGGCCACACCGGTTCACGAACCACCCGCCCAATCGTTCGTCCCAATGGTTCTGAGTCAGGATTGAGGGAAATGTTCACAAAATGCGGTTTTGACTTTGACGAATTTGACGAATTTGACGAATTTTGTGCAGTTTTGCTCGGTCTTCACTCTGTGTTCTCTGTGTCCTCTGTGTTGGCCTTTATGTCTGCGTCTGTGTCGTTGTGTCTGTCCGACGACGACGACGACGACACAAAACCGGAGTTGCATAAAAAGGGACTTGCAACAGTTGCAACGAATGAGGGAAAACGGGTGGACATGATTCACGAATCGCAAAAAGGAGTGATGCGAATCTGACGAATCTGACGAATCGTGCGAATCAACTCGCATTAGTCCCGCTGCTTGATGATGCTGTGATAGACTGAGAGCCACAACATCCATACCGCAATCCCCGCCCAGATGAGCGCCCACACCGCCCCCGGCAGCGGGAAGACCGTCGCTGAAAAAGCTGCTGCATCATTACGGATATCGCCCAATCCCGCGCCGCTGTTCCCCACCAGATACCAGATGTCGAAGACGGCGTTCAGCCCCGTCAGGATTGCGAGCAGGCTCAGCACAAAGGCGGTGATATCCTCATTCGCTTTCCAGCCCAGCCCGATCAGCAGCGCACCGAAGGCCAAGCCGACCACCAGCGCTGTCAGTGATCCCAGTCCAAACAGCAGCGTGAACAGAATCAAAAGAACCCCCAGACTCATGGCGATGATCCGGGCGCGGTGATAACGATTGACCAGGAAGAACAGCACCGCCCCGAACAAGGCGGCTCCCAGATAGCCAGCCGGCAGGATAAACAGCGGGCTGCCTCCCGCCGTGCGCGCCAGCCCCGCGCCGTTGTGAAAGACTTCGAAACCAAGAAATCGTCCACCTGTCAGCAGCGCCGCCAGGCCGTGCCCGGCTTCATGGACGTAGGTGACGAACAATCGAAATGGATACAGAACAGCATCGAGCTGCGGCACATTCCATAGTACGAACACGGCGACCAGTGCCAGGCCAGAAATCCACAGACGACGATTGGGGGCAGTCAACATGGCGCTTTCTCAGTGATTGACTCTGCTGTCATTATACGCGCGGAGACGAGCGTGAGTTGCTGCTGTGAGCAGCGTGCAGGTTGGTCTTCTGTTACTCCGCAAGGCATGCCCGCTGCTACTGATTACACCGCAATTGGATTGACCCGCTATAATGGCAGGCACAATAAGCCATGAGGTCATAGTGATGAATTCGCAGCGCTGGGAATCGCATATCGACAAGCTGATTCGTCAGGCGATGGATGAGGGTGAGTTCAGGCAATTGCCCGGTGAAAGTCAGCCGCTGGATCTGCAGGATGATCCCTACACACCGGCTGACATGCAGTTGGCCTACAAAATCATGCGTGACAACAATTATGCGCCGGATTGGGTCGTACAGGGCAAGGAACTGGCGAAGAAGCGCGAACGCATTCTGGGACGACTGGGGCGCGCCTATCAACAGTATCGACAATCCAGTGGCGATGAAACACACAGAGCACTTCAGGCTGCGGCCGATTGGTCAACAGCCCAACAACAACTGAGCGTGGCATTCGGCGCGTTCAACCGCGAGGTGCTGGACTACAACCTCAAAGTACCCGTCAATACCCTGCATCTGGCGGTATTGAACTGGTCACGCGAACTGGAACGGCTGAAGTCTGTGACAACGCCATAATACAAAAAGCCCCGTGGCAGGGGCCTGTAATCTCGTCCGGTGATCAGATGTCGCTTAGGACTTGGTTTCCGTTGGAGTCGCTTCGGTGGTTTCAGTCTTTCCCTTCGCGCCTTCCTGCATTCCTTTACGGAAATTGGCGACAGCGCTGCCTAATTCACCACCAATTTTCCCCACGCGACCTACGCCGAAGAGCAGAATGACGATGACCAAAATGATAATCAGTTCAGTTGGTCCGAAGTTCGGCACGGCATTTCTCCTTCACACTATACGACGCTGATGATTATAACACCATTACGCCGTGATAGGGGCATCTGGTTTCATTAGCTGCTCATCTGATGCTGTCATTCGGCTATGCAGCATCAACAACAGCCCGCTCGTCTATTGGGCAGGTTTGCAGGATTCAAACCTCTTTTTCGTTCTTCTCAATTGGTGACTTCGGGTATTAGGGGTACGATTGAATAAAGTTTGTAAATCTGTTGATTTAACGGAGTAACTGTGTTTGATGACGCAAGCCATTCGTGTCCTGGTGGCTGATGACAGCCCGACGGTGCGTTATCATTTGACGGGAATGATCAAAGAGACGCCGGGTTTGCAGGTGGTGGGTGAAGCGCGCGATGGGCAGGAAGCGGTAGAAATGGCAGACGCTCTTCAACCAGATGTGATCTCGATGGATATTCGCATGCCGCGTATGGACGGTTTCGAAGCCACACGGCAGATTATGTCGCGCCGGCCCACGCCCATCGTGATGGTGAGCGCGCTGCTGGAAGAAGATATTGATATGTCGTTTAAGGCGCTGGAGGCCGGAGCGCTGGCGCTGCTCCCTAAACCACCCGCGCGGCAAGACCCGAATTTTGATGCCAGCCAGCGCCAGTTCACCAATACCCTGTTGGCGATGTCTGGTGTCAGTGTGGTGCGGCGCTGGTCACCCGATTCAGATGCTGCCCCAAATGGGCTGCTCCATCGTACCGTCGAGCTGCCCCAGTCCAGTGGACGAGTGGAACGGATTGGCACCGGCGAATTAAAGATCAAACCGGAACTGCTGGCGATTGGGGCCAGCGCCGGCGGTCCCAGCGCCCTGGCCGATTTGCTGCATGGTGTTCCAGCAGATTTCAGTCTGCCGATTGTCATTGTCCAGCATATGCCAGATGAATTCGTCTCAGGCTTGTCGCGCTGGCTGAGCAACAGCAGCCGCCTGCCGGTCAGCATCGCCCGCGAAGGGCAGTTCATTGAATCCGGTAAGGTTTACATCGCGCCAGGGGGCAAACACCTGCGCATCGGGCGCAACAACGATGATGATCTGATTTTCCAGTTTGTGCGTCGGCTGGGCGGTTATCGTTACTTTCCTTCGGTGGATGTGCTGCTCACCTCAGTGGCGGAAGTGTGTGGAGCATCCGGCATCGGCGTGATTCTGACCGGAATGGGTGACGATGGTGCAGCCGGTTTGCTGGCGCTGCGCCAGTCCGGCGGGCGAACCTTTGCACAGGATGAGGCCAGTTGTACGGTGTTCGGGATGCCGGCAGCAGCCGTGGAACGCGGTGGGGCGGAACAAGTGCTGTCTCCCCCTGAAATCATTGAGGCAGTGTTGCGACTTATATAAGATACTAGAGACAGCGTTTGTTTTTCCAAACGCTTTCATTTATCAGGGTTCGCATATAATGAGAAGAAAGGAGAGCGGTAACGCCAACTCAAACCGCGAACAATCCCTATGGCACTCGATGTACTCTTGATCGAAGACAGCAAAACGCAAGCTGCGCAGATTAAAGCCATGCTCGAAAGTATGGGGCTTTCGGTGCGTGTCGCCTATGATGGACTGGATGGCATACGGGCGGTGATGGAAAAACACCCCTCGCTGATTGTTCTGGATGTCAAGCTGCCCGGGATGGATGGCTTTCAGGTTTGCCGCCGTCTCAAACGTTCGCCGGATACCCAGTCGATCCCGATTATCATGCTGACCGAGCGCGATGAAGCCCAGGCCACGATGTCCGGGTTGCAGGCCGGCGCCGACGACTACATCCCGAAGGATGTCTTTGCCACAGAACATTTGATGAACACTTTGCAAGAGATGGGTTTGGTAGAATAACGGATGACCGCACGGCATAAAGGCCCCTACACCATGCAACCGCCCGTCCTCTCGGTCAATGTCGAGACGGCGGTTGATGTCATGATCGCGCGCAATACGGCTCGCCGCGCCGCAGGCTTGCTGGGGTTTCCCCCTTCACGCCAGGCACAGCTCGCCAGCGTCGCCGCGACACTGGCCGAGTTGGTGCTCAAAACTGGCACGGGGCATACCCTGCATTTCAATGGCGTCCTGAACGAAGACAAGACCGGCGTGCAGCTTTCGGTTGTCACGCCCTGGTTGGCTGGCGCGTCGAGCAGCAATGTCATGATCGCGCTGCGCTCCAAGCTGGGCGACCTGATTGATGAGATCTTGCTGGAAGGTGATGATTCGCCAACGATTATCACGGTGATGTGGCGTAAAGAGTCCGACCATGTTCAACCCACTCAGCCCTGAACTGGCGCGTTTACCCATTCTGACTTTCAACCTCGCCAAGCAGACGTATGGACTGCTGATTGAGGATGTGGTTGAAGTGACCGCGATGGTGGAGTATACGCCGCTGCCAGAAACACCCGATCCCTTCATCGGGGTGATAAACCGGCGTGGGGCGATTTTGCCGCTGCTCGATCTGCGCCTGATTTTTAAGCAATCGGCAGCACCGATTACCAGCGCCAGCCTGTTCATTGTCGCCGAGGGAGGCAGTAAGCAGGTAGGGTTAGTCGTCGATGAAGTGCATCAGGTGGAATATATGGATGCGCTGCAACTGGTGGATGCGCCGGGATCAGCCCGTTATCTTCACGGAATGATTACGCATCGGTCTCTACTCATCCCAATCGTATCGCTGCCGGCGTTACTGACGGCATTCTTGGAGACAATGTCTCCCGAAGGTTTTTAGATGATGACGATGGACGCGGTACAACAACCCTCGGTGAATGGTGGACGTCGCCGCGAGCGTATTCTGATCGTGGCCCGTGATCAGGAATTGCGCCGTCTGCTGATCGACACGCTGGAGTCGGTTGGTGGCTATATGGTCAATCAGGCGCGCAACTTTGAAGAAGCGCTGAGCGAGATTCTGCTGACGGATTTCGACTTGATTGTGACCGAAGCGGAACTGCCTGACCTGAGCGGGGTTGATCTGCTGGCAGTAGTCGGTGGACTGCGCCCTAAAGCCCGCGTGATCGTGATTGACGACGATCTTTCGGCCAAGAGCGCCGTGGCTGTCTATCGGCTCGGTGCAGTCGATTATCTGTATAAGCCGCTGAATATGTCATTCGTGCTGATGCAGATCGAACGCCAGTTGGAAATCCGCCGTGCTGAAGATGCCCGACCAGCGATGGTTGAATCGCAGACGCCGCTGGAGAACACCGATCGTGCCAAACGCCTCGACCCGCGCACTCGCTCGGCAGCACTGGTGTTGGGGCGCAATCAGTTCAAACAGATTAATGATGAGCTGAAAGACCTGCTCAACCATGTCAAAGCGAACTTCGTCGGCCTGATTGATGCCGATGGCAACATGGTCGGCGCAGCCGGAACGCTGGAAGAATACGATCTGCAACTGCTGACACGAGCGCTGAGCATCGACCATTCAGCACAACGTTCGCTGGCGAACATTCTCGAAGAAACGAAATTCAATTCGACCTATTTTGAGGGTGCCAATAACGGCGTCTATATCGTCGAATTCGGCTCACCCTACACCGTCTCGCTGGCGGTCATCTGCGGCACCGATGTCAAGCCGGGTATGGTCTGGTTGTACACCAAACGCAGCGCCAATGTCATCGACGAAATTCTGAAAGCCATCCCGCAGCCCAAACGCTTCCCGACCTTTCAGCGTCCGTAAAGCGCTGTTTGCGTCTGAATCGGCTGCATGATGCCACCTCGTTGCGGATGAGCAATACATTGTCTCTTATTGTCTCAGCTCCGTACGTCTGCTGTTGAGCAGTTTTTGCACCTCGTATGGGCTATCCTTCTCGACAGGATGAACCTTTGGACATCCACCCCCTATATCCCCATCAGACTGCTTCAAGCGGTTTCTGCCACTGGCAGCAGCGCAGTCCATCCTGATCGCTGAGATGTGCCGAACCTTCCGGCAATCGCCCCCGAAGATGGGTTAGAGTAATCCACTTGGCACTGTCACCAGGCTTCGGATGTGGCGCTGGCTGGGTTGCTACGTGAGCCAGTATTGAGTATGGTTATCGCAAGCGGATGAATGAGGAGCCAATATGGAAACAACTGGCGTGCTGATGGCCGAGCGTCCGACCAAAGCGCCGCTGAATTATGAAGCGCTGCGCGATGTGATTGATCTCTCGCTCTGGGCCGGGCAGCTCCTGCTGCAACATGGGGCCGAATCGGCGCGAATTGAAGAGTCGGTGCATCGGCTGGGGACCGGTCTGGGTGCTGACTGGCTGGATGTGCTGGTCTCGCCCAACGTCATCGCGGTGACGACCACCAGCGGTCAGGAATTCCGCACCAAGATTCGCCGGGTGGTCAGCATCGGCGTCAACATGGCGATCATCCACGAGATCAACCAGATCGTGCGGCAGGTCAGCAGTGGCGATCTGGATCGGATTCAGGTACGGGCACGGCTGCAACGGCTGGATCGCCTGCGGCATCATCACAAGCGCTGGCTGGTCGTGGGCATGGTCGGCGCAGCCTGTGCCGCTTTCAGCCGGCTGAACGGCGGTGACTGGCCGGTTTTCGCGGTCGTCTTTCTGGCGAGCGCCATTGCCATGTTCGTGCGGCAGGAATTGGGGCGGCGCTACTTTAACCATCTGCTAATCGTGATCGTGACGGCCTTCACCGCCGGCATTCTGGCGAGTGCTGCCCAAGTGTTCAACCTCACCCCGCAACCCCAGATCGCGCTGGCTTCGGCGGTGCTGCTGCTGGTGCCGGGGGTTCATCTCATCAACGCCGCTGATGACCTCATTAAAGGCCATCTGGTGACCGGGCTGATACGCGGCATCACCGGGGCGCTGATCTCGATGGGCATCGCGGTGGGGCTGGCGCTGGCGCTACGACTGGCCGGCATCAGTGCACTGGCAACCCTGCCAGTGGTGCGCCCGACGGAAACAGTGGCGATCATCGGCTTCATCACCCAGGATGCCATCTGGGCTGCGCTGGCGGCCAGCGGTTTCGCCGTGCTATTCAATGTGCCGGGGCGGATGCTGCCGATCTGTGCGCTGGCAGCGGCGCTCGGTCATGCCCTGCGGACGGCACTGCTGCTGGGCGGGATGGATGTCGAAGTGGCGACGCTGGGTGGGGCGCTGGTGATGGGGCTGATTGGCGAGATTTTCGCCCAACGCTGGCATATCCCGGCGCTGGTTATCACTGTCAGCGCGGCTGTGACGATGGTGCCGGGCATCTTCGCCTTCCGCACCATGATGGGCATCCTGGAGATCGCGCTGGGCGACACCCGGTTGCTGGTCGATACGCTGGCGGTGGTCAGCCTGAATGTCATCAAGACCAGCCTGATCCTGGGGGCGATTGCGCTCGGCATCGCGCTGCCAGGGTTGATTGTCGGGCGGGAAAAACCTGTCGTTTGACACCCTTTAACCATGTTACATCTTTTTGGCATTTTCTTAACCTTCACTTAAACTCATCTTGTGCATCTCTACATACAGATGCGCCACGATTGTGAGTCTCAGTATTCTTGTAAGGAGAAATGTTGATGTTACGACGATTCGGGTTACTGGTTGGATTGCTGCTGCTGACGCTGACTTCGACAGCGCTGGCGCAGGGCGATACCTTTCGCCTGACGATCATGCACACCAACGACGTCCATGGTGCCTATGCTCCGCTGGATGCCCGGCGCGATGCCACGACCGACGGCGGTGCGGCGCGGCAGATGACGGTCATCAATCAGATTCGGGCTGAGGGTGGCAATTCGATCCTGATCGACGCCGGTGATCGTTTCACTGGCACGCTGTTCCACCAGCAGTGGCGCGGTGAAGACGCTGCCCGCATCATGAATCTGATGCAGTACGATGTGATCACGCTGGGCAATCATGAATTTGATGACGGCGATGATACGCTGGTGAGCTTCATCGATATGCTGGAATTCCCGGTCATCACCGCCAACGTGAGCTTTGGCGCAAACCTGGCGGAAAAAGTTTTGCCCTATACCATCCTCGAAGTGGCCGATCAGCAG
Organism: Anaerolineae bacterium; assembly: GCA_022843385.1. GTDB lineage: Bacteria > Chloroflexota > Anaerolineae > Aggregatilineales > Phototrophicaceae > CFX2. The sequence continues at coordinate 18,767 of JALHNT010000066.1, read as the reverse complement.
ATTGGTGTCATCGGTCTGACCCCGCCCGACACCGGCATCCTGGCATCCCCTGGCCCGGAGGTGGTGTTCAATACCGATCTGGTGGCTGTCACTCAGGCAGCGGTGGATGAACTGACGGCGCAGGGCATCAATAAGATCATCCTGCTCTCCCACATCGGTCTGCCGGCGGATGAAGCGCTTGCGCCTCAGATCAGCGGCGTCGATGTTATCGTCGGTGGTCACAGCCACACCCTGCTGAGCAATGCCTACAGCGCGGCTGAAGGGCGCTATCCGCTGGTGGTCGAGGACAAGGATGGCAACGATGTACGCATCGTCCAGGCTGGCAGCAGCCTGCGTTACATGGGCCGGCTGGATGTCCAGTTCGATGCTGAAGGTGCAGTGACCAGCGCCTCGGGTGATGTCATCCTGCTGTCGCGCTACATTGCGCCGGATGCCGAAGTCCAGGCCATCATCGATGAACTGCGCGTGCCGATCACCGAACTGATGGCGATGCCGGTGGGCGAGACCGAGACCTTCCTGGTCGGTGACCGCAGCGTGTGCCGCGCCGCCGAGTGCAACCTGGGAAACCTGATTACCGATGCCATGCGCGCTTACTCCGGTGCCCAGATCGCCATCACCAACGGTGGTGGCATCCGTTCCAATGTTCCGACCGATGTCCGCGAAGTGCCGGAAGACCTGGCGCTGGCCGAACCCTATGGCGTGACGATGGGCGATGTTCTGACCGTGCTGCCGTTTGGCAACCTGGTCAGCACCTTTGAACTGACCGGTGCCGATGTGCTGGTGGCGCTGGAAAATGGCGTGTCGCAGGTCGAGAATGGTGCCGGGCGCTTCCCCCAGGTTTCTGGTCTGCGCTATAGCTGGGATGGCAGCCGTGATGTCGGCAGCCGCATCGTCAGCGTCGAAGTCCTGGGCGAAAATGGCGAGTATGCCCCGCTCGATCTGGCCGCGACCTATAGCATCGCCAGCAATGACTTCATGCGGCGCGGCGGCGATGGTTACTCGGTGTTCGCCGAAAACGCCATCAACGCCTACGATGGTGGCAACCCCCTGGATATCGTGGTGGCCGATTACATCCGGCTGAATGCGCCGATCAACCCGCAGGTTGAAGGCCGCATCACCCGCGTTGATCAGCCGTCGTAAATCGTCGTCAATCTGTTCTGTAGGGGCGGCCTTGACTGGTTGCCCCTGCTTAACTAATCCACGCGCTTCCACTCACTCAGCGCGCCGGTGTCCCAGATGCTTATCCTCTTCTTCATAGATCAGCTCGCCATCGTCACCAATCCCGATCACCTTCGCCAGTTCTGAGTCGGTGGGAGGCTCTTCAGCGGGGATCGGTTGAATCGAAAGCAGGGAGAGGAAGGGGTGCGTCAGGTAATGGATGATGAGGCCGTCGGCTGCCGGGCGCAACCCGTCCCACAGTGATTGAGCGACTGGGATCAGGTGGTCATCGGCGCGAATGAAAAAGGCGTCGTGATGGCGATGGGCCGCCTGCCAGCGCTTCGATGACGGGATGCTGATGAACTCGGCCGGGCCAGTATAGGTGTGGTAGCGAAAATCACCCGTTTGCAAGGCGCGGCGCATCGCCTGATAGCGCATCACATACGCCTGGTACACAAAAAACATCCCGGCTACGACTCCGGCGATTAGCTCAAGCGGGACGATGAGCGATTGAGCATTGGATAACAACTGAGCCAGCGTTAACGGGCCACAGACGAACAGCACTGCTGCTAGGATAGTCAGCAGGGGCGGCGAGATCAGGAACCAGTTTGACTGGCTCTGTCCAATGTCATGGTGTAGACGAGCGATTTGCCCAGGGCTCAAGTAGCCGGCTTCGTTGGCGAGGAAGCCCTCCTCGGTGTTTTCCGCCATCGTCATGCGGCTGTGGATGAGCGGTTTGTTCCCCAACATAACCGTCATCCTTCCAATCGTTTATTCAGCGGCCTGACCTCACCATCCGGGACATCATCGGTCAGATCCGTCTCATAGATCAGCTCACCATCATCGCTGATGCCGACCGCGTGTTTGAGTTTGGCCTGTTCCACATCATCCGCGCTCTGGATCGACAGCGGCAGATTGCCATGATCGCGCGTCGCCAGATAGTAGGCCACCATCCGTCCGCCCTGTTCCCGCACCTGCTGCCACAGGCTGCCATCGACGGCAAACGACTGGTCGCCAATGTGAATCTGATGACGTCCCGCGCTGCTGTCCTGTTCCAGCACGATTGTGCCTTCTGTGTGCTGGATGAAATCCCGTAGATCAGGAGCTTTCAGGCTTTGCGCCAGACCAGCCTCGGCCTGGTCGCGGTGGGTACGCAGCCGGTGCAATTCCTGCTGCTTCTGGCGCGAGGGGATGATGATTGATAAGGCTTTGGCACCCCCCATCAACGTCAGCAGCAGGCCCGGCACTGTTGCAGCGATTCCGCCCAGCAGCAGCAACAAAACGGTCAACGCCACATAGAAGCACAGCACCAGCGTCACCGGGCCGAGCTGACGTTGTTCGTCTGCGATCTGGCTTTCCAGTTCATATTCGTGGCGATTCACCGGCAGTCGAACCAGTCGCAGGCGAGTTATCTGGCGGGCGGTCAGGTCGCCCTCGGCGTTGGCGGCAAAATCCTCTGGCTGATTATCGCGCTGGGAGATCAATCCGAGGTTGAACATCGGGTTAGTCCTCCATGTTCTTCTTCAGCGGCCTGACCTCACCATCCGGGACATCATCGGTCAGATCCGTCTCATAGATGATCTCGCCGTCGTCGCTGATGCCGACCACTTCACTCAGTTGGGTCTGCTCGATTGCCGATGCACTTTGAATGGAAAGCAGCAAGTTGCCGTGATAGCGCGTCTCCAGATAATGGGCAATGACCTGACCGCCAGTATCGCGGAACTGCTGCCACAGATCGCCCGCGACTTCAAACGACAGGTTGCCAATGTGAAGCTGGTTGCGTCGCTCGCCGCTGCCTTGTTCCAGCACCACCGTGCCGTCAACGCGCTGAAGATAGGACTCGACATCCGGCGCATCCAGGCTGCTCTGAAGCCCGGCATCCATCTGGGCGCGGTAGGCGCGGAGCTGGTTCAATTCCTGGTGATAGTGCAGCCCTGTGATGAGGCGATAAAGGAAGTTTCCGCCGAACACCACAACGATCAGCCCGAACCATATAACCTGGGTTTGTCTGCCATCGCCCCTGGTTTCGAAGAAAAACAGTACCATGATGGCGAGGAACATCAGCGCCACGATCAGAGCCGTTCGGCCTTTTGACTTGGCCTCGGCGATGTGTGTCTCGCATTCAAATTCGCGGCTGCTGACCGGCGCACTGATGCCGCGCAGCCGTTCCAGTTGGCGTTCGCTCAGTTCACCCTGCACATTGGCGGTGAAGTCTTCCAGCCGGTTATCGGCCCGTCCCAACAGCTTCGGATTGAACATGAACCCACATCCATCACTCGTTGACGATGCCCCCACTATAGCAAGGAGGTGCACCGACTCGCACCCCTACTCTTGGGGGGAATGGGGGTCACTCGTCTCGTTTCTGCTTCAGCGGGCTCATGTCAGCAACGAACGAGTCATCACTCAGTTCATCACGATAGATGATTTCGCCATCGTCGCTGATGCCAACGGCTTCACTCAGCCGCATCTGTCGCACATAATCAAGACTCTGGATCGAGAGCAGCAGGTTGCCGTGATGCGGTGTGCGGAGGAAATAGGCCACCATCTCATTTTGTTCGCTGCGCAGCGCCGAAGCCAAATCCTCTGCAATATCAAAGTCTTGCAGGCCAATGTACAGCCGGACGGGGTCATCCGATCCGCGCCTTTCCAGTCTGATTCGACTTTGCTCGCGCTGGATAGCGTTATTGATCTCAGCTGAGGCGAGCCTGGAATAGAACTCCGCATCACGCTGTTTGAACTGGGCTTTCAGCTCATCGCCTGCCTGCGTATCCCCATTCTTCAAGCCGACAATTGCGATCAAACTGAACAGGATGAAGACGACACACCCAGTTAGGCCAAGCAGGGTCACATCGTGAGCGCTGCCGGCCATCAGCAGCAGAAAAAGGATTACGACTGAGACGAGAATCACTCCGCGCCGTGACCCACCACGAGATACCCTTGCGTCAGCAATCGCCTGCTGTGACGCCGGTTTATCCAGGAGCGTAACATGCCGCAGCCGGTCACATTGGCGCGAGGTGAGTTCTCCGCGCGCGTTCGCGTCAAAATCCTCGGTACGATTGTATGTCAGGCTGAGCAGCGCTTGCTTTGCCATACTGGAATACCCTCTACCGCGTGGTATTGCTGTCTGACTTCTTCAGCGGCCTGACCTCGCCATCGGGAACACCGTCCTCCAGGTCTTGCTGGTAGATGATCTCGCCATCGTCGCTGATGCCAACCACGTCATCAATTGGGAGCGGCACCAGATCGTCAACACGCTGAACCGAGAGCAGGAGATTGTCGTACTGGCGTGTTTCCAGAAAATGGGCAACCACACGCTGACCACCCCGACGCAACTGGTGCCACAGGTCATCGGCAACCAGAAAGGATTGAAGTCCGATGTAAACACGGTGTCCACCGGTGGATGTCCCCGACTTCAGCGTGACCTCGCCTTCGATGCGATGGATGGCGGATGAGGGCGCTGCCAGGATGGACTTGAATGGGTCATTCGTCCGTTCGCGGGTATCACGCATCGTCCTTAATCGATAGCGGTAGTATTGCTCGGCTGCATAATGGCCGGCGCTACCCAGCATGGCTAGCCCCGCCAGCGTGCCAATCAGTGGCGTTGCCCCACGCGCCAGAGTGTTGCCAATGACAAACAGCAGAGACGCCATGACGAGCAATCCCAGCGCAGAGATAGCCATCAGCTTGATATTCCTTCGGCTCTGAGCGATGTACTGCCTATATTGGGCTTCTTGTGGACTCGCAGGCAGGATCAAGCCCTTCAGACGATCCATCTGCTCAGGGGTCAGCTCTCCCCGCCCGTTGGCTTCAAAGTCCTCCAGCCGGTTATCCGTCCGACTCAACAGATGATTCCGGGACATTCCAGCCGCCTCCTTATTGACCGCTATCCGATGACTTCTTCAGCGGTCTGACCTCGCCATCGGGAATATCATCCTCCAGGTCTTGCTGGTAGATGATCTCGCCGTCATCGCTGATGCCGACGACTTCATGGAGTTTGACGCGATTGACATAATCGGCATCCTGGATGGAGAGCAGGACGTTACCGTGTTGATCCGAATGGAAATAATAGGCGACTTTACGCCTGTCGCTGCCGCGCAACTGTCGCAACAGGTCATCAGTCACCTGAAATGTTACTGTGCCAACCTGTATCTGGTTTTCGTCACCCGAATGTCCTTCCCGCAGCACCAGTTGCCCTTCTTCACGTCCAATAGAGGCTGTGAGATTAGACGAATCGAGGCTGGCACGAAAGCGGGTATCGGCCTTGTCACGGCGTACACGCAAGCGCTTCAGTTCATTTTGGTGATAATGCACGGACGAGAGATGCACCAATGCCAGCCCACCGATCACCATAAACATGCTTCCAGGAACCAGCGCCAGCTGTTGCAGGGGTTGACCGCTGAGGTACAAGACGATGCTGGTGATGAGCAGGATCAACGCTCCGATGGATGGCACAGTGGCTTGCACCCTGGCCTGCGCGATCCGTGTTTCACATTCCAATTCTCTTGGGGTTGCTGGCATTGTGAACGTAAGCAGGCGATCCCGCTGGCGTTGGGTGAGTTCCCCGCGCCCGTTGGCTTCGAAATCCTCCAGCCGGTTATCCGTCCGACTCAGCAGGTGATTCCGGGACATTCCAGCCGCCTCCTTATTGACCGCTATCGGATGACTTCTTCAGCGGTCTGACCTCGCCATCGGGAACATCATCCTCCAGGTCTTGTTGGTAGATGATCTCGCCGTCATCGCTGACCCCGACGACCTCACTGAGTGCGATCTGGCTCACAGCATCAACCTGCTGGAATGAGAGCAGCAGATTGCCATGCTCACTGGTCGCGAAATAATGGGCGACCATATAGCCGCTGATGGCACGCAACGGACCCCAGTCCTCATCAGCCACTTCAAAGGCTTCATCGCCGAGCAGTAGTCGATCTCGCCGATAGCCGATTCGCCGTTCGAGTGTCTTTTCCCCTTCAATACGATAAATGTGAGCAGCAGTCTGTGAGGGTTCCAGGTTGGCATGAAAATGAGCATCGGCCTCGCTGCGCTTCTGTCGCAGGTGTCTCAGTTCCCGCCGGAAGATCAAGCCCTGACCCAGATACACAGCAAATTCCACACCGATGAGCAGACCTAAAGCGAGGGGAAGGATGGTACTTCCCATTGAAACGCCAATGCCGATAACCATACCCAGCACACCCAGCGCCAACAATATGCTCCGCAGGCGTATATGCTGGCTATGCCCTTCCATCCGGCTTTCGAGTTCATATTCTTGTAGGGTGACGGGGAGCACAATGCGGCGAAGGCGATCTCGCTGGCGCTGGGTCAGTTCTCCCCGCCTGTTGGCTTCGAAATCCTCCAGCCGGTTATCCGTCCGACTCAGCAGGTGATTCCGGGACATTCCCGCCGCCTCCTTATTGACCGCTATCGGATGACTTCTTCAGCGGCCGGACCTCGCCATCGGGAATATCATCCTCCAGGTCTTTCCGGTAGATGATCTCGCCGTCATCGCTGATGCCGACGACTTCCTGAAGCCAGGCGCGTTCACCCTGCCCCGCGCTCTGAAGCGAGAGCAGCAGGTTGCCATGCTGCGGTGTTTCCAGAAAGTAGGCCACCATCCGCTCGTCGGTGTCGCGCAGCGTCTCCGCCAGATCAGCGCTGATCTCGAACCAATGCAGACCGATGTAGAGCATGGTGGTTTCTGCGCTGGTTTGCTGTATGCGAGGGGAGCCGGCTTCATGCTGGATGTCGGGCGCGGCCAGGCTGGCATGGAATTGGGCATCGGCCTGAAGACGACGGCGGCGTATCTGGCGCACGGTATTCCAGGCCACCAGCGATGGCAGCGCTTCCACCGCGAACACACCGAGCATGACCAGCAGTACCCCGGCGAGGCAAGCCGCGATGACCCGCTGCGACGGGTCGCCGTTGACAGTCGAGGCCAGCGCCCCGGCCACCGCCACGATGCCCAGGAGCCAGCGCCCGAGGGGCTTGCGGCGCATCGCGGCGAAGGCGTCGTCACGATTGGTCTCCGCCAGGCTTGGGGGCAGCACCACCTGGCGCAACCGATCCATCTGACGCTGGGTCAGTTCCCCGCGCGCGTTAACTTCGAAATCTTCCAGCCGGTTATCCCTCGGACTGAGCAAGTGATGAGACATCAGTGAACATCCAGCAGTGATGGACAATTCTCACACTATAGCAAGGATAGCGCCGGTCTCGCACCCCTGTTGTTAGGGGATGGCGTCAATCATCATCGCCCATGCCCATGCCCATGCCCATCCCCTGCCCGCCGCCGGGGTTGCCATTGCCGGGATTAGCGCCACCGCCGGCATTGCTGCTGCCAGACTCGCAGCGCCGTCGCCAGCCATTGGCCGGGGCCCAATCGGGCGGGGGATTGGCGCAGCTCCCGTCATCACGCCAGACCGCGCCGGTCTCGGCATCGACGCTAACCGCCTCATCTGCCAGTGTGATGTTGATGACGATCACCTGCTGCCCATCGCTGACATCGCCTTCGATCCGCACCGTGTCGCCCACCTGGACGACGCTCAGCAGCGGCTCGTCTTCACTGAGCGTGACTTCAATGCCGTAGATGATGATGACGCTGCCGTTGATCTGCTCAATTGGCCCTTCGATCACCAGATCGACTCCCTCGATCTCGGCCAACTGGGGCGTGGGGGTCAGCGTCGGCGTTGGAGTCGCTTCAGCCGAGGTGGGCGAGACCAGCACGGTCGGGGTGGCGGGCAGCGGCGATTCTTCCACGATCACGGTGTTCGTCGCCGTCGGGCTGATGCGGGTCGGTGTAGCGGAGTCACTAACGGTGAGCGATGGGCTGGCAGTGAGTGTTGCGCTGGCGCTTGGGCTGGCGGTCGGCGTATGGGTGGCGGTTGCTGTGAAGGTCGCGCTCGCTGTGGCGGAGGCCGCAGCGGTCGGCGTGAAGGTTTCGACCAGCGGCGGTTGCACAGTCGGCTGATTGTTTTGCAGGATGACGAAGGCGATGGCAGCGCCGATGGCGAGGATAACTGCCAACACGATCAACGGCAGAATGGGGGTGGAAGGCGGTGACGAGGGGGCAGCCGGCGGGGCATCCAGCGCATCCAGCACCTGTTGCAGGATGGCATCATGAGCTGCCGGACGCAGCCGGGGTTGGGGTGCGTTAGTCAGCCGTTCGATCAGCGCCAGTTCGTCCGGGGTGAAGCTGTCGTTGTTCATCATCATGATTGTCCTCGCAGGTAGCTGCGCGATTTGCCGCTGGCCCCCAGCGCTTCGGCCAGGGCTTGCAGGGCGCGGTGCTGCATGACGCGGATGGCCGCTTCCGATTTATCCAGCGCGGCAGCCACCTGGGCATGGGGGAGCTGCTGCATGAAACGCATAATCAACAGGGTTTGATAATCGGCGGGCAGTTGTTGTAACGCCTGCCGCAGTTTGGCCTGCTCTTCCATCCGCGCCAGCGAATTCAGCGGATCGGTGTCGTCGGTCGGCTGATCATCGCTGATCGGCTTCTCGGTTCGGCTGCGTCCCTGCCGGTAGAAATCGGCGATCAGGTTGGCGGCGATGCGATAGAGCCAGGCGGCGAAGGGGGCGCCGGTATCCTGATACGCCGCCATGCCGCGCACCATCCGCAGGAAAACCTCGGCTGTCAGGTCTTCGGCGATGACATCGGTCTCGACCCGGTAGCTGATGTAACGGAAGATCGCCTGCACGTAACCTTCATACAGGCTGCTGACGGCGCTCTTGTCGCCAGCCCGCGCCCGCTGGATCAGGTCGGTCTCATTTGCCAGTGGTTGCATGAAAGGACTCCACATGTCTGCCCATTACAACGCGCCGCGCGGTTGAATGTTACCAGCACTTCCGCGGCTCAGGGAATGTAGCGCATGGCTGCGCGCCCTTGCATCATGGAATTATTGTAGGCTGAAAGCAAAATTTACCTTAACAGCCAATAGGATGTGAGACTGAAACCGCCCAAAGCCAGTGAGCTTGACGGGTAAATCAGTTGCACCCAGGAAGCTGCAATGTTCCAGGTCGGACTGTATCTGAAGCCGGCCCAATGCTTCGATCGTTAGGCTTGAATGAGAGCACGGCTGGCTGGCAACGGTACGAGGCCAGTTGGGTGAAGACTTGACTGGATAGCCTTTTTGTTCTATTCTGACATTGTAGATGAATTGAGCTCGTCCACGTTGCATCTTAAGAAGCGCATACGTAGTCGTCAGTCATCAGAGGAAAGACTTGTTGCTCGTTACTGGCCGAACGCCAAATGTCACAATATGCACTTCTGACATTGACGACTTTTTCGAGTTGAAAGTGAAAGACCTCTGCTTGCTCCCTCGCTGTCCTCTGCTCATCTGTAGTCGGTTCTTCTTGGCGCGCTTGGCGACTTGGCTATGAATTCTTCTGTCTGTCCGACGACACAAAACTGGAGTTATGCCTATAGTCTGTAATCACCACTTGATAGCTGATTGTGGAAGGCCAATGGCTCCAATCAGCTCCATCACCAGCAAAGGGGCTGGAGGCAGCACCGGCGGCACTGCCTCAGCCATTCAGCGAAGGTTAGGGTTCCAGAACGGGCGGGAAGAACTGAAGCGTTGCGTCCAGCACCAGCAGCAGATCCACATCGGCCTGTAGATCAGCCGATGATTGCAGCACAAACACCACTGCGGTGCCAGCCGGTTCATTCATTACACTCATCACCGATGTGCGGTAGCTCAGGCCATCTTCGCCCTCGAACATATAGGTCGCGCTGTAGGCCGGCAGCCCGCCGGCTGTGATCTCAATCACCTCGCTGACCTCACCATCATAGCGCTGGAGTTCATTGTCCAGTGCCGTCCGGGCATCCGTGTCGAGATAGGCATCAATGTACAGTGTCTGGATGCCATCTATATCGCCCAGCACATTCGTCAGGCTGCCATCGTCATTCGTGATCGAGTACGACTCGCCCCACAGGCGCGGATACTGGAAGTAGATGCCCTCGTTGGTATCGGTATACCCGCGCAGCGTGCCATCCACACCCTCGTTGTTGATGGTGATGCCAACACCAGTATAGGTCTGGTTGTTCGCCAGGTCTCTCATGGTCAGGCCAACTTCATAGTTACCGCTGGCCGCTGGCAAATACTGGAAGGTGAATGGATCGACACCAAACGTCAGCGGTAGATTTTCCTGCGGCGTGGCCGTCACGGTACCATCCGGCGCAATGCTGATCAGATCGACAATGAACTGATCGCCGGGGTTGGGGCGCACTTCATAGGGTGACGAATCGGCAATCGCCAGCATCCCCATATACTCATAGGTGCTGTTATCAAAAATCAGGTAAGCCGGCTGTGATCCCTCGGCGTTGATATAGGTTCCCTGGATCGACATCTCAGTGGAGCCACCATTCGAATTGGGCAGGCTCAGCACATTGGTGGTGCCATCGCTGATGAAGGGGAATTCCACGCTCCAGGTGAAGACGCTGGGGGTCAGTTCGGTGGGATACTCGATCACGAGTTCGCCCGTCGGCAGCGTGGTGGTATACGATATCGGCGAGGAATCAACCACAAGGCGGCTGCCATCTTCCAGCACATAGGTGATGGTATAGGCCAGGTCAATCACGCCCACGCCAGCCGCATCAAAGAAGATGACCGGATTATCCAGCGTGCTGGCGACGCCTCCAACCGTGGTCAAATTGGTGATTTCGAGCTGAAGCGCGCTCCCGTCCAGCTCGCTCTGGATGGTGGAATAGAACTGGTTGAGATAATCCTGCCAGAAAGACAGTCCGGATGGAGCCAGCGACGGATACGTACTGCCAAAGGCTTCGTAGACGTTCTGGGTTGCTGGCAAATAGACCGCCAGCCCGTTTGAGCCGGGGAGCTTGCTATCGGCCACCGCATAGACGACGGTCTGATCGTAGGCGCCCAGCACCGCCAGCGCCGCCAGGTAGGCCTCTTCTGTGATCGTGGTCTGAACGCTGAACCAGGTCATGAAGTCGCGCAGGTCGATGTACGAGTAGTAATCCGCGCGATCCCCCAATGATGCGCCAAAGCTCTGACTGTTGTTGCGGGCAGTCCCCAGCGCCGAGAGCAGTTCAACCGGATCAGCGCTCACCACCCCGGCAAATTCGTTGAGCGACTCCAGCAGTGCCGGAAGGCCAGCCGTATCCACCAGTCCCAGATCAACCTTGGTGCGCGCCCCTGGCCCGGCATAGTAGGCGATGTAGTTATCAATGAAGCTGGTTCCGACAGTGTAGGCATCCCAATCCGGGTTGGCCTGCATTGCGGCGATGCTGTTGGCGTATTCCCAGCCATTGCTGGGGATCACTTCCTGTGACGAGAGGACGTAATCCGCGTGCGGTTCGAGCATCACGGCCACATCCATAACGCCCATCAGGCAGGCATCAAACCCGACAATATCGAACTTATCGATCCCCAGTTGTTCGCGTGCTGCGCCGAGCGCGGCATCAATCTCCGGCAGCTCCAGCATCGACTCATCATTGCCATCATCCGGGCCAATGCCGCGCCAGCCGCCCCCATGACTGCCGATGACCAGCAGATAATGTTCGGCGGGATAATTCTGTGCGCCCCAGACGATGAAGTCGGTCAACGCCTGCGGATCGCCCATATCGACTTCACCCAGTTCCTGCACCGGCGTCTGGTCGAATGTAACACCCACATTGTTGTTCTCAAAAATCCGGTTGACGGTGGCATCATCCAGCGTTTCCACCTGAGCAGCGACGCTGGCGCTATCGCCATATCCGGCCTGGACGAAATAATCGACCAGGGCAGTCCGCTTGCCAGCAATATCCAGCTCTGGCAATGCCGGTCGCTGCTCGATCAGAAAGCGGCGGGTATCGGTCCAGTCACCAAAGCGCGATTCGAAGCCCTCGGCACGATCCAACTGGGTCACGATATTGACCCCGTTGCCACTGCCGACAATCTGCATCTCGTAATAGTCGTTAAAGGCAGCACCCTCAAGATTATTGTCAACAGCGGTATAGTGGAGAATGGTCCAGTTGGCGACCTCATCCTGGGCATGGGCCAGACCAACCACGCCCAATAACCATACAATCAGTGCAACAGTACGTTTCATTGCATCCCCCTGGGAACAGAAGTAAGTAAGGTGTCCTCGATTCAGTGTAGCATCGCTTCGGTTGATGCAATGGGTCACTTTCTTAATTCTTGGCAGCGGGCCGGCAGCAGAGGCAGGATTAGGAGCGTAACAAGAAATGAAGGGTTACATCAGAATGAGATTTCTGTGGTCAACAGCCTGACTGCCACTGCGTCGTTCATAGCTGTAAGAGATAGCGCAGGCCGACCAGCACCAGAAAGATGCCGTACAGCCGCTTGATGGTGGCCGAGGGTAAACCAAGCGCGATCTTTGCACCGGCAATCGAGCCCAGCAATAGTCCAGCAGCAACGCAGGCCGCCACCGCGATGTTGAGCAGTCCTTCATTGTAATACTGGATAACGGCGCCAAAACTGACTGGCGGGAGCAGTGCCGCCAGCGAAGTGCCAACCGCTTGCTTCTGGTCGAAACGAAAGCCTTCCACCAGCACTGCCACAATGATGATGCCTCCGCCGATGCCGAACATGCCGGCGAAGATGCCAGCGATAAAGCCCAGTGCCAGCATCGGGATGAGGGACTGAATTTCGCGACCTTCACTCGCTGGTTTGGTGATCTTCTGGCCCCGTCGTTCAGCCAGCCACTTGCGCGGCTCGATGAAACGCCATGACATGTAGAGGAGGAAGACGCCGTAAAGCTGCCGGAGCAGATTGGTGTCGATCCCCAGTGCGATCTGCGCCCCGATGATCGCACCGAAGATCAGCCCGAAGCCGATCAGTGCCGAAGTGCGGATGCTGAACTTGCCGGCGCGGTAGTATTGCAGCACGGCGAAGATGCTGACGGGCATCAGCAGCGCTGCCAGTGATGTACCGACAGCCGCCTTGAGATCGAACGCTAGCAGGATAGTCAGCGCCGGGACGATGATGACGCCCCCGCCGATGCCAAACATCCCGGCAGCAACCCCCGCAACCGCACCGACGATTAGTAGGGCCAACCATTGTTCAGGCATGAACGACCATCCAGAGAAAATCCGCTTGGGGATGCAGTCATCCCGCTAGCCTTCATTATAGAAGGCTGGGCGGGTTTTCGCCCGGATTGGACTTATAGCCTATAACGATCAGCCGTCAGCTATTCGTTGATTCACAAAATTCGTCAAATTCGCGAACACCTTTTGTGAACGTTTCCCTCATTCAATTAACAGCCATCAGTCGGAAAGATCGCTCATGTTTCTGTGTTGCTGATTTTGCTGATTGGGACCAGTGGTTGTGACAAATAACATTATAATGCTTGGCGCACGAATTTTTTCGAATGTTCTATCTCGACAAACGATGAGAGTAGAAAAACGCGGATTTCCATACCGATTTTCGGATTCTGGCTTACAAAGTAACGAAAAGCACATCATGGAATCTCAGTAGTGTGTCGTTACAACCACGCTCTGATAGCCTATGGCTGATCGCTCCAAACAGCAACATCAGTAAAAGCGCTCAGGCGCTTTTACTGACCACTGAGGACTATCGACTGACGACTAGAGAAATCGCATCTGCCCCTGGTCATAGCGGGGGCAGCTTGCGGCAGGGTTCAGCGCTTGATTTCGGCCATCTTGCGGAAGCCGGCGACCAGCATGACGAAGCCGGCCAGCACGATCAGGCGATGGATAAAATTGTTGAGCTGTCCATCCAGATGCAGAACATTGATGCCGATCGTAGCGACCAGGTGGGCGAATCCCAGGATGATGGCACCGATGACGATGCGGGTCATCGAGGTGCCGATGATCCCACCGATGCCGCGCACTTCGATCACCATCCAAATCGAGGCCGCGACCAGGACAAAATCCATAATCAGGTTGCCAAGCGAATAATCCATCTGCATTGTGTATCCCCCTTAAACCAGCAAATCTTTAAATAGCTGCGAAGCCCGAAGCTCGCTGACCTGCCCCAGGATATGCGGGTCGGTGCGGTCGTCAACGCTTTGCATCCCTTTAGCGACGGCTTTCTTGCCGACGATGGTGACCACATAGGCTACCGCTTTCGCCAGCAGCGCCCGATAGACATCGGCATCAGTGCTGGATTGTTCGACCGTGGCCTGCCCATCCCGCATCGAGATCGGCCATACGTTGCGCTGGGCGGTTTCGGTAATGATGCGATCCAGATTCGCGCCCAGTTTCTTGCCACCCAGTTGTACCGCCAGATCCCACAGCGTTCGGATCTGCGACTGGAAATAGGTCTCAAAGAACGTCTTTTCCTGCGTATCCAGCCGCTTATCCACCGTGACGAAATCGCTGCGCGCCGGGTCGGATACAGGACGCAGCGTGATATCAGCGCCAACGAAGCCGCCCTTGTCATCCTTGGTGGCGACGATGGTTGTGATGACCTGGATGCCCACGCCTTTGGAATCCTTAATGTCCAGGGCGCGCCGATCCAGCCGCCCGGCCTTGCTCACCTCTTTCAAAAGCTGCTCGGCTTCTTTCGGAGAGATGCCCAGCACCTCCGTCATCGATTTGCCGATGATGTGGCGCGCTTCGGCATAATGGCGCTTGAGGAGTTTGAGACAGGTCTGATCGACAAAGATGATCTGGCCGACCATATTGGTCATCAGCAGCGCATCGGCATGGGTAACGCCGCCCGTTTCCTGTGTTTCCAGCTTGGAAGCCTGCACCAGCGCCTTTGCCATCTCGCCGGCGGTGGCATAGCGATCCAGCGGTGATTTCGCCATCGCCCGATCAATGACCGACTGGATGGCCGGGCTGATGTCGGAACGAAAATCCTGGATGAGCGGCACCGGATTGTTGACATGCAGCATCAGCACACCCAGCGGCGTATTGGCTTCGAAAGGCACCTGTCCAGCCAGCATCTGAAAAAAGGTGATCCCCAAAGCATACACATCCACCGCCGGCGTCAGCTCTGAACTCATCGCCAGTTCCGGTGCCATGTAGGTCGGCGTACCCAACATGCCGGTTCCGGTGATATTGCTGTTCGACTCGGAGATTTTGGCGAGACCAAAATCGGCCAGGTAGGTGTTGCCGCGCTCATCCAGCAGCACGTTGCCCGGCTTAAAATCGCGGTGGATGATGCCTTTGCTGTGGGCGTAGTCCAGCGCATCCGCCATCTGTCGCACCACGATCTCGGCATCGGTCAGGCTCATCGGGCCATGTGCCATGATGTCGGAAAGCGTGCCGCCGTTCATATAAGCCATGACGATGTAGGGCATCCCCTCAAATTCACCGAAGTCATACACCGGCAGGATGTGAGGATGTTGCAGCGCCGCGATCACTTCGACTTCACGGTAGAACCGTTCCAGAAACGTGCCATCATGCATCAGAGCATGAGGCAGCAGCTTGATGGCGACATCGCGCCCGATGGATTTCTGGCGCGCCCGAAAGACCGAGGCCATGCCGCCCCTGGCGATGAGATCGATGATTTCAAACTGACCCAGTGCTTTGCCGATGAGGTCGTCCATACCTGTCCCTGTTCCTGGTCTGCTCAAACGCGGCGGCTGGGTTGAGTGCGCCAGCGCGTCTGGGGTGAGGTGCGTGTTAGGCTTGATTATACTCCCAATCTGTCCAACGGTGCGGTGTCAAGGTGTCAATGGATTGCAGCCTTTAACATCGGCTTCACCAAAATGGGGTAAACTGGAGGCGCTCTTTTCAACCTAGCAGGAGTGTCCACTTATGGCCTCAATCACCAGCAAACCCGTCGTCACCCAGGACGATGTGCGCCAGCAGTTTCAGGCGCTCGACGCCATCTTCAGCCCCAAAAATGTGGCTGTCATCGGCGCGACCGAGAACCCAGGCAGCGTCGGACGCACCATCATGTGGAATCTCATCACCAATCCGTTTGGCGGGGCGGTCTTCCCGGTCAATCCCAAGCGCCCGTCGGTGCTGGGCGTCAAGGCTTATCCGACTATCAAGGACATCCCCGATCCGGTCGATCTGGCGGTGATCGTCACCCCAAGCAAGAGTGTACCAGCCCTGATTAAGGATTGTGTCGATCTCGGCATTCGCGGCGCGATCATCATCTCCGCCGGCTTCAAGGAGATCGGGCCGGAGGGCGTCGAACTGGAACGGCAGATCATGGAGACGGCGCGGGGCAAGATGCGGATCATCGGCCCCAACTGTCTGGGCGTGATGATGCCGCACTATGGTCTGAATGCCACCTTCGCCGGCGGCATGGCGCGCCCCGGCAACGTCGGTTTCATCAGCCAGAGCGGTGCGCTGCTGACCAGTGTGCTGGACTGGAGCTTCAAGGAGAACGTCGGCTTCAGCGCCTTCGTCTCCATCGGCTCGATGCTGGATGTCAACTGGGGCGATCTCATCAGCTACCTGGGCGATGATCCGCAGACCGAGAGCATCGTCATCTATATGGAAACGGTCGGCGATGCCCGATCGTTCCTCTCGGCAGCCCGCGAAGTCGCCCGCGACAAACCGATCATCGTCATCAAGGCCGGGCGCACGGAAGCCGCCGCCCACGCCGCCGCCTCGCATACCGGTTCGCTGGCGGGCAGCGATGATGTGCTGGACGCCGCCTTCCGTCGCGCTGGCATCCTGCGCGTCGATAGCATCGCTGATGTCTTCTATACCGTCGAAGCGCTGGCGAAGCAGCCCCGTCCCCAGGGCAACAAGCTGACGATTGTCACCAACGCCGGCGGGCCTGGCGTGCTGGCGACCGATGCCCTCATCCTGGGTGGCGGTGAACTGAGCGCGATCACGCCGGAGACGATCACTAAACTGAGCAGCTTCCTGCCAGCGGCCTGGAGCCACAGCAACCCGATTGATGTGCTGGGCGATGCCGGGCCGGATAAGTATGCCAAAGCGTTGGAGATCGCCGCCCAGGACCCCAACAGCGATGGCCTGCTGGTGATCCTAACGCCGCAGGATATGACCGACCCGACAGCGACGGCGCAGCAGTTGACGCCTTACGCCAAAATCGAGGGCAAGCCGGTGCTGGCAAGCTGGATGGGCGGCAGCGTGGTGGCCGAGGGCGAGGCGATCCTGAACAAGGTCAACATCCCGACGCTGCCTTACCCGGATGTGGCGACCCGCCTGTTCAATTATATGTGGCGCTTCGCCGAGAACCTGCGCGCCATCTACCAGACGCCGGTCATGCCCCAGGCCACCAGCGACGAAGCGGCGGCCCATCACAAGGTCGAGGCCATGCTCAACGCGGTGCGCCAGACCGGACGCACCATCCTGACCGAGGCTGAGTCCAAACAAATCCTGGCGGCTTACAACATCCCGACCATCCCGCTGCGGATCGCGGCGACCGAGGAAGAGGCAGTAGCCGCAGCCGGTGAGATGGCCTATCCGGTGGTGCTGAAGCTGCACTCCGAGACCATCACCCACAAGACCGATGTCGGCGGCGTCAAGCTCAACCTGCAAACGGCTGATGCCGTCCGTGAAGCCTTCCGCGCCATCCGCCAGTCGGTGAGCGAGAAGGCCAGCCTGAGCGATTTCCTGGGCGTGTCGGTGCAGCCGATGATCCGCCTCGATGGTTATGAGATCATCCTCGGTTGTTCACCTGATCCGCAGTTCGGGCCGGTGCTGCTGTTCGGCATGGGCGGCATCCTGGTCGAAGTGTTCAAGGATCGGGCGCTGGGGCTGCCCCCGCTGACGACCACGCTGGCGCGGCGCATGATGGAACAGACGACGATTTACACCGCCTTGAAGGGTGTGCGCGGCAAAGCGCCAGTTGATCTGGCGGCGCTGGAGCAGTTGATGGTGCGCTTCAGCCAGCTTGTCACCGAGCAGAAATGGATCAAAGAGATCGACATCAACCCGCTGGTATGTTCGCCGGAACGTCTGGTGGCGCTGGATGCGCGGGTGGTGTTGTACGAGCCAACCGTGACCGAAGACCAACTGCCCAAGCTGGCGATCCGTCCGTATCCGACGCACTACGTCGGCGAGTGGACGATGAAGGATGGCACGACGGCCGTCATCCGCCCCATCCGCCCGGAAGACGAGCCGCTGATGGTCAAGTATCACGAAACCCTGAGCGAACGCAGTGTGGCGCTGCGCTATTTCTACCCGCTCGCCCTCAGCCAGCGCATCGAACACGAACGGCTGTCGCGGCTGGCCTTCATCGATTATGACCGCGAGATGGCGCTCATCGCCGAGATCAAGAACCGCCGCACCAACGAGCCACAGGTCATCGCTGCCGGGCGGTTGATTAAGCTGTATGGCGGCGAGGATGCCGAGTTCACCATCCTGGTCAGCGATGCCTTCCAGGGCTTCGGCGTCGGTACCGAGATTCTGCGGCGGCTGGTGGACATCGGGCGGCAGGAAGGTGTCAAGCGCATCTTCGGCAATATCCTTAACAGCAACAGCAACATGCTGCGCGTCACCGAACGGCTGGGCTTCCACCAGATCGGCGAGAAGGACGGCGTGATGCGGGTGGAGATCGAGCTGTAAAGTCAATACCACTGCCACTGTCGTCCAAGGGCTGACTCAAAGAAACGGAAGTCTCAGGAAAGAGTCGTAGGCTAAAGAAAAAGGAGGGAAGAATGGAAAGCCTGAGACAAGCGTTTGAGCAAGTACCGGAATATCGGGAGTGGCACAAACATGATTTACCCAGTCTGTTAACGCTGCTGTGTATGGCAATGAT
>JALHNT010000065.1:34133-38647 GCA_022843385.1 Anaerolineae bacterium | reverse complement strand
GCATTGCCATTGATTAGAACTTTTTCCACCAGCGGGTGGTCACGATGTCAGTAAATAGTTTCTGGGTCTGATCCAGAAGAATCATACAACTAGCGCCAAGCGAAGGTCAATCTTATGCGTACAGAAGCGCCATATCGTAAGGTTCAAGAGCCGCACCCATTGAGCGAACGGTCACGTCACATTCTTTATATCACTCCTCTTCCAAACCCTGCTCTCGTAACCCAGCCTTATAGCCTTCAATGTACGCCTGTCCATGGGTTTTTCCGACCTCCCGCTCTAGCCGTCGGACTTCAGTTCTTAGTGCTACCAGTTCATCTGCTTGGGATTGGAGAATTTCAACTCTGGTCTCCAGTTGAGCGTTTTTGATTTTCAAGGCTTCGCTGGCCTCGGCTGTCTCCTCTGCCCGATTCAATCGCTGTTGCAGGTCGATAATATATTGTTGTAGTGCCTGGATTTCGAGAGTCGCTTTCTTTTCGCCTTCGGTGGCTGCTAGGGCTTTCATATCCTTCTCGGTCAAGTCAGGTGGTTGCGCCCTCTGGCCTGCATTGAGCGCGGCGTGGATTTCTTCAAACGCCTTTCGCTGTTTTTTCATCTCATCCACGATGGTCAAAACTGAGAAGTCCTCAAGGGCAAAACTTCTATTCTTACCTATTCCAGGATTTGAAGTTGGTGAAAGATCGTCAGCAAACTCTTTAGACCAAGCCCTTATGGTCTGCTCTGATACCTGGTAATAAGCTGCCATCTCAGCCGTTGAAAACAATTCATTCCCCCTTCGTATAACCACTCTCAGATCAATGATAACTCAACTCTGCCCCCTGCCCTAGAACTAGCGATGGGTTGTGATGAGTTGCGGAAAGTATAGCAAAGACTTGATATATGGAGGTACTTTGAGGTAAAGTCACTAAGTGACTATGGCTTATAGTGCCAGGATAATCTGATGACCCAAAATCGCTTCCGTTTACGCTTTACCTTCTGGCTCGATCTGCTCAAGCCCGATGAAGGACAACTCGCCGATCAGATCGAGCTTCTCAAGAATGATCGCTCATTCGCCGGGACGATTCGCGACGGCATCCGACTGATCTGCGATCTTCGGCAGGGGAAGCTGGATGTTTTATTTGAGCTTTTTCCCTGGGTTCGCGCTGAGTTTATGGAGTATGTCCGATCCCTCCAGCCGCAGAAGTCGCCCGCCGAACTCGACATCCAGCACCAGCTTGAGCGTCTGGAGCAGCTGATGCTCAAGCAGGGCAACACGCCCATCGACACACCCATGCCCGTCAAGATGCTGACCAATAACGGCGGCGGTGGCCCGAAGCCGCTGCAAATGACCAAGAGCATCACCGCGCCTGCTTTCGATGACGACGATGATGACCTCCTCGTGATTCGTAAAGATCGCAACGCGGGCAACCAGGCAGCCATCAACTTCATCAAATCAGCGTTTGCACTCAACGGAATGACTTACGATGAACCAAAATCCTGAAAGCATCACGCCAGAAGAAGCTGAGGCGATCCAGACGATTGCTGAGTATCTGGAGCGTTTGGGCGTAACTGGGCTGCGGCAGCCGTTCCACCCGGAACGCATCAATCGCAGCGCCGTCGTTCGTTATCTCATCGCGGAGAAGCTGGACGAGGCGCTGGCGAATGCACCCGCACCCGACGGCCAGAAGCAGCGCACGGGTCGCTTTACACGTAACAAGAAACGCTAGATTAGGAGTAAGTGTCATGTCGGATTACGTAATCTCCGTCGATCCGGGCAACGGTGGGACGAATGCCGTCCTCGCTAAAGCAGGCGGCGGCTTCAAGAGTGTCTATTTCCCATCCGTGCGAGCATCGGCCACTGGCGACAGCTTGGGACTGGGCGCGGATTTGGAGCTTCAGTATGAATACGCTGATTGGTACGGCCATCGTTACGTGGTGGGCGATGATGTCATCCGCGTGACGCGCCGCAACCTCGAACGGCACATGGGCGCTGCCCGATACGGTAATGAAATGTATCAATTCCTCGTCGCTGTCGCGCTGGCGAAGCTGGGGATCAAAGATGGCAGTGTCGATCTGACCTTGTTTGCACCGCCCGGCATGTATGTTGATGCCAAGCAGACGATGCTCGACAGGTTTACAGGTGATGGACGCGAGGTTGAGATCAAGTTGAAAGCCGACAAGAAGCCTCGGCACTGGCAGTACGATCACATCCAAATCTGGCCGGAAGGCATCGGCGCGGCAGCCTGCTTCATCGTCGATGATGAGGGCAACCTGACGAAGAACGATGTGCTGTCGGGGGATACCGTCATCCTGGACATCGGCGCACACACGCTGGATGCCCTCAAGATGATCGACGGAAATTTCAACCCGGAGGCGCTCGAAACCGCGACGTGGGAGAACGGCGGACTGAACGTCCACATTCGCGAACCCATCCTACGGGCGGTCAAGAAGCACGGTGACGATTTCGCTAACCTAAGCGTGGATGATATAGATGTTGTCATCCGACGTGGGTTAGAGCATGGGGATTACAAGCTCAAGGTGGCCGGGGTCGAAGTCGAACTGCAACCCCTGATCGAGAAGCACTCGGTTCGGTTCGCCGAATGGATCGCCAACAACATCTGCGACGGTGTGTTCGGCAGCTTTCGCGGCATCAAGAGCGTGATTGTGGTCGGTGGGGGAGCAACGCTGGTGGAAGACCATCTCAAGAAATGGTATGGCCCGAAAATTCTAGATCGCAAAAAGTACCCCTCGACGAAGAAAATCCACAGCGTAGACTTCAATGCTGTCGGCGGCTTACGGTTCGCGCTGATGCGATTGAGGAACGGCAGTCTCGCGTAAGTGGGGCAGGGCGCTTGCTAGACTTCAATTTAACATACAATGTAAATGTCCCTCGGAGCCGTTATCTACTGTGAATGTGATGGCAAGTGCTCCGGGGGACAACGTTTTTGAGGCCAATTATCGCTGTATTACGTAATACGGATAATGATTCGCCAGAATCGATGAGTCGCGCTATAGTGTTCTCTCATATAAAACGCAAAACACCCGCGTTATTTGGTTTGGCGACCTGCGAGTGTATTGTTACATACAACCACCTTTGAGAGGTGGATATTTTCTTGTCTATGTTTCAAGTATAGCGTGATCTTGAATAATGGCAAGTTAGAATTTGCTTTGTATTCTGCCGCCTCTCATTCTTTTCAGAAGGTTGAGTCGTGGCAACTGAGCAAAAGCTGTCCTACAACCGTATATTGACGACCCTTAACGCCCTCTGGGACTCCCTGGCCGCTGACCCCCCGCGTCAGGCGCTCGAATCTGCGCAGTGGTGCATTGCCCACGCGCCGCACCTGGCTGATGCCCTCAGCGCAAAAATCCACGCCAGCTTGCCTGATTCACTTTTGAAGCAGCTTCTGTTTGCACCTACCAGCCTGGAAGTGGATGGTCGCATCGCCGCGCTCAACGCTCTGGCGCACTGCAAAGCCTCATATATCCCCGACCCAAACCACCAAATCCAGTCTGCTGCCAAGCTCAGATTACGTAATCCGCAAGTCAAACGTGGCACTGCCAAACGTGCGGCTGCGGTGACGTTTGAGGAGATTTTCGATGTCACCCCGCAGATTTTGCCGCCATGTGAGCAGAAGCCCGTTCGCGTCGATTGGGAGTTGGGCCGCCTTTCCATTTCCCTTCAGCTTGCCCATCAGTTCCGCCTCTGGGTACTCGCCCGCGACATCACACGGAGTGAGCGTGGTAGCGGCGTGATTACGCGCAGGTCGCTATGGGAGAAGGTGCAGGCGTATCGTATTCCAATGACCAAGCGACACTTCAATCGTCTTTTGAAGAACTCATACGGGCTGTATTGGTTCTGTGTCGGTAAGCGGCTGTACTTACGAGGTATTCAGCCTGTGTCAGCCATCATGACTGAGATGGCGCGTGAGCAGGGCATTACCACCGAGACCAATCTGCCTGGCAACCGGGATGTCTTACTCGATCCATCGGGTCGCCTCGAAGCATGGGAAAGCATGATTTACGCCGGCTGGGTGGCCGGACGAGGCGAGAAGGGCAGGTGGGATCTCATCATTGCGCGGGAGACCCTGGAATGCTTGTTCGGGCGCGACCAGACGACGCTACGGCGCTGGGAGCAAGAGCGACTGCAAGGCATCGTTAGCGTCCAGCACAACATCGCTCAATACGCTCTCGACGAAGACGTAATCGACATCGAGCATCTTCCAGACCACGCGCATCCGTACCTGGCGCAGGTCAGGACGACGGAGGGCATCGCCCACGAAACGCGGCTTTGCTGGCAACTGCCGAATAGTTACCACTCGACTATCAAGACGCATGTCCACAAGGGGCAGGCACATAAAGTTCGGAAGGCTGTACGAAATATCGACGATCCTGCTGATTTTAAGCGCGGCGGGGAAAACAGGCGATATTTTCAAAGCCCGAAGAAGCTAAAAGCTCGCACACGCAGTCGCAAATTCCGTCAGGGGCTGTTGGGGGATGTGAATCGACCGGTCTACGTCTACCTGGTCCAGCATGAGCGT
>JALHNT010000065.1:0-34123 GCA_022843385.1 Anaerolineae bacterium | reverse complement strand
AAGCGCGGCGTTTTTGAATACACCAGCCGAGGCGAATCGATTACGTCTTCTGGTGAACGAGCAGCACCACTGGATGAGGCGGTCTACTTTGGTGGGGCAGGGGAGTCGGAGCAGGTGTTTTGGCAGCAGCGACGGGAGGCATTGATGGGCAAGATTCAGGACAAAAATATATAGCACATAAAGCGTGAGAGAAAAATATCCGTATTGGTGCTTAGGGATTTCGCAAAGGTTCTATATTTTTTAGGAGTCGAGCCTATGGTCAAAGATGAACATCTATCTAAAGTTTTTACTCTTCATTTGCACCCTTGCGTTACACCAATCCGTCATTATATAATCACTTTCAGTTCAGAATTAAGTCTAATTAATATTACGAAGATTCTCGACTACCGCGCAAAGATAAGTCCACAATGTAACGTCTCCTAGTTTTACAACCTTTTTCAGCTTTTCCTCAATCAACTCCTTTGCAACTTTTTCCTTAGTTAACGCGATTTGTCTCTATCTGCTTCCCATAAAACCTCTATCAAAAGGCACTATTGACAACCCGATCTTGCGGTTATCAATCCCCACATCCATGACCCTTTTTAATCCAACTATCAGATTAATCAAATACACCATCCATGTCTGTATCGCGGAGTCGCTTGACGACGTGTGCAGGTATGAGATGGGCTTTGTCGCGCCATCAATCCGCTATCAAACAACCATTGTGCCAGAAGCGCAGCGACCCAAAGTGCTTCAGAAGTTGCATTGCACGTGGATGCGCCGGTTCGATTGGGAAAAATATGCGCGGGTACTGACGTTGTTTTAGCGTTGATCCTAATGATATTGGCTTACGAAGCCATGACCTCACTTTTTCTAGTTTGTATCCTCACAAACTTCCGCACTCATAGCCGCATTTTCAGAGTCTTCTCTACACCTCACTTCCTTCACCTATTCTTGAAAGGATCACTCATGATCGCTCAAAGCGATACTTCAAACCTTGGCGTTTTCTCGTCATCCACAACCATCGCACTCTCCGTTTCTCACTCATTCAGAAATAAACAGGCTCTCCCAGGCACGATTGGGCCAATGGGCAATGAGTGGAAAGCTGTCGATTGGCCCCTTGACCAGATTGTTGCCCACATCACCACTGGCAATGCGATCTGCGTTTCTCGGATGAGTAATGAACATCGCGCTAAAGAAAATGTTGTTTCATCCCAATTGATGGGCATTGACCTGGATAATGGCCCCGATCTGGATACTCTCTGGCTGGACGATTTCATCGCAACCTATGCTGCTTTTGGTCATTACACGCCAAACTCAACGCCTGAAGCTCCACGCTGCCGGGTATATTTCATTCTCGATGCGCCCATCACAGAGTTGGAACATTATGAAAAGTTGGTATGCCGATTGCTGCATGAACTCAAGCGGCGTGGAATCGATGGCGATAAGGCCTGCAAAGACGCCAGCCGTCTTTTCTTCGGCAGCACGCAGCCTAACTACCGGGTCGAGCTAGGTTGTGTTCTACCACTCTCGGTTCTGGAAAGCTTACCGGAGTCAGAGGATGAAAAGCGGCAGGCAAACTGCCGACCAAAAAACGTGAAAGTAGGAACGACTTCGCTACCTGTGGCAACTCCATTAACCTATGACTCAGTGGCTACCCTGGAAAAAAAAATCCGGTCTGCGCTACCTTATATTCCAGCATGGCAGGAATATGACCAATGGCGGAACATTCTTATGGCCGTACATTCAGTGCTTCCCGACCAGCGGGGTGTGGACTTGATCGAAGCATGGTCGCCCGGCAAGGAAGGGGAGGTCGCGGCGAAGTTCCGGTCTTTTGGGCGGTCTGTCGGTAAACCGATCACCATTGGGACACTTTTTTATGAAGCGAAACGATACGGTTGGGACATGCGGAGTTACTACCCAGATCGTTCGTCTACGGAGTATTCCTCACCTGAAGGTCAGAAAAACCTGAATGAAGAACCGCAGCCGCAAGCAGAATCAGAGGATGTGCTAGAAGCAGAAGCTCGCACGGATTGGAAGGCATTTCCAGATACTATCCTGAGCAGCCTCCTGCGATGTCTCCCTGGCGGGACTCCACTGTTTCGCATCCTCGCCATAAAATTCGGCTTAACGCTATTCACCCAAAAACAGGCACGTCTTAGTGCCACCGGGGAAGGGATGTCACGAGGGACGTTTAATCGGATGTGGGAGTTGCTCACAACTGGCTTTTGTCCACTTTTGGAGTCTATAGATGACCAAGAGATACACTCCAAAAGTGGTCGTTTTCGGATTTTGCCCTCTATCGCCGTGTGTGACCTACTGCGAAAACTGGAAAAACTGCGGATTTACGAGCAGTACCATCTGGTTGGCGCACCTCCGAAACACGGCAATGAGGATAAGCGTATCGTCGCTATTCCCACGTCTGCCATGATTCGCGACAGTGACATTGACGAAGACATTCTAAGTGAACTGACTGAAGTCCTCAGACCTGTGTTTGAAGCGCAAAGACATGCCGAACGCTGGGCCAGGGATCGCGCAGAAGCCGAATATAGGCGGATTTGCGCGTCCTACAACAATCAACATGAAACGCCACTGTTCAGTGACATAGGAATGAACACGGTTCCCGATCTCACCGCTGTTTATTTCCATGCGTATGTGACTCGTCATAACGGAGAACCGCTCTCACGCGCTGAGATTAGCCGACTGACTGGTGCTGCCGATAGCTCGATTAGGGCGCTATGCAAACGTGCCAACGTGATTGGCGAAAACCCCAAAAATCCAGCTGCACTAAATATTGTGACGGTGGAGGACATCAACGAAATTACGGCTTATGGACGGAGGGTAAGGGGCATGGCATACCAGGTGGTATCCACGATGCCCGACGGGAGCGAAGTCGTGCGTGGGTTACATGCCCGTAAGGATACTGATGGGATGCGTCAGATTTGCACAATGGCGCTAAACAGTGAGGCGACCTCGGTCAAGGTGATCTACCAGACGGCCAAAGAGTATCATACGATGGGATTGCCGCTACCGATTAACAAGCGGAAGAAGATGGATGTCGATGAGGAGATCGAGGAGTCAGAGGAAATGGAGTTAGAAGGATTAGGCTCGCCAAGTGAAGGTCAAACGGTGAGCAAAGGGAAGAAACAGTCGAAAAAACCGGAAGTCGTTAAGCAACCTGAAGGGCTACTGACAGACCCCCACAAACACACGCCACAGTGGTTGGTAGGGCAGTATCAATTAGCATTAGAGCGCTCAGGCTGGCTGCGTGATCGGTATGACTCTGAACGTCTCGTGAACCGCAAGACAGGCGAATACGCACCGGATGATCCCGCAAAACTCCTCGAAACCATCTTAGATCGTCCATTGAAGCGGCGAGACGTATCGCGTGATCCCGACTACTACGAACGCGAGTCAACACCGGCTGAGTTGGCTGTTCGTCATGCCATCAGAGCCAAAATGTTGAGCGAGGGGTGGAAATTGATTTACCCGAAACCAGAAAATAAGGTAGAAGCTCCAAACTCAGACGCATCAGCAACGACATAGAACATACCTCAAACGAAAATCACTTCTCCGTCAAGCAAGAGAACTCCCACCAAACGGCCGTCGTTATCATGGTGGTCAGAAAAACCAGTTTCTGCTTCTATCCCTCTAACCGATCAAAGAAAGTACACTCGGTGACCTCAAAAAGCGCCTGAATTGCTGAAAATTTGCCGGCTCACCTGGTTAAGTCCTTCCCTGTTCATTTCGTAGATGACGTAATCTCGAATGATTTCATATTACCCGTCCCGTCGCCCGTAGGCGTATTGCAGCACCGCGCCGCTGGCCGAGCGCTTGAAGCGTGGCCGCTTGCTCACGTCGAACTTGATAGCCACTGGGTCAGCGCCAGCATAGATCAGCCAGCCAACAGCCGGGCTTTCGTCGGGGTCGGTCGCGCCGTCCGTCGTGTAGTAGACATCCTCGACCTGCGCTTGGACGACGATGCAATCGACTCTGGGGTCAGTCGGCGCTGCTGGCGTGAAGACGCCTGTCCCTAGAACCTCGGCAGCCTGAGTGCCGATGGGTGTGTAGTCTGCGATTTTTGTAGCCATGATTTTCCTTTAAATGATTTTAGGGATTACGTAATCCGATCACGCAATCCCTGATAACTTACGATCCGAGCTTCCTGACCGTGAATTTCTCCCAGTAGGTGAGAGTCATGCCCGTTCCGAAGTCGCTAGAATCATAAACGCCGTCGATAAAGAGGACGCGATTTTTCCCATCCTCAAATTGTGTGTCCTCCGGCTCCAGGACAATCTCAATCGTCGAAGATGGAGTGACCTCAACATTTTCACGCCCGTTGACGATAGCCCCATCCGGGCCGTTCTTGAGTGTCCATGTCACGCTGGTGAGGGTGATGGGTTCGCGCGTCACGCTATCGACGAACGTCATGATGATGGGGTGTGAACTACCTTCATAGACGTTCGCGATGGTCATGATTAGGCGTTCGCGGCAGCGATAGCGAAGGCGGTCATGGTCACTTGCTGGCGGGGCAGGGGCAGCGATGTAGGGATGCTAAGGTCGTGTCCCGAACGGCTAGATTACGTATTCGTTTGTTCGGTTTAAAAGTAAGCCGCCTTTTTTTTCAAGGCCATCAACTTTCATTCATACAATTCCACCAGGAGAAAACAACATGCGAGTCAAGAAAACGAATCCCACGCCGGAGCAACTCAGTTCCCGCGAACATGCGGCGATGATCTTCATCGAGAACTATTTGTTGTTTGTCAAACGCGCTCCCACATATCGGCGGATCAGCCTGGAGATTGATCTCTCACTCTCAGCGACCCACGATCTGGTGAAGCGGTTGATCGAGTATGGCTATCTGCAAGAGCGTGTTAGCGGCTGGGGGAGAAGGCTGAAGTACAACTTGCGGGTGCTGCGTTCGGTACAATCCGAGAAGCCTATTGCGTAAGGGCAGGGGGTCGAATACTGGAGAATGATGAAAAGTGAGCTGGCGGGGGTCTCTATGTGCATGGCCGAGAAGGGCATCTAGCGACCCCTGTGTGACGCGCGTTATCGGGGGTTGTGGAGAGTGTAGGAGAGCTTAGGGAAAGTCGGAGTGCTTCAGAATAGGCCGCCAATCGCGCATAGAGGGGTGCTGGCGAAGCGATAAGGAATCGCAGGAATCAGAAGGCGTGTGGCGTGTCGAAACGCGCGTATCGCGGACAGGCGAAATGGACTTGGAGGCTGGAAATGTACATTTTGTGGAAGTGTGCAGACGTGGGCGAGGATATAGCTGCATCCCCGATATGCCTCACGATTTAGCGGTCGCTCTGAATACCCCTGTCTAAATCTGTTCATTTTCTGGACACGCCGTCAGCCGCTAATTCGCACGGCAGCAGCCTCCATCTGCGCGTAGTCACTCGTCTCTAGCGGAACCACACGGCGTTGCTGATGGCTGTCAGGAACGATTTGACTTGGGGCTTGAATAGCTTCATCGCGCATAGCTAGGAAGGGCATTGCCAACAGCATCCATTTGAGCAAGAACTCCGATATTCTAAAACACTATACGGCCTCGACGTGATGGCGCAGCAACGGTCAGAAGTCATGACAAATGTCACTACGCGCCACCAGAATTTCGGCGTTACGATAATCTAAGATGATACATAGTAATACTCTGGTTTTCGCATCACGAGACCAGCACGCTGTTATCCATCGTTGACACATCGGCATACTACACCGAGAAACATTGGCGCTACCCCTGACAGCGGGCAGCGCTGTTTTATTTTGGGAGGAAGAGATCATGAACAATATCGGTGTTAACTACGTCGCCACGAAACTGGCTGAGACCAAAACCGAAGAAAATGGGTATGAAGTCGAAATGGTTCACTTGGCGGAAATCGCACTCAAAGTCCACATGCCGCGCCAGCAGGCAGAAGCGTTGTGCGCGCAGATCCGCACCGAAACGGCGGGTCAGTGGCATAAGCGTCAGACTTGGGCTTGCCAGCGTTGTATGCTCCTCAGTCGGGACGGTGTGCCGACGGGTCTGCTGACAGCCGGCGATGATCTTTACGCCTGCAAAGCAATAGCCCGACGGTTCGTCCATAAGGTCGCGTCGTAATCCTGGTCGCGCGCAACCGTCGCCACATTTGCGCCTCACAGGCAGGTTACGCGCTGAAATCGCGTCAAATCGCCTCTATGGTGTGACCGTTCCCTTCGGTCATACGCAACTTTCGCAGCTTCCACCTAACGGCGCTCACTTATAGCTGAGCCTCCTGCTCTGAGGATATACAGGAGGCTATTTTCGATGAGCTTATAGATCTTAAGGGTTTCACGGTCTTTACTATGGCAGACTAAGAAAAAGCCCATTTTTGAGGTTTGCCAGCCTCTTCATTGATCTCCATTGCAACTGTTCAGGCTGCTGTCATCCAGTCAGAAAATTTTTAAGTAGCAGAAAAGAGTTTAACCATGGGCAAGATGTATCCAACAGACTATCGGCATTGGCATGAAAGTTCCGAAAAGTACACGGGTGGCGATAGACTCGTTTCTCTCCTACAAGCAGGTTGGACAATTCACCTCGTGGAGTGTCAAGAATATCCTTTAACCGGTGGACGGATTGCCCTTATTTATCTATTTAATCTGAAAATTGAAACTGCAAGTATAAAAATGTCGGTGATTGCCAATCCATTTGTTGATCAACTCATTGCTCAATGGAGGGCCCAACCGGCGCTGGCAGGCACCTATTAAAATGTTGACCTCTTTAGGTGAATGACCTAGAAATCGGCGCTCCTGGTCGGGCGATAGTGGTAGGAGAAAAGAGGGGCTTCATGCAAAGCCCCTATCAGCGATTGATTATCAGGTTTCTGATGACACCCATAGCCACTGGATATGCGCCAGTTGGCCGTTAATCAGCAGGTGAACCTGCCACCAGCCCTCACTGAAGGAAGTCTCACCATCGTAAATAATCCCGGTGAGCGAAGGCACAAAGTTGTAGCCTGAACTGAAATCCGCGCTTTCCTGTGAGACAATCTCTCCTGAAGGCGACCACCATTCCGCCGTGAGCGAAATCGTCTCATCAATCAGGGACAGGGTAAAGCACACATTCAAGTTTTCATCGGGGCGCAGAATCGCCGCTGGCGTATTTTCCTCACATTTGGCGGATGAACCGCTTGCTGCATATGACCACAGGATGCTGGCATTGAGGGGCAGCGCCGGATCAGCATCTATCATGAGACGATAGGCAGCCGAACTGCCATCCTGACCTGTTACCGCGAGGTAATATTGTCCCTGTTTAGGCAGGGTGGCTACGACACCGTTGTTATGGACGCCGTTCGATTCGGCTAACAGCGTCTGCCCGTCTTCATCCAGGACAACGAGGGTGAGGCTCATATCGCCATCAGTGACATCGGCATAAAACCCCATACGCAGGCTTTCAAAGGCTTCGAAGCTGTACAGCACGGTGGGTGCGCTGCTGGTCAACTCGCCGGTCACGGCCACTTCAACGCGCAGGGGGATGGCCTGTGAGAGATCGTCTGTCTGAGCCAGACTAAAAGCGGTCGGAACAATCAAAAAGCTGAGGATAACTATCATAATGCGTAAGCGGCGTATCATAATCTTTTCCTTTTCAAAATTCGAACTTGTTTGACAAACACCAGGCAACACCCACGATTATAGTATCTCCCAAAATCATCTGCTTATAAAACAGCCCGGTCATTGCACCGACGATAGATAGATATCCGAGTGGGAGCGGTAACAACAGGGGGTAGCGTCGGATCGCGAGCCATCAAATTGCCCCCAGACCCTATTCTGCCTAGAATGGGAGTATATTCCCGGCTTAACAGGAAGAGAAACGGTCATGTTGGCTCGCATCAAACAATTTTTCGGTATCGGCGGCGTCAGCGTCGAGCTACAAGTTGACGAGACCCTTTCACAGAGCGCAGGTTATGTGTTGGGCACGGTGATTTTGACCAGCAAGAGTCCGCAGCAGGTGACGGGCATCGAGGTCAAACTGGTGGGAACGATCACCAGAGGCCCAGTCGGTGAACGTCGGACGCACACCCATGAGTGCGGCAAAGTGACGCCGTCAGAGGCGTTCGAGATGACGCCGGGCGAGCGCAAGGAAGTCGGCTTCAGACTACCTATTGAAAACCTCAACACGACCTTTTACCAGACACTCGGGAACGCCGGGGGTATGCTGGGTGCCATCGGGCAAATCGGGTCGATGATGGATGAAGAAGATCACGACTTCAGAGTCCACGCCCATGTCTCGGTCAAAGGCTCTATCGGCACAGGTCAATCCCAAAGGGTACAAATCGTCAGCGATTGAAACGCCGCGATCCCATCTGGCGCAACGTCCTGTTCCCCCTCGAATACTGCGGTCAAGTCGATCAAGGTTATCATATGACACGGCGATCCTGAACCGCTCGATGATCTCCAGCACGATTTCGGTCATCACTTCTTGCCGGCCTTGAATATCACGTCCTTCATATCCCGGCATTGCGAGCTTCTTGAAAGGCTTCGGCGGCGAGAGGCGCGGGTCGATTACTTCTTCGGTTTCCAAGTGTAATAAGGCTTCGGTTTAAACGAGGAAAGCGGCGGTGGGAAGCGATAGCGGCGCAGTTGGTCTTCGAGGGCTTCAAGCTTGGCGGCGGAAAATGGCCGCCCAGGTGAGCGCTCATAACGGATGTTGAGCCGTCGCAGCAGGTCACGGAAGCGACGATCACTCATGGAGATACCCGTCTCCTGCTCCAGATGATGGCGCAGGGCTTTGCTTGTCCAGCCGTCCTGCTTATAACCGAGTGCAGATGGCTCGACGGAGAGCGCCAGATGAAGTATCTCGCAGTAGTCGGCATTGGCAGCATACGGTCTGCCGCGTGGTCGGTAGCTGATGAGGCCCTCCAAGCCGCTTTCCTGGAAGATACGCCACCAGGCGTAGATGGTGGTGCGCGAGGAGACTTCCAATGTAGCAGCGACTTCTCGGACAGGGACACCCTCGTGCAGCAGCCAGATGGCGCGGGCGCGTTTGGTCAGTTCGGGACGTTTAGAGCGAAGGATAGTGATAGCAAGCTGCGCTTCTTGCGCGTCGGTGAGGCTGTAATCGAAAAGCTTGGGCATGATAACTCCTGGATAGGGATAGAAGATAGGGGAGGGCGGTCGGGAATAAACCGAACAAAGGATTACGTATTCTGCGCTGTGAGAGTGGCGACGATAAGTGGGGAGGATAAAGCGAACAAACGAATACGTAATCCATGCTAAACGAACGAGATGATCTCGATCTCAGCCGCATTTAACGCAACCGTCGAGAGCAGGGGATCGGGCGTTGGGGCTTCATCTTGAAGGAAATTGAGTTTCGGCTTGGCATGATACAGGAGCGCAGCGCGATCATAGGCTTCGGCTGCCTCGTGTTCAGAATCGAAGTAACCGAGATGCACGTCTTTATAGGCCACACTGATTTTCGCTCTCCATTTCCCACGCTCCGAATAAACCCCTCGAAATGCCGATTTACCGAGTGACGCTGGCTTCGGCTTACGAGGCTTCGGCGGCGGCTGGCCCGTCAAAACGTGGTCGAGCAGCGCTTCGATCTCTGGCGTTGTCGGGATGTCAGGGTGGTTGAGCCATGCATAATTGCCATGAAATCTCCGGGCTGCCGCATCGCGAACGTGAACGGCGGTCTCCAGGTCGATGTGTGTGCCAAGTCGGATCGTCTGACCGTCAACTTTGATCTGGGCGTGGAACGTGCCGCTGCGGGTCTGGGTAACACCGCGAAAACCCGTCGAAGAGGGTGCGGCGGTATGCTTGCTGCGCTGGTTCTCAGCGGGGGAGACAATACGTAGGGACTCGCGGCGATTGTCGAGCTTATCGGCAAAAATGTGATCGACCTGGAGGCCGGGCGGTGGCTTCATCAAGAAGCGATGTAGATAGGTCATTCGCGATTTGCCATCGTCGCCGCGCATGTTGGTGACTGCGTAGCCGTTGGAATTGAGCCGCCAGCGGAAGGAACTGATGAGCGTCAAGTCGATGTCGGAGACCAAAGTGAACATACCCGGTCGGTTTGATAGAGGTATTTGTGGCATGGGGGATTTCCTGTGAACGCAAGAGGGGAAGACGCGCGGATAACGTTATCGCGGTTGGCGTTCGTTCAGGGAGATCGTTCGATTGTCAGATGAGGGAAACGGAGTTGCGAGACTCCTCAATTATATCACATTGAGGCGCTTTTCTGAAGGGGGTATTCGTTCGCTAAAGAGGTCAACCGCCTTTGTCACCTGACTGAAATTGCAACGGCAACCATCTGTTGGACAGCGCTTTTCGGCGGTATGCATCGACAGGCAAAATGAGCGCATCGATTAGCGTCACCTAAAGCCTCAATGAGTTAATTCCACTAGGCCCATGAATGTATTAAACGGTGGCTGGGTCATTATCCTCAGAAGTCGATTGCGTGTAGTGTGCGGTGATATTTTCCCAGTCGGGATTGCGGGCGAATCGGCTCATAATCTGCCGATGTTCAGAGTAGGCCGGATTGAAGTCCAGCGTTCGACCGCTGCGACGATGTTGAAATCTCAACCAGCCGGGCAGCGGCGCGGTCAGGGGGATGATCGGTTTATTGGGTTGCATAAGGGTCTCGCAGTCCTTTCAGGGAGAGAACGTTTTGGTGGATCGGATAATGCTGGATGTTTCCAAAAACGAATTTACAAATTCTTCAGGCCATCCAAACTAAAACCCAATCCATTTGCAAGGATGGGCAAGGTATTCGTAATCTATCATAGCCTATAATTTTGTAAATAGATAATAATACCACTAAGAGGAAACTTGAGATGAATCATCCCAAGCGTTCAAAACTTCTGAAACGATTGCAAAGTGAAAAAGACACTTCAGCAGTTCAAGAGAATCAGTTGCTGAAGGTATGGTCTGCCGTCAATAAGCTGCATTATGGGGATGAAAGCGCTCAACTCCGGGCGGCGTGGGAACTGATTAAGATTGGGGAATATGCTGTCCCTGCCCTCATAGAAGCGCTGAGCGATGATCAACAGTCGGTTTGGCGGCTGGCCTCGGCGGCACTCGTGAAAATTGGTGAGCCGGCAGTCAACCCATTAATCGAGTTGCTCGGCAGTGAAAATGAGCAAGTTCGGCTGCTGGCCGCTGGGGCGCTTCATAAGATGGAACGAGAACCCAGCCGGGCAACCGCGCGGTCAGGGTGATAACCGGCCGCGAATAGGGCATCATTCAAGGAGTCCTTTCTTATTGATCATCGATTAGATTGGATTACAGGGAGCATCGCTCCCTGTTGCTCTGTGCAGATGGCTCAGGCCTGGGCAAATTCGGCCACATCCACCACAAAAATGGTAGCGGCATGACCTTCTGGGCGGGTGTAGGGACTACACACCTCGCGGATGAGGGTCAGTGCATCTGGCAAGCGTGCCGCCTCAACCCCGATGACGAAAGTCGTATTCTGGCGACGCAGGAATCCACCGATGCTGCTGATTTTGGTCACGGAATACTCTTTTGTCAGGAGTGCTTGCGAGAGGGGATCAACCGCATCGTTATTGAAGATGATGGCGAGGATTAATTTTGACATGTTTAAACCTGTTCGAAATGATCAATAGCCAGAACGAAAGACAGGAAACCGCCCACCTCAACTTGGGTAACACCAGCGAGCGGGGCTTCACTCGCATAGGTATAGGCAACAAAGCCTTGACGCCGGGCCGCCAAATCCGCGATCACCTGCATGACTTGGGCTACGTGCTGCTCATCGACCCCAATCAGCAGGGTGGAGTTGCCGGGAAGAATAAAAATGCCCGTACTGCTGACGCGAGTGACGCCGATGTTCTGGCTGGTGAGCGCAGCCATCACTTTGTCGACATCATTATCCTCTATGATGGTTACAATCAACTTCATAATTATTGGCCCATGACTCTCGACACCATGAATGTTAATTGGGGTGATTATAACGCCCTTCACAGCGATGCGCCGATTTCCCGAGCAAGTCTCCAAATCACTTGTGGGGACACTCCAGAACTTATGCCTTCTGCCCTTATGCGCCTAACTGCAAAGCTGTTTTGGCGATTGCACTGGCATGAACCAAGTTGCTTACCAATTTCGAAAGTGAAGATAAAACGGGCAGACAGCTGACAGAAGATTTTGAGGCGTGGGGATTTCCGGTGAGCGCGAGAGGGCAGGGAAGGGCGCGATAACGTCAGGTGCGCGACATTCGTTCAAAGGGATCGTTCGATTGTTAGATGTGGAAAACGGGGGTGTGTGACTCACCAATTATACCAGATTTGAGGCCATTTCTGCAGGGCGAAATGATGATGAATCGCCTCTGACCGTACTCCCAATATGAGAATAGGGATGGGCCCAGATGCAACGATGAAGTTGATGACTTTTCTATAGACGGTACTTGCCGTAAGGGAAAGCGATGATACAACCAGCTGCGGGTCAATTCGCTAACAGGTGTTTATTAGCTGACCTTCACCGCGTGGGATGGAAATAAAGTCTATTTCCGAGGAAGCGTTAGCTCAAACTAGTCTGACAATGCTTCGTGGTTGGACTGCGCAGTCAGGTCATTGATTTCCTAGACTACCGAAAAGCGAATGGACACCATGGTTCCCTGATCAGGGTGAGAGTCCACCTTGACTGCGCCACCGTGAAGCTCAATCAGCCGTTTGGCAACCGTGAATCCCAGTCCAAGCCCCTGCTGTTCATAGAGCTCGCGTCCGAACTGCATATAGGCACCCAACATCATGATTTCCTCGGAAGTCATGCCGCGACCCTGGTCATAGATCAGAATATACAGGAGGTCTTCTTCTCGTACTGATCGGACAAGCACCGGTGAGCCAGGACGGGAAAACTTAAAGGCATTGTCAACCAATTCGAAGATGATCTTGGTAAGATTCTTGTCTGAAATGCGAAGAGCGAGTTGGGACAAGTCAAGCTGAAGGTCGTCCGCCCGGTTAAGTTTTTGAGACCTCTCGGTCGCGGTGGCGGCGATAATCGCTCCACAATCCTTAACAAGATGATTTCGGGCGGCCTGCAATTCCACAGGGTCTGTGTGGAGAAGTTCCAGTTGGGCATAGATCAAATAGTTCTCCATCAGCCGTTCCAGTCGGGCGCTGGCAGCGCTGATGGATTGAGCGAATTCCAGTACATCCTCTGGTTTACTCCTGCCCTGGTCCATCTCAAGAAGATGGGCATAGCCTGAAATCATATGAAGCGGGGTACGCAGTTCATGAGGAAGCGCATAGATAATGTTTTTTCGCAGCAAGCGAAGGGTGGTGTGATGCTTTTCTTCCAGAACAGCCCGCTTATGCAACTGCACTTTCACCGTTGACAGGAGGTCACGAGGTGATACGGGTTTGGCGAGGTAGTCTTCTGCCCCTCCCAACATGCCCTTTCGCATGGCCGGAGCATTATCCTCTGCTGTTAAAAAGATAACTGGAATACTACTCGTCTGCGATGTCTTTCGGATTCCCTTGAGCATCTGAAAACCATCCAAGTGGGGCATGTTAACGTCTGAAATAATAAGATCGGGTAAATGTTCCTCCGCGAGTCGTATTCCTGAGAAACCATCCGAAGCCGTAATCGCACTGTATCCTGCATTGTGAAGCGTGGCAGAAAGGAAATCACGGATATTTGGGTCATCATCGACCACAAGGATTGTCGTCATACAGGATCTCTCTCGATTAAACATTCGATCTCTCTACAACTATACGTGTAGACGTTATAACTACGACTTGAGATTACGCGAAAAATCTATGAATACCATCCCTTTTGATTTTGCCCGGATACCTTCCCCAGAAGCAATAAGCTTCGCGGAGCTCAGGAATAAAGATGTCCAACGATGAAGCTAGTGGGGGCTTTCTGCCGCGTCGATGGTTTCTAGTGGAAGCGTAAAACTAAATTCGCTTCCATGACCCATCTCGCTGGTCACACCGACCGTTCCACCCAGTCGCTCCACAATCTGGCGTACGATCGACAGTCCCAGTCCATGGCCCTCTATCTTTGCTTGAGTCAAGCGCGTAAACGGTGTGAACAACTGCGCTTGTTCTTCCGGCGTCAGTCCGGTTCCGTTATCGCGGACCCAGAAACGTACCCTATTGCTAGGGAGTGTCTCGGCTCCAATTTCCACATGGGGTGGTTGACCGCCATATTTTAAGGCATTGCTGACGTAATTGACCAGCACCTCCTCGATCCAGGGTGCATAACCTAACACATGAGGGAATTCCGGCTGAACTGAGATTGTTGCGCTGCTTTCCTCAATCATCTGCCCGAGGCGCTGCAGCACTTCAGCCACGATTGCGGGTATATTGAGCCTGTCACTCGGTATCGCGGTGAGACGCGATGTACTGGCGAGCAATAAGAGCGCGTCAATAATCTTTGCCATTTTGGTCGCCTGCCTTTCCATGGTTCGCAGATAGCCGATGATCTCTTCACGTCCAAAATCGTCGTAAGCGTCTGCAAGAATATTCGAGTAGCCCAGGATTTGGCTGATAGGGTTCTTCAGGTCATGGGCGACCGTATGGGCAAACGAGTCGAGGCTTTCAATGAGCGAATCCCGTTCAGCGAGGGCGTTCTTCAGGTGGGTAATATCGGAGAAGGAAGCAACCACCGCAGACGGCTGTTCCTTGCTGTCATGCCACAGCGGTTCGGTATTGATCGCGATCCAGGTCAGGCCACCGTCCGGTTTATGAACGCCCATGATGATATTGTGCTGGGACTCACCAGTCTGTAATGTACGCATAGCCGGATGCTCGTCTCCGGGAAAGGGGGTTTGATCTTCATGTATCGGTTGCCACGGCGAATCGATCGATGTGCGTCCCATCATCTGGTCTGCGCTTAGCCCCAGAATCCGTTCGGCACTTGCATTGCAGGCTCTAATTTTTCCGGTTCGGTCTTGAAGAACGATGCCTTCGCCCATAGCCGCTACCACGGAGCGGTAGCGCTCTTCACTTTCGCGTAAAATGTCCTGTGTCCGTTTTTGTTCGGTGATGTCATGCGCGACGACCACACGTGCGAAGGCAGTTCCCTGATTATCCCTAACAGTAGAACGTGACATCAAAACGGGAAAGCGCTCACCACCTTGTCGAAGATGAACGCACTCGTAATCACTGACTTCTTCCCACTGCAATAGATTGTGGCCCGGGGTGTACAATACGGCACAGGGGCAGCCAATGATTGCCCGATCATCATAGTGATAAGTGTCACAAAATGCCTGATTGACAAAGGTAATCGTGCCATCAAGGTCGGTCATAAAAATGCTGTCACGGCTGCTGATGATCGCTTGCGACAGTGTCTGGAGTCGCTTTTCTGCCGAATTATCACGAATAGCCCGGTCTATCGTTATGGGAAGCAACTTCAGGTAGGTGCGCTCCACATCTTTGATCAGGTAATCGTTGGCACCGGCGCGCATGGCTTGCACGGCGATTTCTTCACTGCCCGTTCCAGTGATGAAAATCGCTGCCGTTTCTGAAGGAACGGACTTCAAAACATCCAGCCCTGTGCCATCCCCCAAATTATAATCGATGAGCACAATGTCAAAGTGTCGCTGGTGGAGCAGCGCAACGCCAGCGGCTACCGAGCCAGCGATGACATACTCATAGGGTAGCTGCTCCCTGGTGACCAGGCGCGTGAAAGCCCTCTGATCGAGTTGATCATTTTCGACAAGTAAAACGTCCAGTGTCATCGCTACTCCCTCCAGTTGCTCTATTCTGCGGTCTCGCTGAGTGACCAGTAGGTGTGAATTG
Organism: Anaerolineae bacterium; assembly: GCA_022843385.1. Classification (GTDB taxonomy): domain Bacteria; phylum Chloroflexota; class Anaerolineae; order Aggregatilineales; family Phototrophicaceae; genus CFX2. The sequence continues at coordinate 18,428 of JALHNT010000065.1, read as the reverse complement.
CGTGAATGATGTCCACAAACTGGGTATAATCCACAGGCTTAAGCATGTAGCCGGATGCGCCCAGATTAAAGGTATCAAAGCGATCCTGATCTTCCTTGGAGGTCGTCAGGACCACAACCGGTAAGCGCTTCAGCCGTTCATCCTGTTTGGCAATTCTAAGAAACTCAATCCCATTCATCCGGGGCATATTGATATCCAGCAGGATGATCGCTGGCAGAGGGTTACGCTCGTCGTTCAAATAGGCAAGCGCTTCTTCACCATTCGATGCGGTGACGAGTGGGTTATTGATGTTCAACGCCTTGACCGAGCGTTTGACCGCCATCACGTCGACCCGATCATCTTCGACGAGGAGGATAGGCTTTTCTGGTTTCATACGGGCTTCCCTTTCTCGGTAAGGGTGAAGGTAAATGCCGTCCCCTGACCAACTTCCGAATTGACGATAATCGTGCCGCCGTGCATCTCCACAATTTTCTTCACCAAGGTCAAGCCAATGCCGGTGCTTTCAAACTCGTCACGGGGATTGAGAGTTTGAAAAAGCTGAAAGATCTTCGTAAAGTGACGCTCTTCAATGCCTGGCCCATTGTCTGCCACCCGAAATTCCCAGCATCCCCGATTTTTGGCGCTGGTGATCTCAATCTTGCCCTGTGGTTTGTCCATGAATTTGATGGCGTTGCTCAGCAGATTTTGGAATACCTGCTCCAGGCGAACACGACCACCATGTACTATGGGTAGGCTTCCATTGATCATTATCTGGATGTGTTCGGGAGGGGCAAGGGAACTGATAACATTTTCAACTAACCTCTGAAGATCCACATCTTCCCACTCTTCCTCAATACGTCCTATCCGTGAATACCGCAAGATACCCTCAATGAAGTCTTGTAAACGGGTCACACGGGTCTGTAACAGACCCAGCAGCTCCTGACCCTCTTCGTCAAGGACAGCACCGTAATCTGTCGAGAACCACTCTGCGATGGAAGCGATGCCCCGCAGCGGGGCTTTCAGATCATGCGAGACGATATACGCAAAATCGGTGAGATCCTGGTTGATCTGCTCAAGTTTTGACAGGAGTTGTTTGCGCTCGGTAATGTCGGTGATAAAGGCTACTGCCAGTGTTTCATCGTCAATCGTTGTATAACTGAGGCCAATCTCGATCGGAAACACGCTGCCATCCTTCCGTCGTCCGGACAGGTCGCGTCCGCTGCCCATTGGGCGGGCTTCCGGGTGGGCAAAGAAGCCGGCCCGATGGGCTCGGTGGGCCTGCTGTAATGGCTCTGGCAGCAGCGTCTCGACCGCTTTACCCATCAGTTCGTCTCGCGGATAGCCGAAATACTCCACCACACACTGGTTTGCCAGGGCAATCTGACCGGTTGCATCGATGACCAGGATTGCCCCCGGTGCGGTTTCAATCAACTGCCGGAAACGCTCCTCGCTGCGCTGCTGGTTTGTGTTTGCTGCCTTGAGAGCGTGAACCTCATTCCGTAGTTCAATCTCCGTCATCACAGATCGTGCCAGTTCACGAACCGTTTCAATGTCATCCTCCGACCAGGAGCGCGCAACCGTATCAATGACACAAAATGAACCGAGGGTGACACCCTGTTTTGTGGTTAAGGGCATACCCAGATAGCTGATGACACCCAGGTCAGGAATGGCAAGATTGTCGTGTACCAGCGGATGTTCGCGTGCGTCCTCAACAATCAGCGGTTCACCGGACACAACGACATGTTGACAAAAGGAGTGCGTGAGCGGGGTTTGGCGCAAGGATGCCCAGGGTTCCTTCAAACCCACGAGACTCTTGAAAAACTGCCGTTCGGCGTCTACGATCGACACGAGCGACACCGGCGCGGGGATAAGCCTGGATGCGAGGCGCGTCAGGCGATCAAAGACCTCTTCAGCGGGGGAGTCAACGAGGTTTAGTGCCTGGATGGCCGCAAGTCTTGATGGGGCTGAAAGCATCTCGTGGTAAAGCGCCTGATTGGATTCTGTCATCATATTGTTGGCCTATACCATTTACACATTTGTTATGTAATTATTGTAATCCTTGTTTGGGATTCGTGCCTTAATACTGCCCTTCGCGTTCAGCAGATACCTTCATACGATCTCCACCATCAATTTTGATAGGTTGCGATCTTTCAACACGTTTTGATGAATAATCGAAAAGACGTTTCCTAATTTCCGAACATAGTATTACCGCGCCGCAGTCCGGCTGAATCCGCTTTCAGCATCCTCGTGCTGCGTCGATGCTGAAAGCGGATTCAGCCTATTATGCGCATCGGTAGGTGATGAGCATTTCGTAAATAATCCTGCATGGGAGAACATGACCGTTTCTGAGGATAACGACTATGGTAACGTTTAATACCCCTGACCAAAACGAACGTTGCGCATTTGAATCATCGCTCGCCATTATCCGAGGCCGTCGCTGATAGGCTGCACCTGCTCAGCATGTTTACCTAATCGGCTTAAAAGCGAAGTGGAATAAGGTGCATTTACTTCACATAATATGTGGAATAATTATTATTTCAGGGTCAGTTCCTTGTAAGCATGTTTGCGATAGCGTGTCCGACAACTCTTCCATGACCAGCGGTTTTTGCAGAAAGCACGTCACATCGAGTAGCTTTAGTTCCTGTGCATAACGATCGGGCAGGTATCCGGTCATCATCACCATCTGTAAGTCAGCAGACTGCCGTCGTAACTCACGGCAAAGCTCAAGACCACTCATCTCTGGCATGACTAAATCGCTCAAAACAACCCGGATTTTCGACCGGTAGCGATCAAAGATCGAAAGCGCTTCACGACCGTTGGATGCCTCTAAAACGAGATACTGCCATTTTTCAAGCACGTCGCGCAGGTTGCGTCGTAACATAAAATCATCTTCGACAATCAAAATGGTCGCCCCACAGCCTTGTCCATGATCTGACGTGATTGGGGCGAGGCCATTTTTTGTGGCTGCCGAATCGTCCATCTCCGGTAAGTAGATGGTGAACGTGGTGCCCACACCAACGCTGCTCTGGACATCGATCAACCCGGAGTGCTGTTGAACGATACCAAAAACCTGGGCAAGCCCTAAGCCGGTGCCTTGACCCGGTGCTTTGGTCGTGAAAAATGGCTCGAAGATGTGAGCAAGGATGTGCGGTTCAATCCCCGATCCATCGTCCGATACCGTGAGTTTGATCCAGTTACCCATTGTCATCTCCGGTAACGGCCTATGATCACCCGAAGCGACCACGATCCGATCCATCTCAACCTTCAAATGACCGCCGTTGGGCATGGCATCGCGGGCATTCACCACCAGGTTCGTCACGATTTGCTGCATACGCGTTGGATCTGCATTGACTACACAGGATTCTGTAGGAAAGCAGAAATCCAGATCGATATTTTCAGGTATTATGCGCTGCAACATTTTCAGGTTCTCTTTGGAAATCGGAATAAGGTCAACAGGCTGAAGCTCAGCATACGACTGTCGGGAGAAATCGAGAACTTGATTGATCAGCTCACTGGCGCGTTTGATCTGCGTAACATTGATTTGCAGCCGCTCCTTGTTGATGGGCTGCAAATCGGGTTCGGTTTCCAGAAGCAAATAATTTCCCAGGGTCAGGACGCTGAGCATGTTATTGAAGTCATGTGCGATGCCGGCTGCCATCAGTCCGATTGCAGCGAGATGTTCCTGCTGTTGAGCGCGCTGCTGCGCAAGACGCCTATCCGTCATGTCCTGCAATAAAATCACCCAACTGATCTCGGATAGCGAGGTCTGTTTTTTGGCGGACTTCATCATGACATCAAATATACGAGGCGGCTGTCCGTCTATAATCAACTCGTGCCATTCTCCCTCCGCCGCGAGCAGTTGATCAAACGTATAATCACCAATGATTTGGAGTCGTTCGCCAACTTGAACGTCAGATATGAGAGCTAAATACTCTTGGGCTTGAACATTTGCCACCATGAGACGCCAATTGGCATCGATGAGTAGGGTACCCTCTGGCAAAGCATCGACTATTTGCTGACGTAATCGTTGCTCGGTGGCATGTTTATGAAGCGCCATTTCGATGGTTGTATTCAGTTCATGTTCCTCAATTGGCTTATTCAAATAGGCATAAGGTTCAGTGATCTTCGCACGCTCAATGGTGTCATTGTCCGAATAGGCGGTGAGATAAATGACCGGAATATGGCAATTTAGACGGATATATTCAGCCGCCTCCACACCATCCATCTGACCTTTCAAATGGACATCCATTAAAACGATATCTGGTTGTGCTTCCCATGCTTGTTGGATCGCTTGTTCACCAGTAGCCGCCTGGCCGACGATTTCGTAACCCAGTTTTTTCAACTGATTTTTCAGAAAGAGTGCGATGATAAGCTCATCTTCAACAATGAGGATCTTTACTGGAACCATAATCGCTTTATCCCTCTTACTCCATTGTAATGGTGCTCAACTGGGTCACCAGAATCACCCCACGCAGCCGAAATGACCTCTACCCTTATTCTGGCATATTTTACTCGTAATAAACTCAAGAGAAATTGAAATATTTGTGAAGAATGACCCAATATGGATCGCTCAACCCTTACACTTGGCCAGGCGCAAGGCCACCGTGATTACAATAGCTGGCACGATTACCTGAACCGGTAGCATGAGCCGCAAGAGCACTGCCGAGGGGAAGTGGCACGAGGTGATTGTTGACGGGAAGCCTGGCCCCTGTTCGCTCACCTTCACAGATTTTTCAGGCCTTCTCGCCAGATGTCGTAATATTTCGGATTATAATGGCGATATACCATCAGTTGTAAAGTGTGCCGAGCGTCTGAATCGCTTTATCAGAGCGATCAATATGGCAAAATAAACGTCCAGAAAAGCCGTTTGTGTTGATTACTCAACAAAGTTTATTTGATTTGACTCTGATACCTAGAAGACTTCGACCAAAGCTATATAGAACCAATAGTGAGGTGGGCGGGCGATCAACCGTGTTTGACAAAGTGGGGATCGACAAAGACCACCACTTCCTCAGCGAGACTGTCCACCGAAAACTGCTACAAAACCCAACAAGATATTATCTCTAGCTCCTATCCAACGGTGCTTGTTTTGTCCGATACGCCATGTTAATTATGCAACAAACACAAAATATTCCGTAAGAAATGACAATTTATAACGCGTGCCAGTAAAATTATAATTTAACGTAAAAGTTGATTGTACACTGCCATAGTCACGGCTAGGCCGCCTAGCGCGGTTCTAGTTAAAAGTCTTCGCTCCCATCTTCCCTCTCAAAATTGACGTTAAGTAAACCCCCTGCTTGAGTAACGGAGACAACGAATGGTCGCTCGGCATTGGCATAAATTATCTGAACCCTTTACAGGTGCGGACAGCCTGGTCACTGCGCTTGACGAGGGTTGGGTGATGAACAAGCTGCTTCGCCAAGACGCCTATCGGCGTTCGGGTGGACTCGTGATAGCCTATTTCTTTGAACTGGAACGCGAGGGAGAGATTGTCGAAATGGCTGTGATCAGCAATCCCTATGTGTGCCGTCTCATGGCTCAGTCTTTTGCTCAAACGATTCTGACTCCTTCCTAAAAGATGTTATAGTTCCAGGTGTATACGACCATAGCGTTAAGTAGGAGAAATTTGGATGCTGAAAAAAGAATACCTCAAGAGCCGACCCGTCTGTAAAGTTACCTTTACCTTACCGGAAGCCATTCAAGCGGAGACCGTTCACTTAGTCGGGGATTTCAATGCGTGGAGCGAGACAGCGACACCGATGCGAAAATTTAAAGATGGCCGTTTTTCAGTCGCACTCGACTTGGAAAAGGAACGAGCCTATCAATTTCGCTACCTGGTCAATGGAGAGGAGTGGCACAATGATTGGAACGCCGATCAATACCACACCAACCCCTTTGGTGGCGATAACTCAGTAGTGGTGACGTAGCCCCCTTGTGAAACTCAAGCGGTTGTATAAAAAAGTTGAGGAGATGCACAGATGAACCGTCTAAATGCCCGAGCCATTAGCGAAGACCTGCAGCCACAGACGGGGAAATCTTGGAAAGAATGGTGTGAGCTGTTAGATATGTGGGATGGAGAAACGAAGAATTTCACCACGGTTGCCACGTATCTGATGCTGCACTACCAGCTTCGTCAACTGTACGCCCAGATGATTGCCGTCTACTACAAACGAGACTGGCGCGCATCACAGGCGAAGGTTTGATCGTCAGTCGGTAGGATACTACCCAATCAGCTAGGTTGGTTATGACCCGCGTATTGATCGTCGATGATGAGCAAGGTCTGCGCATATTGGTGAATGTCGTACTCAAATCTATTGGGTATGAGACGGTTGAGGCTGCCGATGGTGAAGAGGCGCTTGCCATCTTAGGGACTGATCCTCGTTTTGCGGCCGTGATTAGCGATGTTCATATGGCCGGGATGGACGAGATTCGACCCAAAAATGTCGAAAAATGAGTTAAAATAGGATATGAGAATGTACCAACCTAGGGCTTAATCTCATATTCTACGTAGATACAACTGCGAAGATGGTCTACGGTCAGGCGGTCGATCTGGAGACCGGGGAAGAAGTCGATCTGCCTGGAGGACTAGAGACATACCTTCAGTTGGATAGCCCCTTATTGCAGCACACCGAAGACCGGCAGAGTTCGGTCACCGGGATTATCATGCTGGACGATGGCCCCATGCTGGTGGCCTCACGGACCATTTTGACGAGTCAGATAGAAGGACCAACCCAGGGAACGATGGTGATGGGACGCTTTCTGGATGCCACTGCCGTGCAGGCGTTATCGGATCAGTTGACGATGTCTTTGGCTGTATATCGGATCGCCGATCCCGCCATCCCGGCGGACTTCCAGGCAGCAGTGACCGCGCTGGATAAAACATCGACCTTCATCCAGAAACTGGATGCCAACACGATCGCTGGCTATGCTACCATCCCCGACCTGGAGGGCAACCCAGCCCTGATCTGGCGGGTGGATATGCCCCGCAACATTTTGGCCCAGGGTGAGATCAGTTTGCAGTACTTCCTCGGCTCGCTGATGATCGTCGGGCTGGTCTTCATGATCCTGATGTTGATCCTGCTGGACAGGTTCGTCCTGGCGCGGATTTCCAGCCTGAACGAGGTGGTCAACGCTATTCGCCGCGACGCGGATTTCTCGAAGCGGATCACGATGCCTGGCAAGGATGAGTTGGCGAACTTTGCTGGGGCCATGAACCAGATGTTAGCGGCATTGGCGAAAGCCCAGGACGATCTGAAAGTGGCATTGAAGTTCAAGTCGCAAGTGCTTTCCAACGTCAGCCACGATGCCCGCACCCCGCTCACTGTGATCATGCTGCGCGCCGAGATGCTTGAAAGTGGCATGTTTGGTGAGGTTACCGAACGTCAGAACGATCTAATCCAGAGCATTCTCTCGAGTTCCCAGCAGTTACTGTATTTTGTGAACAACCTACTGGATATGTCTCAGCTCGAAGCGGGCAAGCTGGCCCTGCGCAGCCGGGACTTTTCTCCAGCCGCGCTGATGCGTGATGTTGAAAGCTCGCTGACACCCCTTGCGGAGAAGAAGGGGCTGACCCTGAACATCACAGGGGGTCAGCTGTTGCCCGAACAAATGCATGGCGATCCGGAACGCTTGCAGCAAATCATCTACAACCTGGTCGGGAATGCCGTCAAGTTCACCGATCAAGGCGAAGTGCGAGTAGAAGTCAATCGCCCGCAAGATCATTTGTGGGCTATCCACGTGAGCGATACCGGCCCCGGTATCCCAAAGGATGCCCAGCAGCGGCTGTTTGAGGCTTTCTACCAGGTGGATGGGTCTAGCACCCGCCAACAAACGCAAGGTGTTGGCTTGGGATTGTCCATCGTCAAGGAGCTGGTGGATTTGATGGATGGTCAAGTGACAGTGACCAGTGAGATGGGTGTCGGCAGCACCTTTACGGTTACCTTACCCCTCAAAGAAGTCGAACAAGGAGCGAAGAGCAATGGCCGCCTACTTATCGTTGATCGTTGAAGATGACCCGGAGCTCTCCGACATCTTCAAATATATCCTGACCAGTGTTGGTCTGGAGACCGAGATTGTGCGCGACGGCCAGCGGGCACTGGATCGTCTGGGCGAAATCGTGCCTGACATCGTGTTGCTGGATATCAACCTGCCCTATGTCTCAGGGTTGGAAATTCTTACCCATATCAAAGCCGATCCCAGGTTGACCGCCACTAAGGTAGTGGTGGTCACAGCCAACCCGCATGCCGCCAACGGATTGGACGACCGTGCCGATCTGGTGCTGGTCAAACCGGTGAGCTTCCAGCAAACGCGCGAACTTTTTGATCGCTTGGTTCAGAATATAGCGACAAGTGGTTAGCGCTTGGCCGTCGCCGAATAAGGTCGGACACTCGCTAGCTGTCTTTGGAAATACGCCTGCGTTGGACAAGAATTGAAAGGGTGTTCCTAATGGCAAAAGGATCGACAATCCTGGTAGTGGATGATAATGACATGTTGGGGTTTTCTGCATATTCCCCCGAAAAGGTATAATCACCTACTTTCAAAGGGGTGATCGTGGCTGAGGTAGCGATAAACAGTCGCTTTTGAGATGTTGAAATCGCGCATCAAAACTCGAACCAAATCTCCCTGTAGACGGCGTTGGCGCAGATTAGCAATCTGTTCAGCCGTCAATTTCGGTCTGGCCCCGAATTGAATCCCGCTGGCTTTGGCTTTGTGGATACCATCCATCTGACGTTCAGCCCGAATCTCAGTCTCAAATTGGGCAATGGCGCCGAGCATATTGAACAGCAATCGTCCGGTTGCATCACTGGTGTCAATGTTCTGGTCAATGACCTGAAGCTGAACGCCTTTGCGCGCTAAGGCATCGGCGATCTGGCAAAGATGGAGCGTGGAGCGTGCCAGGCGATCTAGCCGTGTAACAACCAAGGTATCGCCTTCACGAACATATTCCAGACAGGCCGCCAAGCGCAGCGCCCAGGCCGTCGCCGGACACGCCCGGGCTGAGACGACGCTGGGTTACGCGCAGGGTGTCGAGGTCGATGAGCTGCGCAAGAAGCTGAAGTTGAGTTATGGGTGATGCCACGCCGCTATGTCGAGGCGGCCAAGATTGCCAATGAGGGGATGGGCGATTTAATCGACAGGATCGTAGATGGGGCTTTGTCAGCAACCAACGCTTGTACAAACCAGCCTGAAATGGCAATCGCGCCAGTTCAACCAGCGCGATTGTGATGTTTGGGTTTTGCTTTACCAAGCGCCCATCTGGGCGTTGACATCTGTTTATGCAACAGCATTCTCCAAAGACTTATGCAGTTGTTCGATCAAATCGATCAAGTCGGTTTGCCTTTCTACAACTTGAGCCTTCTACTTATATCTTTGCGCTTTTCGGGACGTTTGTCAATCAAGGTGGCGTGAATTTCACGTAAATTGGCTGAACGTCGGTTACGATGTGTCGTGATAACGTTATCGTTTATAAGCGATGCAGAGATGATGTGCCACCGTTGGCGCGTGAAATTGGTATTTCCAACACGCTAGAAACAAACAGCACGACATCCAATATCGCTTCATGCGTTATCCTCTTCTATCGTAACGACTTCTAACGCCAAACTGCTTTTGCTCTCGCCGTTAATTAACAGCCGGAACTCATATAGCCCTGGATGAGAAAAAACAAGCGTGTTCGTCGTAAAAATAGGGTAAATTTGGGCTGCCCGACTCAGCGATATTTGGCTATCACTTCTCCAGTTTTCAACTCCATCTTTACCCAGTAAGACGATTGAGACCAGGTACTCTCGATCTGGCTCGTCCCATCCGGATGTGATTCGGGTCGGTAGATAGGCTGGTGAGCGAATGGCAGGAAATTCTTTGGAGAAGAGGCGGTTAAACATTCCTATAATGTTGATGGTGCCATTTAGTCCCAAGTTTGCGAAGTCGGCGATGCCTATGATGTGTGCTTCCATTCATCCTCCTGATGCTATTCGTTTTTTATATTATACTTCTTATGGGGTGATCTGATGCACTCGGTAAACCGGCTAGACGAGCTGGCAACCATGCCGATGAGTATTAAGAACTCAATCAAGAGCAGTGCGGCATCGTGTGGCGGGAGCAGTTGTTCAGGCTGTTGATCGGCGTTTCACTTGATTCTAAGGTGGTGAATCATGCCCGACGTATTTATCTCTTATTCGCGCAGAGACAAAGAATTTGTGCAGCGGCTGCACCAGTCACTGGCCGCGCTGAAGAGCGATGTTTGGGTTGATTGGGAAGATATTCCACTTACAGCAGACTGGTGGAAAGAAATCTGCACAGGTATCGAGTCCGCCGATACTTTTGTGTGTATCCTCAGCCCGGATTTTGTGCAGTCGGAAGTGTGCAATAAAGAAGTCGAGCACGCTTTCGCCAACAAAAAACGCTTTATTCCGGTGCTGTACCGCGAGTTAAGTGAGGCGCAGCCCACTCATCCGGCTATTAGCACCCACAACTGGATTTTTATTCGCCCAACCGACGATTATGAGACCGCTTTTAAGGCGCTTGTCAGCGCACTTGAGACGGATCTTGCATACGTGCGGGCGCATACACGGCTGCTGGTACGCGCTATCGAATGGGACACGAAGAACAGGGATGACAGCTTGCTGCTGCGCGGCGGTGATCTGAGTGAAGCGGAAGCCTGGTTGACCACAAGCAGAGACAAGCAGCCTGAACCTGCCCCAATGCACATCGAATATATCACCGTGAGCCGCCGGGCGGAAAGCCGCCGCCAGCGCACGCTGCTGGCTGGCGTGAGCGTGGCGCTGATCGTATCGATAGGGCTGGCACTGCTGTCGTTCCTGCTCTACAGGCAGTCCGAAGAAAACCGAGAGGCAGCGGAAAATAACGCGGCGATCAGTGAGGCCAATGCCCTGCTGGCAGAAAACGAACGCGCAACAGCCGTTTCCCTGCGCCTGACCGCCGAATATTCGAGCGACGTATCGCTGTCGGCAGCACTGGCGGCACGGTCACAGTTGGAGCTGGAACGTTCGCCGGAATTCGCCGTGCTGCTGGCGCTGGATGCCCTGGAAAACAGCGTGTATACCACTCAGGCCGAAACCGCGCTGGGATTGGCCGTCCAGAACATGCGACCACGCCTGCTGGTACAGCCGCGCGATGACGGGTTCATCTCCGATGCGTGGTCGCCGGACGGTACACGTTTCGCCGCTGGCGACTTAGATGGCAACGTGTTTGTATGGGATGCACTTTCAGGCAATGAACTCCTGCGATGGACGGAAGAATCGCTGGTGCGCGGCGTAGAGTGGTCGCCGGATGGCAAACAGATGGTGACGGTGACGGATGCCGGGTTCGCGATGGTGCGCGATGCACAGACGGGCGATGAACAGCTGAAACTCGACGGCAATTTCGGCACCGCGAATAATGTGAAGTGGTCGCCGGATGGGACGCGCGTTCTTACCGGGGGTTCTACGGGCGGCATTGTCATCTGGGATGTCGAGACGGGCGAGCAAGTGGCACATGGGCCGGGCAAAGAGGCGATCTGGTCGCCGGACGGCCAATCTATCGCCAGCGTCGAACGGAACTCCGATTCTCTCTCTGTTGTCATGGTATGGGACGCAGAAACAGGCAAAGAACGGCTGACTTTTGAGTCCGACACTGTGTTCGAGACTTATGGGCTGGACTGGTCGCCAGATGGGACGCGCATCGTCACAGGCGGCATGGATGATACAGGGTATGTGTGGGATGCTGACACCGGAAAAGAATTATACCGGCTTGTCGGCCACAGCGACGATATTTTCGACGTGGATTGGTCGCCAGATGGTCAGTATATCGTCACGGGCAGCGGCTCGGAGTCCGGTTTTGATGAGACGGTGCGTATCTGGGATGCGAACAGCGGCAGCCAGTTAACCATCCTGCCAGGCGCGCAGCGTTACCCACGCTGGTCGCCAGACAGCAGCTTCATCCTCACGGTTGACGATGATTTTGGCGTGAGCGCATGGTCAGCACAGGTCGGCATCGAATTACGCACGTTTTACGGTCAGGCTAACTCGGTTCGCGGAGTCAACGATGTGGATTGGTCGCCGGACAGCCAGTGGGTGGTCACGGCTGGCAGCGATGGTACCGCTCAGGTGTGGAACCCGCGCACAGGCGAAATCCGGCTGATGCTGCACCATCGGAACAGCGTCAGCACCGCCAACTGGTCGCCGGATGGCCGCTGGATTCTGACAGGCAGTTTCGACAATACCGTGCGGGTGTGGGATGCAGAAACGGGCGAGGAAAAAATTCGATTAGACGATTTTGATGATTGGGTGGATTACTCTGACTGGTCGCCGGACGGCACGCGCATCCTGACGGTAAGCCGAACCATTCCATCACTACAGGTTTGGGAAGTGGAGCCGGAAAACGGCAAAGCCCACAATCTTGAGATATTTGTTCCATCCGAGGATGCCTTATCCGCATCCACGTACCCAATGGCAATATGGTCGCCGGATGGCACGCAACTGCTGGTATCCGGCGGCAATGCCCAGTTTGTGTTCAGCGCCACTACTGGCGAGCAACTCTTTTTATTGCCGAGCGCTGGGCGGGGAGTGGCCTGGTCAGCGGATGGACGGTATGCTCTTACAGCCACATTCCAATCATTCGGTTCGCCTGAAACGGGAGACAATAATGCTGTCCTGATCTGGGATTTGTCGATGCCCAGCAACGCGATGCGCTCGCTAGTGGGACATACCAATACGGTGCGGCGGGCGGATTGGTCGCCGAACGGCACACGTATTCTGAGCGCAAGCACGGACAACACCGCGAAAGTGTGGGACGCAGCGACAGGCGACGAACTGCTGACCCTGCACGGGCATGATATGTTCGTCTGGGATGCGGCGTGGTCGCCGGACGGCACGATGATCGTCACGGTCAGCGAGGACGGCACGGCGAAAGTCTGGCCCGCGTGGCAGACGCCGCAGGATTTAATCGACTACGCCTACCAGTGCTGTGTATCACGCGGGTTCACGCCCCAGGAGACAGGCCAGCTTAACCGGATGCGTTACCCGGTCAACGATTAACGATTGGTACTAATTGACAAAGTCATGGATAGTGTACATTCTCAAATTTAGGATTATGTTTTCTCCACCAGCGCGACGATAACGTTATCCGATTCGAGTCTGATCTGCACATAGTCGAGGCTGCCCCGACGCATTAACCTCCTCTTCCCTACTCGGCAAATATCCCTTGCGAGTCTAACTGTCGTTCCCATCTCAGAATTTGCTCTGGCGAACGTTGTATGATTCTTCTGCATTAGACCCAGAAACGATTTACGGACATCGTGACCGAATGGAGGCGTGAGGTATCGGCGAAGGCCCTAAGCGGCGGATCGGCGGGGTTTAGCTGGCTTTTTTCAATTGTTGCTGACGATCAATCGAACGGGCTTCCTCCAACATCGTATTCAGATAAGCGGCAAATGCCATCGGCAGCCCATACAAACCCTGGATTTCAAACGCTTTAACCACCTGTCCACGATGGAGGGCGAGGAACTGTCGCCGCTGGGCATCCAGTTGAAAGGCTACTCGCTCTCCGGCATAGGCACTTCCAACATAATAACTGTGCCGGTCAATCGAGACGATGCCATTCGATCCAACGCGCCGCTTGAACAACCGGCGATGATACTGCTCCAACCAGGCATCGGGATCGACAGTTTCAGGGAGCGTGAGGCTGTCCGGTAGCATGGGAAAAGCTTCATACGGAGGTCGGTTCTGACAAGCCGAGGATTGGTTGGCGCGGTGGTGGTTGTAGAAGTAGCGATACTCGCGCAGCATTTCATCGGCCTGGGTCGGATTTTCTGGCCGCTGCTCCCACAGACATTCGTACTTGAGGGTGCGAATACAGCGTTCAACAAATGGTTTCAGATCGGGGCGACGCGGTGGCGTGGGATCTGGCTGTATCCCCAGACACAGCAAGAAACGCAACAGCGGTGAGGGGTAGCCATCCATCGCCCAACTGCTGAGAAAGCGGCTGTCACGGTCAAAACGCAATTGCTTGGGCAGTCCATTGAGGAGCAGCAACTGCGCCACTGCTAAAAGCGCGGTTTCAGCGTTGTAGTGCTGATCCGTTTGGGTATCCACCAGGATGGATGTGCCGCGATCCACCACCGTGAAGAACTCGATCTGGTCGGCTAACTGTCCGAAGTCCATTTCCCAGTGTTCCATCGGAGCTGGACGTTCGACGGGGTGATGCTCATGGACACGAACAGGGATGCGCCCACCGTCCTTCAAGACTCGCCAGATGGTGCAACCGGAACGCGGGATAAAGACAGCGTGTTGTCTCACGATGGGGTCACGATGGAGATGATAGAGGATCGTTTTTGGGCCGACGACCCGCCGATAAACGTCTTTGAGTTGGTCACGCAAGCTCAAAATAGCATTTCGGACGAGAGGCATGAGTGATTTGGAACGGGTTTTAGGGGCGCGGGATTGGCTCTGGAACAGCGCTAGACTCGCTTGTTGGGCTTGGCGGAAGCGTTTGCGCCATTTCTTGACCCAACTCAGGCTGTGGCCGATGGCCTCGGCCAAGTGGCTGGTTGACCAGTCGGGATGATCGCGAATAAGCTCAAACAGCCTCATGCGTTCAAACTCCCACAGACTTTCCATCATTTCTCCTCCCATCTACTTGATTGGTGAGGAGATTTTACCTGGTCACGATGTCACTGAATCATTTCTGGGTCTAATGCAGAAGAATCATACAGCTGCTGGTGGCGACGGTCAGCAGCAGGCTGTCCCGGTAGTGGAGGTAATCGGGATCGACGGGGACAAGCGCGTTTTCGAGATTTTCCGCAGGCATGGACTTCGCTCCACTTGATGTACTAAAACACTCATTTACGCACTCTAAGTCTAGCACGAAATATCCTGTTTAATCAGTCATGAGAGCCTCTATTTCATTAAGTCTTCGTGGTGGGGCAGGGGATGAAAACCGCTATTCGAAGCTCGCTCATATCACGAATTATCCCCGAGGACGCAATTGCTCAGCAGTATGCCACCTTCATGCTGCACTACGCCGATCACCAGCAGAAGCGGCTGCTCACGAACGACTCGCCGAAATTGTGCGTAGACCTTCGGGCGCACGATGACATTGATGAAGCCAAACTCGTCCTCGAATGTCAAGAAGCGATAGCCCTTCGCCGTTGGCGGCGCTTGATGCGCAACCACCAGCCCAGCAGCCCGCACCTGTTTGCCAGCCGCACACGCGCTCAGGTCGCCATTGGCAACCCATACCTGACGATCCTGAATTATTGAGCAGGCGATTCGCGATCTGGAGATTACGTAATCCGAGCGGCTATAGGTATCTCCGCTTTATTCAGCTAATCAGGCAGGAGAGTGCTGACCTGCCTAAAAAGTCAGTAACCGCCCACGTTACAAATACCAACGTTGTAACATGCGAAAATTTGCGTACGCGGTAAGAGCCGGACTAGGGTAGGGTAGGGATTATTCATGGAGAAAGAAATAGAATGCCGCGTATCCTGATTGTCGATGATGACTCATTCAGCTGTTTGCTGCTCTCCAATGCCTTGCAAAAGTCAGGTTATGAATCGGTCAGTACCGATGATGGGCTAGCAGCCCTCCATATCCTGGCGCACGATGCCCACTTTGATGCCATTGTCAGCGACATCCGAATGCCGAAAATGGATGGGTTTCGGCTTCTGGATGAACTGACTATCTGCTACCCAAATATTCCTGTCATCATTTCCAGTGTGCATACGGAAGCAGCCGTGATTGATGCAGTCATAGCAAGAGGCGCATCCTTTCTCCCAAGACCTTTCACGCTGGAAGCATTGATCGAGGCCGTTCACCGCGTGGCCGTATGAATGAATTTGTAATCACACTCCGGCTGAATAGACGCGCTAGATGACTGTCGAACAGGCTTCCAGGCGATCATTCGTGACTTGACCGTTGGCAGGAAAGCAAACGATGGGCTTCACGCTGGGATGGGATAATGCAGAACAAACCGTTCTCAAGGCGGAGTTTACCTGGCCCTAGACTTGGCAGGAGTTTTTCACTGGCTGGAATACCGCCATCAGCCACATAAACAGTGTCCCACACACCGTTCACCTCGTTGTGTTATCCGACAATCCTACCTTCCCCCAGGGAAATATCCTTAGCCAACTTAGCCGCATTGTACCCACCGTACCAGCTAATACCGGATTGGCGATCCTCGTGACCTCCAACCGTTATCTCGCCATGCTTAACACTATCTTTTTCAAGCTGTCCAATCAATTCCGAGAGCGCGGCCACGTCGTTTCCACACTTGAAGCCGCTTACGTCTTAATTGCCAAAGCCAGCGCTCAAGATGGCTAAACCTTGCTGGCCGGATGTCGAGGGCATAAGCAATGGCGGGGCAACAAGGATTACTGGCCTTGCGGATAAGTGAGACATTGCCCCGCCACATCTTAACCATAGCGTCAGTCACATTTGACAGCAGAGCCGATCCACCTAATCAAAGGTGGCCGTTTTGGTGACGCTGGCTGGGCATAAGGTGTCGCAATTTATGTCCCTGTAATGAATCGTTATATAGACTGAAAATTAAAAACGTGGACATGCACGGGGGCATTCGATGAAATACAAGGCTTTACGGCTTATCTCGGATATTTTTCTAATTCTGGCAATCCAGGCGGGTATCGGCGGGTTTATCGGTGGTGGCCTGCTTTCTATCACCCGTGCCAAATCTTTTGAAATGGTCGGAGGGCAGTACGAGGTTATTAGCGGCGATCTCATGGTCGGTCAAGGGATTGCGTTAGCGATAGGCGGATTGGTCGCTGCTGCTGGTCTATTGGCTTTCATCAAGCTATTCCGTCTGTTTATCAACATTGAAACGAATACAAGACTCCCTTTTGAATACCTGGATCAACAGTTAGATGCGCCCGCACCGCGTCATGTAGCACCCTTACTGGACGAACCTCTCACGAAATCCAATCCGCTGCTGCCTAAACATTCTGCTGAGTAAGTTACGGCTGGTATTACCGTTGTCCTGACCGGGCGAGGGGGATAAGGAAGTGGCGGAGACAAAAAGGTTAATCATTTTTGAAGGGGGGAAATGAATAAAAACGCCCCGCCACATCTTAACCATAGCGATATTTGTATTCGATACGAGTGCCGAAGTACCTAAATAAAATTGACCGTTCTGCTAAATTTGTCTGACTGCTTGGAATGATACAGTGGGCGAAAAGATGCTGCATAGGGGATTTGTAACAGCGCTCCACTGTATCCTCCATAATCCCCATTCCTATTCGCTCCGAAACCAAGCTAACCTTCTTGGCTGGGCGTCAGGAAATAACCTGTTATAGCAGGTCTAAACGAGAAGTTGTGCGTACCTGCCCAGCCACGCACAATACGAATATCCTGCCACAATTTAATTTTAGCGCTCATCCATTTGGACGATAGAGCCGAACGGCCTATATAAATCTGACTGTTTTGCTGTTGCTGACCCTGCGGCAGTTTATAGAATTTGTGGATACGATAAAAAGGGACAGCTTATGGCAACGGTATCGAGCAATCACTCCTATGATGGTGTTCAGCAGATGAATGGCGATTCATGGCTGTTTTATTATGGGGTCAGCCCAGGAAACATTAACAGCCTACCAATCGGGGCTGAATTCGAGATTGTTTACACATTTCGCTGGAAGTTGGTGCAGTTCCGCGTTGGGGAGAGTTATCAGAGTAACCCCAACATCTATGTTGAGAGCAAACGCTCGTTAGAGCAGGATGAAATCAAGCATTTCGCGGCGTTGGTGGCCGGGCTTAAATAACGCCCGCTGCTCTCAGCACAAATAGCACAAAAGCCAATACAATGAGCGCTACCGTCCAGCGCGGCAACGGCTGGGCATCCCGCTGCCAGCGGTTCACCGTCAACCATTTTGATATTCACCAGCAATATGAATCGTGCGGATGGTCTGAGGTGTCCAATCAATCACGCCCCAGGCCTTTAACTGAACGAGATATTCTCGTGTCGTGACATAGGCCAAGCCAACGTCTTCGGCGATTTCTTCCATTGTGGGTGCATAGCCACATTCTTTCCAATAGGTAACAATAAAATCATAAATAAGCTGTGGGTGGGGATCGTGTCGCATATTGAGGTCTCCTGGCAGGTTGTGATCGGGGCTTGTGTGGTCTTAACGGGGATTCTGGTTACGCTGTTGCTGATGGCAGGGCGGTAGACACCCTGCCATCAAGCGGCTTCAAATCGGAAAGATGAGCAGGATCAAATATAGAACAAGTATTCTATTCTGTCAATGTCATCGGCTCAAATTGTGGACAAATGTCTAAAGAGGATTAAATAGTATCAACATTCATCGAAACGAATCACGACGGCGTGAGCATTCGACTGGCAGCGCCAATCTGTTTTATTATCGTGTATAATATAAAAAACGAATAGCATCAGGAGGATGAATGGAAGCACACATCATAGGCATCGCCGACTTCGCAAACTTGGGGCTA